>CAISPO010000062.1 GCA_903887415.1 uncultured Bacteroidota bacterium | reverse complement strand
TTATATACTTGGTAGCTTTAATTTCCTGTCGTTCGGTAAAAATGAAAATAATCAAGTTGCTAACGAAGAATCTTTGATGATAAATAAAGATGTAGTGCAAAAATGGAATAAAGTACTTCATGAGTACTCTTTAAATCTTCTATAAAAAGAAACCCTTCACCCCCTTTCAATACTGTCCTTTGTATTACCATTTTTCAACAACACATTACAATGAGAATGAAATGCAATAAAGGATGCGTAAGCATATGTATAAGGATATAGCCCCCTCCTAACCAATTTTTCGGGCTTTATCGTAGTTATTTCAAAGAGGTAGAATAGTATGGTGCCGAGCTATAAAGCCTGATTAATTGAGGTTGATGTTGTAATCGGTTAATAAGACTATAGTGATTTTCGTAACAAGGAATGCAGGTATAGGACAGTATTAATAACTAATAAAAATTGTACTATGAATATTTTAAAAGTAACGAACGGCAAAGTTGAAATCCGAAAGGATAATGGCTCTCTTATTCGTAACATAGGTAATGGCGATGCCATTAATGCCGACTTTAACTCCGACCAGTCAATCGTCGCAATAACTACGGTAAAAGGAAAAGTTGAGATCCGAAAGGAAAACGGTTCACTAATAAGAACTATTGGTAACGGTGACGCAACCAACGCCAGATGGCATGGTTCTGATATTGCACTAACTACCAGTAAAGGCAAAACTGAAATCAGAAAGGAAAATGGTTCACTCATCAGAACAATATAACATACCAATGAGCAAATATTTACTCACTCTTCTCACCATCATTATGTCAGTCACATCAAACGCCCAACCAATTGAAACCGTCCCCAATGTTGACGTGAATAAGTACGCTGGCAAATGGTATGAGATAGCTTCATTTCCTATGAGCTTCCAAAAGGGATGCCATTGCACCACTGCTGAATACACCATGACCGACAAGGGCTATCTAATCGTTGAGAACCGATGCAACAGAGGCAGCATCAACGGCAAACAATCCTATATTAAAGGAAAGGCATTCGTTGAAAAGAACACGGGCAATGCAAAGCTGAAGGTGCAATTCTTCTTCCCATTCAGAGCTAAGTATTGGATTATCGACCTGGCTGACGATTACAGCTATGCAGTCGTGAGCCATCCGAGCAAGAAGTATCTGTGGATATTATCCAGGACACCGAAGATGAGCGATGCAGTTTACCAGGGAATAATTACCAGGCTTAAGGAGAAGGGCTTTGATTTGTCATTGCTACAAATGACCGTGCAAATTTGATGCTGTAAATCCAATTTAGAAGCACCCTCACCAGCTCTTATGCATTAACGCTGTTAATGAACCTTATTGGTACTATATTTATTTTCATGTAAGGGTAATACGGCAAAGCACTGAGTTTTGTATGAACATCATCAGGGTCAGTAGCCATAACAACCATGTAAATGCCAGACATATCAAGCTTAATGAAGTTATCCACTATTGTACCGTTTGACTCCAGCTCCTTAACCACTTCTTGCTCCTTTGGTAGAAGCTTCATTCTTGTTTCTGTGTCCAATCCTTCTAAAAGGATATCAACCATAAATTTTTTCATTCTTATCGGAATTTTGTTGTTATGAAATCTTACAGCATTTCGGATACCACCTTTAAAATATCAGGATTTGCGAAGCCGATAGCAAAAGAGTATACCTTATTTGTTCTATAACCATTTATGTGAAAGGGATCCTGGAAGGCAATCTGTTCTGCTTCTTCCCTTGAAGTTGCCTTGATAATAATCAAACCAGTAAGGTGACCAGATATCTTATAGTCGGATTTTGTAAATAATTCCCGATCCAAAGGTCCTGCCATTAAAGTATGTCCTATTCTGACTAACTCGTTTGCCCATTGGTAATGCAATTGAAGCATTTTACTACCCTCCTCACTAACTGGTGACCTCCAGCCATCAAGTGTTTCCGCAAGTATTACAAATGCTTCTTTATATTCTAATTTATTGCTCATAACATACCAGCATTTAAAATAGGAAACTACAAATACAAAATCTGTTTACAGCCCTTTAAATCTACCAACAGCAATTAATAAATATAGTGTCAGAATAACAACGTCCACTATGACCCCTTTATTGTCGCCTCTTTTCTTGTTGTACCCTATAGCCAACAGCATCACCAGTGCTAATCCGCTGGCAGCAATTGGCGTTAGAATTGGTATTATGTTCAACAACAAAGGTAGTATTAAACCTATGGCACCAAAGATGTGTGCAAAAGCAACAAGTTTGACCATTGGATCTGAATAGTCATTTACAAATGGCATTTTTGCCGCTAACTTTTCTTTCGGCTGTGTTAAAATCATGATGCCCGAAATGCAAAACATGGTTGCGAGAATTCCTTGAATAACCCAAAGTGCAATGTTCATTTTTATGAATTTAGAAATGCAAACTAAAGTACTTTACTTTACATTTGCAAGTAGTGTCAACAATGTATAGTAGTAACATAATGTAAAGCAATATGGCTAACACTGAGAAAATATTTGGAAAAATAAACGATAGATCTTGCCCCGTTAGACAGTCTTTAGAGATTTTAGGTGGTAAATGGGCTTTCACAATAGTCTATTCACTCTTCGAAGGCACGAAAAGATTTAAAGAATTAGAACGCAGTATTGAAGGTATCAATACCAGGATGCTTGTGAAAGAATTAAAGCTTATGGAAGCTCATGATATTGTAAAACGGGTTGCATATGCGACTGTACCACCAACAGTCGAATATACCCTTACCGATAAAGGAAGAAAATTGCAGCCAATACTAAAGGAGCTTTACAAATGGGGAAAGGAATATTATTGACAAATCAACCTTTGACTTTTACGTCAAACCTTCATTAAAAAAGCAGGAGTCCAAAATCTCCTGCTTTAAATTTTATAATGAGAAAATTGAAGTGTTATTTCTTCTTATTAATACTTTCAGCGAAACCCTTTCCAGATTTGAACTTTGGCACCTTACTGGCTTTAATTTTTATTACAGCACCAGTCTGAGGATTACGACCATTACGAGCAGCACGAGCTGATACCGAGAATGTACCGAATCCCACCAGGGTAACACGGTCACCCTTTTTAAGAGTTGCGATCACAGAGCCTGTGAATGAGTCTATCGCTGCATTTGCTTGCATTTTTGTGATACCTGCGTCAGCTGAAATTTTGTCAATGAGTTCTCCTTTGTTCATATAGTTAATTTTTATTTTTTAATGATTGTTGAACAACTCAAATATACAAATCATGAACAAACCCACAATACCTTGGAATAGTGGAAAACTATTTAGGATTTTTCAATTAATACATGAGTTGCTTTTTAGCGTTGTTTTTCCAAACCAGATAGCAGGAGCATGATAAAAAGCAGGTGTTTTATAAGATACGTTTTTTAGACAATTTAAAAATCAATATTGAGCCGATAACTGGTACTTCTTCCGCCAGCATCTTCCTTCACCAGTATTTGCTTCTCTATCAGATTCTGAATATCACGGATCGCTGTGTCATGCGAGCATTTGGTCATCTTTGCCCACTTAGCTGTGATTAGCTTGCCTTCAAAATCATCCAGCAACTTATTGACCATTAATTTTTGGCGATCATTGAATGGTACTCCAGACGCTTTATCCCAGAACTTAGCCTTGACTAATACCTTCGACAATAACTGTTCTGTTGCATCCAAAGATCGATTTAGGCATTCCAAAAACCAGATCATCCAGTTAGAAATGTCCAGAGTTCCCTTCTGAGTGGATTCCAGTATTTCATAATACTGATTCCTCTCCCTTTGTATCTGTGCCGACATGCTGTAAAAACGTTGAGCACTTCCATCAGCCCTGGCTAACTGCATATCTGCAATAGCCCTCGCAATTCGACCGTTACCATCATCGAAGGGGTGAATGGTAACAAACCATAGGTGAGCTACCGCAGCCTTTAACACTGGGTCACTTAACTCCACTCCATTAAACCATTCAAGGAACCTTGAGACCTCATTATCTAATGTATCGGCAGCTGGAGCTTCAAAGTGAACTTTCTCCTTTCCATAACCGCCAGAAATAACTTGCATAGCACCCTTGCTATCATCCCTCCATTCTCCAACCTTAATTTTATACATGCCACTCCTGCCAGATGGGAATAAGGAAGAATGCCACCCGAATAAACGATCCGTTGTAAGCGGATCTTTAAATCCCTGCGTGGCATCGAGCATCATTTCAACAACACCATCTACATTTCTGTCGGAAGCCACTAAACCAGCAATATTCATACCCAGTCTCCTGGCAATCGAAGATCGTACTTGTTCTGGGTTTAATATCTCACCTTCAATCTCACTTGTCTTGATCACATTCAGTGTCAGCGATTCCAATAGTGCTTCCGAACGAAGATTAAAACCAAGAGCTTCCATATTCCCCAATAACCTACCTTGCCTGTGCCTGATGGCAGCAAGCAGGGATGTTATCTTTGGTGTATCCCAGGTAAAATGTCCCCATTTAGCTTCCTGGTAAATGTATTTAGCCATAATGAAATGTGATATGCGAAGATTATTCCCCTATAGTCAGAGCGAAAGTAGGTTATTCTACGCATATTTTGCGTACATTAAGGTGCTTATTTGACGCATAGCATAGTTGAGAGCAAGATATTTACACAGAATATTTACAATAATTTTGGTGACATGAAAGGATTAATCTTAGCAGTCTTGGCGATATTTGCGTGCAGTCAGATATTTGGGCAGTCCTATCAGATAGGGAATGTAACAATGACCCTGATCGATAGCTCCAGAAACAACAGAGCGGTACCATGCGAGATATACTATCCTGCTGATGCAGCAGGTGAAAACGTTAGTTTTTCAAAAACGCTGAAAAGTAAGGTGCCAGCCATCAGCTTCGGACATGGCTTTGTGATGAAATGGGATGCGTACCAGAATATCTGGGAAGCAGTAGTCCCTAATGGCTATATAGTGGCATTCCCTACAACAGAATCTTCGTTCTCACCAAGTCATGGGGAATTGGGCAAAGACCTCTCATTCATCCTTAAAAAGCTATTAGTGCTCGGCAATACACCTGGTTCCATATTCTACAATAAGGTGGACACCATGAATTGTGTAATGGGTCATAGCATGGGCGGTGGTTCTGCGTTCATTGCAGCAGCAAACGATCCAGGCATCAAAGCGATAGCAACGCTTGCGGCAGCAGAGACGAAGCCATCAGCAATCACAGCAGCAAAAAATATCAAAGTACCTGCACTTGTATTTGCTGGGTTAAATGATTGTATCACGCCTGCCAAAACAAACCAGTTACCCATGTATGATGGGCTGAGCAGCAAAAGCAAGCATTACATTGGCATAAAGGGCGGCAGTCACTGCCTGATGGCTGATAAGAGCTTTACATGCAGCTTTGGCGAGGGTACGTGTAAACCTAAACCAGAGATAACGAAAGAAGAGCAACATCGGATCATCAACAGGTATTTGGTACCCTGGCTTGATTATCACTTGAAACACTCAGATGCAGCAGGACTCCTGTTTGACAAGTCTTTAGAAGCAGATAATGCTATTATTTACCAGTAGAATATGGTTTCAAGTAGGCTTTAGCCAGGGATAGTTCAGTAAAATCTATAAACGTAAAACATGAGGAGTTTCTAATATTTTTGTGACATGAGAATCGGATTAATAATTGCAGATTTTGAAATGAGCTTTACAACATCATTCCAACACACCGCAAGAGTCAAATATGGAGTAGACTTCAATTCGAGCAATGCAGATGCATTAGGTTTGAAGTTAAACGACTTAAAAGGTAAGTTTGAACTGAACGAACATAATGATGTTCATGTTGGGCTTGAAATAACTTTGGAGCATATAATGCATGTCCAAAACCTTCTTAATCAGATTCTGGAAAAGTATAGAGAGGTATTTAAGGTGTTACCACCCAATATGAAGATCTATACCATCACACAAAAGCTGAAAGAATCCGAAGCACCAACTGCAAAAGAGTTGGCAAAAGAAGTACTTACCGAAGTTTTTAATCCAGAAAAGCCTGCGAAGCTCACCAAAATTGAGCAAAAAAAGGCGGATGCGGAGGCACTAAGTGCCAAGCGAGCATTAGCCATTATTAGAAAAAACAGTGCTAAAAAGAAGTGAAACCCTTTATAGGCAACAATTTAGCTTAAAAAAACAGTGCTAAAACAGTGCTAAATAACTCCAAAATGATCTTTTTTACTCCAAAAACGGCATTGATTATCAATAAAAAAGCCCCAAAAATGGGGCTTTTTCACTATGCGGAGAGAGAGGGATTCGAACCCCCGGACCTTTGACAGTCAACGGTTTTCAAGACCGCCGCGTTCGACCACTCTGCCATCTCTCCGCGGCAAAAATAGAAAAGCAGCCCCACATTCACAAAGTTTTTTTTCGCAGAGCTATATATTTAAAACAGGTAAGTTTCTTTTGCTCATTTTTAGCAGGTGCTTTGTGCTCTTTGGGTCCAGGACGTGTTATATGCTTTGCTGCGCAGGATAAATTTTCTATTACGACAGTTTTTGATTACTATAGCATAAGAAAAGCAGGTTTATCAAACTTATATTTTATGCTGAATAAGTTTAAAAATAATGGGGCTGGATACTTATTAGCAATAATGCTGATCTTGTTTGGCAGTAGTTGCACGCGCACCGGAAATTCCGCTAATGTGAAACTCATTAAAGATTATTACGCGGCTTATGAGAAAAAAGACTGGAACATGTTGAACTCGCTGCTCGCTGACGGATTTGTTTTCAACAGCCCTAACGATGACCATATTGATCTGAAGACTTATAAGGAGCGGTGCTGGCCAAACGCCGTGAACATCAGGAGGTTTGATATTGATAAGCTGATCGTGGATGGAGATGATGCCTTCGTAACCTATAATGGCTGGACTACAGATGGCAGAGTGTTCCGAAACACCGAGTATTTTAGATTTAAAGACGGCAAAATAAAGGAGAATGCATGTTACTTTGGCCCTGGTATAAGTTTCCCTAACAACACAGCAAAATAATTTTTGACTGGCCGAAAAACCAGCACTTTTGACAACCCACAAAATATACCACTCCCCTTTCAATATAGCTGTGCTGGTAGCAGGCATCGGCTTTTTTATTGATGCTTTTGACCTGTTCCTGTTTAATGTTTACCGGATACCATCACTGAAGGACCTTGGGCTAAGTGGGGCTGGACTGACCAGTGCGGGAGAACGGCTGCTGTCAATCCAAATGGCGGGGATGATGATAGGTGGGATCATTACGGGTATTATTGGCGATAAGAGGGGGCGGGTAACTGTCTTATACGGCTCTATCCTGCTGTACTCGCTGGCCAATTTTGCCAACTCTTTTGTGCATGATGTGAACACTTATGCAATTATCCGCTTCCTGGCGGGTGTGGGGTTGGCGGGAGAACTGGGCTCAGGCATTACGCTGGTATCGGAAAGCATGAGCGTTGAACAGCGTGGGTATGGCACCATACTGGTGGCTACACTGGGCGCTTTGGGTGCGGTAACGGCAGGGCTCATTGGTGATTATCTGCCGTGGCGGGAGGCTTTTCTTGCTGCAGGTGTAGCTGGTGGCATTCTACTCATTCTGCGCCTGCGGTCGTTTGAGTCGTCGATGTTTCTAGATGCCAGTGCAGGCAATGAAAAAAGAGGGTCGCTGCTGCTTTTGTTTTCGTCCCGGAAAAGGGTTTTGAAATACTTCGCCTGTATATTGATGGGCATACCTATATGGTATAGTGTGGGGCTGCTTATTACGCTGTCGCCGGAGATAGCCAAAATGCACAACATTACGGGGCTAAAATTGTCCACGTGTTTTATCCTGTTCCAGGTTGGAATATCGGCCGGCGACCTATCCAGCGGGATACTGAGCCAGATGTTCAAGAGCAGGAAAAAGATACTTCTTTCGTTTATGGCTTTGGGTGTATTATCAACCGGATACCATTTTATAAGAATAAGCAATAGCCAGCAACTTAGCGCCACATCATTTTTTATGGGCCTTGGCTGCGGATATCTTTCTGTTTTTGTCACCTCAACGGCAGAGCATTTCGGAACCAATCTTCGGGTAACGGTAACAGCCACCGTTACCAACTTTATGCGGGGCGCATTGGTGCTATTGATCCCGCTACACCAGTTTTTTGAACGGGTCTGCGGCATTGGCCTTACGGGCGGCCTTTTAGTGACGGGCTGCATTGTGTGGGGGCTGGCGATAATATCCACGCTGCTGCTACCGGAGACTTTTGGGAAATCACTGGCGTATGTAGAGGAATGAGTGGTATTGCGAGGTGTTACGTGTATTGCTCAAGCCAACCACCCCGGATTTTCGTTAGCGCAAATCGTGCCCCTCCTAAAACAGGAGGGAGGTGTTGCGCGCGCTCATTTTATTACTTAAAATCTTTCTTTGCAATGCATAGCATGTGCTGAAAACCTCACTTTATCTGTGCTCCTTCTTTTATCTGGTAGCTAGCGTTTGTGACTACCTGGTCGCCAATGTGGAGGTTTCCGAATATTTCTGTTGAGTCGTTGGCCTGGTTCCCTTCGGTTATGTCCTGCCACTTGGCTATGTCATTGTCCGACACGATCACATACTTTCTTTCGGTTGTGGTTACTACTGCCGAACGTGGCACTACAAATGCATTGGCTGCGCCACTGGTGGGCAGCACTACTTCGGCATACATACCGGGCTTAAATGTATTGGCTGCGTTATTTACATCAATTTCTATCGTCTCTGACCGAAAATTGTTGCTGAGGCTTTGCGATGAGCGCGAAATAGTTCCAGTGAAATCCTGGCCTGGCAGTGCATTTATTTTGTAATGCACTTTATCGCCGTCTTTCACCTGCACAACATATTGTTCCGGCACACTTACCACCAGCCTTAGTTTGGAAAGCTGTTGCAACACCAGCATTGGCTTTGCATTTTCCGCGCCCGGGCCTGCAAGTGCGCCGGGGTGTACGTTGCGCTCAGTAATAACACCATCAAACGGCGCTGTAATGGTCAGGTAGCTTCTCATTGTTTCCTGCGCCTTATAGCCCGCATACTCCCCCTGAGCGGTTGCACTATCACCCTGCATTTTTGACTGGGCTGCCTGCAGGTCGAACGGAGAGATGGTTCCAGGTGTTTTGCTGGTCTCCAGCAAGCGGCGATACCTGTCTTTGCTGGTGATATAAGATGACGAGGCCTCCGTATATTTCAGTTTCGCGGCAGCAACCTGCTGTTCGATCTCGGGCGCCTCCAGCGCTACCAATAACTGCCCCTTCTTTACTACCGAGCCGCGGTCCACCGGCACATTTTTAATGAAACCGCTGATCTTCGGATACAGTTGCACAAATTGAAATGGCTGCATTACACCGGGCAATTGCATATTGCCACTTATCTGGCGCGCCTGGAGTCCCATTGTGTTGTATTTTATCACTGCCGGACTATCGGGAATTTTCGTATCTGCATCTTTATTACCGCATGACGCGAGCATAATAATAATTCCGGATACTGCAATTAACTGAATTTGATTTCTCATGACCTTATTATTAGTTAATGATTCTTTAGCTTATTTTATCTTAGTTATCATACGCCTGATTTCGGGTGTTTCTCGGGCAATAACGATACGGATTTTAATGATGATCTTTGCCGCAGCCATATGTAACATTGCGGCACAACATATAATGATGCAAATGTGGATGCTATAAGGCCGCCTATCACCGCCCTCCCCAGAGGGGCAGTCTGGTCACCAGCTTCCCCCATACCGCTTGCCATGGGAATCATGCCTACTATCATAGCAAGGCTGGTCATCAGTATGGGCCGCAATCTTATCGATGCGCTTACTGTTGCTGCTCTCACTACGTCATTGTTAAATTCGTAGCGAAGCTTTTCTGCATTGGTTACAATAAGCAATGCGTTGGCTACAGATACACCGGTTGACATAATGATGCCCATGTACGATTGCAGATTGAGCGTACAACCTGTTGCTAACAAAATAACTATTGCACCCAGCAATACGGCAGGTATAGACGAGAGCACTGCAAATGCTGCACGAAACGACTGATAGTTGGCGGAAAGCAATAAAAAGATAACGATAATCGCCAGTATCAGCCCGCTTTGCAGGCTGCCCAATGTCTCGGTAAGCAGATCAGACATACCCTTCACTTCTGCCACCAAACCTTTTGGCAATGCACCCAAAGATTTGATAGCCTTATTGGCTTCTATTGCGCCCCTGCCCAAATCTGTTTTGTAGAGATTAGCGCTTACTGTAACAAATCTTCGAGGGCCGCTTCTGTCATATTCTCCAGGTACAGTGTCTATCTGGAAAGTAGCTACATCCTGCAAGACAAGGCTGGGCTGCCCCACTTCAAGCGGTATTTCTTTAAAATCGTCCACACTATTCATAATATAAGAAGGCACCTGCGCCTGGACCTGATAGCTATAGGCATTCTTAGTATCCAGCCACAGATTTTTTTCAGTATATCTGCTTGATGAGGTAAAATCAGAAACAGACCTGGATACATCTGCCAGCTTAAGTCCCATCTGGGCTATTTTATAGCGGTCGAGGAGTATCCTGATGGTGGGGTATTTTAGTGGCTGCTCGATCTGCACATCACGCATGAAGGGAACCTTCTTTAGTTCACCAACAAGCCGGCTTGCATAGGTTTCTATTTCGCGCATATCTTTTCCGCCCACTTCCACTTCTACCGGCGCTACGGCGCCCTGGCTCATTATCTTCTCTGTGAGTTCTATCGGCTCGAACGAAACATTCACAGCCGGCAAGCGGGCGTGGACAGCGCCGCGGAACAGCTCCTGAAACTTGTCTTTGTCCATCCGGAAATGCTCATCCAGTTGTATCTGCAGTGAAGTCTGATTATAACCGCTGTTAAACACATAAAGATTACAGGTAGCATAGTTGGGCGGCATCATTCCCACATATGCCGAGGTGATCTCCACATGATTGTTTGTGATACTGTCTAGAATCTGCAACACATCCCTCGTCATGTTTTCCGTACGCTCCAGGCGTGTACCATCGGGCATGCGTAGCTTTACCTGATACTGACCATTATTTGTTTTGGGCAGCAGGTCTTTCCCGATCAATAAAAAACAACAACCGGTAAGTCCTAAAACGACGATAAGATACAGACTTACATTCCGCCTCTTCTTCTTCGACATTTTTCTCAGCGACCATAAAAATCTCGTTCTGAGCCGGTCGAAAAAACGAGCGTTCTTATGCTCTACAACACCGGCCTCATGATGCCGGTACATATCTTCTTTCAACAACCAGTTTGAAATAATGGGCACCAATGTTTGTGACAACAGGAATGAAGAGATCATCGCAAACCCTACCGACAGTGATAGCGGTACGAACATGGCCCTCGGCACACCCGTCATTAAAGCGGCAGGAACGAATACCGCTAATATACTCAGCAGAATAAGTAATTTGGGCAGCGCGATCTCTTCACAGGCTTCTAAGATGGCTACACGCTTGCTCTTGCCCATTTCCAGGTGCTGATGTATATTTTCGATGGTCACAGTGCTCTCATCTACCAGTATCCCAATAGCCAACGCCAGCCCTCCCAGCGTCATAATGTTTATGGTTTGCCCGGCCAGCTTCAATAAAAACACGGCGCTGAAAATAGCGAGCGGGATAGTAACTATTACTATAATGCAGCTCCGCAAGTCGCGCAGGAAGAGCAAGATCATCAGAGCCGTGAGGATAGCGCCTATCGCGCCCTCTGAAATGATACTCTTTACTGCATTGATCACAAACACCGACTGATCGAACTCATAGGTAACGTGCACATCATCGGGCAACAGACTGCGCATTTCGGGTAGCTTTGCTTTCAGCTTATTTACCACCTCCCATGTGGAGGCATCGGGCGTTTTTACGATGGGCATATAAATAGAGCGCTTTCCATTCACCAGTGCATAACCCGTGGTTACATCTGCACCATCTTGCACCGTTGCAATGTCATGTAGGAATACCGTATTGGTGTTATCAGACCGCACCGGTATATCACCAAAAGCCTGTATGGTGCTTTCAAGGGCGTTGGTAGTAACCATATAGTAGGTATTACCTATGCCGATGTTACCTGAAGGAGCGGTAATGTTATTGTGCGTCATCACATCTACGACCTCATCTGGCGTGAGGTTGTAACTTCTTAATTTACTAGGGTCAATATTGATAACAACCGTTCGCTGGTTCGAGCCAATAGGCGGAGGTGCCGAGAGGCCGGCAATGGTGGAAAAGAAAGGCCTGATGCGTGTAACGGCAAGGTCATGAATAGCTTCAAGGTCGCGGTCGTTGCTGCTGAAAACCAGTGTACCAACAGGGAGCGAAGAAGCGTCGAACCGTATTACCTGCGGGGGCAGCGCACCCGGCGGAAAAAACTGCTGGGCGCGATTTAGCTGCACGGCAACTTCCGCTGATGCCTCAGCCATGTCCGTGTGCTCAAAAAACACCAGCTTTAGAATGCTGATGCCCTGTATGTTCTTGCTGCTGATGTTCTTTATCCCACTCACATAAAGGAACTGGTCGGAAAGACGGGTGGAGAAAAAGCCCTCCATTTGTTGTGGCGTCATACCGGCATAGGGCTCTATCACATAGATAACCGGCAGATTGAGCTTAGGGAAAATATCTATGGGTATTGATTTGATCGCAAGGAAAGAACCAAAAAACACTGCTGATACGATCACCAGTATTGTTATGGGCCTTCTAAGTGCTGCTTTTATGAGGCTCTTCATGAATTATCTTTTAAAATTTTGTAAGAAAGTATCTAATTGTCCGCCGAGGCCGGCGCGTATGTATAGCAGTTGCAGCAGTTCGTCCTGCATATTCACGTAACTAGTCTCCGTCTGCAGTAGTACATACTGCGCGTTTGTAACGTCTATAAGCGTATTCAATCCCGATCTGTATAAGGCCATCTGTTGTCCATAAGCCTGTCGGGCCGAGTATAGTTGCACGGGTATCTCTTTCAGTTTCTCCACCGTACTTGCATAGGTTGAATTAGCCTGCTGCAACATGGTGTTCAGCGTCAGTTGCTGTGTCTGCATCTCACTCAGTGTCGCATTTGCCTTTAGTTTATTTTCAGCGACTGCATCGTGCCGGTGCTTCAGATTAAACAGATCGTAGGTAAGTGTTAGCCCTAACAAGTAGTTATACCGACTGTAAGGCATACTTCCCGAAAGGCTGTTTGGGTAAACCTCCGAAGGCGATATATCCGAGCTACGCACCCATGTAGCACCACTGAGACCGAACCGTGGCAAGTATTGGCGCGATATGGTTTTATTACTTGCCAGTTGCTGTTCGTATTGTTTCTGGTACACATCCAGTAGCGGATGGCCGGATGTTACACTGTCTGCAAGTTTTACCTCCACGGGGTTTTGCAGCGCCGGGTCTGTTATAGAAGTATCGGGCAACAGGTCTGTGCTGTTGATGCCAGTATAAGTGCCAATGGCTATGCGATCGTAGTTATAATTATCCATCGCTTGCAGGTAGTTAATGCGAGCATCGGCATAGGCCGCGCTGGCAGTACTGCTGTCAACGCCAGGTTTTAACCCACTGAGCACGGTAGCCCTGATGGCGGTAAGCATTACCTGTGTACGCTGCAGATTCTCGTTTTGTATCTGCTGCAGCCGGTATTTTTTCAGCCAGTCAAGGTATAGCGATACGATGTTTTCGGTGAGCTGGTATTTGTCGCTGTTCAGATTGGCCTCGCTCACCCCTACCTGCGCTTTTGCTTCTTTTTGCTGCGCGTTATAATATCCAAACGTATAAAACTCCCACTTCAGGTACGATATGGCCAGGTTCCCCTCATAGGGATTATTATTCACAGTGTTATAGTTACCCGGAGTAGATGGCACCATGCCCATCGAAAAGTAGGAACCCTGCACTGGGTTGTCTGTGCCTGCAAGAAGCTGATCTTGCAGCGTGAGCGATGGCAGGCGGTTGCCATTCACAGTGGTTACGTGCGCCCTGCCCGCGGCTACCTCGGCCTGGCGCTGTTGCAGCAGCGGATAGTTAGCTACCGTTTTGCTTACAGCGTCATACAGGTTCAGCGTTTGCCCGTTAGCGGCAAATGGCGCAATTAAAAAAAACAGCGCAATGGCCAACCGCAGGTACGGTTGCAAATATGCTTTGTGATCCATAAAATAAATTGTTAGAAGGCCGTGATGGCCTTTAAAGAATTAAAAACAAAGGAGTGCGGCAAATCAGCCCAGAGACGGAGGGCCCCGTAAATTGTAGATGGCAGGATGCGCATCGGCAGTGTATATATTATATACACCAAATACTAGCTTTGTAGGATAAATGGCCCTGGCAGTAAACGTCCAAACCTCGGGAATGTTCAACTCAAAAAATCCGTTCTTTGCCTTAATGCGGATGGCATTCCTGTTCACTTTGCCGCCGCCATTTTTTAGATCAGAAGAAGACGGAACTGTATTTTGCGCGGCGGCTTTGATAATAAAAGTCGAACCCGCCTGTTTTGGAGAAGAGGTAATATCAATGCCCCTGCCCTGGCTGGTGTTGAACAGCAAGAACAAAATCGGCAAAAGAATAAAAAAGATCCTTTTATTCATTGGTGCAAAGGTATAGATAAATATTAAATGAGGGCATATGGAATCGCATTGTTTTATAATATTAACATTATAGAGCAAATCAATGTCGATCATTTTGTTGGCCTCAACAAAATGATCGACATATTCGTTGATTCATCAAACCCAACCTTTCTAATAAATCTATTGTCTTTTAATTAATAACGCTCCTTTGCCCTTACCCCTAAAACAAACATCTTATGACCAAAAGCCCCGTTGATTATTTTGTTACCGCATTGTTTATTTGCGTTATCGCCTATGGCTGTACTAAAAAAGCCGACTATTCGCAGACGGACCACACAGTGGGCCTTACCTCAAAAATGAGAACCTGGTCTGGCACCACGAATGGATACTACAAGGGTGATACATTGATCCCTCCGGCTACGACTAATGAAGACTGGGCCAAGATATTTAACCGCATTATTACCGATAGCACATTTGCCGTTCTCAAAGTAGATGGCTTTGCTGTTTCTGTGCCGGGCATGACCATGATATACCGCGATACAGATCATGTGGGCAATTACGTGCGCTACGATTCCACCGTGGCGGGATCCGGCACCAGTTACCTGCTTTATTTTTATTTAGTGGACAGCGTTTATTACGAGTACCACAGCTTTTACGGCTTCAATGCTGCGGCAAACCAGGATTACCAGACCCATTTATACTTGCATACGGTGCATGAGTAACACGAATGGCGTGAACATACAAATGACCGGGAGCGCTGAGCATCCGGCCATTTCCTTTTATAGCCCCGATACAACAGGGCTGGTTTATTAAGATTTTATGTACATCACCTCTTTGATGAGCTTCACTGTACGCGGTACATCGGGCAAATAAAGAGCCACGAGATTTGGCGCATAGTGCATATTGGCATCAGCAGAGCAGATACGGCGTATGGGTGCATCGAGGTAGTCGAATGCTTCTTTCTGCACACGGTAGCTTATTTCAGAAGACACGCTGCCGAAAGGCCATTGTTCTTCCACTATTACCAGGCGGTTGGTCTTCTTTACAGACTCTACTATGGTTTGCCAGTCGAGCGGGCGGATGGTGCGCAGGTCTATGACCTCCGCGCTGATGTTTTCCTTTGCCAGTTCATCGGCAGCGCCCATGGCTACACGCATCATTTTGTTGTAAGAAACGATGGTCACATCCGTGCCTTCGCGCTTCACCGCAGCCTTCCCGATAGGGATCAGGTATTCTTCTTCAGGAACCTCGCCCGTATCGCCATAATGAGATTCCGACTCCATGAACACAACGGGGTCCTCATCACGGATAGCTGACTTCAGCAACCCTTTTGCATCATATGGATCGATGGTGGAAATTACTTTAAGGCCGGGCACATTTGCGTACCAGTTTTCAAAAGCCTGTGAGTGCTGTGCGGCAAGCTGGCCGGCAGAGCCGTTTGGCCCCCGGAAAACAATGGGGCAGGTATATTGCCCTCCGCTCATGGACACTACCTTGGCTGCATGGTTTACGATCTGGTCTATTGCCAGCTCGGCAAAGTTCCAGGTCATGAATTCTATTATGGGACGGGCATTGTTCATTGCCGCGCCTACACCAATGGCAGCAAAACCCAACTCGGAAATAGGCGTATCAATAACTCTTTTAGCACCAAATTCATCGAGCATGCCCTGGCTTACCTTGTAGGCGCCATTGTACTGGGCTACTTCTTCACCCATCAGGAATACCGCCGGGTCACGGCGCATTTCCTCTTCCATTGCTTCTCTGAGCGCTTGTCTTAACGGTATGGTACGCATCTGTATGTATTTATGTATTTTGGAATTCGGGATTAGGATTGGCTCGCAGCGTGCTCTAAGGACATCAATCCAAATTCTAAACTACCAATTCCAAATTCCCACCCGAGTCGCAAAGATAATCAACGAAAGTTATTTTCCCTCGGGATGGAAGGTAACCTTGCTGAAAGAGCTGTCTTTTTTCATTTTCACTACCAGACTGGTATCTGTGAGCTCAGCAACTTCCCAGGTTATCGTGTCGTGCTGCGTTTCCGCATTCATATCGGTAAGACGCAGCATATTATCAGTTCCCAGAGCCCATCGACTGGTGTCCATATTACCGTTGAACGAAAGATAAACCGTTCCATCTGGCTTAAAGGTGATGACCGTATTGGTTACGCTTCTCTGTTGCAGGGCCTTTGTACTATCGAAACGCACCTGTATTTCCCTGCGCAGGCTATCTATGTTGATAGTTCCGTACAAGGCCATATTGACCGCCGGGTCATTTGTCTTACCTATAGTGTCTATGTACTGCTGGGTCTTTATGTAAAAACTATCTATATCTTTATTTTCGAGCCGGACGGAGTGCCAGGAGCCGACAATACTCTTCTTATGCTGACAGGAATATAGCACAACGACTAAAAAGAGAATAACAAGCGCCGTTATTTTCCTGGTTTTGAGCATATTGGTAAAGTTCATTTTTTTGTTCATTTTTATTTTTCCTGTTTCCCTGGCATTAAATATTTTTTTGTCCGGAGATCATACAATGCAAACACCCCACCCTGCTTATCCAGCAAAAAACCCCTGCTCCCATTTTCAGGTATTTGTATGGTAAACTGTTCCGGCAGAAATTCATGTTGCTGAAACAGTATCTCAATATTTAACGGCCCCGGCCTCAGCTCTGAAATGATGCAATAGTTCTTGCCATAGCGCGGCTGCATCTTTCCTCCCAGCTTCACATAAAAGGGTGTGGTTTTATCGCCTTGTATATACACATACGAAAACGGCTGGGCAATTACCCGGACTGACAGCACAACAGCACAAAATAACAGGCAAGTAATTCTCATATTATTTCCCAAAAAAACAACTTTCAATACCAACCGACTTTAAAAACACTACTAACCAGTTTGGGCTGAAGCAAATGTAAAGATAATTGAAGAACTAAAAATCTTTCCTGAAGCCGTCAATAAGTGAAGATGAAAAGCAGAACCTTACTCGTAATTGCAGATAATACCATACAAAAAGGGCCGGTGTTTCCACCAGCCCTTGCGTTTTTCAATGCTTCAATTGACTATTCTACTACGAAATGAATGGCTTTGGTTTCATTGCCGCTCTTTATGTTCAGCATATACATGCCGCTTGTAAATGCGCTCATCGAAATCTGTGCACTGATAATGCCGCCTGCTGCGATCGTGTTGTTTGTATAAACAACCTGGCCGAGCATGTTAGTGATCTCGTAAGTCACTGCTGCGTCCCTGGTAGTGCCAAGTGTACCTTTTACGGTAAACGTGCCATTGTTAGGGTTAGGGAATAAACCAGCTTCTATAGGAGCTGCATTCACCAACAGATGTGTAATGGCAGATGAAGACCCGCCATTTGCATCAGTAGTGGTATTGGTGATCACCACACTGCCTGCGGCTATTGCGGTTACTACGCCATTGGCATCAACAGTAGCAATAGTGTTGTCGCTGGTACTCCAATCGCCACCGGCAGTCTCGTCTGCGAGGTTTACAACCGAGCCAACGGTGGTTACTGTTGTACCGCCATGAGCATGCGGCGCAGCGCTTGCGATCACAGACTTAGATACAGTCGAGACACAACCAAAACCATTGGTGATCACATAATTGATAGTTGCACCGCCTGAATTAACCAATGCCGTAACATGTCCAACGGGATCAACCGGCAGTACTGATGGGTTAGTGCTGGACCATACACCGCCGCCCACGGCATCCGTCAAAGTGATACCAGGACCACCATGAGATACAGTAGATGGGCCTGATATGGGGCCTGCCACTGTGGTTGCATTTACAGTAGCCACTGCTGTTACATAACAACCGTTATTAAGCGTATAGGTGATGGTGGTATTACCCGCGGCATGGCCGGTAAGCGCGCCCGAAAAGGTAACAGTAGCTACAGAGGTAGCGCTGCTGGTCCAGGATACAACGGGGTTTGTAGCATCTGTGAGGAATGTGGTTGCCCCTGTACAAACAGTAAGCACACCGCCAATTGGCGTTGGCGTATTGTTAATTGTTATCGTAGCGTTTTTGAAACAGCCGGTAGAAGGAATTGTGTATGTAACTATCATAGTACCAACAGCAAGACCATAAACATTTCCGGACGCATCGATGGAGCCGCTGGCATTAGTGCCGGTCCACGCGCCGCCGCCCACGAGATCAGAGATCAGAGTAGAGGAACCTGTACATACTTTGTTAGCGCCTTGTATTGTAGTAGGGGAAGGATTAACAGTAAGAGATTGAGTAGTTCTGCAGGAAGGCGTAGTATAAGTGATAGTTACAACACCCGGGTTATAGGTGGTAATACCTCCGTATATGTTTACGTTAGCTATTGAGGGGCCACTGCTGGTCCAAGTGCCGCCTGTAGCCGCATCGGTAAGCGCACCTGTGGAACCGAGGCAAACAGATGGTGAACCGGTAATAGGAGGTAAGCCCGCTCCAACATTAACTGTAACTGTGCGCACACAACCTGTTGCCAAACTATAGGAGATCACGGCAGCACCCACACTTATGCCGTTAACAACGCCTGTGGCGCTTACTGTGGCAACGCCAAGGCTTGCGCTGCTCCAAGTGCCGCCTGAAGAAAGGTCAGCAAGTGTGGTTGTCAAGCCAAGACAAGTAGTCAGAGAACCGGTGATTGGAGATATTGCATTAACAGTGGCCACAACACCTGTTTTACAGCCATTGATATCTGTGTAAGAAATAGAAGTTGTGCCGCCAGCAACACCAGTTACAGTGCCATCAGTGCCTACACTGGCAATAGCTGTATTGGCGCTGCTCCATGAGCCTGGTGAAGAAGGATCGGCCAGAACGAATGAAAGCCCTGCACAGACGGGAGTATTACCCGTGATGGCAGGAGGAGCAGGCATTGTAGTAATAGTGGTTGTGACATAACAAGTATTGGTAGTTGTATAAGTAATAGTTGTTGTACCTGTGGAGTGGCCACCGGTTACAGCACCAGAAAAGGTAACCTTAGCAATGGAAGTGTCATTGGATTTCCAGCTTACTGCGCCGGGGGTAGCATCGCTTAAAAATACAGTAGCGCCCAAACAAACAACAGATGGCCCTGTAATAGCCGCAGGAACCGGAGCAACCGTAATATTAGATAAAGCAAAGCAACCGGTAGCTGTTACAGAATATATTAGCGTAGCAGTGCCAGTAGAGATCGTAGAAACATTTCCTGAACCATCCAGGGTAATATCCGTACTGGATGTTGACCAAATGCCCCCATGTGTAAAATCAGTGTAAGTAGCAGAGTAACCCAGACAAATAGAGCTTGGGCCTACGATTCCAGCAGGGTTAGGATTGACTGTAAATGTTGTTGTTGCAACACAACCGGAAGGATTAGTATAAGAGATGGTGCAAGTGCTGGTTATATTTCCGGTAACGTTGCCGAGGGAGTTTACACTAGCAATACTTGCGTTATTACTAGTCCACACACCGCCAACAATGTCATCGCTTAAAGTGGTAGTCCCCGTCAGACAAACTGAAGGATTTCCGTTAATAGGCGAAATTGAATTGATCGTAACGTTGATCGTGGTTGAAGCCGTATAAGTGCCATCACTAACCTGGAATACAAATACGTCTGTTCCGCTATAGCCGGGATCGGGAGTATATGAAAAATAAGATGGTGTTAAATTGCCGCTAATTGACATAGCAGTAGGCCCCAAAGCCACAGTGCCGTGTGTAGGTGCAGATGTCATAGTCCATGTTTCTGTATTGCCGTAGTCATAATCAGTTATCTGGAGCTCTGAATTAATAGGAGTAGTTGGTGCATTCTCGCAAATTACCAAGGACTGCGATGCGCCGTGAGTAAATATGGGAGCATGTGTAGTGACTATAGGGGTAATGGTAACAACACCATTGCCAGCATGATCGCCTTGTGTAAAAGCTAAAAGCGAGGCGTAGCTCGGATTCAAGTAGGATGAACCGCCGCCGCCGCCGCCGCCATCAGTAGTGCCCGCGCCGCCACCGAAGTAGCCGCCGCCACCACCGCCGCCAAGACCATCAGGGCTGATATTTCCGCCTAGGCCGAATGCGCCGCTATTACCAGTGGTAGTGCTACCAATTTCACCAAGGCCGCCAGCAATTTGCGAGCCACCGGTAGCCGCAGTAAAAGCAGAACTGCCGGAAGCGCCCGTAACATCGCCACCGGCACCACCAGCGAAGAATAAGCCGCCGCCGCCGCCGCCGCCTGCAACAAGTACGCGGCTAAAAGGGTCTGTGCCGCCGATACGGATGTCAGACGCGCCACCGCCGCCGCCAGCAGATATACCATCAGCACCGGCGAGCGTTCCGCCGCCGTTATATCCTAAGATGGTTCCGAGCCCACCGCCGTCAATGGAATTGTCGCCTTTCCCGCCCACATATATGTAGATAGTCTGGCCGGGAGTAACGTTTAGAACAGCCGTTGTGGTGCCGCCATTTCCGCCTGCGCCACCATCTCCTGCGCCACCGGATGCTCCAGACAAGCTGACATTCAGCGATGTCACTCCACCTGGGACAACATAAGTCTGTATGTGGCCAGTGTAATTAAATGTGGTCGAAGCAATTGCTCTGCCTGCCGTAGCAAGAGTAGTCAGCGCCATGGCGCAATAGCCGGTAATTTGTTTTAGCCGGGATGTAAATTTGTTCTTCATAAGCATGTTTTTTACTTTTTATACAGGGGGATTTAATGCACAAGAAATATGAACGCACAATATAATACGCTCAGCCATAAAATTGTTTTTTGCCGGATGTTTTTTTTGTTATGCATCAGTTAACACAGCGTTACACGATATAAATCGCTCGAAGCTTGGCAAATTGTTGTAAATTCCGGCTGGTAATTACTACCAGCATATTACTTTGCAAACACAGTAAATCAATAATAATGAAAGGAACGATTATTTTTCTGGCATTAGCATTCACCTTTTTCGCCCCAGGTATATGCCATGCGCAATACAATTTCCCCCTTGTGGAACTGGAAAAGCTCTGCGGGAAAAACTCGAGCGATTTTGATACGTATGTGATGGAGAAAGATTACACCATACAAAGCAAAACTTCTACCCAGATACTTAAAATATACAAGAGCGATAAGAAATCGGCAGATGGAACTACCAATGTCATAACTCGCTACCAGGTGCCTAATGCCGCCAGCAAAATAGAATTCAGCACCACCGACAAAAAATACTACCTGGACGTAAAATCCAAACTCGCATCTATGGGCTTCAAATTATTGAATGACGAAGTGAAAACCATTAATGGCGCACAGGCGCAGGTATACCATTACAGCAACGGTCCTTTTCAGTTATCGCTAGGCACCTACTCCACAGAAGCCAACTGGTATATAGTGGACATCAACGGCAACTTATAGCTGCAGCATTTTATTTATAGTGGCCCAATTGCGGGTGGTGGCGTGGAGCTTTAGCTTTTTTTCGAGGAAGGTATTTGAGAATTTCGTTTCGCCATAAGCCCCCTTTTTTACAAGAATGTAGGCTTCCGATTCTATGAACCGGAATTGTTCGAACTCGTTTTGCAAGGCCAGCATTTGCTTCACAACATCTGGAGATGGTATGCCGGAAAGAAAACTCACGTGAAGGACCATGTCGTCCGGGTAATCATTAAAGGGATTATTGTTTATTACACTTTCGAGCCCGGGCCGGGTTTTGAGAAAGGTTTTCACTTCGTAGCCAAGCGACTTCAACAGCTTTGATTCTATTTTATCGATCAACGCCTGCGGATCTGTTCCTGCATGATCGAAAGCGAGATTGCCGCTTTGTATATACGATGCGATGTTCTTAAAGCCCGGCATAGCAATGAGCTTTTTGAGTTCTTCCATTTTTACAGTGTGCCCACCAACATTAATGGCGCGGAGGAAAACCAAGTATCGTGTCATGATCCTACGTGTATCAGAAAGAAAGGTATGAAAAAGGCAGCAAAAAAGCATTAATTATCCCGGGCATATTGTGCAAGATAATGACGGCTATTCTGCACTTTCAGAACAAGCATAAGATTTACGCCTACCCTGAAACCCCAGCTTGGCCGCATATAGTTGTGTAAACTGCTGACCCCATTTTCTTTGTTCACTTCAGAAATATAGGTCTGCTTATAAAACAACCCCATGTTGATATCTAGGCCACCAGTTACCTCCCCAATCAAAGCCCCTGCAGAATATTGCCATTCATCATGTGAAACATTATTGGTAACAAAACTTGGGTCATAATGCCAATCACCTTTACCATAGCGCGCAAACGGACTTATATACGGCAATGTATTTTTTTTGAACAGCCGGCGCATTGGCCGAGGCAATGAAGCTATTTCCAAGTGCAGGTATCGTCTGTAATATAGAAATACGCCACGGCTTATACTATAGGAGTTTGACCCGTCGGAATCATCTCCATGAATGTCTGTGTATCCATTTTGTGAACTACTCTCATTATACACCAGGTCAATCCCTATCGCATTTATATCTCTGAAACCGTATTCAAACCCCAATGTAACGTTTATTCCTTCAAAAGGGATCGCCACTGCGGCCCATGGTAATACTTTTCCTTTTATTGCCCACGTATCATGATGCCAGCCAACTGAATCGCCTCTCCCATTTGCATATATTGAATAAATAAGGAGTGATAGAAATAACAGGGGCTTTTTCATGGGTTTATGTTTGAACCAAGTCTTATGCAAATCATTTTTCAGAACAAGAAACGATGCAATCCGCAACATAATACTGCTTTGGATCATTTACTCTATTACAAAATGAAGGGTTTTGTTTTCGCTCCCGCTGTGCAGCTTCAGCAGATACATGCCGTTTGCCAGGGTTCTGTTTAATTGTACCTCCTCATAGAATAGCCCGCTTGCTGCGGTGGTTGTTTTGCTGTAAATAACCTGGCCCAGCATATCGGTGATCTCCATAGATATCACAGAGTCTGCCTTGCAGCCTAATGTGCCCTTAACGATAAATGACCCTTTGTTCGGATTAGGCAATAAACTTACCTCAATTGGTAGTGTTGTTACGGCCACATCAGTTGTGGTAACATAAGCATTGCCCTCGCGGGTTATTACCGTATGCGTTATGCTTACGTTGCCTGATGCGATGCCGGTTACAGTTCCGCTATTATCCACGGTGGCTATGTTATCATTGCTGCTGGCCCATTCGCCGTCCATAGCCTCATCAGAGATATTGACAATGCTACCTACGGTTGTTGTGGCTGAGTTCCCTTGGGTGTGTGGAGCTGCGCTGGCTCCAATTAGTCTGGAAACAGAATTGACGCAACCGAAACCGTTGGTGATCGCATAATTGATGTTGGCGCTGCCGCCAGCCGCTATTGCGGTTACGTGGCCGGTGGTACTGCCTACCGTAAGTATTGCGGTGTTACTGCTGCTCCAAACGCCGCCACCGCTGAGATCACTTAACGTAATGCCACTACCGCCGTGAGATACGGATGAAGCGCCCAGGATAGCCGTTATTGATGGTGTTGTATTTACCGTCACTACTGCTGTTATTGTACACAGGCCGCTGGGCGTATAAGTAATAACGGTAGTGCCCGCCAATACACCCGTCACAGCGCCGGAAGCGGTTATCGTGGCCACAGATGTAGTGCCACTTGTCCAGGATACAGCAGGGGTAAGCGCATCGGTCAGGAATGTTTTGGCCCCTTCGCACACGGCAAGGTTGCCGTTTATTGGACCCGGAGACTGGGTTACGGTTATGGCCGCGGTCTTGTAGCAGCCGGCACCGGTAGTATAGGTGAAATTGACGGTGCCTGCTGTTAAGCCGGAAACATTACCGAAAACATCAATGGATGCATGTGCATTACTTCCGCTCCAGGCACCGCCTGTCACCGCATCGCTAAGCACGATAAAAGAGCCGGTGCATACTTTTAGAGGGCCGGAAATTGCAGATGGGTTGGGGTTCACCGTTACAACTACAGCAGCCCTACAGCCGCCTGGTGACACTATCGTATAGTACATGGTCACTGTGCCGGGGTTGTTGCCTGTTACCATTCCTGTTGCACCTATTGAGGCGGTTGATGACAAAGCGCTGCTCCACGTACCGCCCGGGGTAGTATCGAAAAGGGTGGTAGTGCCGCCGCCCTGGCATACACTGGGTGAACCTGTGATCACCGCTGGCACTGGATATACGGTAACGACAGTTGTGGCAAACGAAGCGCCTATCGCATAAGTTACAGTAGCTGTACCCGCGCTGACACCATATACGTAACCGGTAGGGGAAATCGTAGCAACAGATACCGGGGTTATACTCCAGGCACCGCCTGGTGAAAAATCCATCATAAGGTCTATATTGCCGACACATACATAGCTCTGAGTTTCTACTATAGAAGACACAGTGCTGGTAATGGTAGATGTGCCGACAGTAACCACCTTAGTTGCAACGGCTGTGCCGCAGCTATTGGTAATAGAATAAGAAATAGTAACAGTGCCGGTCGCGACGCCAAGTACTACCCCACCAGTGATGGTAGCGTTCGTATTGCTTGCGCTCCACGTGCCGCCAATGGCGACATCTGAGAGCGAAATATTGCTGCCAATGGCAACGGCAGATGCGCCTGTAATTGTGCCCGCGGCGGCGGCAGCATTCACCGTTACTATTTCAGTTGCAGCAGCATTGCCGCAACTATTGGTGACAGTATAGGAAATAGTTGTAGTGCCCGCGGCAACACCAATTAAGAGGCCGCCGGTACCAATGTTGGCTACAGTAGTATTTGTGCTGGACCACACACCGCCTCCGGTTATATCGGACAAAGCGAGCGAACCACCACTACAAACGACAGAAGCACCGCTAATGCTGCCCGCATCAGGAGCGGTATTGACAGTAACGACAATGAAAGCGTAAGATGCACCACACGAATTGCTAAGCCCATAAGATATTGTAGTTGTACCCGCCGACAGGCCCTGTACAACGCCGCCAACGGATACAGAACCAACGGCAGGGTTAGTACTGGTCCACGTACCACCGGCGCTACCTGTTGTGGACAGAGTAGTGGTGGCTGCAACGCAGACATTGGTGGTGCCGGTAATAGACCCTGCAGCTAAGGCTGCATTAACTGTTATTACCGCGGTAGCAGCAACTGTGCCACAAGTGTATGTGACTGTATAAGAAATGGTAGTAGTGCCTATGGCAACGCCTGTCACAAGGCCATCTGTACCTATTGTGGCAATTGAGGTACTTGTGCTGCTCCATACGCCTCCACCTGTTAAATCAGACAGTGTTATAGAAGCACCACTGCAAACGGCTGAAGCACCACTGATAGTACCCGCTGAAGCAACGGCATTGACGGTAATAATCGAAGTGGCGGCGGCAGTTCCGCAACCATTGCTCACCGTATAGGAAATAATTGTAGTACCCACGGCGACACCGGTTACCATGCCATCTGTACCTACGGTTGCATTGGCGGTGCTTGTGCTGGTCCATACCCCGCCTGCGACTAAGTCAGAGAGCGTTATCGAAGCGCCACCACAAACCGTTGAAGCGCCACTGATGCTACCGGCGGAAGGAATGGCATTGACCGTAACGACAACAGAAGCATAAGACGTACCACATGAATTGCTAACCCCATAGGATATTGTAGTAGTGCCTAGCGACAGACCTTGCACAACGCCGCCAGTGGATACTGAGCCAACGACTGGGTTACTGCTGGTCCATGTGCCGCCGGAGCTGCCAGTTGTGGACAAAGCAGTTGTGGCCGCAACACAGACATTGGCAGTACCCGTAACAGAACCTGCAGATGTGACCGCATTTACGGTTATTACCACAGTAGCGGCAACGGTGCCGCAACTATTAGTTACCGCATAGGAGATTGTTGTGTTACCAGCAGCAACGCCAGTTACAAGGCCGCCAGTACCTATTGTGGCGGCAGCAGTATTTGTGCTGCTCCATACACCTCCACCAGCAACATCCGAAAGTGGGATCGAAGCGCCACCACAAACCGTTGAAGCGCCACTGATGCTACCGGCGGAAGGAATGGCATTTACAGTAACGATAACAGAAGCGTAAGATGTACCGCATGAATTGCTAACCCCGTAGGATATTGTTGTTGTGCCGAGCGACAGGCCTTGCACGACACCACTGGCTGACACTGAGCCAACGGCAGGGTTTGTGCTGGTCCATGTGCCACCAGAACTACCCGTTGAAGACAGGGCTGTATTGGCTCCAACGCAGACAGTGGCAGTGCCTGTAATCGACCCGGCGGAAACGAGCGGATTAACTGTTATTACCGCAGTTGCTGCAGTAGTACCGCAACCATTGGTTACTGCATAAGAAATCGTAGTGGTGCCCGGAGCAACGCCTGTCACAAGGCCACTTGTACCTACTGTGGCTGCAGCAGTGTTTGTACTACTCCACACGCCCGCACCAATTGCGTCAGAAAGGGTGATAGAAGCTACGCCACAGACGTTTGAAACACCACTGATGCTACCTGCGGAAGCGGTAGAATTGACCGTAACAATAGTGGAAGCATATACAGTCCCACATAAATTAGTAACCCCATAAGATATAGTTGTGGTGCCGACCGATAGGCCGCGCACAACGCCGCCAGTGGAGACAGAGCCAATGGCAGGGTTTGTACTACTCCACGTACCACCGGAGCTACCTGTTGAGGACAGGGCTGTTGTTGCGCCAACGCAGACATTGGTGGTGCCGGTAACAGACCCGGCAGATGCAATCGCATTAACTGTTATTACCGAGGTCGCTGCGGCCGTGCCGCAGCTATTTGTTACTGTGTATGAAATAGTGGTGGTGCCTGCTGCGACGCCCGTTACCAGGCCTCCCGTGCCTACTGTGGCCGCAGAAGTGTTTGTACTGCTCCATGCGCCGCTACTAACTGCGTCAGAAAGGGCACTCGAAGCAGTTCCACAAATGGTTGAAGCTCCGCTGATGCTACCGGCTGAAGGAACAGCGATGACTGTAACAACAGCAGTTGCATATACCGGGCCGCAGGAATTGCTGACGGCATAAGATATGGTGGTTGTGCCGGCTGAAAGGCCGCGCACAACACCGCTGGTGGAGACGGAGCCGACTGCAAGAGTGGAGCTGGTCCATGTTCCGCCAGAGCTACCTGTCGCTGACAAAGTGGCGGTGCCCGCAACGCAGACATTCGTGGTTCCGTTGATAGTACCCGGATTGGCGAGTGCGGTGATGGTAATATGTACAACCTGTGTAGCGGTGCTGCCGCCGGCATCTGTGCATAGCACGGTAAATGCATCAACTCCAGCATATCCTATAGTGGGTGTATAGCTACAACCGGTGGGAGTAGCTGAGCCCCCCCGCCTGCTGCGCCTACGGCAGGGAAGCCCCCCAATGAGCCATGAGCGGGCCCTGAAACAATACTCCAGGTTTCAGAACCGATAGCAGCCAGATCATTGATCGTGAGATTCGCAGTAACGTCATTAGCTGTTGAATTTTCGCAAACGGTCTTTGTTGTTGTACCAGTAAATTCTAAAGCTGGCGCGGGCACAATAGTTACCGTGTAGTCCCTTGCCTCGCCGTAGCTGTAGCCGGTCATGCAGGGATCCATGGTGGGATAGTGGTGCCCTGAACCCGAGAAGCTCAATACGCCGCGCATTTTATAGGTACCGGCTGGAGCTGACGACGGAATATTTATTGCGACTGTACCCGAATAGGAAAATGCAGTGGCGTTCCCCCCTACCGATTCTGAAGATTGGAATACTCCGTCACTGTTAAAATCTATCCAGAATTGCGTGTAAACACTATTGCCACCGGTCCCAATATTTACTGTATAATAGCTCCCATCGTGGAAGGTGCAGCCAAGGGCTGTGCGGTCTAGATAGCCAGTACCATTGCAATGCATAACATCATTAATTGAAGTACCTGCGTCGCCAGTGATCTGCAAAGGATTGAATACAAGGCCGAAGGATGAGCATGATGCCGCAGCGTTCGTGTTGGTAGGCACACACAAGCTACCAGGCACAACCGTATAAGTTGCTGTTGTGAACCCGCAAATATTGGTATAAGTAATGGTTGCCGTACCTGCAGCGATTCCTGTCACCAGCCCTGTAGTTGGATTTACCGTTGCTATACTTGTACTGCCACTACTCCAGGTACCCAGCGGGATCGCATCGTTCAGCAGGCTTGTGCCGCCGATGCCTGTATACTGTATGCCACCAATTGCCGTTGGCGAAATTAAGACATTTACTGTAGCGGTAGCAGCGCACCCACCTGCAACTGTATAAGAAACAATCGTAGTGCCACTTGTTAAACCGGTCAATATACCGGTCGGATCAACTGTTCCGACGGCTGTATTGCTGCTGGTCCATGTGCCGCCACCCGAGGTATCTGTGAGCGCGGTGGTGTTACCGGTACAAATAACTGCCGCTAAAGGTGATATAGCTGCCGGTGCAGTAGTAAACATAAAATAATCTGAAGGGTTGCCATTTGCAACGACCTGCACAGAGTACGTGCCGGCAGGCAGGCCAGCAGGTAAATCGAACTTAGCAGTGTCCAGGGCTGCACCTGTCATTACTGCACCCGGCCGGTTCCAACTGGAAGTAGTGGCGTAATAGACATTGGTACCAGACGTAAGCCGCACAATGGGATAGTTGGTTGACATCTGCCAGTCATCACCATAAGCAGCGCCTTCTGATATGCCGTTGAAGAGCGTTCCTGTTATCGTATAATTAGAGCAAGTATTGGTAATAATATTTGTGATGGTTGGTTTGCCAGCTACGAGGGGCCCTGAGTCAGGGACATATTCAAAATACTGGTCGTGGCCCTGTCGTGTATATAGTATGGTGCCATCGGGCAGTGCGAGCATATTCGTAATAAAGCAGGGGCCTGACGTGGTATCTCCTGTTGCTCCAGGGAGGCTTAACGCGGTATAAGTGTTCGTCGTGTAGTCGAACTGAAAAAACGCTGTTGAATCCGGGAAGTGGTCTGGCGATGTAGGTGTTGGAGAAAGGGCCATCAATATTTTGCCATTGGGCATAATAGCAGAAGCAGCATCCGGAGCACCCCAGCCGTTGGGTAATGCGGGACCGGCAACCCACGAACCTGGTGTGGTACTGCCAGAGGGTGTATAATAAGCAGAAGTAGGTGTAGAGCCTATGAAATAAACTTTGCCGTTGGGTAACAGAAAGCCCGCACCAGCTTCTGAACCATAAGGGTCAAAAAGCTCAACAGGTGCGCTGGCGTCATTTATCCAGGTGCCAGAGGCGGGAATATACCGCTCGGAAGTAACGCTATAATTGTCTAGAAAAATAATGCTGTTATCCGGAAGCTTCACCCATACAGCCTCATTATTTCCCCGCAGGCAAGAACCGGTATGCGCATATGTGTTTGTGGCAGGGTCATATATATAATTGAGCCTGGTACCTCCTGTATCCACTACAGCCTGCAATACCTTTCCATTGGGGAGCAATTCCGAGTTTGCATCTGATATTGCGTGACCGGTAACTATCTGCGGGCATTGTGTCCACACGTTTGTTTTAGGATCCCACACCTCACTTTTGGGGCCACCAGCGCCGTACTCACCACCAGCCACATATACACGGCCATCCAGTAAAACCTGTGTAGAGAAATAAAGGCGATCATCGTGCATAGGCGCTATGGTAGACCAAGTACCGTTAACGTAGCTGCCGTGGCTGTCTGGAGTGAGACGGTCCCAAACAGTACCCTCGCCTGAGCCGCCAGAGGAAGTTTTGCAGAGCACCGTGCCATCGGTAAGCAATAGCATAACACCTTCGTTGTAATCAGGGGCTGTATTTGTGAGCGGCACCCATGTCCCCTGCCCTGGTGCTTGCAAGCGTGAAAAAAGAGAAAATGCGATGAGCAGTAAAATGCTCCGGCCAAATTTTGAAACCATGGCAACATCCAAAACACCTTTTCTTCCAGTTAACTTATTTTCAAATAATACACATTTATCCATTCTAACTCATTTTAGCACAAGTTAAAAAATATATAGGGAAGGAAAAATTATCGTGGTGTAAGAAAGAAAACCTGTGGCGGGTAAAGCCAATTCCTGTAATTTGTTTTTTATCTTTATGGCCTAAATTGATCTACAGTGAAACTACGGCTACTTTTGTTGCTTAATATGTTCTTCTTCTGTGCACATGCGCAGGAAAACATCCCTGCGAGTATTTATGACTTCAAGGTCGCGGCCCACAATGGCCAGACAATAGACCTGTCACAGTATAAAGGGATGAAAATACTTATAGTAAATGTTACATCGCGTGATGAGATCAACCGCCAGTATGCGCAACTGGAGGCTACATACCAAAAGTATAAGGGCAAGCTGGTGGTGATCGGCTTCCTGACAGAGGATTTTCTTACCGAGCCTGGCTCAAAGAAAAATATGTCCATTACCGACAAGGTTTACAATGTCACTTTTCCACTGGCGGAAAAGGTACTGGTGCGCGGGCCAAATATGGCGCCGATCTATAAATGGCTGACGCAACAGAAGTATAATAAACTAAAGGACACTGAGATCAAATGGGATTTCCAAAAATACCTGATCGATGAGAACGGCAATCTTGTGGCTGAGTTCGATCCGAAGATATTAGCAACGAGTGCAACAGTAAGTGCAGCGGTGGAGCGGTAGTTCATTGTCGGATGGCCTTACCACTATTCCCTAGTAGCGAATTTGAATCATTTTGCAGTCTCCGAGTCTCCTTCGAATCCTATAGAATTCGGATGTAAAGAGTTTTCACTGTTGTTGCCTTTGAATCTTACCCTGCATCCCGCTGTTTTATGAAAAAAATCCTACTGCTTATATCCTGCGTTATTTTTGGGGGTCTTACCGTAATAGCACAAAGTGGTGCTGAATATCTTAGTATGGCCGATAAATCATATGATGCGGGCGACAAAGAGAAAGCGAAATTATTGTACGAAAAGGCTGCGGCATTGAACAACCCAGACGCACACTACGCACTTGCCTATAAATATGTTCTGAGTAAAGGAGCATCTATTTATCATTATTCTGAGGCCGCGAAATTGGGCCATCCTGAGGCAACGTCAGAAGTTTTCCAAGCATTATTTTTCAGATCGGAGAGTTTGACGACCACGAATCCTGAACTGGCTTACGATATATATACACAAGCAAAAAAAGCAAATCCCGACCTGCATTTTTTTTGGGATGAAGATGAGGTAAAGGTATTGCAGCAATGTATAGAGGTGGATCCTTTTGACGTAAAGGAATTCATACACAGATACAAGATCACAGATAAAGACACGAGCGAAAGCCCATATGCGATCTGGGAGCTTGCAGCAGAAGCTTCGCGCAATGGGCGTTTCGGCCATGCTAATCCTAAACTGGTGCTGCAACTAGTGTGCAGAGGTGGTTTTGTACCCGCTGAGGTAATGTCTGCAGTGCAAGAGGCTTACCAAAACTGGAAAGACACAGTAGTAACTCCTTTTGACCCCTGCGATTACGTGGGCAGTGGAATTGGATTAGCATATTGTTCAGAAAAAGCCTCTGCGAAAGCAGAAATGGAGTACCAGGCTATTGTAAAGAAAATGGCAGGTCAGTTGAAAAACAACGCAGGCCCGCTACTGAAACAAGCGTATGCAGACGCGCGCAATTTTATTGAGGCGAAAGCATTTAAGGAAGAGGGCAGCGATGGATTCGGGCATGTTGCATGGGCAAACGAATCGGCCGATTCGCAAAAGGCCAACTATACCGACCTTATAAAAAAAGTAAATAAGGGTTTCCGTCCGAAATTAACACCTGCGAGGAATTATGACGGCGAACTTAATGCCGCTTATAAGAGTATTAGTGCAGGCCTCAGGAAGGAGTCGATCAAGGGAGGTTTTTATGAGATCACGGATAATGACATAAAGCATGTGCAGCGCCTCTGGATCAGGTACCGGGACAGTTCCGCCAAGTTGTTCGCCAAAATAGAGCCCTCCGTAACAGAGCAAGAATGGAAGAATTATCTTACCGAAATAAGGACGGGCGAATTGAAAGAGATAAATGAACTGCGGCAGTAAGTGTCTTTAGGGTTATTTGTGGTCATAAAAACGTCACACCTGGTAAAGGAACGGATTTATAAAAAGAACAAGGTTTGCTTACTTTTTTGTCGCGATGGGCTACCTGCGGTGTTCCCATGTATTTTTCACAATTTATCTGTGCCGAATCTGTGATGGGCAATCTGCGCCAGAGAGGTGGACAGCTCGCTCCCGGCTAGGCATAACTTCACGAGAAATGTTGTTTTCTGCAAAATTTCTGAAGTTCCACTTTGAAAAAGGAACTTGAAAACTGCTACTGTACCAATTGAAGCGCATAATCTGTAAAATATCTTCTCCAGGCGCTTACATTGAAGTAAAAGCCAAAAGCATCCAGCTCATCAAGGTTCCTGTTCACGTGTGCAGAGCATCTGTCCAATTCTATATAGAACTGATCCTGGCACAAACAAAATTTCATAAAAGAAAAGTCCTTTTTTTCATCCTGAAGGCAATCCTGGTAAAGGCGCCTCATATCGATATAGTATGCAGGGTCTTCATCACTCTTCCATGGTTCCTCTGTTTTTAGTGTGTCGTTTATCCAGGCTATCTTTTTGGCCAGCAGTGACTTTTTTAGTGCGTTAAGTGTATCCAGCAACAAGTGTTTGAATTCGGGTTTGATAAGCGTTTCCAACCAAAGCCGGTTTCCGTTCTTTATATCAAATGTATAGTAGGTGGTATAGTCTTCGCAATAGGCACCGCAGCCGGTTGCTGATATAGCTAATGACAGGAGCCTGTTTTTATTGCACCTGACCGCGAAAGAAATATCTTTAAGCGCGGTGCGCTGCTCATCGTCACTGGAAGGGTTTATGTTATCAAATATACTCCCCTGCTGAATCGAAGAATCTTTTACATCAAGAAAGTCTTTTTGCAGATATTCATTTATGGTGCCGGCATTTTTGCTATCGCCTTCGATCTCCACAAGCGGAAAAATGTTGTTGCGGTCTTTGAACCTTGACTCAGTTTCCATTATTGTTTTTACGGTGACCTGCTGCGCGAATACAGCATAAGTGGCTAGCATAGCTAATGTGAGAAGCAGGCATTTCATATTACTAAAGATAGTAAATATTCCTTGGCGCTTTTTTATGCTTAGCCTTTTGCAAATAATTTATAACAAATATATACTGCACCTCTATAATTACCACCGAGGTCTGAAGAAAAGCCGACTGTGGGAGATAATTTTTTACGCTGAACTTATAATCTTTACTGTGAAAAATTGTCAAAGAACTCCTTCAGGCCTTCCTCACCCGTATCACTTTCAGCTTCCCAAACTCCTTTCCTTACTGTCGTTACTGATTTGAACGAATCAGCATCTAGGTAACATTTTTTTGTGGTAACGGCGAAGTCGTCATCATCGGTGGGCCTGCATATCTTGCTCCATACTTCCAACCGATCATTCGCATAACGGACAGCCCATGCACTTTTCAGGGTTGTGGCAAAACCGTTGTCACCTTTGTAGTTGCACATGCCTGTGTCTGTAAGGTGTACAAAGTAACTAGCAGGTCCATTATATGAACCCATGCCAGCAGAGTAATCCAAGGTAAACAGGTAAGCGATACGGATTTTGTGCTCGTCAAGATATACCGTATCAATCCTTGCGCACGGTACTTCAAGTGTCTTGCGCGAAATAACAGCGCCGTCGTTGCCCCTAGTCAATAATATTGCGGGTTTGTATTCCGGGCCGTCCGGGTTTAGCATATCTTCATCGGATGTAAATATCATCTGCGCAGCATGATGATCAGGGTAATAATAAAGTTCCGCCTTGAGGCCCGCTAGTCGGGCGTCTTCAAAAAGCTCTATTGTAACCTGTGCGCATCCTACGCGCATTTGTGGTCTGATTGACTGGAATACTTTATAGCCCACAATGCCTAGTAAATTTCTATTTTTTGCATCGTCCGATAAAGCAGTTGTATCAAATTGGCTTTTAGGCTTCGATTTTTTTTCAGAATGATTACTGCTACATGTTTCAAAGGACAAGGATGCGATGACAGCAAACATAGTAAGGACGACGTATCTGCAACTGGGTATGAATGACGGCATCAGGCGAACGAGCTGTTTTATAAAAATGCATTATTTAGGTGTTCGGCTAATATACCAAAAAAAGCATAAAAAAAGTCCCTACCATTAAAGGAAGGGACTTTTAAAAGAATATGGCAGCTACCTACTCTCCCGCATTGTTGTGCAGTACCATCGGCCATGAGCGGCTTAACTTCTCTGTTCGGAAAGGGAAGAGGTGAACACGCT
>CAISPO010000061.1 GCA_903887415.1 uncultured Bacteroidota bacterium | reverse complement strand
CTACGACATATGGGGCGATACCGTGAACACCGCCGCTCGCATGGAGCAAAATAGTGAAGCGGGGAAGATAAATATCTCAGAGACGACTTATGAGCTGGTGAAGGATAAGTTTAATTGCGAGTACAGAGGTGAGATAGCAGCAAAAGGGAAAGGGATGATGAAGATGTATTATGTGAGTTGACTGCGATTTGCCTAACCTGCACCGGCAGAATGGGTAAAGAATTTATTTTGATTACTATTGGATGATTAAATGATATTATGAAACAACTACTTAGGCTGTCTTTTATTCTGCCGCCATTGATGAATGGAGCAAACCTCTATGCCCAAAAGCCCGCCAGACTGCAAGGCCAGGCAAGGATAGACTCCCTGCTTGGTGAGCTACCAAAACAAAAGGATGACACTAATAAGGTGAAGTTGCTAAGCGGTTTGTCGTTTGGTTATTATGCGATCTCCCCCGACGAAGGCATAAAATATGGCCAACAGGAAATAGACCTTGCTACCAAACTTGGCTGGCAAAAAGGCATAGCCCTGGCTTATAATGACGTGGGGGTCAATTATTTCTTCAAGTCTGATAATCAGAAAGCGCTGGAATATTATTTAAAGGCCTTAAAGCTGTATGATGATATTGGGAACAAGAAGGGTGCCGCGAATGTGAGCAGCAACATTGGCGGCATTTACGCGAACCAAGGCAATAATCCGAAAGCACTGGAATATTTTTTTAAGACTTTAAAACATTATGAAGAAACGGGAAATAAAGCGGGTACTGCAAATGTCAGTGGCAACATCGGCAGTATTTATGGTGAACAAAATGATTTTCCCAAAGCGCTGGAATATTTTTTTAAGGCCTTAAAGGTATATGAAGAGTTTGATAATAAAGCGGGTATTGCAAATAGCAATGCCAACATTGGCGCTATTTATTATAAGCAAGTAAATTACCCAAAAACGTTGGAATATTATTTGAAGGCCTTAAAGCTGGATGAAGAGATAGGCAGTAAAAACAGTATAGCTGTTGTTACAGGTGACATCGGCGGTTTATATGTTGAGCAGCAGAATTATGTAATGGCAGCTAAGTACATTCAAAGGTCGTTAAAACTATGTGACGAGCTTGGCAATAAGCAGCTTATGGCGGTTAATCTGAGTCATATCGCCGGAATATATATTCACATGGTGATGGACACCGCTGCAAAAGCGGGCAAAATTAAAAGTGCTACCCCGTTCCCGTCTGATAATTTCCAGGGCGCAGTATTTATTCCGCATGGAAAGGCAGCCCTTCTTGCCGGGGCTATAGACTATGAGCGACGTGCCCTGGCGATCAGCAAGGAAATACAAAATCCTGACCTTATGCTGGGTTCTTATTCACAGCTATCGGCGGCGTACAAGCTAAATGGTGATTACAGAAAGGCGTTGGAAACATCTGATAACTACTATGCCATAAAAGACTCTTTGTTCTCGGCAGAGAATAATAAGAAAATAATACAGCAGGGCATGAAGTATGAGTTTGAGAAAAAAGAGGCGGTAGCAAAAGTAGAGCAGGATAAAAAAGATGCTCTTGGGCTAAAAGAACTGCAAAAGCAAAAGCTGGTGCGCAATGGCTTTATGGGCGGCTTTGCGGTGGTGCTGCTGTTTGCCGGTATTTTTTTTAACCAGCGCAACAAAATAAAGCTGGGCAAAAAACAATCAGACGAGCTGCTCCTCAACATTCTGCCCACTGAAGTGGCTGAAGAGCTGAAAACCAAAGGGAACGCCGAAGCGAAGTTGATAGACCAAGTAGCCGTGCTGTTTACCGATTTCAAAGGCTTTACACAGCTTTCAGAAAAGCTAAGCCCGAAGGCGCTGGTGGCCGAGATCAATGACTGTTTTTCTGCCTTTGACCACATTATGCACAAATATGGTGTAGAAAAGATAAAGACCATCGGCGATAGCTATATGGCTGCTGGCGGCCTGCCCACGACAAATAAAACGCACCCGGAAGATGTGGTGAATGCTGCACTGGAAATACAGCAGTACATGTCAGACCATAAAACAAAGAAAGAAGCGGCCGGCGAGCTATACTTTGAGATACGCATAGGGGTACACAGCGGCCCGGTGGTGGCGGGCATTGTGGGAGTGAAGAAATTCCAGTACGACATCTGGGGCGATACCGTAAACACCGCGAGCCGAATGGAGAGCAGCGGGGCTGTGGGTAAGGTAAATATTTCCGGTGCCACGCATGTACTGGTGAAGGATAAATTTGCCTGTGAGTACAGAGGGGAGATTGATGCGAAGGGGAAGGGGCAACTAAAAATGTACTTTGTGTCCCGAACCTAGATTTTCCTGATTAAAGGATTTTCCTGACTTCATGCGGTACTATTCATCCAACCTGGCAGAAGGAATCATTAATCGTAAATCACGATGAATTGATTATTTTTGCAGCGTTCCAAGTAAAAATCTAACTTATTATATTATGGCAATCGTTGATCTTGTAATGCCGAAAATGGGCGAAAGTATAATGGAAGCTACTGTGCTGAAGTGGCACAAACATGTGGGCGACCATGTGAAAATGGATGAAACCCTGCTGGATATAGCTACAGATAAGGTGGACAGCGAGGTGCCCTCGACGACAGCCGGCGTGATCACCGAATTGCTTTATAAAGAGAATGATGTGGTGCCTGTGGGCGCGGTAATAGCAAGGGTAGATGCCGGCGGCGCTGCTGCGGCAGCCGCACCTGTCGCTGCGCCTGTGCAACAGGCTGCTGCGCCCGCACCTGTGCAGGCGGCAGCACAACAATACCAGCCTGCTCCTGTTGTTGAAAATAGCGGCGCCCGTTTTTACTCCCCGCTTGTGCTGAATATTGCAGGTACTGAAGGTATTGGCATGGCCGAGTTGGAGAATATACCTGGCACCGGCAATGAGGGTAGGGTAACTAAAAAGGACATCCTTGATTATGTAAGCAGGCGCAAATTGCAGCCGCAAGCGGCTCCGCAAGCTGCTGCTCCGCAGCCTGCCCCTGTTGCCGCGCCGCAACCAGCACCGCAGCCCGCGGTTTCTGCTCCTGCTCCGTCATCAGCCGTAATAGGCGGCAATGTAGAGATCATAGAGATGGACAGGATGCGCAGGCTGATAGCTGACCATATGGTGCGCAGCAAGGCCACTTCCCCGCACGTTACCAGCTTCACAGAGGCGGATGTAACCAACATTGTGAAATGGCGCGATAAGGTGAAAGGGAAGTTTGAGCAGATGTACGGGGAGAAGATCACCTATACACCGATATTCTTTGAAGCAATAGTGAATTGTATCCGCAAGTTCCCGATGATCAACAGCAGCCTTGATGGTAACAACATCATCATCAAGAAAGACATAAACATCGGCATGGCTACAGCATTGCCCAGTGGCAACCTGATAGTACCGGTAATAAAGAATGCAGGTACGAAGAATCTGCTGGGCCTTACCAAGGATGTGAATGCACTCGCCAATGCCGCGCGCGGCAACAAGCTGAAAGCAGATGATACACAAGGCGGTACATTTACGGTAACAAACGTTGGTACTTTCGGCAGCCTGATGGGCACGCCGATCATCAACCAGCCGCAAGTAGCTATACTGGCAGTAGGCGCGATAAAGAAAAGGCCGGTGGTGTTGGAGACTGAAGATGGTGATGTGATTGCCATTCGCCACATGATGTATCTGTCGCTCAGTTATGACCACCGTATCGTAGATGGCTCCCTTGGCGCGAGCTTCCTTACTGCCGTGGCGAAAGAACTGGAAGCATTTGATAAGAATATGGAAATATAAGAAGGCCTGAGATAAAAAATGGGGTTTGATGCGAATGCATCAAACCCCATTTTTTTTGTAAATCTTTTTGAATACCCAATACTACAGATCACGCATAAAAACAAATAAATCACACCAATGAGTTGTTAACGTCGCGTGCAATTTTTAGCAAAAAAATTAAATGCAGAGATGATATTTATTTTTAAAAAAATGTCATAAAGATGCAGTACATTACGGGTGGTAAAGATAGTCGGATGATGCAATGATCTTTTGTTGAAAATAAATGACAAGCCTTTGGAAATGCGCTACAGTAAGGTGTTTCAGGGCTTATTTTATTTTTCGCAGCCACCGGAGATGATCGGCAGAACAATTGAGCGCTGAATTTTTTGTTGCCTTGTTCCTATATTTTTTTTACAGCAAAAAAAGCACCAAACTTTTCAAACCTCAATCTGTAAGATTTTCTAAAGAAACAATAGTGAAATGATTTTTTTTTTCAACGAAATGTTAGCAATTTCGTCCTCCTGCTGAAGAAAGCAGAAAGGCCGCGAAAGCGCAAAAAAAATTGAAGTACAAGTCGCAAAAATAATAATAACTTTAAGTGAAGGAATAAGAAGATTGTCCCCTGAATACGAAACAAAATGTTCCGGGGAAAAAAATCTTGTCTCTGATAGTGCCGGAATAAACATTGAGTAACAACATTGAATAACAACATGAACGCTGTTTCATAATATGGATAAGCATCTTTATAATACTACCAATAATATTTTAACCGAAGCTGAACAACTATGGGAGAAATGTTTGCAGATCATCAAAGACAATGTTAACTGGCGCACCTTCCAAACCTGGTTTGAGCCGGTGAAAGCGGTGGGGCTGAATGACAATGTACTTACCCTGCAAGTGCCCAGCCAGTTTTTTTACGAGTGGCTGGAAGAGCATTATGTAGAGCTTTTGGGTAAAACAATAAAACGTGTGCTTGGCAGAGTGGGCCGCCTGGAATACCGCATAATGATGGAGAGCAATTCTTCCCAGCGCAACCCTGCTTCTATTAATATGCCGGCCGGAACACATAATAAACCGCCAAAGGAAAACAACTATATAGATATGCCGCTGAAGTGGGATGATCCGCATAATATAAAAACGCCTTATGCCATACCTGGCCTGAAGCGTATGCAGATAGACCCGCAGCTTAATTCCAACTATATTTTTGAAAACTATGTAGAAGGCGATTGCAATCGCGTGGCGCGCTCTGCGGGGATACATGTGGCACAGAAACCAGGCGCTACTTCTTTTAATCCGCTTGTTGTGTTCGGTGGCGTGGGCTGGGGCAAAACGCACCTGGTGCAGGCAATAGGCAATGAGGTGCGCAGGCTGCACCCTAACAAATCGGTGCTGTATGTGAGCGCGGAGAAATTTATCAACCAGTTCATAGATCACTCAAAGAATAATGAAGTAAATGATTTCATCCACTTTTATCAACTGATAGATGTGCTGATCATGGATGATATTCATTTGTTTGTTTCTGCGCTCAAAACGCAGGATGTATTCTTTGCAATATTTAACCACCTGCACCAGAGCGGCAAGCAGATAATACTGACCAGCGATACTGCGCCGCGTGATATGGAAGGAATGCAGGAGCGTTTGCTCAGCCGTTTCCGCTGGGGGCTTAATGCAGATATACAGGCGCCGGACTTTGAAACACGCCAGGCGATACTGCAAGTGAAAATGCGCCAGGAAGGACTGGAGATACCAGATGAAGTAGTAAAGTATGTGGCCTATAATATACAAAGCAATGTACGTGAGCTGGAAGGCGCATTGATCGCATTGTTTGCGCAGGCGACACTGAACAAGAAAGAAATAGACATAGACCTCGCCAAGCGGGTGATGAAGAATTTTGTGAAGAGCGCGGCGCGGGAGATGACCATAGATAATATACAGAAGCTGGTATGCGATTACTACCACGTGGCATATGACCGCCTGCTTACCAAAACGCGCAAGCGCGAGGTGGTGCTGGCTCGGCAGATAACGATGTATTTTGCCAAGAAGTTTACAAAACAATCGCTGAAGACCATAGGCGACCACTTTGGCGGCTTTGACCATACTACGGTGATACACTCGTGCCAAACGGTGGAGAACCTGATGGAGACAGACAGCGAATACAAGGAAAACCTGCTGGAGATACAACAGAAGGTGCAACTGGCGAGCATTTAATTAATGTGCAAATAAGGGAATATGCAAATGTGCAAATTCCCTCATTACCGGGCCTGTGGTAGTATAGCTGCTTTTTAAATCTGCCGGGTTTTACATTATTTTTCTGATTGGCTGTTTTTGATTTGCTCATTTGCACATTTAGGTTATCTTTGCAGTCCTTTAAAAAAAGGGAATAGATGCGGGCGCAGGCCTGCGGACATTCAAGGTGAGGTGGGAGAGTGGCCGAATCCAATAGTTTGCTAAACTGTCGTACGCCTTAAAGTGTACCGCGAGTTCGAATCTCGCCCTCACCGCTCTTTAGAATTTCAGATCGCAGTAGCAGAAGGCAGCTACATGGAGCGATCAAATATAGATCACTGCTTTCTGCAACTGCAGACTGCAACCGGGGAGTAGCGCAGGCCGGTAGCGCACCTGGTTTGGGACCAGGGGGTCGCAGGTTCGAATCCTGTCTCCCCGACTTTTGAAAGCCACACATTAATTTGTGTGGCTTTTCTTATGTTTGAGGAACTCCGTGGTTTTATTAAATAGTTTTACATATGAAAGAGCGCGACCTGTTTTTTGATAATCTCAAGTATATACTTATTTTTTTGGTAGTGCTTGGTCATTTTGGCGAGGCCTACATGGGTCACGGCATCATCAGGGGTATAACCATCGTGATCTATTCCTTTCATATGCCGCTGTTTATTTTTGTATCAGGTTATTTTTCCAAAAACATAACATCGGCCAAAATACAGGACCTGAATGTCCTCCTACTTTACCTGACTTTCCAGGTATATCATTTTCTCTATACACGGGCTACCGGCCTTGGCCTGGCTTACTCCCTGTCCTTTCTTTATCCTGTGCATGCCAACTGGTATTTGCTCGCTTTGTTTGTATGGCGGCTGGCAGCGCCGTACTTCCGTTTTTTTAAAAAGGGTTCTGCACTCATTGTTGTATTGATACTAGTATTGCTGACAGGGTTTAGCAGGGAATTCAACGAGACGCCCTTGTATAGGATATTCTTCTTTCTGCCGTTTTTTTTACTGGGCTTCTACTGCAATGATCTGAAAGCGCTCATGAACAAGTATCGTAATTACAGATTGCTGTTCGTAATTGTTTTCTTCCTGGGTGAGGCGTCTCTTTTTGTTATCGCACAGTATAAACAACCGGGCTATGCTTTATGGAATGCCTTTGTACCTTACTATGGGTATATAGGTTTTGGCAACTTAACGTATGGTTTTATAGCCCGAACAGCAGGTATCTGTTGCAGCCTGATCCTGGCATGGTGTTTCCTGTTTATGGTGCCGGGCCACAGAACCTTTTATTCAGATGCCGGTAAAAATACCTTGTATGTATATGTGTTTCACATGTTCATCGTATGGGCAGTTGCCTTGTTGCCATACAGGTACCTGCTCACAGAGCTGCTTTGTATAGTTTCTTCTTTCTGTATCGCTTATATCCTGTCTTCAACTGTAGCTGTAAATATGCTAAAGAGATTGATAATAAACATACCGGGCAAACCGGCGCGATCTAAATCTGAGCAGCAGGATGCTATGGTAACGGAAGATGAAAGTTAGAATCCTGTCTCTCCTGTCTCCCCGGCAATAGGGTACTTGCATTCAAACCAGCGTTGTCATTTGCAACCTCTCAGGACAAACTTTCGTCAGTAACCAGTACAGTTCAGTACCAGTACAGATTGATGTTGCCGACCTGCCCGCAGGTGTTTATCTCATACGCATCAATGGTACGGAGGTTAGGAAGTTCGTGAAGGAGTAGCCCCATTCCGTCATTCGGTTATAGTTTCCTGACTTGCTGTCCTGCGACCAACCTCCGCTAAAGCTATGGCAGATGAAGCGCGAAAGAAATTGAGCGAAGAGCGACGTGGCTTTCGCTCTTCGCTTTTTGCAAGCGGGCTAGCAAGTGAGCAGTCGATGCGTACCGATTCGGCTAGCGGACATCACTATTTTATAAACCGGTGAATTGCTTTATCAGCATTATCCTGGAACGTAGTATTTTTCAGATCAGTGTAAAAAGTGCTCTGGTCAACTACATCTCCGGATAACTTGCCCTCTTTACTTGCGTAAAAAACGCCACTTTTATATCGCTCATCCGAAATGCCATCTACAAAGCGTTTTACACCTACTTCCAATTTATGCACCATTCCTCCCATCAATGGAAATACGATAGGCATCATAAAATTTTTCAGCATGAAGCGCATTGGCGCGGGCAAACTATCCGGTGCCGCAGTCCCCGTCGTATTCCCTGGACTCATAACAACAAACTTGAGGTCAGGATATTTTCTTGCCATCGCTAAGGTCCACATCGTTCCTACGTATTTAACGTATCCGTATGCTTGCGTTACATCGAACTTATTACCAAAATAGGAACCATCAAGAACACCAGCAAACTCATCTACAGAAGAAGTTCTCATTGCTACCGGCTTCATTCCGAGGCTCTTTACCCCCGGTACAGCTTCTGCACTTACAAATAGCACTGTTTTTTTCAACTTACCCTGTTTTAGTAATTCTTCTACTAAAATTACATGGCCTAAAATATTAGTTGCGGCTAATAGATTCATACCGGAAGACGTAATTTGAGCAGCAGTTTTCCCAACCATTCCACCTGCATTTAAAATCACGGCATCGATAGGTTCCTTTATTTTTTCTACAGCTTTTCTTACAGAATTTGCATCCGAAACATCCCCAATAACTATTTCAAAAATCCTTTTTCCGGTTTGTTGCTCAAGTTCTTTTTTTGCGGCCTCAGCTCTTTCTTGATTTCTACAGAAAAGTATTACCTTTTTTGTTTCTTTTCTCAATGCTAACTGGCGGGCAGTCTCTTTGCCAAGCCCATTATTTGCTCCGGTTATTAATATGCTTTCGTTCATTTTTCTATTTTTTATTTTGTGAGTTTAAAAATTTGGTGCGGTACTTTTTAAGTTAATGACTCTATATTGATTAGAACCGCATTAAAAACAGACCGGTCTGTACAACTATGTACAAAAAAAATTAGAGCAATTTCAGCGCACTTTTATGCGCTGCGACAACAGGCCAGGAATCTCCATAGACCTTACATGACATTATAGCGCCATCAAATAATAAATAAATGCCATCAGCTAAGATTTCAGCACTTTGCAATTCATTGTCCGTCATTGAATCAGATTTTAAGATCTCGGCAAATAAAGCACGAAGCCCGTTTTTTTGCTTTCGTATGATATCAGAAACGCGAAGGTTTTCAACGGGAATCTCACCCGCAATATTTAAGAATTGGCAGCCGTGAAATCCTTTAGAATTAGTATTTAGGGATAAAAATTCAAAAATGGCAGATATTTTTTCTTTTGCCGCTACTTTCGTTGATGCTACGTGCCTAAACCGGCTTATGGTTTGCTCAAACATAAACTCCAGATAGGCTATGAGCAAATCTTCTTTTGACTTGAAGTGCTCATATAAACTTGCCTTTGCCACATCCGCCTCCTCAATGATCTGATTGATGCCAGTGGCATTATATCCCTGCTGATAAAACAGCCTGGAAGCAGTGTCTAATATTTTTTTTCGGGTGTCCATTTCCTTAGTTAAGGCAAAGCTATGATATTATTTTAAAAACAAACCGTTCTGTATGAATTTATATTATTTATACTTGTCAGCCGGGATCGCGGTTAATTGTTGTAAGCAAGTTGGTGGTTCTACCGTAATTTTAGGAAAAAACATGCAAAAATGTAAATCGGGAGTGCGCGGCCTGCATGTTGATTATCTCCCTGTAAAACCGGCATATCATGGCAACGCCTAAGGAAAGACTGCGAATATTTATCAAGGGATGCCTTATTGGCTATGCTATAATCATAGCATTTTTTTGTGCCTTAAAATCGGGATACACGCCTCAGCGACACATCTAAAGGCTCCGGTTGTTGCGCTCCGGGCGACATCGGATGGTGGCAGTGGAGGCAGGACATCTCAGATGGCCGTGTCATATGGCGAATCGCCGGTTGTGGCCTACATGCTTCCGGGCAAGAATAAGCCGCAGGAAAATGATGACGTGGGCTTCTTTGATGGCCCGTACAACGTTGGTGACAGCGTAGAGATATTTTATTATCCATGGACAAAGGAGGATGCTAAACTGTATAATTTCAAGAACTACTGGCTTAATATTTCGACGGTGATGATTCTTATAGTAGCTTTTCTAGCATGGACCGGAATTAATAACATCATCAACATGAAGGATGATGAAGAAATCAAAATACCTATCGATCCAATTCCTTAGTTTAAGCCGGCAGTTTTTCATGTTCGCAATCGCCAAAAATTTTAAAAAACACGTAATGAATTTTAAGCTCGTTTGCGGTACACAAAATTGTAATTTTGTTCGAGGTATTTTAAAAACGGAAAAATGGAAAAGCGCAAATTAGGAAACAGCGGCCTGGAGGTATCGGCTTTAGGGCTTGGGTGTATGGGGATGAGTTTTGCATATGGGCCGGCTCCCGACAAGAAGGAAATGGTAAATCTCATCCACTCAGCGATTGAAAAGGGTATCACGTTTTTTGACACGGCGGAAGTTTATGGGCCTTTTACCAATGAGGAGCTGGTAGGTGAAGCGCTAGCTCCTTTTCGCAAGCAAGTAGTGATTGCCACCAAGTTTGGGTTTAAAGAAGAAGGTGAAGGCAGATGGTCTGGGCTGGACAGCAGGCCGGAGCATATAAGAACAGTGGCGGAAGCCTCGCTGAAGCGGCTTAAGACAGATGTTATCGATCTATTCTACCAGCACCGGGTTGACCCGAATGTACCTATAGAAGATGTGGCCGGTACGGTGAAGGATCTGATCAGTGAAGGGAAGGTGAAACACTTTGGGCTCTCGGAGGCGGGCGCGCAGACCATTCGCCGCGCACATGCGGTGCAGCCGGTAACTGCGCTGCAAAGTGAGTATTCGCTTTGGCACAGGAAACCCGAAGAGGAGATAATGCCGGTACTTGAAGAGCTTGGAATTGGTTTTGTGCCATTCAGTCCGCTGGGCAGGGGATTTCTTACCGGGAAAATGGATGAGACCACCCAATTTGATAAAAATGATTTCCGCAATTCGCTTCCTCGCTTTGATGCCGAAAACCGGAAGGCGAACCTGGCGGTGGTGGAACTACTGCACAATATAGCTGCACAAAAGAATGCAACACCCGTGCAGATAGCCCTTGCGTGGCTGCTATCGCAAAAGCCGTGGATTGTGCCTATTCCCGGTACTACAAAACTGCACCGGCTGGAAGAAAATATCGGTTCGGTAAATATTGAGCTTACTGCCGATGACTTACATCGGATAGATGCCGCTGTATCCGGGATCACGATACACGGAAGCAGATATACCGAAGCTGGTGAGAAGATGGCAGGACGTTAAGAGCGCGTGATAAAGCGCCCGAAGAGCGGCAGGGTTTTCGCTATTATGCTTTCAAGCAAGACCGTTGCAAATGTTAAACCCAAGAGGGGCTTGGGTTAGCTGTTATTCAATGTTTTAGCCAACCGCGCGATAAACTATGCTCAAAACTCTTTTCTTTTTTATCCTTTTTATTTCTTCTGCCTCCGCTCAGAAAATAAAGTTGCAGCAGGCAGATACAAAAACCGATGTTTCTTTCCGCGGACTTTCTGTAGTAAATGATAGTGTGGCGTGGGTGAGTGGCGGCAAAGGCTGGCTGGGCATTACCGTGAATGGGGGTAAAGACTGGTCGTTCACACAGGTGAAGGGCTTTGAACAATGTGATTTCCGGAGCCTGTATGCGTTTAGCGCGAAAAACGCGGTGATCTCTAATGCGGGTTCTCCGGCGTATATACTATGCACGGAAGACGGTGGTAACACTTGGCAAAAGGTCTATGAAAACGATGACAGCACAGCATTTATTGACGGCATAGACTTTTGGGATAGTAAGCATGGTGTTGTATATGGTGATCCGATCGAAGGCCGTATGTTACTTCTAGGCACAAATGATGGAGGTAAGACCTGGCCTAAACACCCGGCAGAAGATTGCCCGGTAATGAGCAGTGGAGAAGCCTCGTTTGCCGCGAGTGGCACCTGTATAAAATGCATGGAGCACAATAAGCTAATTATTGCTACCGGAGGAAAAGTATCAAGGTTATTTGTGTCCAGGAACAGGGGCAAAAGCTGGAAGGCCATCTCTACTCCTATTTTGCAGGGTGCGGCAAGCACGGGCATTTTTTCATTTTTACCTTTGAATAAAAAATCCTGGTTGATAGCAGGCGGTGACTATAAGCATGATTCAATCAGTACAGCCAACTTGTTTATTACGCATGATGCCGGAAAAAGCTGGGATGCCCCTGCAGCCTCAACAAGGGGATACCGGGAATGCCTGGAAGTAATAAAAAACAGCGATGGTGCTAAATGTCTTTTGGCCGTTGGGCCAGGAGGGCTTGATGTTTCTTATGACAGTGGTAATAAGTGGATGCCGCTTTCGGACGAGCAGCAATTTCATGTTGTTAAAAAAAGCAGGACGGGTAACTTGACTATTGTCGCAGGCGGTCAGGGAAAAATAGCTGTGGTGAAAATAGGTAAATGAAAATAGGCTATAGTTGCAAATCTTCTCGTGACCGGCAAAAGAGTACCCATTTTTTGTTAATCTCCGTTACATGTTCTAACGCAGGTATCGGCGTGAACAAATCGAGATTGTTAGTACATTTATGACATAACTATGCCCCATGAAACAGATCCGCCTACAAATCATTTTACTTACAATCTTGTACTATAGCGTCGTCGCTTCAACAACAGCAAATGCCCAGGAATGGAAATGGGGCATAGCCCCCCAATTTGCTCCTGCGGAACCCGGGTTCAGTGGGTTTATGTATGGTGCAATAGCTGCCGATGCATTCGGAGACGTTTTCATTTCGGGAAGCACATTCAATCTTTATTCCTGCATTTTCGGGCCAGACACCGTTGTGCCGCAACATTACTGGTATAATCAGCCTGTTGTTGCCAAGTGTGATTCATCCGGCCATTTTCTCTGGGCGATCAATGCCAGGAGCGCGAATGCCTCGCCTGTGGGCATAACAACGGATGCCGCAGGCAATCTGTATTTATTTGGCAGCTACATTACCGACAGCGTTTGTATCATCGGTACCGATACATTGAAATGTCCTGATGGTATTAATGCGAGTGTTTTTTTTATCGCAAAAATAGATCCCGACGGACATGTGCTATGGGCAAAGAATGTTGTAATTCCACAGGGCGCAAACAGTGTTAGTTCCGGACTAGATTACGTAGGGCCCTATGGTGGGGTATGTCTTGATGGCGCGGGGAACATTTACATAGCAGGCATCTTCGGCACAACCTCGGTATCTATTGGCTCCGACACTATCTTCAATGCGGATGCCACAGCAAGTACAAATGATTTTTTCGTTGCCAAACTCGACTCTTCGGGTAATGCATTGTGGGCAGGTGCATACGGAGGAACTGATAATGATTACGTCAATTCTATAGCAGTAAGCCCTTCGGGGAATGTATATCTTGCCGGTTCTTACATTTCCGCAAGCATGGCCATAGGCGCTACAACAATGACAAATGCAGGGAACGCAAATAATATTTTTATTGCAAAATTTGATAGCTCTGGCCATCCGCATTGGGCAAGGAGTGTTGCCGGCAACGCGTCAACAACCGATGAGGCGGAAGCCCTGGCCATTGACGGTAACGAAAACCTGTATTTCACCGGTGGATTTACGCTTGGTTCCATACACTTTGGTTCGTTAACGCTTTCAGGAAGCGCAGCCGGGTGCTTGTTCATAGTTAAGTACGACTCATCCGGGAATGTAAAATGGGCGAAAACTGCATCCAGTGCCCAGTCGTCAGGCTATGGTATCGCCGCCGACAATTGCGGCAATATCTGGGCTTGCGGGCAAATGAGCAGCAACCTCAATTTTGGCGGACATGTCATAGCCACCCCGGTAAGCCCCTACAATCCTACCTATCTTGTAGAACTCGATACCGCGGGTAATTATATGAACGGAATGGCGATAGCAAATGGCGGGGGCGCAAATAATAATATTGTGGTTGATGATAAAGGGAGCTTTTTCGTAGCTGGGCTTTTTAATTCCGGTGATCCGCTGGTCGATTTTATCATTGGCCCCGACACTTTGACAATAGACAGCCAGTACCAGAATTTATTTGTTGCCCGGTATGTTTATGGTGATACCGATGCCTGCAACTTCCATACGCCGACCTCAACCAATGCCAACCCCATGCCTGCAAATAATATTTCTGTTTATCCAAATCCAGCTACGAAAAACCTGACTATCGTGGCTCGCGATGGCATATCCACTGTAGTAATCAGCAACCTTTTAGGACAAACAGTATATATAAATCACTACAACTGCATGCAGGCAGGGATTGATGTGTCAAATCTACCGCCGGGTATTTACCTGGTGAGGGTCAACGGATCGGAAGTCACCAAATTTGTAAAGGAGTAATCAAAGATTTTTTGGTACGAATTGCCTTTCGGAAAATTTATGCGAGGTATAAGGTGAGCGGATATAAAAAGCAAGGGCAGTATAACCGCCCTTGCCGTAATTGTGTACCAACAACTATTTAGCTGACTTTGCCGGTGTGGCGGCCTTAGCCTGATTAGCAGTTGATGCCTTTGCATCTTTTTTTGTTGCAGTGGCGGCCTTGGTATTTTTGGTCGCTGCCGGAGTCTCTTTTTTCGCTTTTGGCTCAGCTTTCTTTTCCTGTGCATTTGCAGCAATTGTCAAGGTTGACATTGCAACGGCGATCATTAAGATTTGCTTCTTCATTGTGTTCAAACGCTTGTTTTTTAGAGCGTTATGTGCTGTAATCCAAATTGCGTTCCAATCATTGTTAAAGAAATTACAAACCTAAAAAAGATCATGCAGAGCCTTATTGCTGGCAATTAAGTTTATAGTTTTTTAGCTTTATTCCTGATTTATTTTCTATTATTTTTTAAACGCAGTAATGTCGTTTTTATGTACGTTTGAGGAGCCTGAACAAACATGGCGGACGATGAAAAATCTATGAGACGCATAGTATCCTTATCTGTAGTAATTTTTTTTATTCTCGCAGTTGCCGCTTGTGCACCATTTGTTGCCAGGGCACAGGACCGTGATGTGAAAGGTGAAATTTTGAATTATACAGATTCTACGTCTGATGTTATCGCGAAAGGGCGTGGATTGCTCACTGAAAAATTTATGGCAGATGACCTTGTTAAAGTGAGCCAGATAAAAGATTACCTAAAAGCAAGTAATGCCAGTAAAGACTATGTCGTTTTTTATCCAACTGAATATTCACTGATCTTATACTGGACTAAAGACTATAAAGAATTGATGGAGCGTATTGATAAGCAAGATTCTATTTTTAGTGCACAGTACAAAAAAGTGCTTCCGCGGAATGATCTGCTATTATCGAAACTGGCGTCTAAGACAAGCGAACAGAAACAGCGTGTTCTGGGCTTTATTGATGCGGCTGATCTGGGGGAAGTGAACAAGGATTTTCTGAAACTGAACCTTGAAAATACGATAGCCCACACCGGCGGAGCATGGAGCAGGGATACACTCAACCGGATGGCTGATGATTTCCTTTCAAAGCATCCGGGCAGTAAGTATGATGGATACGTAAGGAAAAAGATAAGATACAAGGTGACGTATGATTGGGGTCTTGGGTTTGAATTTTTTAGTGGTTTCGGTTTTTTTACGGGCAGCCTCGGGAAAAATTATGCTAACTCAGTACCTATCGGAATAGCGTTCGATATTCAGTACAGAAATTGGGTGTTGTACCTGAGGGATTATATAGGGTTCAGCAAAACAAAGAGTGACATGTCTTTCAATGGCGGCATATGGAGTGCAAACTCGCAGGCACGAGTATTTCTTCCGGAAGCCTCAATAGGGTATGTGATCACAGACAGCCGACTTTTGAAATTAGCCCCGTTCCTGGGTATCTCATCAATGGATATTGGCCCTACATCAAGCGATCAAACTGCGCAGCCATCTCTGAAAAATGCAGATATGGGTTTTAGCCGTACTTATACGTTTGGGTTCAATGCAGACATTAAACTTTCAAAGTCAAGAACAACAAGAAAGACAGGCAGGGCAAAGAATGATTTCTTGATGATCAGGGTTAGATATGCTTATAATATGCCGCAATTTCAGAACGCTTATCCGGGGGTAACTGGTGATTTCCACTCAATCACAATAGGCATTGGCAGCTTTGAAAGGAGGTCCAAAAGAAAATATTGAATTGGCATAATCAACATGCAATAACTGTATCACCTTTTCCGCATGCACCACGTAGTCATAGCTCGCAGGTTATCCACGACGGTTGTTTTTATGGGTTCGTATAATTCACCATCCAGTTCTTGCACATAGTGAATCAGTGCATCGTGGTTGACGAGGTAGCGAGTCGTTCCATCGGGTAATAGATACCTGCCATTGTCTTTGCTCTTTACGAGGCTTTCAATGCCAATGTCAGAAGCGAGCCGCGCAAAGAAAAAACCACCGGGCTTTAGTACGCGCCATGCGGAGTGGAGCATAGCTTCGAAGTGTGCTCTATTTTTTGCAAAATGCAGTACCGCGCTGCAGATCACCAGATCAAAAGTTGCGTCTGCGAATGGTATGTCTTCTGCTTTTGCTATTACAAAATTTTCCGGGGGGGGGGGGGGGGCTTTGGGTGCAAGTTGATGCGCCATAGTTTTAACGGCTTCTATTGCGGTGGCATCTGTATCAATCCCGAAAACATCAAAATCATTTTTCAGGAAGTAAACGATGTTTCTGCCGCCTCCGCAGCCAACATCAAGGATCCTTTTGCTGTTATCGAACCTGCCCTTCAGCAATTGGTCGAAAAGATAGATGTCTATGTTGCCGAATGATTCGATCAAGTTGTTGTTCATGTACGGTTCCGTTTTTGAGGCATAACTAAGGTATATACTTTGCCCCAGAGACTGCTAATCTATTATGTGATCGTGCTTTGCTACAGCCTTTTGAAGGTTTTTCCTTCCATTCAACTCAAGGAAAACAACAGATGTTAAAACACTGCAGACCCCTGTAAATATCAAGGCGTCACTTGCTGCCATTGTTAACGAGCCATGCGCATTACTGCCAATGCCAACGCCGGCAAATTCAGTGGCCATGCCACCATAGAAGCCGACATTCCACCAAAGCCGGTTTCGTTTGTATCGCTCAAGGTATTCGTAGCCTGGTTCGCCGGGCAGCAATACTCTTTTTACTGAATGGCAGTTAAACAACGCAACATCTGTAGTGCCGGTTTTTTGAATAAAATCTTTTGATGTGTAATAGGTACGGTGCCCGCTTTTATAAGTCCCTTCATGCTTCCATGTAGCGGTGTAAATATTCAGATCGCCTTCGATGGTCAGGGTCGCAAATTTATATGCAGCGGGATTTTTACTGGTGCGGCAAATATTTGCAAAAGCATTTTTTCCGTCGCTGTAAAATGCGATGTCTTTTTTGGCATAGATGGTTTGGCCTGCGAGAATAGAGTCTTTGTCTTCGCGTATGGTTTCCACTTTTGATCTTTCCTTGCCACGCAACTGAACAAAAGGTGCCGTATTGCGGATAGGTTCGCGGCCCACATATTCATTCATGCTGAGCGACATTTTGCAGGAGCTAACAAAAATAAGGATCGCCAGCAATGAGTATCCGTATCTCATAGAAAGTGACTTTTACAGATTCAATAACCATAAAATTACTTCTATCGCTCTCAGAAACTTAGAAGCCAACGTTAATTAATGTGAAACCAGCTCGCCGGCAGCATTAAAAACCTGCGAAGCCTTCCCGCAATAATCGTTTTTCTCATTCGTTGATTTCAGTGGCTATGAAAAGGAAAAAAATATTATCTTCACCGCTATTGTTCACTTATACCTCTATTAATTGATGCTTAAAATTTAATTTATGAAAAACACCTACTATGCCCTGGCGAAACAAGTGTACGATTCTGTTTCGCTGAAACTAAAGTATGTATTAGCTGCACTTATTGTTCCGGTTATTGTTGCCGCGGCCTGTAATACTGCGAGTGCGCAAATTGGCTGGGTACCGGTTGGCGACCCATATTTTTCAGGTGGCGGGGCGGCATATACTGCTATGGCTATTGACAGAATGGGCACACCCTATGTTGTTTACCAGGATTCGAGCCTTGGCAAAAGGATAACTGTAAAGAAATTTGACGGCACGAACTGGGTGGCAGTGGGCCCTCCCGGTTTCTCCGCAGGTGAGGCGGATTTTTGCTCAATAGCCATTGATACAGTTGGTAAGGTATATGTAGCGTATATAGATGATGCTAATGGCTATACTGCTTCAGTGAACATGTTTAACGGAACTACCTGGGTGACGTCGAGTTGGGGTGGAACAGTTTCTGATGGAGCAGCACAGTACACTTCAATAGGCATAGATACATTTAACGAACCAATAGTTGCCTATCAGGATGTGCTCAACGGATACACTGCGGGCGTAAAGGAATATAATCCACTGACCGGCTGGCAGCCCCTGGGAGGCACTGCTTTTTCTACCGGGGGTGCGGCATATACAACGATTTCTATAAACCGGGGAGGCATTCCATATGTTGCATTCCAGGACTGGGCTTATGGGTACGGTGCTACCGTTATGCGGAACGTTTTTGGTTCCTGGGAATATGTAGGCCACCCGGCATTTTCCGGTGGATGGAGTACCTGGACCTCAGTGGGTATTGACGGCAGCGGAGCACCCTGCGTTGCCTACCAGGATGCCGGAGACAGTAATAAGTTAACTGTAATGAGGTATAGCGCGACTGACACCGCCTGGGAAACTTTGGGAGTCCGGGGTTTTTCAAGGGGCGTGGCTCAATATCCGACCCTTGCGTTTGACCATATGGGCGTCGCGTACGTTGCTTTTAACGATTGGAATGCCGGCAACCATACCACTGTTATGAAATACAGCGGCGGAAGCTGGGTCACTCTGGGTGTTCAAGGTTTTTCAGACGGAGCAGCCAACTACACTTCTATGGCTACAGACCGTGAAGGTACGGCCTATGTGGCCTACAGTGATGCGGCAGACACAAACAAGGTGATCGTGGCCAAGTACGCAACTATACCGTCAGACACAGGACGGAGCCAAATTTGCTGGTATAATACAGATACCTTGACCAATGTTGTTCCGCGCGGCATATGGAGCAGCGGTAATACTTTTGTAGCACGGGTGGGGTCAACGACTGGTATTGTAACCGGGATTAACCTGGGCACTGCTACTATCTCCTATACCATACTGGGTACCCCCACAACAATGGAAGTGACGGTAAATAACTGTGCAGCTGAAGTAGGCGCTGTTAGTAATTTTGCGGCACCTTCGCTGTCTGTGTTTCCAAACCCCAGCCAGGGATCATTTACGCTGAACATTGCTTCACCCGAAAAGGAAAATGCGGTTATTGTGATCACCAATATGCTGGGCGAAAAAGTGAAAGAATTCACGGCCATTACTAATACAAACACCGAGATACAACTGAATACACCACCGGGTATTTACTTTATATCTGCAACTGCGGGCAAATGGCAGCAAAATGCGAGGGTAGAGGTATGGAAGTAATGCTCTTTCAGATATCGTAAGCGGAATTATTTTGCCAGGTAATTATCAGCGGCCTTTTTTATTATGTCTTTAAAGGCTGCATCATCTCGGATGCTGCTGAAGGCCGGGTCTGTTTTTAGTTTGGCTACTTCGTTAAACCCATGGGATACAGATTCTTTGAGGGCGATGATCGCTGAGCTTTTGTCTCCTTTCTCTGCATAATATGTAGCTGAAAGATAGCCGCAATCGGGGTTTCCAGGATCCGCCATTTTGAATATTTTCAGGTACGCAGGTGCATTGACGAGGTCACCGGCTTTCAATGCATGGTCTGAATACATGTAGCCTATAAGCCCCAGGTAGTTGAGCACCCGTTTGTTCATCTGGCGCTCTTCCGGTGTTTTCGCATGAACTGCATTTTGGTTTAATTGCTTAATTTTTTCCGCCCACCATTTTTCGCCTTGTGCCGGAAACTGCTGCTGCAATTCCTGCTGCTGTTTCATTTCTTCTTGTCTCAGCGGCCCCTGCGCGGCAATGGCGTTTTTGTAGCCGGTACTATTATCGATCTCCGCCAGTTGTTTGCTGTAAGATGATACGTCTGTCAATCCATTCAGCAGCCTTATGATGCCTGCAAGCAAACTATGCGCTTTTGTCCATTCGCCAGCAGTTGTTGCAACAACGATACGTTTACCGAAGTCGGTTTTAATTGCCTGCACTAAAGTATCGTTGCCCGGTTGCAGATGCTCTTTCATTGCATTTACCTGTAGCCACAAGAAACCTGCCTGGAAGTCGGGCGCAGAAGGCCAGCCGTGTATGCCGCTGCTGGTGAGCAACTGGTGGGTAAAACTATTTTGCTCCAGCGCAGCGTCCAGTTGCTCCATTTCGGCAAGGTTAAAATCATAATCGCCTACGATACCGAAATAATCGAATTTTCTTTGAAATGGCTGCTCCACGCGCGGAAACCCGGCTGCACTCCCTATGGCCCCGGCCACGCCGCCATTGAGAATGGCCACAGAGCAGGCTACGCGCGCACCCCCTGAAAAGCCTGCAGTATAAATGCGTTTAGGGTCGATATTAATACGTGCCCGTGTATCTTCCATCAGGGCCTGCACCCCGGCATTAGTGACTTCCCAGGATGTGCCATTTTGAGAAACGTTGGAACCCACGAGTACAAAACCGTATTTTTCGGCAATGTCTTTATAAGCCCTTACCGGCAGGGAGCCGCGGGCATGAGCGTCAAAAAAATAGATGCAGGGAAATGCTTTTGTGGCATCGTAGTGCGAAGGAAGGTATAGTGCATAAGTCTGGCTGCCGTCTTTGTGGCACGTTATGCTGTCTGTTACAGTGCCTTTAGTTAACGATGCATCGAATGCTTGCACAGCAGTTGAATCGGGGCGGCTGTTGCTGCCTTGGCCGCCACTTCCCGTGTTGCAGGAGATGGAAAAAGCTGCCGTCGCGATAACCGAAAAAAAAATGGCCTTTCTCAGAAAAATATAGTTTTGGTGACGTACAGACAAATGTAAAGTTTAATCACAATGAAGGGAAACAATTATTCCCTATATTTATTTCAAAATCATCAGCATGAAGGCAGCGGTTATTTTTTTCCTTTTTACACTAAGTACGCCTTTACTGGCGCAGCGCGTCAATCTTGATTCTGCAAGGATATACCTGGCAGCCGACAATTATAAAAAGGCATTGCCTTTTGCTGATGCTGCTATAAAGCACGAGAAGACAAAAGACGATCCCGAGGCCTGGTTCCTGAGAGGTATGGCGTACCTGCAACTGGCACAGGATGCTGCAGCACATAGTCCGAACGCCGCTACGGATGCTTATGGCTCGTTTCTGAAGACACTGGCGCTAAAACCAGATTATGGCATGGAGATCAATAACCCTTTGTATTCCGTTGCCATTATTAAGTTCAATAAAGCGGCGACACTGTTTTCGGCAAAATCTTTCGACCGGGCTTACAGCGAGTTCAGAGAAGTGTACGCTATATACAGGATCGGGGATGGCAAACGTTTCGCGGACAACAGTGAGTTTAAAAACATAGCAGATGAAGCTAAAAAAAATGCTGTGACATCAGCCGGCAGCTCGGGCCGCAGTGAAGATGCCATCGGATTGCTGGAGGATATGATAAAAGGAGATTTTAAAGACGATCCCGAGGCCTACCAGTCGCTGATAGACCTGTATGATGCAGAGAAAAACAACGCGCGGGAAATAGCAACTATTAATGCAGCGCGTACCGAGTTTCCAGAGAATGAAAATTTTCGTATCGCAGAGCTAAATTACTACATAAATAATGGAACAAACGAAGAGTTGCTGCCCGAGCTGGAAGATGCGGTAAGAAGGGACACCGGTAATGCCGATCTACTGTTCCGGCTTGCAAATGTTTGCGTGGCCCTTGCGTTCCCGGCAGATGCGCAGGGCAGGCTGCTTGCCCTGCCGGCAAAATTTTCCGAGCTATTCTCTAAGGCGGAAAATGCTTATGGCAAGTCGCTGCGGTTTGTGCCTGATGATCCAAGCCACAATTTTAATTTCGGGATGTTATATTATAACTACTCGCGCTGGTATAGCGAGCAAATGGCGGGCAGCCAAAACGCCGATGATAAAACCCTCGCGGGATTAACCGCGAAAAGAAATGAAGAACTTGTAAGGGCATTGCCGTATTTTGAGAAGAGCTTCACGATATTTGATAGCAAGGCAGCTTCATTGCAGGAAGCAGAAAAGGCAACCTATCATAACACGATGATCGTGCTGAAACAGATCTATTCACAAAACGGCGATGCCGCCAAACAGGCGCAGATAGACAAAGCATTGGAAAAGTGGAAGTAATATCCTTTCCCGGCCACGGTAAAAGCTGTTATTGTTTAACGCCCGTAAATACACAGGTAGTAATGTACTGGCTCGATACGGTTGTTGAAACAGTTAGCGTACCCGACGCACTTAATGCACCATTGCCGGATACCAGGTACCCCCCGCCGCAATTATCGGTAAAGTTTTGCGGGGCAATTGCAAATTTACTATTGTTCACTGTCCCTATCAACGGCACCGTTATTACGCAATTAGCCAGCCCAAGGGATGTGCCGATCTTAATAAGATTAGCGTCGTCCTGGGCGCCGATGTATTCAGTATAGTTGGTGTAAGTGACCGTGTCGTAGAATTCGTTGTCCCAGCAGGTGTTGCTGCCTATCCAGTTACTCACAAATTTTGCATTGGCCGGCGATGGGACGGTTTTTGTGCAGGAAGAGAAGGATATCGCGGCAATAGCTGCAACAAGCAGTAATGTTGTGAAACTGGCTCCAACAGATTGTAATTTCTGCGTCATACGGTTTGTCTTTAAATAGAATTTGGCGGTAATATAGCACTAAAAACCAAAAATATAAAATTACCTGCAAAAACTACAATAGTCTGAGCCGCAGCAAGTACTTCTAAATGTTTTGCTACTGCGTATTGCATCAGACGATCTTAAATAATATCTTTACCAGCATAATATTAATTGCACACTCTAAAATGCAAAAAATGAAGAGAACAAAAATCGGACTAATAGCGATGGTGGCTATGATGCTTACCCATCAGGCTAACGCGCAATCTACAAACCCCAGCGATGGGACAGCGGCTCCGGCTCCTGAAGCGCCTGAAGCAAAAATACCCCTGGATGGATTTGACCTGACCTGGATGAACGGCAGTGACAGAAGGGATTCATCTGTATTCCATATTCCCTATTTTACCCCAAGTATCATGGTTGATAACAACATCACCCACTCTTTCAATGACCCTATAGATCACACCGTGGTGGGCTCTACCGCGCTTGCCCGCAATGATGAAATGGTGATCTCCGCGATAAACTTAGGTGGTGATTTCACTTATGGCAACGCCCACGCAAGGATCATGACACAGTTTGGCGCCCGCTCGCAGGTGGTTCCAAGAAATGATCTCAGCGTTTATCGTGGCCAGTACAATCTTGACGATGCGTACAGATATCTTAATGAAGCATATGCAGGCTATCACTTTGACGTGATGTACGGTATTAATGTGGATTTTGGATTGTTCATGTCCTACATCGGGCTTAACTCTTATTACCAGGAAGAGAACTGGGAATACCAGGCATCCTTTACTTCCGATAATACACCGTGGTTCTTTAACGGTATCAGGATCCAATTATTCCCAACCAAGTACTTAAAGATTGAGCCCTGGATCATTAACGGGTGGCAGAGCTATGGGTCGTTCAATGCGTTGCCGGGCGTGGGGTGCAATGTTACTTATACCCCGAGGGAATATTTCAGGATACTTACCAATGATTATTGGGGCACCGATGCTGCCGGCCTTGTGGGCAGGCATAGGTTCCATTCAGATAACAGCCTGTTCCTGAGATATTTTAACAACCGCCAGTCAAAGGGCCTGAGCCGGATGGCATTAACAGCAACCGGGGATGTAGGCTTTGAGCAGGGAGATGGGGTAAATGGGTTTACAAGCGATCCTGTAAAAGGGCCTGCCCAGTATTTTGCGAGCTTCATGGTGTACAACAAAATGTGGTTTTGTAAGAATCATTTAGGATGGTATATAGGCGGTGGCTGGATGACAAACCCGGGCCGCTACCTTGTTCTTGCCCCAACGGGCGATGCAAGCCCTTTGCCCAACCCAAGCAATCCTACACAGACTGCAGGTACACATCCGTTCTCTGAAAATCCCGGTGATCAGTTTACCGGATGGGATTGCTCTACAGGATTTAGCTGGACGCCTAATCAGAGCATAGAATTTAAACTGGAGTGGGTACACCGCCAGGCAAGTGTAAATTACTTTGCCGGCCCCGGAGGTGTTACTTCGCCCAGCGGATATACTTATACTCCGTTAACAGGTGGCTGGGCCCCAGATCTGGTAACATCAGAAAACAGGCTTGTTGCAGCTTTCCTTTTCCGCCTGTAACAAGTTGTCTTGAGTGTGTAACTAATTTAAAAGTGGCGTAATCGAAAGATTCGCCACTTTTTGTATTATTACAAAAAAACTGTAGAATGAATAAAATACGCGCAATCTTCTGTATGGCGACTAGCATACTTATGCTCTGTAATGTTCGTATTCACGCACAGGGCGATACCGCCATATCATCTGCTGATACCATTTCCAGGTGTTTGCCGAGCCCGTTGTCTGCAACATTCCCCGGTTCTGAATGGGATGGCGCACCTGTTATCGGGCTTCCTGGCGATGATACGTATTATCCTTTGCAAAAATTCCTGCGCATGGTTAACAAAAGAACCGGATCAAGTTTTATGGCTGGGTTGACGGCGGTGGTGATGTGAGCACATCTAAACATTCCAATTCACCTACAGCCTATGATCTTGTACCAAATTCGCTCATGCTCGACCAGTTTATTTTTCGCGTAGAGCGTCAGCCAAATACCGTTCAGACAGATCATGTGGATTGGGGTTTTCTCGTTGACAATATCTATGGTATGGACTATCGCTATACCATTGCAAAAGGTATATTCAGCGACCAGTTACTTAAGCGCAATCAACTGTACGGATACGACCCTACACAGGTATATATGCTCCTCTACATTCCCAATGTAGCAGAAGGGATGCTCATCAAAGCCGGACGCTTCATTTCACCCTCCGATATTGAAGCCCAGTGGGCGCCCGACAATTACCTGTACTCCCATTCGCTTATGTTCACAGTTGACCCTTATACTTTCACTGGTGTACAGGCCACTGTGCGGCTTAGCAAATATTTTCAGTTCGAGTTTGGAGCACACGCAGGAAATGATGTGGCCCCCTGGAGCAATTCTGCAAACCTGAACGGGATGCTTATGGCCCGCTGGGTGTCAAAGAATAACAACAATTCCCTTTACGGAGGCGCTACTTCAATTGGCAAAGGGTATTATACCAATGACCATGACAATTTGCAAATGGTTGTAGAAACATGGGGGCACAAATTCAGTGAGAAAGTACACATGATGACAGAGATGTACTATATGTGGCAGAAGGACGCACTTACTGGCGGTACTGTGATCAGTGGGCCACCGGAATCTTATTTTGCCGGGACAGGTCCGGGTGCTTTCACTCCAGGTATTTCTTCCGCTGTGGGGTTAGTGAATTTTTTCCAGGTACAAGTATCCAAAAGCAATTACATCTCAATCCGTAACGACTTCCTCAATGATCCACAGGGCAACCGTACCGGTTATGCGACCGCTTATACCAGTCATACCATAGGCTTTGTTCATCATTTCAGCGACCTGATCACCATACGCCCGGAAATCAGGTATGAAACGGCGTATGGCACCGGGATAACTCCATATGATAATGGAACTAAAAAGGATCAGTACTCAATAGCGGCAGATATGTACATCCGCTTTTAAAATTGGGGCCGGCTACAGTTTTTTACGTACGTAACCGAATGCGAAATGGCCAATGTATGCAGCGACAACAGCAATGATGAAATTGCGGATCGTGAAAATGTCTTGTATCGCCCAGATCAGGCCATTGGCCCGCCCCTTGCCGGCAGGCATAAATTCAGCCATCAAGAGGTTTGAGTAGAAAAGAAAGATGATAAACCCCACTTCAATAAGAGTTCTCAGAAAAGGCATTAACCTTTTCATAGGAGTATTGTTATCTCCCTGGCTTGCGGGGTCCTTCATAAAGCAAAGATATTAAACGCAACCAATTGCTGGTCCGGAAAATACCGAACATAGCCATCCAGCGAGCAAATTCAATTGCATTTAGAAAATAACAAGCTAAAGCCACTTAAAAAGCGGCTTTAGCTAATGAAATGGAAATGGGGAAAATTAAGAGCGCTTAACGTTCACTGCATTTAAGCCTTTTGGGCTGTTTTCTACATCGAAAGTTACTTTGTCGCCATCACGGATTTCCTCTTTTGTGCCGGAAACGTGAACGAACAAATCCTTACCGCCATCGTCGGGCGTGATGAATCCAAATCCTTTTGTGTTGTTGAAAAACTTAACTGTACCTGATGCCATTTTGATTGAATTGAAATTAAATAATAACTAAACATACAACTAAATTTCGGGAAAGTGATTTTTATTTTTAAGATGGCCTTTTACACAGGCTCATAAAACTTGTCGGTCAGATAAAAAACAGTATATATAAAGAATGGTATTTGGCCCGAACTAATTACGTTCTCATCATGCAGGTCCTCTAAAATGACGCCGAGATCATTGTTATAGTAGTCGTTTCTTCGTGTATTCTCAAAGCCATTCTGAGCCAAGAACTTCTTCACATCTTCCAGGTCAATGTCTTCGGTTTTCACAATGTGCGGCTGTTCCACTACCGCAACCGACACTGTTATACCCAATATATAGTCGGTTTACAGCAATGTTTAAACCATGTTTAAACCGGGCAAAAGAAAAAGGGTTTCAGTTTTGGCTGAAACCCTTGTCTGTATTGTGTGGGAGCACACGTGCCCCATATAATTATATGTTATTTATCACTAACGAACCCTAATTAATCTCACAAAGAACTTCAAAAGAATTACGAGGTTGTTTAATGTTTTTAAGATGCGTTAGTATGAAAAAAAAGTGCCACCTTTTTGCCACCTCTACTCATCGCTTCTGTTTTTTTCTAAATCAGCGAAGTGGCTTATCGGCGATTATCTTTATGTCGCTTGTTTTGGCATTATATCCAATTACTACTACATGATACTTGCCACCGGATGCGGACTCCCAACAACCAACAGGAGTATAACCATCAGATGATATGGTTTGGGCTCTTGCGGGAGCATCTTTACAAGAAAAAATTAATAGAGCGATTGAGCAAATAACAATACTTACACCGATTGCGATGTTAAGAAATAATTTTTCTTTGTTCATAAAATTTAATTTTTAGTTGTTAAAGATATTCAAAGATACTCACCCTAAAAGAATACACAATAGCAATCAATTAATAATTCACATGATTTTTATCAGGTTTCCTGATTTTAAGCAATCTTTTCTTTTATGATAGGATTGAATTAAAACCAGTATTTCAATAGACTAATCAACTCTTTTGGCTTTTAGCAGGGACAATAAAAGGCTAATGTGTTGATAAAATTATTTAGTTTCATAATATTTGCCATTCACCAAAATAGCCTTCACATTTATTTCATGGCAGATAGCCCATACTTCTATTGAGGCAAGGTTATTAGGGTCTTTCACGTCAAACTTGTGATTGGTCCTCTCTATCTGGTGTCTAATAGTAATAATCATAGTGCTATTTTGTTTGTAACCGCCTTACTTGTTCGGGCCCGAATTGATTACCCCGTGAGGTTTTGAAACCTGCTTCATTTAATTCTACCGCTATTTCTCGTAATGATTTCCCGTTTTTACTTAACAGATTAACTAATTTCCTTGCCTTTTGATTATTGGCATTTGAATTGGCAATCTCTATAAGTTTTAACGTCCCCATTTTTCTTGCTGCTTCTGTAAAGTTTTCAGGAGTGCCGAGTTTTTTACCTCTTGCTTTGAGGGCTGCTAATGCTTCTTTTGTTCTACTGGATATACGTTTCCGCTCCCATTGTGCGAGTGCCCCGAAAATGTGTATTGTTAGTTCATTTGCATCGGGCATGTCGCAACATATAAATTTCACCTTTGTATCCATAAGAGTAGATACAAAAGTTAAGTTCCTTGAAAGTCGGTCTAACTTGGCTATTAACAGCGTAGAGTTTGTCTGCTTTGCCCGTTCTATTGCTTTAAGCAGTTGGGGACGATTATCATTCTTACCAGTTTCAATATCAGTAAATTCAGCAATCAGGGGTCTATTATTCAAAAATGAAAGAACAGAGTTTTTTTGTGCTTCTAAACCTAATCCTGATAAGCCCTGACGCTGGGTGCTACAACGAAAATATGCTATGAATTGTTCCATGGAGGCTAACCTACGGAGGACCTGCCACATTTCGGAATCGTTCGTTCACAGAATGTGGCATTATTTATCCACATCTATAATCGGGGCTGTTTTTATATCAGTAACAAGATTTTTCAGCGTGGTGTCTTTCAAAACTGAATTTAATTGGCATTCCCAGATAACTATCACTTTCCAACCTATTTCTGCTAATCTTGCTATATTGCTTTTATCTCTTATGATATTTTTATTTATCTTATCGGACCAAAATTCTTTATTTGATTTTGGCATCTGAAATAGGTTGCAATTTTCATGACCATGCCAGAAGCAGCCATTAATAAATATTGCAGTTTTATATTTAGGTAATACTAAATCAGGTTTGCCTTGAAGGTTCTTAACATGGAGTCTGTACCTAAAACCCTCTCTATGTATAAATTTTCTAACTATTAATTCAGGTCTTGTGTTTGTACTTCTTATGCGGCTCATTACCTCACTTCTCTTTGATTTAGAAAATACGTCCGCCACCTTATACAGTTTTAAAGTTTATCGTTACTCCACGATTGAATTCAATATGTATTAATAAAATCCTCAACAGTCATAATGCCAGCATTTGATGCTGCGTTTGGGTAAGGAGCAAAACCATTTGGACTATCAGAGGGAGAAAAGTCATCATTAATATCGGTATAGATACTGGTTCCTTTACAAGAAATAAATTTTTGATTAGGTGTTGTATTATTATTTGAACTGGTAACAATCTCAAATTGTTGATTGGTTCCGGAAGTATTAAATACAACCTGCCTTTGGCGAATATCTGCATAGGCAGGACAAACACTTCTGATAGAAGTTAAACAAATCCTGCAAGCAAATGGATTGGCTCCTCTTGGTTTTGAATTAGAAGCATATTTCGTACACCAAATTGCGTCATTACAGGCGGACGAATGTACTTTTCGTGCCTGCGCCGAAACCCAAAGAAGTCGCTCAACTTTGCCGAGATTCGTTGACGATGAAATAACGTCCTGTTCTCGTGTTTGTCTCGGAAAGTTTTTGTAAATATTTAAGGGCCATTGGAAGAAAGTTTCCATCCAAATATCAATAGGCATAGCGGCTGGGTTACCAAAACTTTGTTGAGCGTAAATATGAATTACCTTAGGAGATTGATAAGTACGTTCAAGTCCTACATACATTGAACCTAATGTTGTATTACTTAATGTAGAAGGATTTAATCTTCCGCTACGTATATCACTCAACATTAAGAAAAAGATAACCGTCCTCTGAGGCCCTTTATCAAAAGTATTAAAACACTCCGTAGCAGACGACCTTAAATAACTCGGAATATACGCCCTATTTAAGAGGCTTAAAATCTTCGCAGTGTTTAAAGTGCCCCCCTGAGAATTAGTAAATTTAGACAGGCTAATATTACCTACCGTAATTAAAGAACAATTATTTTGTTGAAATAGGTTTGCTACGGTGACTAATTCAGAATATTTTGGGAAAAGATTTAACGGGTTTGATTGGTTAAGAAGTTCTCCAATAGTTGGCAACAAATAAAAATCAATATGTGGAATTCCGCCACCATTTTGAATTCGTTCGCCATATTTTGAAGCAAAATAATGTGTCTGAATTAACTCCCCTTTTCTACCGCCCGGAGAATTCCAACTCGCCACAAATCTTGTAAGTCCCAAGACCTCATCCCATAAACGACCGAAAGGAAGCATATTATCGTAGGTATCAGAAACTACTCTGTTCCATAATTCAGACAATACAGGATTCGCATAATCCAAAGGTGCTTGAAACGCATTTGAAACGTCTGCTATTGTAACAGGGTTATTAATTCCGAGTCGTTCCTTGATTTCTGACTCGGCAATAAGTCTATAATGATTATTTGTAACCAAGGACAAATCCTTGTTAGTCACTAAATGTATTTCAACAACTCGCCCACCTAATGAATTTAGTTTTTCCACATAGCCATATACTCTATCAGTAAAATTTGGTCTTTGTCCTGCTGGTAATTGATTAGAAATGGCATGGAAATAGTAAATCGGGAAAAGAGGTAAATCAGCATCATATAAATGAATTAGTGGAAGCCACCTTTCAGGAAAATTAGTTAGTTGAAAAGTATGGCGGAAAGATAAACTTTCAAAAGGCATGTTATAATTTGGATTTTACTGCTTGAATAATTTGTTTGCCTACGGCTTGCATTAGTGGTGTTACAACAGAATTCCCAAATTGCTTGTATGCCTGATTATCGGAAACTGGGATAATAAACGTATCAGGAAAGCCTTGCAATCTCGCACACTCCCTTGGTGTTAGCCGTCTTGGTGCTTTTCCGTTTTGGGGTATGAGAATCTCTGCGCCATCTTTATAATACCTTGCACTTAATGTTCTTGAAATTCCATTTAGGTCAGTAAGTCCAAAACCAAAACCATTCCCTTTTTCTTTGTGTTTTTTAGCGTATTCCTGTAAGTAATTCCAAAGATGGTCGGAGAGAGTATACTTTTTATCCACTTCTTTTTCTAAAATGTCTTTAATAGCAAATTTCGTTTCACTCATTTTTGGAAACTCAAATTGTTCTTTGCCTTTAAAAACAGCCTTATTAAAGCCGACAATAATTATCCGCTCTCGGTGTTGAGGAACAAAATGCTTCCCGTCTAAGATTTTAAAATGTAGTGAATACCCTAACTCTTTAAGTGTTTCAGTTATCACCTTAAAGGTTTTCCCTTTATCATGAGATACAAGATTTTTGACGTTCTCTAACATAAATGCCTTTGGCTTTTTATGTTTAATAATCCTTGCAACGTCAAAAAATAATGTTCCTTGGGTTTCATCTAAAAAACCGTGGGCCAATCCTAACGCATTTTTCTTCGTAACACCGGCAATAGAAAATGGTTGGCAAGGAAAACCTCCCAAAAGGATGTCGTGGTCTGGGATTTCTTTTTCTGAAATTTTAGTAATGTCGCCAAATGGCACTTCTCCAAAGTTGGCTTCATAAGTCTTTTTAGAGTAATTATCCCACTCACTTGTAAAAACACATTTGCCACCAAGATTTTGAAACGCAAGCCGAATGCCCCCGATACCTGCAAACAAATCAATAAAATCAAACTTTGGATTGGCAGTTGGAGGAAATGGAATGTCCCATTTTATTGGTAAATAATACTGAAAATCAGGTTCATGTAAAATATTCAGCTCTTCATGAAGGGATGCCAAATGAGTTTCGGCGTGAGACCTAAAATATTGCGACACTCCATTTTTGCTGTTTTGTAAATAATGAGTCAGGTTAGCCAAGCCTTTATCAGTGGTCTTGTTAACGTCAATATTGAGTTTGGTTCTTATGCTTGAATACTTTTTAGTCATTTTGTTGCAAGTTCGTAAATAATTGTAATTTTTTGTGGTTATTTCATCGCCAATACTCTTTTTAGTTAGCGTCAATGGTAATTATATGGTCTTCAAGGTAGCAGCTTTTCAAAAACAAGACCTTTGTAGCCTGTTGAAATAATATGATATTGAATTTTTGATGGTGAATTATCTAATTCACTCCAAATTTCTGCATCATTTTTATTTGGGGTTACCTGTATTTGTAAATCTTTCAAAGGAGCAATATAAATAGGGCTCCCAAATTCATGAGTCACCATTACATATTTGTCGGGGTGCAGTTTTAAATATTGTTTTGCTGTTAGTTTTTCTGTCTCCATGTTATTCTTTATTACAGACTATCTGCCCATTCTGTTTGGCAAGATTTGATTTTTCATATTCTCAATACCATCTTCTTTCGTCATTATACAATCAAATTCATTTTGATGGTCTTCGTCTTTGTAAACACCATTTTTATCATTCCATGAAAGCCATAAAATAAGTTCATCCCTTGTAGCGTCTTCAAAGAACTTATTTAAAATCTCATCTGGCGCATCCATAATACCATAAAATGTAAGTCCGTATTTATTGAAAGTATCCATGTGGCTAATTAAAAGTGATTATTTATTCCATGACTCAACATAACTGGTTAAATCTTCTGCTACAACACTCAACTCTGATTTTGTTACGGCTTTGCGTGGTGCTTTTGTCGGGTTGGCAATATTTCTTTGTAAGTCAGTAATACTTACAACATAAATTATAGCGTCATCGCTATGCTCTGATAAGTCTTCCGTAATGATATAAGTTTCCAGAGGATTTTCATCTGGTAGCGGGTTAATAATCTTACAAATTTGTCCCTGTTTTGAAGGTTTCATTTTATCAACTTTATTTTATTGCCTCGGTAGGCGAATTTATGAATTAAATACCAAGTAATGAAGTCGGCGGGGTTTATCCCCGCCGACCCGCATTAACTACCACCACATATCTATTGTATCTGGATTTTTAGCCTTATATTCAGATAAGACTTTTTTAGCCTTTTCAACTTCGCTCTTTTCAACAAGCAATACACCTGTGTATGCTGTTTTATCCTTCTTGAAGGAAAACTGGTTCACTTTTCCCTCAATTAGGATAGTGCGAATCCAGTGGCGAAATCTGTGATACGTTGTCTTGAAAATACCAACCATTTCAATTTTCTTTGGTTTTACCGTTACTTGCTTTTCATCTTTTTTCTTAGCCATACATTTGTTTTTAGAAGACCAAAAGGAAGGATAATAAACCGCATAACCAAGGAATACCAATACTATTGACCTATACCGGCTGTTGGTCTTTTTTATGGAGCATACCTGTTAAAAAACAAGCTGATTTTTAAGCCCGTTTTGTTCTGAACGATAAAATGTATCATTTTAAGTTTGGAAGCTCCCATTTCGCACGTGGGATAGCAAGGAATGACTATTAAGCACTTAATGAGACTGCTACTCAACGATAAACAACCCGTCTAATTAAAATCACCTGAAAAGAGCGGTCAGGAAATACATAACGAAACCTTTATCCGTCATATCACACTTTTTCAGAAAAGAAGAAATGTTTTGTTGATACTCTGGATTTGTATAACACCTTAAACCGAAGTTAATTTCTGTTACACCCAGCCATTCAATTTACCACCCGTTAGTAAGTCGTTGGCTTACTGGGTATCCGTCAGACTTAATATACTTTCGTTATTAAGTTTCATTTGGCATCCTTAACATATCACTTTTCAGTATGACGGGCCCGTTGTTAGGTTGAAACAGAGCGGGACAATTTTATTGTTAAAAATATTGAATGACTGCTTTACGTTCTTTCATTGGGGTGAGGATGAACCGTATTAAGACCTCTTGACAAGTTTTTAAACTATCAGTATTATATATTGCTAATTGAAACAAAAGTTTTAAAAAAGTGGATTATTTATTCTTAATCTTTTAGTATCTCATCTATTAGTCTATCTCTTTGTTTGGCTATATACCTGTTTACTATTTCTTTTGGACCTCCTTTAACAAAATGTTCAACCAATAAAGCAAGTATTTCTTTTGTGGTCTTCACCTGTTCGGGCCCATACATTTCTGAAACTACGGTAGAGCCATACTCAACATAAATATTGGTTCTTGAAAAACTCAGGAAGAACCAATCATTTCCATTTTGAAAATCCCAGCCATAGTCAACACGTTTGGCGTTTTTACACCTTTGAATCGTTATTTCAAAATCTTTTTGTAGTTCATTCCTTATTCTTTGTGCGTCAAATATTTTCATACCCTTTGATTTTTTTTATAGGTTACATAGCCACTGAATTAAAAACATTGATGGCAGCGTGCGCTCAACGCACGCATTTTACGTTTCCATTACTTACAGCCATTCCGGCGTAAGTGAAATAAATAATAACTCCATTTTGTTTTAGTATTTGAGCTATGTTACTTACAGCCATTCCGCCGCAAGTGAAATAAATAATAGCTCCATTTTGTTTTAGTATTCGAGCTATGTTACTTACAGCCATTCCGGCGTAAGTGAAATAAATAATAACTCCATTTTGTTTTAGTATTTGAGCTATGTTACTTACAGCCATTCCGCCGCAAGTGAAATAAATAATAGCTCCATTTTG
>CAISPO010000060.1 GCA_903887415.1 uncultured Bacteroidota bacterium | reverse complement strand
TATATATATATATACGAGTAGAGACGTTGCAATGCAACGCCTCTACTATTTATGGGATACAGCAAATCTGAAAGGCTAAATTGTTTCTCATTCCACAGCATCTTTCGCTATCACCGTCCAGTCACTATTTCCGAATCCTTTCGCTATCCATTTGTCCATTTCTGCAGCAATGGCGGGTATCATCGCCAGCGGCGCCCCACCCTGCTCAGCCTCCTTAATCATAAGTCCGGCATCTTTGCGGGCCATGCTCAGTTCCCAGCTTGGCTGGTCGAAGGTGTTGCTTGTCATTTTTTTCAGGCGCATAGGCAGCATAGCTCCAGGGTTCCAGGTACTAAACAATTGCGTTACTTCATCTATTGATATGCCCAGTGTTTTGGCAAGGCTTAGCGTATCGGCAAGGCCAGCAGTCATGCCAATCAGAAAGAGATTGCCTATCAGTTTTATTCCAGCGGCCTTGTTGGTCGTAGTACCAAAGTTGAGGACTTTGCCGGTCATCTTTGCCAGCTCAGGCTCTATTTTGTTTATTATATCCTGATCGCCTGATACCAGTATAGTGCCGGTGCTTTCCAACGCATTTTGCGGACCCATAAACACTGGCGCGTGGAGGTAGGTGTATCCTCGTTTTTTCCAGAGCTCAGTACGTTCCACCGCGCCGGCGGCAGAGGTTGTAGTATGATCTATAATGATAACACCAGGCTCAAAGCCCAAATGGGCTTTTTCCAACACCTCGTTCACTGCTGCATCATCCTTTAGGGTAAGATGTATCCGGGCTGCGCCCCTTACAGCATCGGCAACATCGTCAAAAGCCTTTGCACCATCCGCTTCCAGCGCTTTTGCTTTAGCGGCGGTCCTGTTCCATACATGGACTGTTTCTCCTTTTTTGATCAATGCCTTTGTGAAGTTCGATCCTAAGAGCCCTGTTCCTATAAATGCGATCATGGTGTATTGTTTTATTAAAGTTAAAAGAAAACTAAACGTCCGCCACCACCCATATCTTATCTGCATCTTTTTTGCGGATACTGAGATAGTAGCCGGCTATTTGTATAGCCAGCGGGTCGCCCAGCGGGGCAACCATTTCCACCCATACGGGCTCTCCGGGTATGCAGCCCATCTCCATTAAAGTAAGTTGGAATTCACTCTCGTCGTGGCTTTTGATAATGGCCTTCGTGCCGGTGGGCAACTGGGAAAGGCGCACTGCAATTTCTTCCTGCACTTTCATTGCCGCAAAGTTACACTTTTCTATTTTGCCATTTCCTGCCCGCGATCACAAATTACACTTGACAAAGAGGTATTTTTGTTCAACATACTACTGCAAATGGTGAGAGATATAACAGACAAAGCGGATATAGAGGTGCTGATCAATTCGTTTTATGACCGGGTGAAAAAGGATGACACGATCGGGTTTATTTTTAATAAAATAATTGGTGACGACTGGAGCCACCATTTGCCGTTGATGTATGATTTCTGGAATATGGTGCTGTTCAGTAAGCCCGGTTATGCAGGAAATCCTACCAGCAAGCATGTGGAACTGGATAAAAAGACGCCGCTGATGAAAGGGCATTTTGATCGCTGGCTGGAACTATGGAATGAAACAATAGACAATCTATATGTCGGAGAGATTGCGGACCTTGCCAAGAATAGGGCCTCTCTTATAGCTAACCTGATTAATATGAAGGTTGAAATGAGCCGGGACGGCAATTTTATACAGTAATTTTCAATAAAGAAGAATGAACATATTTTCAATCAAAGGGCAGATCGTAGATCTTTTTGCACGACGTATATTTCCGGGTGAGGTGACTGTTGGCGATGGCATAATAACTGCGATACGCGAAGTAAGTGATGCACCGAAACAATACCTGCTGCCAGGCTTTGTGGACGCGCATATACACATAGAGAGCTCAATGCTGGTGCCAACCGCCTTTGCGCAAATGGCAGTAGTGCATGGCACCGTGGCGACGGTATCTGATCCGCATGAGATAGCGAATGTATGTGGCGTGGAAGGGGTGCAGTATATGATAGACAACAGCAAGCTCTCGCCATTCAAATTTTTCTTCGGGGCGCCGTCATGTGTCCCTGCCACAGGTTTTGAAACTGCAGGCGCAACACTGGACTCAAAGGCTGTAGAGGCATTGCTTCAAAGTCCGGATATATGGTATCTCTCTGAAATGATGAATTATCCAGGTGTGCTGCATGGAGAGGCAGAGGTGATGGCAAAGATAGCCGCAGCCATACGTGCGAAAAAACCTGTGGACGGCCATGCCCCGGGGTTGCGCGGAACCGAAGCAGCAACCTATGCGGTCGCAGGCCTGCCTGCCGGTCAGGCAGGGATAACAACAGACCACGAGTGTTTCACGCTCGAAGAAGCGCTGGATAAAATAAAGGCAGGCATGCACATCCTGATACGCGAGGGCAGTGCAGCAAAAAACTATGAAGCCCTGGCGGAGCTGCTGACATTGCACCCGGACAAAGTAATGTTTTGCAGCGATGACAAGCACCCCGATGAACTGGCATTGCACCACATAAACGAGGTCGTAAAAAGGTCGCTGGAGCGTGGTTATGATTTGTATGATGTATTGAGGGCTGCTTGCGTGAACCCTGTACTGCATTATAAATTGCCGGTAGGCATGCTTCGCGCGGGCGACCCTGCAGATTTTATTGTGGTAAATAACTTAACGGAGATAGGCGTACTGCAAACCTACATTGGCGGAGAAATGGTGGCCGAAAAAGGCAAATCGCTACTACCCTACACTGCCGTTATTCCCATCAATAATTTCAAGGCGAAGGAAAAGAAGCCAGTTGATTTTGAGATAAAGGCTGCATCAGAAACACCCGTCATCAGGGTAATAGAAGCAATCGAGGGGCAATTGGTAACAAATCAACTGCAACTGCCGGGAAAGATAGAAAAAGGCCTCCTGGTAAGCGATACAGCGCACGATATTTTAAAAATAGCCGTTGTAAACCGGTATGAGCCGGATGCAAAGCCGGCAGTAGCCTTCATTAAGAACTTCGGACTGAAGCACGGGGCGCTGGCATCAACGGTGGGGCATGACTGTCATAACATTATATCTGTAGGTACAGACGATGAAAGTGTATGCGCGGCAGTGAATGCACTGGTTGATTGCAAAGGTGGTATTGCCGTGGCAAAAGACAAAGACACAGTTGAGTGCATGCCGTTGCCTGTTGCCGGACTGATGTCTGTTGCCAATGGATATGATACAGCAGCGGCATACACAAAAATAGATGCTGCTGCAAAAGAGTTAGGCACTCCGGTCCATTCACCATTTATGACGTTATCATTTATGGCACTGCTGGTAATACCATCATTAAAATTGAGCGATAACGGATTATTTGATGGCCGGAAATTTGAGTTTACCGGAGTGGAAGTGGAGTAATAATCTCCGAAGAGCGCAAAAAATCGCTGCAAAGGCGCAGCCTTCCTATTTTGTTTTTAATCCCGCAGATATGAAGCTGCCACACCATCCAAATAGACTTTAGCGCGCGGGCCCTCTGAAAACAGCAGGTCGAGGATGCTGAGACCTGGTAGGAAGCCAATGCGATCTTCGAATACCTGGTGGTAGTGGGGAAATACTATTTCCTGAAATTTCTGAAACCTTAAGTCGATAATCTCGGGTGGATAGTCTTTTATAAACGCATACGCTTCCTGTTCTTCAAATTGCAGTTTCAATTGTTCCTTTGCCCACTGAATGGTGGCTTTGTTAAAGTCAATGAGGCTCTTAAATTGCTTTTCAAATAGCGGCTGCAGGCTTTTTTCATAATGCTCAAAATAAGGAGTGCGCCGGTAAACGGAGATTATGGTGCGCCAATGCTGCACCTGCCAGCGGTCTTCATTATGGATCCGCACCTCTTGCATAGGTACACGCTGGTTACGGCCATTTATGAGCGGTACACTGAGTTTATTGCTATTGTTGGCCCCGCCTATGTGATACTTATTGCGAAAGGTCATTTTCTGAAAATGCTCAGCAGTATCAAATATTACACTATCTGCATTTACAACCCTCGCCCACCAGCTAATAGCAGGAAATGTAAGATATGGTGATACAATGGTCATTGCGGCAAATGTAAAAACAAACATCTTAAAGAACGCTACAAGGTGTTAAAGTATGTATAGAGTACCCTGGGGATACACGAGCTAGCCGTTTGGAAAGTATATTTGCACAAATACGAATTAGGATGCGTAAGCCAGGTCTATGTTTATTGCTGCTGTTAATTTCATTGCGCGGGCTGGCAATAGATGCGGTCATGTCGCATACCTTATTTTATAGAAGCGATCCGGCACAAAACTACAAGCTGACGCCATGTATAGAAACATACTGGCAGATAAACCCACGTACGGTACATTTCGTTACGAATGCAGAGAAAATGATCGTGGCCCATATAAAAACGGACATTGTGCTGATGAATGAATCCGGGGTAGTGAAAGAAGACCATTTTATTTTGAATACCGTGCCGTGCGCAACGGTTGAGGAATTGATGGTTCATAGTATCATTGACCTCAGGCGTTATTTTACAGGCACAGGGCATTTCACCATCCGGTTCTCACTCAAAGACGTGGCGGATACGACAAACAAATATGCTTATACCGACAGCTTTACCATTGCACCGCCTGTTAATGTCGCTTATTTCAGCGGAATTCAATTGCTGGACACCATCCTTGCATCCAACGCAAAAACGCAATTCTATAAGAATGACAGACAGCAACTGCCCTTATGCACTAATTTCCTGGATGACAGTAAAAAAGTGCTTCATTATTATGCCGAGCTATATGGTACAGATGCGGTTTCAAAAATTGATTATCCGCTGATACAGAAAGTAACGATAGGCAAAAAGGCAAACGAAGCCCACTACAGCGACTTTATTAAGATCGATACCATATCGCCAGACCAGGCGCTGAGCATATCCGGTAGTTTTGAGATAAACACATTGCCATCCGGAAATTATTATCTGAATGTAACGCTGGAGAACAGGGAGCACAGGGTAATAGCCAATGGCAGCCTTTTCTTTCAACGGCTGAACATACACCCCGCCGAAGAAAAAGCGGCGGCAGCAAGCATAGCGAAGTCGGATACTGCCATGGAAAAAGTAAATGTACTGGACCTCAATAAAACATTCCTGGCAAAATATTCGCTGCCCGAAATGAAAGCCATATTAAAAATGCTGCTTCCGGTGGCCGATCCTTTGGAGACACAAACCATAAATGGATTTCTAAAGAAACCAGATGACCTTTACATGCGCTACTTTGTTTACAACTATTTCCTGAATTTGAATAAGAAAGATCCCGGCCGCGCATGGAAAGAATATTCTGAAAAGGTGATAGAGGTAAACAAGCTATACAAAGGCCACGGCTTACGCGGTTATGAAACAGACCGGGGCTTTATATACCTGAGGTATGGAGCGCCCACTGATGTGGTGACGGTAGTAAATGAGACCGGCACACTGCCCTATGAAATTTGGCAATACAACACGCTTAGGGACATGACCCATAAAGACGTTGCCGATGCGGTCTTCCTGTTTTATAAAACGAATGACATGATCGGCGATTTCAAACTGCTGCATACTAACGTGTCGGGTGAACTGCAGAATAAAGGCTGGCGCAATTTCTTGTATATAAATGCACAAGGAGGCAACAACTCCAATTCACGTGCGGAACAATACATGGGCAACAAGTAAGCGTTTTCAAACGCATGCTCCATCAGCCTTCTTTCTCTTTCCCGTGTTTGGCATCTGCCCAGAGGTTATCGATAGTCCATTCCAATTGCTGCTGAAGGACATGTTGCCGCTCGGGACAATCTGCAACTGCGCATAGTTTGCATTGATAAGGCATACAGCCGTCTATGTGAATGAAGAGCTCTACCTGGTTTTTGAAATGGGACTTTATGAGCGCTTCCAGTGCATGTACTTCGCGGTCCGCATCAATGACCTTAAAATACCACGGCAATGTCATATGGGCGTCCACGTGCATCATGCTGCCATACTGAATAACACGCAGGTTATGAAGATCCACCCATTGCGGCCTGCGGTTTTCCTGTATCACTTTTATTACTTCTTTGAGCAATACTACATCAGTTTCATCCATGATACCGGAAATAGACTTGCGCAGCACTTTATAGCCTGTGATCATAATGATAACAGCGAAGCAAAGCGCAACAACGCTATCCAGCCACACATACCTATTGTTTGTGAGCAGCAGCAAGACAACTCCTATGATTATGGCAATAGTGGAGTACGCATCTGTCTGCAAATGTTTCCCGGCAGATATGAGTATCATCGAGTTGTTCTTCTTTCCCCTGGTTTCCGCATATTTACCGGCAAGGAAATTTATACCACCACATGCAGCAATTATCAATAATCCCAGGTTTAACTCTTGCAGTTTGTGCGGAACGATCAGGTGCTGCACCGCTTCATAGATCACCAATACACCGGCTATCATGATCAATGTACCTTCCACAGCCGAGGAAAGGAACTCTGCCTTGCCGTGGCCGTAGGGGTGGTTGCTGTCCCGCGGCATATTGGCAAGAATAATGCTGAACAACCCTAAAAAGCCGGCTACCATGTTCACAATGCTTTCCAGCGCATCTGTAAGCACGGTTACAGAATGAGTAAGCCGCCACGCCAGCATCTTGGCAAGAAACAATACTACGGAGAGTATAGCTATATATCTCTGGGTCTTTACGGGCAAGGCAAATTCAAAATTAAAAAGTCAAAATTCAAAAATTCTATTCACAGCCATTGGCAAAGCCGTAAAAAAATGTAAACACAAGTGAATTAATAATACCTGTAAATATAGTCAGACGTATCGTTTGGCGCGTTGTTATCGCTCACTACTTTCATCAATGTGCTTATCCTCCCCTGGCCATCATAGGTATAATAATAATTCTCCTGGCCATTGGCGTATTTTAGCTGTATAGGTACATGGGTGGAATTAGTGTACGACCGCCCGTAGTTAATAAATTCTTCTGCCCGCAATGCATCGCCCGTCTGGCCGCCATGCCTTAGGTCATAAGAATAGCTATCGGCTACTCCCCCCGGCAGGCCAAAAGTAGCAATATCACCATTGTTCCATTGGTAAGTGGTGGCAGCTACTGTATAGAATGGATAAACATTGCTGGGTGACTTATAATCCAGCTCTGCGAGCTCGTTGCCGTTATACTTCATCAGGAGCGTATCCGTTTTCTGTATTTCCAGTATCTGGCCATCAGTGTTGGCATAAACCACTAGCGAATAACTTTGCTGGTCTGTGATCACAAACGAAGACCCGGTATAAGAAAATACGATAAAACTGTTGCTGCCGGTATCTGTACCCCCTCCGGTGTTTATAATAGAATCAACATTATTATAAGCATCGTAAGTAATATGGTAGTGGTTTACAACATTGCCGGACAAATAGCGGTCAATTGCTGCGATCTTAATTGAGCTTAGATTAAAGTTTGCTTTTTTCTTACAGGAATTAGTTAGCGCGATAATGAAAAGGAATAAAAAAAGCAGGCTGATCTTCCGGTAATGCATAAAGGCTTATTTGCGCAAATAAAGTTAGGGAACTTAGCGGAACTAGCGATCTTTAAAACTAAGTTTTGTATAGCTGAAAATAAGCACAATGCCCATCAGTATGCCGCCCAATGATATGCCCGACATTACACCCGTAAAAAAATTAAACCCGATCTTATGCGCCTTTGCAAGAAACTCCAGCGTTGCAAAAATAGAGCAAGCCAGCACGAGTACTCCCAAAATGAGGTTGAGCAGCTTATGCTTATGCCACGCCTGTAATGCGAATACTGCAACTACAAAAAAACCAAGGTAGCTGAAAACACCACCCCACAAAAAACTCAGGATCAAATCTATACTGCCAAGCAAAATGAAATACGCATAGGCTATATAAACCAGCACCTCATAAACACTCAATTTTTGTTTTTCCATAACCCTGTCCAAAACCTGTTGGTTGGTTGTTTAGCGACACAATGCATTGCGCCTCTATGTGAAAATATCCGCTGTATTTAGACGTTGCAGTGCAACGTCTCTACCACCTATCAACCTACTAACTTTTTAAACCATTGCCCTTTTAACCTTTACTTTCTCGCTTTCCATTCTTCCATTCTTTCTTTTTCATTAACGGAGACAGAAAGGATTATTTTCCATTGGCTATTTTTATCTGCCTTCAGGGTGTAATGGTAATCGCAATCATAAATGAGCTTTTTAAAGACATCGAGATATTGCCATTTCACTTTTACATTCACGATCCGATCCGTGAGGTGCAGCCTGCTCCATACTTGCGGACGGACATTTGCTATACCAAACTGCCTGTAAAACCCTGTGCCCTGGTTAAAAAACCCTTCCAGTTTTCCGGCATCGCTGAAAAAGCTGGTAGCATCATCCGAAAGCATAATACAAGGGATATTGTAAAGAAAGGCCATGCCCTTCGAGTCATAATGCTCCAGCGCCTTAGCATAAATGTCAAAAAAATCGTTGATTGATTGCATTGGGGTAAAACCGGGCTTGATCACAGTTCTGACACACGAAAGTACCACTTTCCGGGTATCTTAAAATAAGCAAAAAAACATTTTTCCCTTACTAATTCGTAAAATAAGCCGCGTATGTTTATTTTTGAATCAAAATACTACTAATTGTGAAGACCCTGCTCAAAAGTGACCAGTTGAATATAACGCTGCAGCGGTTGGCACACCAGTTGGTAGAGAACCATCTTTCTTTTAAGGATACCGTCATAATAGGTATCCAGCCCAGGGGTATTTTCTTATCAGACCGTATTTATAAAATGGTGAAAAAGATCACCGGCAATAATAAAATAGGCTATGGCCGCCTGGATATTACCTTTTACAGGGATGATGTGCAGAGTCGGGATATACAGGTGCCTACGGACACGGATATACCATTCAGCATAGAGGGGAAATCAGTAGTACTGATAGATGACGTGTTGCATACAGGTAGAACCATACGCTCTGCCCTCGATGCCCTGATAGATTACGGAAGGCCGAAGAATGTAGAGCTGCTGGTACTGATCGACCGCCGTTTCAGCCGCGAGCTCCCAGTGCAGCCAGATTATGCAGGCCATAGCGTGGACACCATACTTACACAAAAAGTGAAGGTGTACTGGAAAGAAAAAGATGGAAAAGATGAAGTAGTACTTATTGATAAAATTGGGAATTAGTCAAATTGGGAATTAGTCCGTTGGAACTAGTAATTTGGATTGTTGTTTAATTTAGTTTTGGAATAATAAAGTGTTACCATGAGCATTAAAGAGCACCGTACACTACAATCCAAATTCCAAATTACTAAAGACCAATTCCATAAAAAAAACTGAAATTATGCTGTCTGTAAAACATCTGCTTGGAATAAAGGAACTCACCAAAAAGGATATTGAACAGATATTTAAAACCGCCGATAATTTTAAGCAGGTGCTTCAGCGGCCAATAAAAAAAGTGCCTACGCTCCGCGATACTACAATTGCCAACATATTTTTCGAGAACTCCACGCGCACACGCCTTTCATTTGAGCTAGCCGAAAAACGCCTTGGTGCAGATGTGGTTAATTTCTCTGCTTCCGGCTCTTCCGTATCCAAGGGCGAAACGCTGATAGACACTGTAAATAACATACTCGCCATGAAGGTGGACATGGTGGTGATGCGCCATGCAGCCAGCGGTGCGCCATGGTTCCTGGCGCAGCATATAGACGCCAGTATAATAAATGCAGGTGATGGCACCAATGAGCACCCCACACAGGCGCTGCTGGATGCATACTCCATAAAAGAAAAACTGGGCAGCCTGGAAGGCAAGCGCGTTACAATAATCGGCGATATCATGCATTCGCGGGTTGCGCTGAGCAATATCTTCTGCCTCGCCAAGCTTGGAGCAGAGGTAACCGTATCAGGCCCCCCTACCCTTATACCCAAGCACATAGAATCGCTGGGCGTAAGAGTGGAATACAATGTAAAAAAAGCGCTGGAATGGTGCGATGTAGCTAATGTGCTGCGCATACAACTGGAGCGCCAACACAAACCCCTCTTCTCTACCCTGCGCGAATATGCACTCTACTACGGCGTAAACCGCCAGATGCTGGACAGCCTGGAAAAAGAAATTGTGATCATGCATCCCGGCCCCATAAACCGCGGAGTGGAGCTCAATTCTGACGTGGCCGACTCCAAACAATCCATTATCCTGGACCAGGTGGAGAACGGAGTGGCGATACGGATGGCCGTAATATACCTGTTATCGGGAAAACGGGAAACTCTGGAATAATCCGTATTAAATCCCTATGAAGCCGCGTCTAATACATCTGCCGTTCTATTTTGGCCTTTGCATATTGCTTATCGGCACCCTGTTCAAAATACAACATTATGAAGGCGCGCAGTATTGTGTGATCGGCGGGTTGGCATCCGAGACAACTTTTTTGGTGCTCGTCATTATTGAGGTCGTGTCTTCCAAAAAAGCAGGCAAAATCACAAAATTAGTATGGACAATCGTATATCCTTTTACACTGGTCATAGCTGTTTATTTCGTTCCCGTTATTCTGCTCTGGCTATTAATATTTTTTTGGGGAATAGCTTATCTGAAAGCTGGCAGAAAGCTATTTCTTTACAGTAGAACAATTGCAGAAAAAATCCCGTTCGACTCGATATAAATAAGAGCAAACTCAAACTCAAAATCACATCCGTCTCGTTTATTCGGTCAAATGCGGAAATTCGCAAATATCCATTTCGATTCCCTTCAGTGCGTAAACAAGGTTTTGTAACTGATGCAGATTCCTGATGTCCATAAAACGAATCATTACCTGGCCTTTGCGATCAAGCAGAGAAATATACCCTTCCTTAAACTCCAGAAAATAGAGATAATCGTCCAGCCCTATATTGTACTTTCCGGATTTATCAAACTGACAATTCTCATGCAATAACTGTGGCGTGAGAGGAACAGGCTTTATCTTGCTTATTTTCGTCTTTATCCTGTTATCTTTCGTAGTCAAGGTCTCTACCACAGCTTCTGTTCCGTCACTATCTACCGCTAAAATCAGAGCAATCGCTCCATCTACAACAATGTAATTTCCAATCCTAAACTCATGCGCGTTCATGCTGTTCGTTTTCGTTAACAATACCGACATCCATATCGGATCTTTAAGAATCACGGGCGCATCCGGTAGAGATGAATTCAAAATGATGCCAGTGCCTGCGCTTTATTCTTTTTTTAGAAAAATCGGTCTCAGCATTTAACAACCGGAAGTGGAATTACCCGGCATTTTTTAACAGTGGTAAAAAAGTGGCTTCTTTTGTTCTATATTAGCAATACTTTTACACCAACCCTTAATTCTGTATAAATGAAAAAATTTTTCCTGCTCCTGGCCGTTTTAGTTACCTGTTTGCACACGTTTGCACAGAAAGCGGACACCATAGCAGCCCCCGGCACCAGAAAAAACAGGCATGTTAAGCCTACGAAACCACCAGTATGCTATATCGGGCTAAGCACTGGCATTGATAACCCGGCTGGCGTTGTTGGTCTCGATTTTAATATACGAGTGGCAAATTATATAACTGTGGATGTTGGCGCCGGGCCGGGCACATGGGGCAACAAGCTATACCTGGGTGGCAAATACTACCTGAAAGAAGCTCACAGGGGATGGGCGCTTGCAGGTGGTTTCACGTTTAGCTCGGGTGAGGAAAATGTAAAATTGAACCTATACACCCTTAATAATAACACTAAAGAAAAAATAGCCTTGTCACTAAAGCCGGAAGACAACGCTTTTATCGCTGTTTACCATTACTGGAACTTGGGGAAGAAATACAATCGATTTTTTGTTGATTTTGGCAAATCTATTGCTTTGCACCCGCCGCACTATCACGAAATATACGGAGATCCGCTAAGCGATGAAGGGAAGCAAAGGGTAAGAAATCTGAGCCCCGGCGAATTTTTGGGAGGAATTATGCTCGGCGTCGGCGTGAATTTCGGCTTGTACAGGAAATAAGCTAAATTTCGATAAGGTATATGCGTAAAAAGTAAAACCACGCGAAGACCTTTTAACCAATTAACCCTTTAACTATTTAGCCTTTTAACCAATTAACTATTTAACCCTTCAACCCTTTAACTAATCAACTCATAACCGTATCTTTACCCTCCGTTCAAATTAAATTTGACTATGTCATCAACCTGGTTTCGTCGTAATAAAAAAGGCATTCTTACCACTACAGAGGAAAAAAAGGAGACCCCGGATGGCTTATGGCACAAATGCCCCCAGTGCAAAGCTACCATTACCGTAAAAGAGCTGCACGACAACCTCTATGTGTGCAAAGAATGCAACTACCATAACCGCATAAATTCTGCCGAGTATTTCGAAATACTGTTCGACAATAACGAATACACACTACTTTTTGAAAATATTACCCCCAAGGACTTCCTGGGGTTTGTGGACATGAAGCCTTACAACGAGCGGCTGGTAGAAGCGCAAAAAACTACCGGCCTGAAAGATGCTATGACCGTAGGCGAAGGTAAGCTGAATGGCATGGGCTTCGTTGTGGCCTGCATGAATTTTAATTTCATAGGTGGCTCTATGGGCTCGGTAGTGGGTGAAAAGATAAGCAGGGCTATCGACTACTGCATTGCCCGCAAATTGCCCCTGATGGTCATTTCCAAGTCAGGCGGGGCCAGGATGATGGAAAGCGCGTTCTCGCTGATGCAGATGGCCAAAACAGCCGCAAAGCTGACCCAACTTGCCAAGGCCCGCCTGCCTTATATCTCGCTGATGACCGACCCTACCACAGGCGGCGTTACCGCATCTTATGCTATGCTCGGCGATATAAATATTGCAGAGCCCAATGCGCTCATTTGTTTTGCCGGTCCGCGCGTAATAAAGGAAACCATCAAAAAAGACCTGCCTGAGGGTTTTCAGCGTTCTGAGTTTTTGCTGGAGCATGGCTTCCTGGACTATATAGCCGACCGGAAAACATTGAAGTACAAACTAGGTTTGGCTATAGAATGGTTCATGAAGGAGGAATTGGCGGCGGGGAGTTGAGTTAGTCGAATGGTATTAGTGATTTGGATTTGGAAATTAGGATTGCTATTCCAAAAATCCAAAATGCAAAAATGCAAAACCAATCCAAACCTGCATTGGCAGACAGGTTTTCCTAAATCCAAATCCCTAAATATAAACCAATCCAAATTCAAATTCCAAACCAATCGCCTTGTCAGATAATGTTTTCATAAAGAACCGCCCTGCAACATTTGAGTATGCCATAGAAGACCGGCTGAAGGCCGGGATCATGCTTACCGGGTCTGAGATTAAATCAGTTCGCAACGGCAAGGTAAGTTTCAACGACAGCTATTGCTTTTTTGACAATGGGGAGCTTTGGATAAAAAGCCTGTACATAGCAGAATATGTCAATGCGGGTTATGCAGGCCACATACCGGTTCATGACAGAAAACTATTATTACAGCGAAAAGAGCTGAATAAGTGGCAGGCAAAAGTTAAGGAAAAAGGCTACACTATAGTCCCGTTAAATATCTTCATCAACGAAAAAGGATTCGCGAAAGTAGAAATAGGCCTGGGCAAGGGCAAGAACCTGCATGACAAGCGCGAAACGATGAAATCGAAAGACGTTGAGCGCGAGATAAGGCGATACCTTAAATAATTCGAAATGCGCAAAAATTCAGACAGCTAGTTGATTGATACCACTGCTCATTCCCTCTTTTGTCTCTCGGAGATTAATAGTTAGCCTTTACTATTCCGCACTTTTCACTATTTTGTTTCACCAAGAAACTTAAATGGCTAAGCAAAAAAAAACAGCAGCTACGGAAAAAGCAGCGCACACTTCCCCACCCGACCCTATGCCGGGACAGGCGGGCCTGTTCATCACCAAGGTGAGTAATGCAAAGATCATCATCTTTATATTGTGTGCTACGGCGCTGTGCCTGGCGCCGGTGCTGCAAAATGATTTCCTTGCGTTTGACGACCCCAGCTATGTGACAGACAACCCGCTAATACAGCACCTGGGGCTGGGGAATATAAAGGCGTTTTTTACGCGGCAGTTTGTGAGCACCTACCAGCCGCTGGTGATGCTGAGCTATGCTGTAGAATTTAAACTGTTTGGCATGAGCGGGCCTGGCTTTCATTTGTTCAGCCTGCTGGTGCACCTGGTGAATGTGGCGCTGGTGTACCTGCTGGCACAGCGGCTGCTGAAGGACCGCATAGCGGCCGTGGTTACGGCCTTGCTGTTTGGCATTCATCCGTTGCATGTGGAGTCGGTGGCGTGGGTGGCGTCGCAGAAGGATGTGCTATATGCATGTTTCTTTCTGGCGTCTTCGCTGTGCTATCTAAGATTTTCGAGCGATAATAACCGGAAGTATTACCTGCTGTCGATGCTGCTGTTTGTGTTGTCGCTGCTTAGTAAGGCGCAGGCGGTGGTGCTACCGATAGTGTTCCTGCTGTTCGACTATCTGCAGGGCCGGAAGATTGATGGCAAGGCTATAATTGAGAAAGTACCCTTCCTGGTGCTGTCGCTCATTTTTGGTGTTGTTGCGCTGACTATGCAAACCAAGACCGGCGCCGTGCAGGATTTTAGCTATTTCCCATTTTATGAGCGGGCTATGTTTGCCTGCTATGGTTTTGTATGCTACCTGGCGCAGACGCTGGTGCCTATAAAGCTCTCCATCTTCTACCCCTACCCGGAGACGCTGGATAAAATAAATTCTGTGTTTGTGTATATAGCACCTTTCATTGTGGCAGCACTCGCGGTAGTTGTTGTTAAGTTTCGGAAGATCCGTATTGTTCTATTCGCTGCGCTATTCTTCTGCGTTACGATAGCACTGGTGATACAATTGATACCGGTGGGTACGGCAGTGCGGGCCGACAGGTATAGCTATGTGTCGCTGATCGGTATCTTCCTGCTGGCGGGCTATGCATTTGCCAGGGTATATGAGCAACGGCCCAATCAACAAAAAATGTTCACTATGCTTGCCGGAGTTTATTTTATTATCATCGGCGGGCTAGCTTTCAGCCGCACGATGGTATTTAAAGATAGCATGACGGTTTACAATAATGCGCTGGAGAACTACCCATCTTTTATGATCTATAACAACCGTGGGGTGATCTTCTTTAACAACAAGGAGTATAAAGAAGCCCTAGCCGACTTCCAGGAAGTAGAAAAGATAAAGCCTGCCTTTCCCAACATATGGTACAACAGCGGTTATGCTTACCAGCAACTGGGCAATTTGCCCAAAGCACTGAGCGACTATGCACAGGCACTTCCCAAAGACCCGAACAATGTGGATTTGCTATCTAAAATTCAAACCATACATACTACACAAAACGACCTGGCGGCAGCGCTGAATGACGCGAACAAAATAATTGTGCTAAAGCCGGATATGGCAGAGGCATACTATAGTCGCGCAGAGCTGCTGGGCCGGATGGGCAAACCAAAGGAAGCTATGGCGGACCTGGACAGGGTGATAACCTTGAATCCTAATTTTGTAGAGGTGTATAACGACCGGGGCATTGCCAACAGCATGGCCGGAAACTACGAGCAGGCCCTGAAGGACTTTGACAAAATGATACAGTTGAAACCAAATGACTGGAATGCCTACTTTAACCGGTCGCTGACGCTTAAATCGCTGGGGCGATATGCAGATGCTTATAATGATGCGCTCACTGCGAAGAACAATGGGCGGCAGGTGCAGGAGGAATATTTGGAGGAGTTGAAAAGGCTGGCTAGTAAGTGATGTTTCTTTGGAATTGGGAATTTGGGTTTAGGGATTTGGATTGTTTCGAAATGTATTGTTTGGGCGTTATTCCTTTTAGTATATTGTGGTTCGCCTAATTTCATAAATTACTGCTAATACACAGGCAGTTATGACTTAAATTCCCGAACAGGCACTATTATTGTATCATCGAAATGGTCAGTACATTTGGAGATCATTTTTTGAGCACACTATGCAGCTATCCTTGCAAGGAGTAATACCAGTCCCGCTTAGGGAAAAAGTAACCGCCGGTAACAGCGGAATGTGGAACACGTCGGTATCTTTTAACAAAGGTGAATATGTTTTTATACAGGCGCCATCGGGCACCGGCAAAACCACGCTGATACATACGCTCTATGGGCTGCGCACCGACTATGAGGGTGAAGTGAAATGGAATCACCGCGCACTGAAGGCAACAGATAGTGAGGCCCTTGCCACGATGCGCGCTACGGGCATCAGTGTTATCTTCCAGGATATGCGGATCTTCCCCGAGCTGACGGCGTGGGAGAACATAGAAATAAAAAGAAAACTGACAAATACAGTAACCGAGCTGCAGGCAAGCGAATGGCTGGAACGGCTGGGGCTGAAGGATAAGAAGAACTCTATGGGCAATACGCTGTCTTATGGGGAGCAACAGCGGGTAGCTATAGTGCGGGCATTACTGCAGCCTTTCGAGTGGTTGCTTATGGATGAGCCTTTCAGCCACCTGGACCATGCCAATGCCAACAAAGCAATAGCCCTGATAGCTGAGGTGGTGAAACAACATAACGCAGGCATGCTGCTAGCCGACCTTGATGAAAACACCTATTTTCCGTACACCCAAACCTTGAGACTGTGAGCGACAAAGCACAAAAGAATATGCTGAAGAAATTGCTGATGCGCACACAGCATAGCTCGCGTTTGTGGGCGGCGCTGGCGGCATTGTGCATAGGCACTACCCTGCTGCTGCTGAGCGTGATGATCTGGTGGAACTTCAGCGAGCTGCTCTATGGCAAGAACCAGAACGATACGCTGGGCAGCACCTTCCTGGTAATAGGCAAGCGGGTGACCCAACAGAACATGGGCAATACCAACGCAACTGTTTTCAAGCCGGCAGATATAGACTCCCTGAAAAATGCGCCCCAGGTGCAGGACGTGGGAGTGATCACCTCTAACCGCTTCCCGGTATATGCGGTAATGGGCGGTAAGTTGCCGCTTGCTACCGACCTGCCGATAGAAAGTGTACCGGACAAATTCCTGGACAATATGCCCGCCGACTGGAACTGGCAACCCGGCAGCCGCGATCTGCCCATCATTATTTCGTCTCAGTTCCTGGATATATACAATTATGTTTTTGCACCGAGCCAGGGGTTGCCGCAATTATCGGAGGCATCGGTGAAGTCGATAGCGCTGAACCTGAAGGTGGGTGAAGGAGATAAGACAGAAATGTTCTCGGCGCATGTAGTGGGCTTTTCGGACCGGATAGGATCTGTGCTGGCCCCGCAAGCGTTTATAGACTACGGCAATAAGGTGCATGGAAAAGCAGGCGCAAATGAAGCTCCATCGCAACTGATACTAAAAGCTAAAGACCCATCTGATATTCAATTTGGCCACTACCTTCAAAGCCATGACTATGCCACCAACTCGCAAAACCTGCGCTGGAGCAAGATCCGCGCTATAGTGGAAGTGGTGACCAGCGCTACCGGCATTCTGGCACTGCTGTTGATGGGCATCGGTACATTGGTATTCATACTGTTTATAGAACTCACCATTGCCCGTGCACAGCAGTCGCTAACGCTGCTATTGCAGGTGGGCTATGGGCCTGGTTATTTAAGTCGATTCATGATAGGCCGCTTTCTGCCTATGGTATTGGGCACGGTGGTTGTCTCCATGATCATTACGATCATTGGGCAGGCGGTGGCTTCATCTATGGTGAAGGACCAGGGATTGGTACTGCCTACCCTACCTGGATGGCCTGTATGGGCAGCATTAGCCGTAAGCACTGGCATACTGGTGTTGCTGGTAACGAAGTCTATTAGCGGAGCGATAAAGAAACATTAGAATGTGAATGGAATCAAACACGATTCCCCGTGTTTCGCAGAGACGCAATGCATTGCGTCTCTACATAATGGTATGACAACGTAAAAAAACAGCCTATATCATTTGCGGTGGAACATATTACTGAGACGTTGCAGTGCAACGTCTCTACGTGGTTATTGCGAACTATTCTTTCAGTGAATTTTCCATTTTGCAGACAACGGCGGTGGCCACACTGTTGCCGATCACATTCATAGATGCCCGGCCCATGTCCAGAAGCGGATCTATGCCGAGCAGCAAGGCCAGGCCTGCTTCGGGTATCTTGAAGGTGGCTAGTGTGGCGGCCACCACAACAAGTGAGGCCCTTGGCACACCGGCAATGCCCTTACTGGTGAGCATAAGCACCAGCAGCATACTGATCTGTGTGCCCATGCCGAGATGAATACCGTATGACTGGGCAAGGAACAGCGATGCGAAGGTCATGTACATCATAGATCCAGCAAGGTTGAAAGAGTAGCCGAGGGGCAAAACAAAGCTTACCACTTTTTCATCACAGCCGAAGCGCTCGAGTTCTAACATCAGTTTAGGGAATGCGGCCTCGCTGCTGTTGGTAGAGAACGCTATGAGAGCAGGCTCCTTTATGTGCCGTAGCAGGCTAAGCGTTCTACGCTTTATGAACAGCCAGGTAGCAAACAACAAGATGGAAAACAGGATAAATAAGCCCAGGTAAAACTCACCGATGAACATAGAATAGGTGCTTAGTATGCCCAAACCTTGCTTTGCTATTACCGCCGTCATGGCGCCAAATACAGCGATGGGTGCGAAGTTCATAATGTAGCCGGTCATCTTTAAAATGACATGAGCTACAGCATCTAATGCGCGGATAACGATCTCGCCTTTCTCGCCCATACCTGCTGTGGCCACACCAAAGATGAGGGAGAACACTACCACCTGCAGTATCTCGTTCTTAGCCATGGCGTCAAACAAACTTGTAGGAAAGATGTGGGTGATAAACTCACGCAGGCTTAGCGATGCAGGCGCACTGGCCCCGGCAGGAGCAACAGGTATAGGCAAGTGCATACCGGCACCGGGTTGGAAGAAATTGACCAGCACCATGCCCAGTGCGAGGCTCACAAAAGAACCACCAATAAACCACAGCATGGTTTTACCACCAATGCGGCCAACAGTTTTGATATTACCCTGCTTGGCCACACCCACTACAAGTGTGGTAAATACAAGTGGTGCAACGATCATCTTGATAAGCCGAAGGAAAATATCTGCCAACAAGGAGAATGGCTCCAATACCTTGTCGTTTGCAGCGGCTGGCCTGCCTGCAAAATAGCCATTGAGCACAAAGCCCAGCCCGATGCCAGCTATCATTGCGATAATAATGTATAGGGTAAGCCGGTTGCTTTTATTGGGAGTAGTAGCCATTGAAATGCAAAATACTATTTAATAAATCAACTTGTCCTTCACGGAAACATTTCCCTGCAGGCCGCCGGTGTGAATACATAATACCCGGGCATCAGGCGGGAAGAAGTCAGCCGCCAGCAATTGCTTAATGCCGTACATCATTTTTGATGTATAAACAATATCGAGAGGGATATTAGCTGTAAGATAAAAGTCGTGCATGAATTGCAGCAACTCGTCATTCCATTTGCCAAAGCCACCGAAATGCCAGTCATCAAATAATTGCCAGTTAGCATTCTTATCTGCGTGCAGATGTTCTGTTATGTGGTCCTTTAGGTAAGCGCCTTGCTTCATGGGTACGAAACCAAGTATCTGCTGCTTGTTGTCGAGTTTGTTTCTGAGGCCGGTAAGTGTGGTACCTGTGCCAACCGATAGGGCTATGTGCGTATAATCATGGCTGATGAAGCGGTCTATCAATCCTGCCCCTGCCCTGCCCCAATCGTTGGCACCGCCTTCAGGTATGATGAACAGTTCATCGAAATGAGCGGCCAGTTCGCGAATCCATGCGGTATCTTCCTTGCGCTCGTATTCTTCTTTGGATACAAAAATGAGCTCCATGCCGGCCATTCTGCAATTCACAAGTGTAGGTGTGAGGACATCATAGCGCCCCCTTACTATGCCGATCGATTTTATACCGAACATCTTTGAAACACAGGCGGTAGCAATGAGATGATTGGAATAGCCACCGCCAAATGTGACTATGGTTTTGAAACCGCCGTCTATAGCATGGCGGATATTGAGACGTAGTTTGAACCATTTATTGCCGGAGATAACTGGGTGCAATAAGTCGAGGCGTAGCATATCCAGTGCTGCTACTGGCTGGCTATACCAAGGTTTTGCTATAGGTTGTATGATGGCGCGGCGCTCGTCAATTGTATCCATACTCTTTAAGGTAGTTATCGTTGTCGCGCCACTTGGGGCGCACCTTTACAAATAGCTCCAGGTGCACTTTCTTTTGCAAGAATTCTTCGATCGCAACACGGGAGTTAATGCCGAGCTGTTTTATCATACTGCCGCCCTTGCCCAATAGGATCATTTTCTGCGTTTCTCGGCTTACAATAATGTCTGCCTTGATAACGTCGAGGGTAGTCTTTTCTTCAAAGGCTTGTATCAGTACAGCGGTGTGGTAAGGTATCTCTTCTTCATACAGCGAAAATATCTGCTCACGTATCAGCTCTGCTACAAAAAACCGCTCGGACCTGTCGGATATACTGTCATCCGGATAGAATGCAAAGCCCTCTGGAAGTGCCTTTAGTATCAGCGGCAGTATCTTTTCGGTATTGGTTTTCTTTTGTGCCGATACAGCTAGTATCTCCCATTTGGGATAGCGCTCTTTGTACTTATTTAGTTCGGTCTCTATCGTGCTTTTATCTTTTACTTTGTCTGTTTTATTCAGCAGCAGTATCACCGGCACTTTTAATTTCAGTGAATTGCTTATGGTTTCAAAATCTTCTATCGGCTGAGTAATGTCGTGCATCAGTATGGCTACATCGGCATCTTCCAGGGCACTCTTTACCTGTAGCATCATTTTCTGGTGCAGTTTGTACTTGGGCTCAATAATACCTGGCGTGTCTGAAAATACTATCTGGTAATCAGGTTCGGTAAGAATGCCAAGTATCCGGTGGCGGGTGGTTTGCACTTTTGGCGAGGTAATAACAAGCCTTTCTCCAAGCAGGAGGTTCAGCAAGGTTGACTTACCTGCGTTCGGGGCACCAAATATATTTACAAAACCGGCTTTGAATGGTTCGGGCATAGTGTGTAAAAATAAGCGGAATGAGTGAAATGGAAACGAAATTTGTAAGGGGGCAAGGAACTTAACGCCACCGCTGATTTACATGTGCAAAAGAAATATTTTAGTTTCATTCTAACATTTCCCAGGATATTTACGCCTATATAATTGCTGCTGCGCTTTATTGAACTCTTGCAAAAAATGCTTTGAAATAATTATGCATAAAAGTTTGATTTTATATATAAAATCAGCAACTTTGTAACTCAACCTCAAAAAATTATAACCCCATGAAGAAATTAACCTTACTTTTTGTAACTGCACTGTTAGTTCACAGCTCTTATGCGCAGGTAATAACCACTATAGCTGGAATGGGCCCAGGATCAGGGTATAGTGGAGATAACGGGCCTGCCACTGGCGCCAAATTGAAGACGCCGTTACCAACAAAAGTTGATATCCACGGCAATGTATTTTTCTCTGACTATGGCAATAATGTAATCCGGAAAATAGATGCCGCTGGCACTATTACTACTATTGCAGGCAATGGTACAGCCGGATATAGCGGTAATGGAGCGGCAGCTACCGCGGCTATGCTGAACGGGCCGCAAAACCTGGCTTTGGACAGGTATGGAAACCTTTTTTTTGCTGACGAGGCTAATAGTGTTATCCGTAAAATTGATACTTCCGGCATTATTACTGTTGTGGCTGGCACTAATGTAATGGGGTATAATGGAGATAATATCGCGGCTACTGCTGCGACGCTAAACAGGCCAACCGGTGTGGCTTTTGATAGTTCCGGCAATTTGTATATCGCGGATGTATATAATTTTCGGGTGCGCATGGTCAACTCTTCGGGGATTATCACGACAATAGCTGGTACAGGAACAATAGGTTTCAGCGGAGATAACGGCCCGGCTACCGCAGCCATGATAAACGGCATTATAACGCTTGACTTTGATAACGCCGGTAACCTTTATGGCGTTGACCAGTCGAACTACCGGGTGCGGAAAATATCCGGTGGCATAATCACGACTGTTGCCGGCAATGGCTCTCCGGCATATACGGTAGATGGCGTACCTGCAACTGCAACCGGCATGTTCCCTTCTACATCAACATTCGATAAAGCGGGCAATTTATGGGTATGCGATGCTTATAACAATCGGGTCAGGATGGTGAATAGTGCTGGCATAATATCTACGGTAGTGGGTAATGGCACAGCAGGATATTCTGGCGATGGGGAAGCGGCAACTGCGGCAGAATTGAGCACACCTTCGGGAGTTACTTTCGATGTTTGCGGTAACTTTTATATTTCTGACCAGGCCAATAATGTAATTCGTAAGGTGATCTATTTCACCACCATGCCGGCAATTACAGGGGCATCCATTTTAGGGACAGGATCATCTGCAACATTGAGTATTGCGATAGGCGGCGGCACATGGAGCAGCAGTACGCCTTCAATAGCCATTATTGGTGCGACCACAGGGGTCGTTACCGGGGTTGCGCCGGGCGTTGACACCATAGCCTATACAAATATGTGCGGCACGTCAACATACATTGTCACTGTTCATTCCTCTGCTGCCGTGCAAAATATAAATAATGAATGCACACTTTCTGTGGTTCCAAATCCAAGTAATGGCGAAATAACTGTTAGTGGAACTTTGCCGGGGATAGATAATGGCAACGCTACCGCTGACATTATGGACATGACCGGCAGAAAGGTTTATTCGGCCGTCTTGCCAGTTATTGATGGAACGATCAGCAAACAATTGAAGCTGAGCAGCGAGCTGCCAAACGGGTTGTATATTATTAAGCTGAGATCTGATAATGTGAATAAGACGATACGGCTGAGTCTGGAGCGTTAATTCTTATTCAATAAAGTACTACTTTGCACTCAAATAGAATGTTCTTAACTATAAATCAATAAAACCATGAAAAAACTATCGTTACTTATTTCAGCCACGCTATTGGCATATAGCTCATTTGGACAAATAATAACTACTATAGCCGGAAATCATATAGCTGGGTATAGCGGGGATGGCGGACCGGCAACGGCGGCCCGTTTGGATGGCCCTGCACATATTGCGATAGACAATCACGGAAATATTCTTTTCAGCGAATTTAATAACAATGTCATTCGTAAAATAGACGCTGCTGGCATAATAAGTACAATCGCGGGAACTGGTACTCCTGGATACAGTGGCGATGGCGGGCCCGCAACCAGCGCATATTTGAATGGCGCCAACGGCTTTATTTCGGACAATTCAGGAAATTTATTCTTTGCAGATGAATACAACAATGTTATCCGCAAAATAGATGCATCAGGTATTATTACAACGGTAGCGGGAGATGGAGGCATGGGATACGGAGGAGACGGGGGCCCTGCAACTGCTGCAAAACTATACCACCCAACAGGTGTTATTATTGATGGCTCAGGGAGAATCCTCATTGCTGATATACTGAACAATAGGGTTAGAAGTGTTAGCACCTCAGGAATTATAACCACGATAGCAGGAACGGGAGTAGCTGGCTATAGCGGAGATGGCGGACCTGCATCAGCTGCGGAACTCAATAATCCAGGCAACTTCAGCATCGACAGTTATGGCAATCTTTTTGTAACTGACCAGCAAAGCCAGCGTATCCGAAAAATAGATCCATCCGGGATAATTACGACAGTTGCGGGCAGCGGGGTTATGGGATACGGAGGCGATGGCAGTCCCGCTACTACAGCAGACTTACATTATCCTTCAATGACAGCAGGTGATAATTCCGGTAACCTTTGCATCAATGACTCGTACAATAACCGCATAAGAATGGTGAATGCATCCGGCATTATTTCTACCATTGCCGGCAGCAGTTATGCCGGATATTCGGGAGACGGTGGCCCTGCCACGGCAGCAGAACTAAATCAGCCCTGGGGAATCACTTTTGATGTCTGCGGTAACCTTTATATTACTGATGCATTTAATCACGTGGTTCGTAAAGTTACTTATTTTACATCCATGCCTGCGATTACAGGCCCCTCGTCAATACTGGCAGGATCTCCCATAAGCTATAGTATTGCTGCTTCTGGCGGCACCTGGACGAGCAGCACGTCTTCTGTTGCGACTGTGAATCCAAGCACAGGGGTTGTAACCGGCATTGCGGGTGGTGTGGACACTATTACCTACGCGAATATGTGCGGCACGGCCACTTTTGTAATCACCGTACATTCAAAAAATGATGGAGGTGGTACTACTGGTGTTGGCAGTGTTGGTAATGAGGGCATTTTCACCGTTATACCTAATCCCAGCAAGGGTGAGCTTACCTTAAGCGGCTCATTGTCGGACGCAATTGGAACAACGAACGGCACTTTAGATATTTTTGATATGACCGGAAGGGCGGTATATTCAAGTGAGTTGCCGATAAATAACGGCGCAATCAATAGTCACATTGTTCTTAATGGCAATATTTCAAATGGTGTGTACATTATTAAAGTTCGGGCTGACAATATGAATAAGGCAATACGGTTTAGCCTTAGCCGATAGGTTTAATATATTGTTTCGGGAAGCCCCTTAAAGACCATGCCTTTAAGGGGCTTCCTGTTTTTTTATATTCACCAGTTCCGATTTTAATTCGGGAAAAACTTTTACATTTAACCCGCAAAAATGTTGTTCATATTGCATACCGAACAATCCAAAACTTAAATAACAATTAATGAGCCAAATAAGCAAAGAACGTAACTGC
>CAISPO010000059.1 GCA_903887415.1 uncultured Bacteroidota bacterium | reverse complement strand
TTTGGGTGGTGAGCTGATCTATCTTGGCAGACGCAGCATCAAAGTCTGACTGCAGCGACGCGCGATCAGTCTTCACAGAATCAATCTGCTGCTGCTTCTGCTTCATTGCCAGGTCATTATCTTCAGCCATTTTGTTTTTGCTCATGAACAGGTAGATGCATCCTGCAAGCAAGATGAGAATAAAGACCCAATAAATGATCGAATTGCTCTTCTTGGGTTGCTGCGGAGTTGTTTCATTACTTTGGCTCATAAATTACTTTCTTTTTTTTAATGGGTAAATAATAAGGGTTAGCTTTAATTTTGTTTTAAATGGTGCTTGAATTAAAGTTACCACAAATGTAATATACAACTTTTAGAATGGAGCAACTAAAAGGCATTTTGTTTATAGACATAGAAACCGTACCGGTGACGGCGGACTTCAGCTTGCTGTCCGATCCGATGCAGGCAGAATGGGCCAGGAAATCGAAATTCATAAAAAGCTCAAACGAGGGAATCGCAGACCCCGCAACGCTTTTCGAGGAGCGGGCCGGCATATTTTCCGAATTTGCAAAGGTGGTTTGCATCGGCTTTGGAAGTTTGTATGAGCATGAAAAAAACTGGAAAATGAGGCTAAAATCGCTGGTAAATGACGATGAGAAAATTTTGTTAAAGGACTTTTGCGAGGTCATAGAGCGCTTTTTGAAGCACTATAAGGAGATCAGGTTTTGCGGGCACAACATAAAAGAATTTGACATTCCCTTCCTGTGCCGCCGTATGGTGATCAATAACATACCCCTGCCTGAGTGTATGCAAGTATCCGGCAAAAAGCCGTGGGAAGTAGGTCACCTGGATACTATGGAAATGTGGAAATTCGGCGACTATAAAAACTTCACCGCTCTTTCACTGCTTGCGACAGTATTAGGCATCCCCTCTCCAAAGTCAGATATTGATGGCAGCCAGGTAGCAGGCGTGTATTGGCTAGACAAGGACCTACCGAGAATAGGCAGGTATTGCCTGCAGGACGTACTCACCAGCGCTAAAGTTTACCTAAGGCTGAAGGGACTGAACGATATAGAAATAGAACCAGAGTTTATTACGGGGTAGTATTCGCAACTACCGCCTGCGACCCTGGTTGCGGCCCCATCTCATCTGAATTACTCTTTGCAGCAGGGGCAACAATATCATTCGTGGCAGCCGCGACATGGACGCCCTCCTTCGCTGAAGCTACGGCCGGTGATACGAAGTACATTTTTACAGCACCCTTATTCTTAGCATGTATCTCGCCCCGGTAAGTGCAGGAGAACTTATCTTTTATGAGTTCGTATGTGGTTTCTGAAACATTGATCTTTCCTGATTCGCCGTGCTGCTCCATGCGGGCGGCCATATTCACCGTATCTCCCCATATATCGTAAGCGAATTTCTTTATTCCAACAATGCCGGCAATAACACTTCCAGTATGCAGGCCTATTCTCACATGGAATGTTTTTTCGCCCACCTGTTTCCGCCTGTTGCGGATATAATCGCGTATCTCCATTGCCGCTTTTACCGCGTTCTCAGTCTGTTCGGGATTTGCCACCGGCAATCCGGCAACAGCGAGGTAAGCATCGCCTATCGTTTTTATCTTTTCAATGCCATATTTGCCCATGATGCCATCAAAAGCCTTAAAGCAAATATTGAGTTCGTCGATAAGCTCCTGGGGGCTCATTTTTTCGCTGGCCCTTGTAAAGTCAACGAAATCTGTGAAAAGCACCGTTACATTGTCAAATTGCCGGGCTGTGGCATTACCGGTCTTTTTAAGCTCTTCCGCTACCTCGGCAGGGAGTATATTCAGCAACAGATCATCAGACCTCTTCCGTTCATGATCGGCTTTTCTGCGCTCCCTATATATAAATACGGAGAACACAGAAAGCAACAGGATACCACCTGCGTACAACAGCTCTTCCTTTTTTTTCCTGGAGACCTGCACCTTCTCCATTTCCAGTTCTTTATCCTTTAGTTCAAGTACCCTTTTGTTGTCAACAGCGGCCAGCCTGAGCGCCTTATCGGCAGAAAAAATGCTATCCTTTTTGATAATTGACTGCCTGTATGCCACAAGCGCATCTTTGTATCTTCCCGACATTGTGAGCGCTTCGGATAAATAGGTATATATTTCCTCTGCTGTTTCGGTTGCGCCGCCATATCCGATCAATGCGCTGTCCAGCAGCACGATAGCTTTTTGAAGCCTGGCTGCATTACCCGCAGGTATGAAACTATCTGCAGGCAGGTAATGTGTACTGTCTTTAACGATCTCCATCAGCACCTCTCCGAGGCCCATGAGCCAAAGGTGATCTGGAAAATTAACTTTTTTGCCTTCCTCGTAGCACCTGTTATAACAATTTATTGCCTTGAGATATTCTTTCTCAGCCTGGTAAACCTTGCCTATATTTCTTATAACATTAACGGCTTTTATTTTATACATGTTACTATTAACACTGCTATCCGCATAACGAGAAAAAACATTATAACTCTGCTGGTAATACTTCAGCGCTTTATCGTATTCTTTTGTGTCTGCGCATATCTGCGCCAAAGCATTCTGTACAGTAGCCATACCAATGCCAGAATGGATGCGGTTATAATAATCCAATAGTTTACTTAGATATTTGACCGCACCTGCATAATTTTTTGACGGTATATAAATATCATTTGCCAGGCTATACCATATATCAGCTATCGCCGCGGTATCTTTCAGCAACTCATATTTTTTCAACGACATAAAATAATATTCCAGCGCCTTGTCAGCAATATGAAGCGCCAGGTATGCCGTCCCGATCTTATAGTAGCATTCCGCCTCTTCTCCACCCCTTTTATTTTGTTTGCATAGGTCAACATTATTGAACAGATATCCCATTGCTTTGCTGCTATTGGTTTGCAGCCGGTACAATGCGTAAAATCTTATATTGGCATCTTTGATGCCTGAAATAAAATTTAATTTTTCGGCCAGTGACTTGGCCCTTCGCAAATAATATTCGCAGTTGAGGCTGTCCTGCGTATAAGCGATATAAGCGTCACTGATACTTGTCAGGAGATGCACTTTATTTGTATCATCGCTTGTCTTAGGTACCTGGATCAGCAAGGAGTCTATAAGCGGCATACCCTCCTTTCTCTGAGCGGAAACAAAAAGGGCATTTATAGAAAGAATAAGTATTAAAATTAACGTTTTATAAGCAGGCAATCGTCCGATGACATTGTGCCCATGACGTACTTTTTTCCCAACAAAATACGGGTGATACCCGTCTGGTAAGGCGTAAATGGATATTAGCCGAACAAGAATAGAGTTGTGCCTGGTCATCCATAAAAGACAGACCAACACTATGCCACCGAAAAATAGAAATTCTATAGCCATGTTACTGCTGGAAAAATCTTTCTACGCGGGAGTTATGGTGGGTGAAACATAATACATCTTCATCATTCCTTTGTTCTTGGCATCTATCTCACCGCGGTATTCACATGCAAATCTGGCCTTTACCAATTCATAAGTGGTCTCTGAGATATTTATTTTACCTGATTCGCTGCTTTGCTCCATACGCGCGGCGGTGTTCACCGTATCACCCCAGATATCGTAAGCAAACTTTTTCACGCCCACTATGCCCGCCACTACATTGCCGCTGTGAATGCCTATACGGATGGTAAAAGTTTTATCCTCATAAAGGGATTGCCTTTCCTTCATAAATTCCGTGATCTCTATCGCCGCCATTACAACGTTATATGCGTTGTCAGGATCGGGCACGGGCAGGCCGCATACGGCGAGGTAGGCATCACCGATGGTCTTTATTTTCTCAATGTTATATTTCTCTGTTATTTCGTCAAATGCTTTAAAACAAGTATGCAGCTCGTGTATCAGTTCCTGCGGGCTCATGCTTTCACTGGCACGCGTAAAATTCACAAAGTCTGTAAACAGCACGGTAACGTTATCGAATAGCTTTGCATCGGTAGTGCCTTTCGCTTTCAATTCGTCGGCAACCTCCGCCGGCAATATATTGAGCAGCAGGTCTTCACTCAGTTTCTTTTCCTTAATGATCAGGCCATTCAGCTTTTTCTGCGATCTCAGGTTCCTGTAAATAACCGCAGAAAACAGCAGCAAAGCCGCAATTCCGAAAATGTATCTTTCATCGCTGCGCTTTTTCTGAAATTTCATTTCGTCTTCCCGCCTACCATACTCATAGTTCATTTGCAGCCTTGTAAATTCTTTATGTTTTTCCAGGTTATCGACACTGTCACGGGTGGTGATATACTGCCTGTAACTGGCAAAAGCGTTTTTGTAGTCGCCTTGCATCGCATAGGCCTCCGAAAGTGCGTTGCTGTATTCTACCAGGTAATCGAGCCTGTCCGTTGCTGCACATATTGCTACCGCCCTCGTCAGATCATCAACTGCCAACTTAAGAATAGTTCCTTTGCTCACAGTACCATAGCCTTCCCTATGCATTGCCGTATCCCCAGCCTCATCCAGGTAGGTTTCTCCCATATTGCCCAAGTTCAATGCTATGCCGGTTTTATTGCCAGTGGATTCGTATATCTTCAGTGCTTTCGCATAATATTCCAATGCCTTTGAGCGATTTCCCTGATCGGCATAAACATTGGCGATGTTTCCTAGGTTCACAGCAGCCTGGTTTTCATTGTGTATCAATTCATTAAGTGCAAGCGCACCAGAAAAATATTGCAGTGCCTTAGTATAGTCTTTTTCCTTGTTGTATATATTACCGATGTTACCCAATATCATTGCCTTGCTATTGGTATCATTAATAACCTCGTTCTTTTTCAGCGCTACGGAGTCTATTTTTAAAGCCTCGGCCCGATCGCCTTTATTGCGAAAGATAACGCCGATGTTACATAGCTGGATGATCTCCTTCTTCCTGTTCCCACTTTTTTCATAATAATTTAAAGCGTCATAGGCGTATTTTAAAGCATTGGCATAATCGGCCTTATTCTCATAATTACCGGAGACAGAACTGCAGGCCCTGGCTATATCATTTTCAAGGTTCAGCTTCCTGGCAAGTTCAAGCTCCTGTAGTCCATATGCCAGCCCCATATCCGGGTTGATGTACCAATAACCATAGGAAACAGCATCCAGCAGATTTGCTTTATTGCTGTCTTCCTTTGCATTATCCAGTTGTTTAACAAGGGAATCTATACGTGCCTGGCCGCTTTTTTGCGCGCAGCAACAATAGCTGGCCACAAAGAAAGAGATGACAGTGACGAAAGCAGTTAACCCAATATATCTTAGTGGTTGTTTCATTCCGAAGTTCCTGTTTACTCCAGCCTGTTAACTTCGTCTCAAATTAGCGGAAGTGCATCTAAGATACATAATACATCTTCATCATTCCCTTATTTTTCGCTGCGATCTCTCCGCGGAACCGGCATTCAAAATCATCCTTCACCATTTTGTAAGTGGTCTCCGAGATATTCACCTCACCTGCTTCGCTGTTCTCCTGCATCCGTGCAGCGGTGTTCACGGTATCACCCCATATATCATAGGCAAATTTCCTGACGCCCACTATACCCGCCACTACAGTGCCGCTATGCACACCAATGCGTATTTGAAACGTTTTGTCACCCAATAACGCATACCGCTGCTGCATAAAGGTTCTTATTTCCTTAGCTGCGGCAACTACCTTCTTTGCATGTTCCGTATCGGCCATTGGCAGGCCGCACACGGCCAGGTAGGCATCGCCGATCGTCTTTATTTTTTCTATGTGGTATTTGGCGGTTATGTCATCAAAGGCTTTAAAGCAGGTATGCAGCTCGTTTATGAGCGCTGTAGGATCCATGCGCTCACTTGCCTGGGTAAAACCTACAAAGTCGGTAAAAAGCACAGTTACATGCTCGAACTGCCGGGCTTCGGCACTGCCCTTTTCCTTAAGCTCTTCCGCCACTTCCGCCGGCAGGATATTCAGCAAGAGTTCTTCTGACCGCTGTTTTTCTTTGGAAATGGTAATATTGTCTCTTCGTTTTTGCCGCAATGCCGCAATTGCCGTCAGGGCGATGATGAGCAGCAGCACAGCGCCGGAAATTGAGGCATACAGTATGTTTTTCTCCCGCTTTAGCTGTTCACGCGTGATCGCATCATTTTTTTCCCGGTTGATTTTTTCTATCGCTTCCTGGTGCAGCCTTTCCTGCTCCTTTTGTTGCTGCTGCGCCTCGGACTTTGCTATTTTTTGAGAAAACTCATACTCTATCTGCTTTTCTTTGAGTTCCTGCATATACTTAAGCTGCTGCCGCTCCTCATCTGTCTGGGCAGCAGCTTCCTTCTTTTCATATTCATAAGAAAGCGCCTCCTTGAACATATATTCCAGCGCCTTGGCCGAATCATCATGGTCTTTATAACTAAGGCCGTTATTTGATTCAATAGCAACTGTAGCAGCTATATTGCCCAATTCCTCGCGTTTTTTAAACGCTTTAAATTCATTGCCCAGCGCCGAAGGGTATTCGCCTATGCTGTTGTAAAAATCAGCAATACTGGAGGTATTGCTCATCTTTAATGCTTTAAAAAGATATTCTTTGGCATTGGTATAGTCGCCCATGTCCTCATAAACAATGCTTATCTGCCCCATGGTCCTGGCTATTTCTTTTTTGTCGCCAAGTTCATCTGCCATTTTCAGGCTGTTGAGTTGATTATCCAGCGCCTTCTGAAAATCATTCATATGCGAATATGCCAGCCCTATGTCCCGATAGGCTACAGCCTGCCCCATTTTGTCGTCAGCGCCCTCGTCCACTTTCAATTGCTTCTGCAAGTACCTGAGCGCAGTGCGATAGTCGCTCTGCTGGGAATATAAACCAGCCATGCTACTATAAGCTGCAGAAAGGCCCTTTTTATCACCCGCATCCTCGTATATTTTTATCGCAGCGGAAAAATACTCAAGCGATTTAGCATGGCCCGGCAAATGAAAATAGTTTGCAGCAAGGCTATTATCTGCTCCGGCGATCCCTTTTTTCCAGTGCAGCTTTTCGGCAAGCTCCAGGCTTTGCTGGCCATATTTTACACCTTCGGCATCGTCCAATGAGGCGAAATCCATGGAGAGCGTATTAAGTAGGTTTATTTTGCTGGTATCTGCCCTGTTTCTGAAATTTTCCCCGGACAGCTCCTTAAGGAGGGAGTCTATAATATGCTGCCCTTGTTTTTTTTGGGCATCTGCATGGGAAGCAACGCATACAAATAAAAACAGCAACAACACCTTTAACCCTTGTTTCATAAACGTAATTGATCAGAAAGCTCATACGGAGGAAAATTCCATGCGGCCTTCCGGGCACAATATTAAAGATTTATTCTAATCTGCTAGCCGTAGAGTTCAATAGTATCATCGGCCAGGGTTATTACCTGCATGATACTATTATCGAGGTCTTTCACCGCACGCTCGATCTCAGGGGTGATCTCTTTGCAAAAATCTTCCGGGGTGACATACTCCATTATGGTCATAGCACCCATAATACGGGTGAGCGGCTCCCTCATTCTATGGGCATTGTATTGAACGAGTTCCACTAATTTCCTGTTGGCATGTGCGCGTTTTTCATTGGCTTCTGCCAGCTCCCATGTGCGTGCAGCAATGGTTTGTTCTTGCTCGGCAACAAGTTTCTTAATGATATTATTAGCCTTATGTTTCTGCCGGTAAGCGTACGAAATAATCACAGCTAACACCAACAAGAAGCTGGCAAACGCAATCGCGGCAAACCGGTAGCTTCGTTCGGTTTTTAAATTTGCAGCGTTTATGGCATCATTGTTTTTTTTATCCTGCAAGACTTGCTTCCTCGCTTGTTCCGCTTTAGCCTTCTCCCGATCAAAACTCATCTGCAAACGCTCCTCTTCGAGTTTTTTTTGCTGTTCAATTGCTGATGCTTTTAGCTCAAAATTATATTGATTCTCCGCTTGCTTTATCTCTTCTTCCATTTTCAATTCTTCGCGCTCGCTCTGAGTTTCCGCAGCAGCTATCTTTTTTTCATACAACACGGAAATACCTTCTTTTAACATAAACTCCGTTGCTTTTGAGGAATCACCAAGGCTGCCGGAATTGATAGCTATCGTCGATTCCAGGTCGGCAAGCTGTTTCCTCATTTGCGCGGCTTTGAAATCGTGCCCTGGAGTAAGCGAATTTTCACCTATTTTATCAAAAAAAGCACTGACATTAGTAGCCTTACTGGCCCGGAATGCCCTCATCAGGTACTCTTTCGCATTGGTATAATCACCTCGGTCTTCGAAACAAATGCTGATGTTAGCCGAAATTCTGGCGATCTCAATTGCATCGCCCAGCTCCCTGGCTTTATCAAGTGCTTTAAAATAGTATTCGGATGCTTTTCCGTAATTAGTTCTTTCTGAATAACAAAGGCCGATATCCCTGTAAACTTCGATCAGTTCATTTTTATCTCCGCCTGCCTCAACTGACCTGACTTTTATCAACAAGTATTTCAGCGCGTTGGCATAATCGCCTTTGAGCATATAGGCATCGGCAAGATTTGAATTGGCCCCGGCAAGTCCTTTTTTCCAATTTAGTTTTGATGCGAGCGCAAGGGCTTGCTGCCCGTATTTGATCCCATCTTCGGAGTGAATAAGGGAATAGGCCATTGAGAGCGAATTAAGCAGGCTTACTTTATTTGTGTCCTCAATATACCTGTACCTGTCCGCATTCAATTCGCGTAGCAGGGAATCCGCCAACGGCTGGCCTTGCCTTTGAGCATAACCACTCAATGTTACTATAAGCGATACGAAACAGAATAGTATGACCTTAAACAATCTCATAAAACGTTTGCCGTAGCAAAATAACGGTATTTATCAGCTCGTTACATATAACCATTGTTATTGGCTTGTAAACGCGGATTATTGTATTGGCTATTTTTTCTACTTTATTGCTCATATGCCTTTGATTTTTCCATATTTTCACACCACAAATGACTGCTGAATTAAAGAAACTTTTCCAATCGCTTCAACTACGCCAGTTTGCCCCGGTGTATCTTATAGATGGTGAAGAGCCTTACTACCTGGACCAAATCACCGATTACTTTGAAAACCAAGTGCTATCGCCTGCCGAGCGAGACTTTAATCTCACCGTGCTTTATGGCAAGGATGCGGAATGGGCTGAGGTGCTCAACGCGTGCCGCCGATTCCCGATGTTTGCAGAGAAGCAGGTGGTAATACTAAAGGACGCGGCTTCGCTGAAAGGAGATTCGGGAGAAAATAAGGGTCTTAATTCATTGCTCAGCTACATAGAAAAACCATCCTTGTCAACCGTTTTCCTGATAGAACATGCGGGCAAAAAAGTAGATGGGAAAACAAGGTTTTCAAAACGGGTGAAGGAAAAGGGCGTATGCTTCACCTCGGACAAAATAAAGGACGATAACATACCCCAATGGATACAGGCCCATGGTAAGGATATTGGTTTTCACATTGGCCAGCGCGAGTCGGAGATGCTCGCATCATACCTGGGCAACGATCTGCAGCGCATAGTGAATGAAATAGAAAAAGTGCGTATTAATGTACCTAGAGAAAAAGAGCTGACGCAGCAGATCATACATAAATACATTGGCATCAGCAAGGAGTATAACGTTTTTGAATTTCCGGAGGCGCTAACGGGCGGCGACAGAGATAAACTGTACCGAATGCTTACCTACTTCCTGGCTAACCCCAAGGCTGCCCCTATGCCGTTGCTGATAGGTTCATTCTACAACCATTTCAACCGGCTCTACCAGGCCAACTTCCTGCGCGGGAAGACCGATAAGGAAGCCGCCGCAGCGCTCGGCATATCACCCTGGCTGGTAAAAAATATTCTGACGTCTGCACAACACTGGCCGTTGCATCGCGTGGAGCGTTGTATGCTACTACTGGGCAAGTATAGCACTATGGCGGTGGGGATAAAAAATACCAGTAGCGACCGGGAACTACTAAAAGAAATGGTGGGACAAATGATGGAGTAAGCTATTCTATTTCTTATCCTCACTCACCACCGGCAGGTCTATATAAGTAGGATACTGCTTGCTGTGATAAATATGCTGGGTTGACCTCTGGAAATCCTTGCTTGTTGCCAGGAAAATATTGGGGACATAAGTCTGCGGGTTCATATCAAATATCGGGAACCAGGAACTTTGTATCTGCACCATAATGCGGTGCCCTTTTTTAAAGACATGGTTTACCTGGTGCAGCCCGAAGGAATATTCCTCCACCCTTCCGGGAGTGATCGGCTGCGGCTTTGAGAAGCTGCTGCGAAACCTTCCCCGGAAAATGTCTGCGGCAATGGTCAATTCGTATTGGCTCATTGTCACGTCTTTCCGATAAATATCCGGGTAAACATCGATGAGCTTCACCACCCAGTCGGCATCAGAGCCGGAGGTACTCGCAAACAAATGGGCGAGTACCTCACCCGTTACAGTAATATCATGGATTAGCGTATCTGATTTATAAGTCAGCACATCCGGGCGGTGATCCGAAAGCCGCTGATCTTCGACTAGCCATGTTTCCCATTCTGAACTGTCAGAATAAGTTAACTCTATGGGCCTGCTGCGATAGACAACCGGGTTTTCGGGATCGCTCACGTAGCTGTCAAATCCATTATCACCATCTGCTGGCTTATTAAACGACAGCCCCTTGTTATCCTGCAAGTACAGCTTTTCCGGGTCTGATGGTTTACCCGGCCATACTGAATACTTTTTCCAGATATTGGAGCCAGTCTGAAAACATTCTGCTTCGGTGAAATTCCCGTCGCCTTTTCCTTTCAGCCAATAGTCAAACCACTTTTTTTGTATCTCCTGGAAGTCCGCAGCAGTGTTGCGCTCCATCAGATAGTCCCCAATATGATTGGCTACCGCATCATACCACTGTCCGTGGCACCAAGGGCCCAGCACAATATAATTATAGTGCCTGGTAGCATCGTATTTTTCCATTTTCCCATACAGCGCTTCCGGGCCATTCATATTTTCCTGGTCCCAGTAGCCCCCCACATGCAGAATGGGCACCCTGGGCGTATCGGAATAATTTACCGGAGCCTTACTTGACCAGTATTTATCGTAGTTCGGGTGTTTGATAAAATCATTCCATGTTGGTATCTCACCATGGAAGTATTTCTTATTCACATTGGACAGCGGGCCGAGGTCGAGATACCAACCATACAGGTCGTACATCGGGAACGGGAATGAAGTATCTCCTTTTATTGCTTCTTCGCCATAAGAGTATTCAAAAGCGAACGATAGCCGGAAGGCGCCGTTGTGAAAAAAATCATCGCCGAGGAAGAAGTCGCCTACTGTGCCCTGCGGAGACACGGCCTTCAAAGCCGGATGTGGCTTTATAGCGCTTATCAGCGCCAGCTCGCCAGGGTAGGATATGCCCAACTGCCCTACCCTGCCATTACTGTTGGTGTTCTTAAGCAGCCAGTCAATAAGGTCATAAGTATCTGAAGCCTCATCTATTACCTGCCTGTTGTTCTTATCAAACGCTCCTTCCATGATAAATTCACCCTCACTTTTTTGCTTCCCTCTTATGTTCTGATAAACAAAAATGTACCCTTCTTTGGCCATGTTTTGCACGTACGAGTCTTTTTCGGGGCTAAGCACACCTATATTCCAATCCACATACGGTGAGCGCATTAACAGGATTGGAAGAGGTTCTTTTATACCAACCGGCGTATATATTTTTGTGTATAATTTTATACCGTCCCGCATAGGCACCATTACCTCGGTTTTCGTATAGTGCAGTGCAGTTGTATCCTGAGCCCACCCCGAATTAGCAATTACAACCAGTAAAAAAAATGGAAAAAAAATGTCCTTTATAGCTCATCCTCAGGCAAATACTTTTTGAAAAATCAATGGCAAAGTAAGTAATTTAATATAGAACTTGGCGGTCAATCACTACTTTTGGGTAATTACATATAAACCTGGTTTATATTGTCGGACAAATACATAAAAGAAATTCAACCGTTTTGTCAACCTTTTTAATTGTTTTACTGTCTTTATTAACTGAAATAAGTTTTTCTAACTTGAAACTCAAACATAAAATGCAAAAAACTACCTGAAACTTTGGTTGCTTCTGGCGTGCATTGCATGCACTACATATGCGGGAGCTCAAACCTATGTACATGGACATATCACAGCAGTCCTGACCCCGGTTGCGAGCCACGACTCAACACTGTGCCATTCAACTGGCAATATGATGTATAACATTACCATTGACACCTCATATGTTGGCGACTCGATTAAGATCGTAGATACCATTACGCACTCTCTGATAATTGCCTTTGGCAACACAACCGGTGCAAGCCCCTGGACTATATTCGCGCCGGTATTCTTTTACAACCCGGTTGTGACTGATGATCAGATCTCCGGCCCGGGCGTTTTTTTTAATGGACCGGTCACCAAAATAACTTACAATACAGATACAATTACCGGCATTCTGAATTATTACTTTCTCAATGTTCCTAATCCCTGCATGTATGGAACCGTTTCGGGGAAAGTCTATATTGACAACAACGTTAATTGCTTGTATGATACAGGCGATACGGCCCTGAACGGAATAGTGGTAACCAGCAATGCAAACTTATCCAGCCGCTCGGTCTCAACCATCAGCGAAATTGGCTACACAGGAAGCACAGGCACCTATAGCATTACGGTACAAAAATCCTGGATGACCAATTATACGGTGAGCCTCCCCCCCCCGATTACGCTTTCATCTTCCCCATCAGCCCTTGTTTTTCGGGATCATATACCTATACCACACTGCCACAGACCGGAGTTGACTTTCCGCTGGAGTGCACCAGCAATGTTGATGTATATTGTTATGCAGAGTCTCCCGGTGCTGTCAGGGTTGCAACTCCTTTCTTCATGCAGCCTTTTGTTGGTAACGTCGGTTGCGACACGGCCTCCGGCCAAATGAAACTGGTAAAGGACAGCCGGGTGATGTATGACCCATCATTAAGCCTTTATCCAGCCGCTTCAGTTGCGGGTGATACGTTGATCTGGAATTACACAGACTTAACCAATCTTACAGGGGGGGGGGGCGTATTGGAATTTCTTTTTGTCGAACATTCACCTGGCGCCAGATACCACGGTGGTTGTTGGCGACACCCTGTGCTTCCGGATTTATACCAATATTCTGCCTGCGGATATTAACCCCTGGGATAATGACTTTACCATTTGCCTGCCCGTAGTTTATTCTTACGACCCCAACCTGAAAGAAGTAAGCCCGCAAGGAACCGGTACACAGGGGTACATACCTGCTACCACTGATTCACTTACTTATACTATTCACTTCCAAAATACCGGCACTTCTTATGCTACAAATGTTAGCATCACAGATACACTTGATAGCCATATTTCACCCAACAGCGTAAAAATATTGGGGACCAGCAAAACTATGACACCCGTATGGCTGGCACCAAACGTTGTACAATTTAACTTTAATAGTATTTACCTACCGGACAGCGCAGATGATGAAGCTGCCAGTCACGGCTATGTGCGCTTCAAGGTAAAATTGAATTCAGGCCTGGCACCCGGCACCCAGATAAAGAACACGGCAGATATTTATTTTGACAGCAACCCTGCAGTCGTCACCAATACCACGCTCAACACAATACAGGCTCCCATAACTACCGGCCTGCAAACCCCAGGCGTTGTTGATGTAAAACTCTATCCAAACCCAGCCACTGATTACGTTACCGTGGAAAACCTGCAAAATGGAAAACTCCAGATCGAGAATATGAATGGCTCGGTTGTTATGGGGCAGGATGTCATCGATAATAAAACGACGATAGACATTAAAAAGCTGCCAAACGGCGTATATGTTGCAAAATGTATTGGCAAAAACAGCGTAACCGTGAAGAAGTTTATTAAATATTAGACAGATTTTTCCCGATGAAAAAGGCAGGTCGAAAAATACCTGCCTTTTTCTTTTTCGGAAACGGCTGGAAAGCTGTGTCAGAACTATCCCAACTGGATAGACGAAGCGGCAATCACCAGGCTTCTTTATAAAATCTTTATACCCTTAACCTCATCTTTTATATTTTACTTATAACCTTCCATCTACCTTTGTGTCGTAATTAACGACAAATGTCAGACCTGTTTATTAATAGAATAAGTAAGCCTTACCAGTACCTCATCAGCCTGCTATGCGTATGTATCATTTCTTCAGTTTGCTACATACTTTCACCATACATTGGATACCGGGTGGTAGGATTCATTCTGCTCCTTACGGTTTCCCTGATAGCGGTTGTATTTGATATCCTCCCGGTTTTGTTCACCGCTTTGCTCACAGCACTGACATGGGATTATTTTTTCATACCTCCGCACTTCACACTAGATGTAAGTTCGGCAGAAGACGTGATAATGCTGGCCATGTATTTTGTGATCGCAATGATCAACGCGGTACTTACTTATAAGATACGCCAGATCGAAAAAATCTCCCGGCAGAAGGAAGAAAGGGCTAATACAGTTAAATTATATAACACATTGCTCAACTCCCTATCTCACGAGCTCCGTACACCGATAGCTGCTATAATTGGCGCTACAGACAACCTGCAAAGTAACAGTGCAAGACTAACTCCGCTAAACAGGTATGAACTGATAGCCGAGATATCGAAAGCGTCTTTTCGTCTCAATCAACAGGTGGAAAATCTACTCAATATGTCAAGGCTGGAATCAGGTTTTATCGAACCTAAAAATGACTGGTGCGATATAAACGAAATGATCTATACCGTGACAAAGGAAATTGAAGAAAACAAGATCGCGCAAAAGATCACCATAAATATAAACCCGGATATTCCGCTGTTCAAGTTGGATAAGGGCCTGCTGCAGCAGGTGGTGTATAACCTCCTTAACAACGCGGTACAATATACTCCGCCTCAAAGCAAAATTGACATAGTAGCCATAAGTTACAGTGATGTGCTGCAGATAATAATTGAAGATGATGGCAATGGTTTTCCTGAAACCGAGATAGAGCAGGTGTTTGATAAATTTTACCGGCTCAAAAATACCCACGCAGGAGGAACAGGGTTAGGACTGTCTATAGTAAAAGGTTTCACAGAAGCGATGGGAGGCACTGTGTCACTGGAAAATATAAAGCCTCATGGCGCAAGGTTTACCCTGGTGATACCGGCGCAAAGGACATACTTAAAAAACCTAAAAAATCATGAATAAGGCGACCATACTGATAATAGATGATGAGGCGCAGATGCGCAAGCTACTGGAGATCACATTACAGAGCAACGACTATTCTGTGAACCAGGCCTCAACTGCAAGGGAAGGATTGGTATTGGCCGCCAGCCATCCTCCGGATATGATCATACTGGACCTCGGCCTGCCGGACGAAGATGGGCAAAGTGTGCTAAAAAAACTTAGAGAATGGTACACCAACCCCATAATAATACTATCAGTACAAAATACGGAAGAAGGTATTATCAACGCGCTGGACAATGGCGCCAATGATTATCTCATAAAGCCATTCCGTACCGGCGAGCTGCTGGCCAGGATACGTTCCGCTCTGAGGGCTGCCGCAACGGAAGAAAGTAACCCGGTGATGATATGCGGCGACCTGGAGATAGATCTTGCTACACGAACTGTAAAGAAAAAAAATGAAGTAGTTAAACTGACTGCGACCGAATATACCTTGCTTGCCTTGTTTGTAAAAAATGAGGGTATGGTATTGACACACCACTACTTGCTCCGGGAAGTATGGGGCCCGGGCTTTATCAATCAATCGCAATATTTACGAGTATTTATAGCACAACTAAGAAAAAAAATAGAAGACGATCCTAACCGGCCGATGTATATCGTTACGGAATCGGGTGTAGGTTATAGGTTCGTAAGAAAAGAATAATCACAACTACATAGAAACAATCATTAAAAAAAATGCAACAGCATTGAGCAGGCGGAGCTATGCCTGATCGTAAACGTGAGCTTATAGAAAACCTTCTTTAGATCATAAAACAAAATCATTAAACAATGCTTATAACAACGATACTGATAATTGGCGGCCTGGTTTGCTTCGCCTTATTATTTAAATCTATTGACTGGTTTGATAATATCTGACTGCTCGATACTCAACTGTAGAAACTAAAAACTAACAATTATGATACTATTATTTGTCGTCGCCATATTGGTGTTTTGCTACCTGGTGTATGTATTGCTTAAACCTGAAAAATTCTAAACGCTTAATAAAATGAATACAGAAATTATTGGCATTATTGTAATGTTCGTCGCTACCCTATTGTTGGCTATACCGCTTGGCAAGTATATCGCCAAGGTATATTCCGGCGACCGGCTGTGGACTGATGCAGTGCTCAACCCTGTTGAGCGGCTATTTTTCAGGTTATCGAGGATAGATCCCGGCAAGGAAATGAACTGGAAGCAACATCTGGTCGCGTTGCTTACTATTAACCTGATCTGGTTTTTATGGGCCATGTTCTGCCTTACAAACCAAAGTTGGCTCCCCTGGAACCCGGATCATAATGCATCGCAAACTCCTGACCTTGCTTTTAATACAGCAACATCATTTTTGGTGAACTGTAACCTGCAGGACTATAGCGGTGAAACAGGCGCTTCCTATTTTACGCAGGTATTTGCACTGATGTTCCTGCAGTTTGTGTCTGCCGCTACAGGTATGGCTGCCGCAGCAATAGTATTTAATGCCCTTAGGGACAGAACAACAGAAAAACTCGGAAATTTTTACAATTATTTCCTAAAGAGTATGACGCGGATCCTGTTACCCATTTGTATCGTGGTAGGTGCATTACATGCTTTTCATGGCACACCTATGACTTTTAAAGGTATCGACAATGTCATTTCGATGCAAGGAGATACAATGCATGTAAGCCGCGGACCGGTGGCCGGATTTGTAGCTATTAAGCACCTGGGTACTAATGGAGGCGGTTTTTATGGAGCCAATTCAGCGCACCCACTGGAGAATCCGGACTACTTCACCAATATGCTGCAAATGATCATCCAGATACTCATACCATTTGCTATGGTGTTTGCGATGGGCATCTACCTGAGAAAAAAGCGGCTGGCGTGGGTGTTTTGGGGGGGTTATGACTGTTGGGTTCCTGTGCCTGGTTATCCCGACAATTAATGCAGAGATAAGTGGCAACCCTAATATTGCCCACATGGGCATATCCCAACCGGGGGGTAACATGGAGGGTAAGGAAGTAAGGTTCGGATCTTACGCCTCTGCGTTCTGGAGTATTGCCACCACTGTTATTTCCACCGGGTCTGTAAACGGGATGCATGATAGTTTCATGCCCATATCCGGTATGAATATGTTGCTGGGAATGATGGTAAATTCCTTTTACGGTGGTGTAGGCGTGGGCTTCCTCAATTTCTTCATCTATGTGATGCTTGCAGTGTTCATGGGCGGATTGATGGTAGGTCGCACACCGGAATTCCTCGGAAAAAAGGTGGAGGCCAAGGAAATGAAAATAGCGATGGTTGTGGCTTTGTTGCATCCATTTTTAATACTGGCGTTTACAGCTCTTTCCAGTCATTTAACAGCCCACGATACAAATATGGGTTGGTGGTTTGCAGATGCCACCGGAAAACACAACGCAAGCGGCTGGCTGAACAATCCGTCGTATCACGGATTTTCTGAGATGCTGTATCAATACACATCATGCTCAGCAAATAACGGCAGCGGATTTGAAGGGCTTGCGGATAACAACCCTTTCTGGAATATTTCTGCAGGTATCGTATTGCTTTTCTCTCGCTTCCTGCCCATCGTTGGGCCGGTGGCTATTGCAGGACTACTGGCACAAAAGAAGTTCATACCGGAAAGCAGTGGTACACTTAAAACGGATACAGGCACATTTGGTTTACTCGTTTTTGCTGTAAAGGTGATCATAGCCGCACTGGCATTTTTCCCGGCACTGGCATTAGGACCAATAGCAGAATATTTTAGCAAATAATAAAGACAAAATATAAAGAACATGTCACAACATAGAAGAAAACAAAAATTATTTGAACCAGCGCTGGTCAAAGAAGCTATGTGGGAATCGCTTGCCAAGTTGAACCCTCGTATTATGTTCCGTAACCCAGTAATGTTTACCGTGGAAATAGGGACAGCGATCATGATGGCCGTATGTATTTGGACATTAACGTCTAAAACAGACCAGGGCTCATTTGCATACAACTTCGCCATATTCATAGTATTGTTGTTTACCCTGTTATTTGCAAATTTTGCGGAAGCCATCGCCGAAGCAAGAGGTAAGGCACAGGCTGCTTCTTTGCGTAAAACAAGAAAAGACACCCCGGCAAAGAAAATTCCGAGCGACCATGACATTTTTGTGAAGGAACTGACTGGAGACTTTGTTACGAAAGACATAACCATTGTGTCTTCATCAGACCTCGTAAAAGGCGATGTGTTTATTTGCGAAGCGGGAGATATTATTCCCACAGACGGTGAAATCATCGAAGGCATCGCAACGATCGATGAATCAGCTATTACCGGCGAATCTGCTCCAGTGATCCGCGAATCGGGCGGAGACAAATCATCAGTAACCGGCGGCACAAAAGTCTTGTCTGATAAAATAAAAGTAAGAGTAACAACCTCGCCCGGTGAAAGTTTCCTGGATAAAATGATTGCGCTGGTGGAAGGTGCGAGCAGGCAAAAAACACCGAATGAAATTGCGCTTACCATCCTATTGGCGGCATTCACACTAATCTTCATCATCGTATGCGTTACATTAAAACCATTTGGTGATTATGCAAAAACGCCGATAACGATCTCTGCTTTTATTTCATTGTTTGTTTGCCTCATACCTACTACTATCGGCGGTTTGCTGAGCGCAATTGGGATCGCCGGGATGGACAGGGCATTAAGGGCAAATGTGATCGCAAAATCAGGTAAGGCGGTAGAAACAGCCGGCGATATAGACACTCTGTTGCTTGATAAAACAGGAACGATCACTATTGGCAACCGTAAAGCCACCAGTTTCTTCCCTGCGCCGGGAATCAAAATGTCGGATATGGTTGCCGCGTCTATCCTTAGCTCCATGGCAGACGAGACCCCGGAAGGCAAATCAATCGTGGAGTTAGGCAATAAGAACATTAAAGAAAATATCACCCAAAACCAGGTAAATATCTCGCAAAAGATAAATTTCAGCGCCGAAACAAGGTCGAGCGGAGTGGACCTTGCCGATGGTACGAAGATCAGGAAGGGCGCTTACGATGCGATCAAAAAAATGGTGACTGAGGCCGGGAACCCTTTCCCTCAAGAAACGGTAAACAGTGTAAATCAAATCGCGCAAAACGGAGGCACGCCGTTAGTGGTGATCAAAAACAACCAGGTATTAGGCGTAATCGAGTTACAGGATATAATCAAGCCCGGCATAAACGAACGATTTGACCGCCTTCGCAAAATGGGTGTAAAAACAGTGATGGTAACCGGCGATAACCCGCTTACTGCAAAATACATTGCTGAAAAAGCAGGAGTGGATGATTATATAGCAGAAGCTAAGCCTGAAGACAAGATGAACTACATCAAGAAAGAACAGGCGCTTGGAAAATTGGTAGCGATGATGGGCGATGGTACAAACGATGCACCCGCTTTGGCACAGGCTGATGTAGGTGTGGCCATGAACAGCGGTACACAGGCTGCTAAAGAAGCCGGCAATATGGTGGATCTGGACAACGACCCAACTAAGCTGATAGAAATAGTGGAGATAGGCAAGCAGTTATTAATGACGAGAGGGACGTTGACCACGTTCTCAATAGCGAACGATGTGGCTAAATACTTTGCCATCGTTCCGGCGCTATTCATTCTATCTATCCCGGCCTTGCAGGGATTGAACATAATGGGGTTAAAGAGCCCGGAAAGTGCAATACTGTCAGCAGTAATTTTTAATGCCATCATTATTCCGTTACTGATACCGCTCGCGTTAAAGGGTGTTGCTTACCGGCCAATTGGCGCAAGCGCATTACTTCGCAGGAACCTGTTGATATACGGCCTGGGGGCATATTAGTGCCTTTCCTAGGAATAAAATTAATTGACCTGGTTGTTGGATTATTCATGTAATTAATAAAATAGAAGAAAATGAAAAAAGAACTGTTGTCATCAATACTACTAACAATTGTCTGTATCGTGTTTTTTTCGGGTGTTTATACAATTATCGTGTGGGGCATAGCGCAAATGGCGCCGAATAAGGGAGAAGGTTTTGTAGTAACCGCAAACGGTAAAACATATTACGAAAATATTGCCCAAAAATTCACGGCCGATAAATACTTCTGGTCAAGGCCATCTGCTGTGGACTACAATGCAGCAGGTTCCGGCGGTAGCAATAAGGGCCCGAATAACCCGGATTACCTGGCCGATGTGCAGAAACGCATAGACACATTCTTGGTCCATAACCCGGGCACAAAGAAGTCGGACATACCATCTGACCTTGTTACTGCCAGCGGCAGCGGCCTCGACCCAGATATCAGCGTTCAGGGTGCGTTGGTGCAGGTATCACGTATTGCAAAGGCTCGGGCCATACCTGCAGAAACGGTGAAGAAACTTGTTGAGCAACACATAGATAGGCCGCTGGTAGGGTTATTTGGCCCCGAAAAAATAAATGTGCTTAAACTGAATATTGCATTAGACGTTATAACAATAAAATGACAAAAGAAACCATTTTCCGCTCGATTGCATTTTTTATACTCGCAGGCTTCCTTGAGATAGGAGGAGGGTACATGGTATGGACTGCATTAAAAAACAAACAACCATTATGGTTAGGTGTATTAGGTGGAATATTGTTGGCCACATACGCCGCAGTTGCAACTTTACAACCCGCAGGTTTCGGCCGCACTTACGCAGCATATGGGGGCATATTTGTGGTAATGGCGCTCCTGTGGGGTTGGTTAGTTGATAAGGTTAAACCCGATCACTATGATATCGTCGGGGCAGCAATAATATTAGTCGGAACGATAGTTATTTTTTACGCTCCACGCAAAATATAAGTAACAGGTTTAAAAAAGCAGAATAATACAATGCCCAAAATGCCCGTAGAGAAACAACAGAGCGCAGAGTACTTTCTTGATCTTATCCGCAAATCAAAGCGGGGCAAGTTTAAGATATACATAGGCATGAGCGCCGGTGTGGGTAAATCCTACCGGATGCTGCAGGAGGCGCATGCTTTGTTGAAAAACGGCATTAATGTACAAATAGGTTTTATAGAAGCGCATGGCCGGCAGGAAACGGTCGCATTGTTGGAGGGCATACCTGCGATCCCACGCCATAGCGTATTTTATAAAAGAAAGCAACTGGAGGAGATGGACCTGCAGGCTGTATTGAATGCTCATCCTGATGTAGTGCTGGTTGATGAGTTGGCCCATACTAATGTGCCCGGGAGTAAAAATGAAAAACGATGGCAGGATGTTCTCGATATACTGGACGCAGGGATCAATGTGATCAGTGCGGTAAATATACAGCATATCGAAAGCCTTAATAGTGTTGTCAAAGAGATCACGGGCGTTGAGGTTACAGAGCGGATACCCGACAAAGTATTGATACTGGCAGATGAAGTAGTGAACATAGATCTTACTGCCGACGAACTGATCGACCGGCTGAAAGCAGGTAAAATCTATGCTCCTGAAAAGGTGGAAGTCGCCCTGAATAACTTTTTTAAATCTGAAAGTATCCTTCAGTTGCGGGAACTGGCGCTAAAGGAAGTTGCCGGACAGATAGAACGAAAGGTAGAAACAGAAATACCCCGGAACGTAAGTTTCCGGCATGAAAAAATACTGGCTTGCATCAGCAGCAACGAGGTGACCGCTAAGACGGTTATCCGTAAAACGGGGCGCCTGGCGAACTACTATAATGCTCAATGGTATGTGCTATATGTAGAAACACCCAGTGAAAGTTCCGGTAAAATTGCACTCGGCAAACAAAGGCACCTGATCAACAACTTTAAACTTGCTACAGAACTTGGGGCAGAAGTGATCAGAACGAAAAATGACAAAGTCGCGGCTACAATAATGGAGGTTGCCGAAGAAAAACATATAACAACGGTATGCATCGGGAAGCCAACACTAAGTCTCATTGAGATCATTATGGCAACGAACGTATTTAACCAGTTACTTAAAAAACTATCGAGCAATAATATTGACCTGATCATAATGTCTTAACCATGGCTATATCAATAAAATCAAAGGTCGCTGCAGTTATCGGTATCTTATTCGCATTGTTACTTGCGGTGAGTATTGTTGCTATTGTATTTATCAACCTGCTCTCTTCAAAAACAGAAAAACTACTGACAGCCAACTACAATACCATCCGTTATTGCAGCGAAATGTCATACGCAATTGACGGCATCGGTAGCAATCCAATGGCAGCCGGAAAATTTGAGTTGAACCTGAAAGCGCAGGAAAACAACATTACCGAACCAGGAGAGCTCGAAGCCACGCAGCAATTGAGATATTATTTTGAGCAGTTAAAAAACGGGAACGCAGACACCACATTATTGCATAAGATAAACAAGAAAATCTACGACATCTACTTATTGAACCAGGTTGCTCTTGAAAGAAAAAACACAAACGCGCTCAAGACCGCAGCCAATGCAAGGTTATGGCTAACCATTCTTACAACAATCCTGGTTCTTATAAGTTTTACGTTTGTGGTTAATATCCCCGGGTACATTGCCAACCCGGTGCGTTTGCTTACTGATGGCATTAAAGAGATCGCTCAGAAAAACTACGAAAAGCGGATATACATTGACAACAAGGATGAATTTGGCGAAATGGCGAGCGCTTTCAACCTGATGGCCAAAAAGCTGTATGAATATGAGCACAGTAACATCTCTAAAGTGCTGTTTGAGAAAAAACGTGTGGAAACTATCATTAATCAAATGGAGGATGCGGTAGTAGGGCTTGATGCTGAAAACAAAGTCTTGTTCATCAACCACAAAGCAGAGGAATTATTCAATTTAAAGGAAACCGACATTACCGGCAAATACGCCCCGGACATCGCGTTATATAATGACCTGCTGCGTACGGTGTTACAAAAAAACACGCAACTGAAACCATTAAAGATCATTGTGAACGGCAAGGAATGTTATTTCTCTATTGATTACCGGACAGTTAACAATGAAGGCGAAAGTATCGGGGAGGTGCTTACGCTCAGTGATATAACCTCTTTGAAGGAATCAGACATTTCTAAGACCAACTTACTTGCAACTATGTCCCATCAATTGAAAACAGCCGTATCCGCAATAAAAGCAGGTATTAGTAAGATCAATGATAAAAAAACGGGAGCTACAAATGAAGAGCAAAAAGCGTTAATAACCAATATGAAAGTGCAGACAGAATATCGGACATTATAAACGAGCTAACGAATATCACAAAATAGCAAAGGACACAATGCAAATCAGCAATCCAAAAAATCAAACATTAAAAATTTTAAAACCAACCAAATGAAAAGAACAAAAATGGCATTATTGGCGGCAGCGGCCGTAATGCTTACACATCAAGCTAACGCACAAACAGCGACCAACCCGAACGATGGTACATCGGGCACCACCACTGATACCCAGGCAGAAAAAGTAACATGGGATGGTTTTGACCTATCGTGGGAAAATGGTAATGACCGTAGGGATTCATCGGTATTTCATATACCCTACTTCACGCCGTCGATCTTAATTGACTGCAACGCTACCCATTCATTCAATAACCCTATTGACCATACCGTGGTGGGTTCCACCGCAATTTCACGCAATGATGAAATGACGATCTCTGCGGTCAATTTAGGAGGTGATTTTACCTACGGCAACGCCCGCGGCAGAATCATGACGCAATTCGGCGATCGCGCCATAGTGGTACCAAGAAATGACCTTAGCCCCTACCGCGGCCAATATGACCTGGCAGATGCTTATCGTTACCTGGACGAGGCCTATGTAGGATACCATTTCAAGAACATTTTTTACGGAGGTATGAATGTGGACTTTGGCCTTTTCATGTCATACATAGGCCTTAACTCCTATTACCAGGAAGAAAACTGGGAGTACCAGGCATCATTTACATCCGACAATACACCCTGGTTTTTTAATGGTATCCGCATACAAATGTTTGTGAGTAAAACATTAAAGATAGAGCCCTGGATCATCAACGGATGGCAGAGTTATGGTATGTTCAACCAATTGCCGGGCCTTGGTTGTAACATTACGTGGAGGCCAAACGAGAAATTAAAATTACTGACCAATGACTACTATGGTACTGATGCAGCGGGGCTTATCGGCAGGCATAGGTTCCACTCAGATAATAGCTTCCTGTACAGGTATTATAACAACCGCCAGTCAAAAGGCCTGAGCAGGTCAGCATTATCTGCTACTGTAGATTTTGGGTATGAAAAAGGTGACGGTGTGAACGGATTTAATAACAGTAATCCGACAACAAATCCGGCACAATATTTTGTGAGCTGGATGGTGTATAATAAAATGTGGTTTTGTAAAAATCACTTAGGATGGTATATAGGCGGAGGTTGGATGACAAATCCGGGTCGTTACCTTGTACTCGCCCCTACGGGTGATGCAAGCCCATTCCCAAATCAGTACAATCCAACGCAACCTGCAGGTACGCATCCGTTTACCGAAAACCCCGGCGATCAGTTTACCGGGTGGGATTGCTCTACCGGCCTAAGCTGGACGCCAAACCAGAGCGTAGAGTTTAAACTGGAATGGGTACACCGTGAGGCAAGTGTAAACTACTTTGCCGGACCCGGCGGTGTCACTTCGCCAACTGGTTACACCTATAGTCCATTGCCGGGAACATGGGCTCCTGACCTTGTAAAATCTGAAAACCGTCTTATCGCGGCATTCCTGTTCCGCTTATAGTGAAAACAATTTAAGATGCTGATACAGTGTGTTTAATTAAAGAGTGGCGTGGTCAGATTTGACCCGCCACTTTTATTTGCGATCTATAAGATGTATTGTCTTTTATCAATCAGCGCAGCATAGGAACAAATTTCCTGTGTACCACCTCAAGCTAAAAATTTATTACGCCCGGATGTTCACTTTTTGAGAATACGAAAACATTAACCGCTAAATTCGCAATAAACTATCTACATGTCGCAGCTATATCCATACCTCATTATTATGCTGAAATCGGTCAGTATATACGTGTTTATTATTGTAGCCATTCGCTTATTCGGCAAAAAGGAAATATCACAGCTATCCGTGATTGACCTTGTTTTCATTTTACTGATCAGTAATAGCGTACAGAATGCGATGGTGGGCAACGATTCCACAGTACAAGGTGGAATGGCCGCTGCGCTCGGCCTGTTCATTTGCAATTATGCGTTTCGGTTTTTTATATTGAGATCAAAAAAATTCAGCAAGGCGGTGCAGGGTGAAGAAATAGTAATAGTATTACATGGCAAAATACGGGAAGGCGCACTAACGGAAGCCAAAATGACCGAAGACGAATTGAACATGGCGATAAGAGAACATGGCGTAAAAAACATCAGTGAAGCAAACCTGGTAGTGCTGGAGGTAGATGGCAACATTAGTGTATGCTCAGCCGATTTTTCCAAGAGATCTACAGTACGTAGAAAAAAACCGCAATTGACCCACAACCCTTAAGCCAAAGGAAGCCTATCGTACCTCTTGCTGCCGAAATTAAAAAAGCCAATAACAGAATAATAAAAAGTATGCAGAGATGAGCAAACTTGATATTAAAAAAGTAACGCTTGCCGGCGTATTGATAGCGCTGGGCATTGTATTTGGGGATCTTGGCACGTCTCCTTTATATACTTATAAGGCGATTATAGGCACCCGCATTATCAGTGAAACATTGATATTGGGCAGCGTTTCTGCAATTTTCTGGACGCTTACATTTCAAACGACGTTAAAGTATGTCCTTATTACAATGCGTGCGGACAATAACGGCGAAGGAGGCATTTTTTCATTGTTTGCCCTGATCAGAAGGCACGCTAAATGGCTTATATGGCCTGCGATCATCGGCGCCAGTTTTATGATAGCAGATAGTCTTATCACGCCGCCCATCTCTGTTACATCTGCAGTAGAAGGGCTGAGAGATATTAAACCGGACATTCCTATTTTGCCTATAACCTTAGGCATCCTTGTGGTATTATTCCTTTTTCAGCGTGCAGGTACAGGCAGCATTGGTAAAATCTTTGCTCCGGCTATGGTCATATGGTTCGTAATGATAGCAGTATTGGGATTTAATAACCTGCTGAAGGATGCCTCTGTACTTAAGGCTATTAACCCATTGTATGCATACCGGCTGGTCAGAGAATACCCTGGTGGGTTATGGGTTTTAGGAGGTGTATTTTTGTGCACTACCGGAGCGGAAGCGCTATATGCCGATATGGGCCACGTAGGCAGGCGTAATATCCAAATAGCGTGGATATTGATTAAGATTTCACTGATATTGCGCTATTTTGGCGAAGCCGCATTGTTGGAAAAACACATTGGGCAGACACTAAAGGAGGTTGATCCGTTTTATGCCCTCGTGCCCAGATGGTTTTTGATCCCCAGCATTATTATCTCTACCCTGGCCACGATCATTGCCAGCCAGGCATTGATCAGCGGCACCTACACACTAATAAATGAAGCTATAAGGCTGGATGTCTGGCCAAAACTTCGAACGGCATTTCCTTCCGACCTGCAAGGCCAGGTTTACATCCCGGCAATCAACTGGATGATGATGGCAGGCTGCATCGGGATGGTGTTATACTTTCGGGAATCCAGCAACATGGAAGCCGCCTTCGGGTTGTCAGTAACACTTACAATGCTGACGACTACGGTACTGCTGAGCTACTACCTTTATACTAAACGGTATCCAAAAATATTTACGTTTGCCGTACTCATTATCTATTTGTGGATAGAGATCACATTCCTGGTCGCCAACATGAAAAAGTTTGCACACGGAGGATGGCTGACAATGTTGATCGGTTTGTTGTTAATAACAATAATGTATATCTGGCAGGCAGGCAGAAAATTAAAGGGCAAATACAAGAAATACCTTCGTCTCGACAGGTACATCCCTGACCTGATAAAACTGAGCAATGACGCCACGGTGCCAAAATTTTCAACTCACCTGATATATCTCACACTGGCTGAGAGGCCCAGCGTAATTGAAGAGCGGATCATTGATTCTATCTTTTACCAGCAGCCTAAAAGGGCAGATATATACTGGCTCATACATGTGGACGTAGATGATGCGCCTTACACCATGAGGTATTCGACTAAGATCCTGGCCCCAAATGATCTTATTCATGTACGCTTAAAACTCGGGTTTCGTATTGTGCCGCGCATCAACCTGTTTTTCAAAAAAATAGTCAATGATATGGTACATAGCAATGAGATTACTTTGAAACACCCTTATTGCACTATAGAAGGGAATGAAAGCTGTGGTGACTTTCGTTTTGTGGTCATGAAGAGTTTTTTGTCATTTGAGAATCAACTGCCGTTTTGGAAAAACCAGATGATGAGGCTGTATTTTATCCTTGATAAGATCAGCCTGCCGGAGGCGGCAGCTTTTGGCCTTGACTATGACAATGTAGTTGTGGAGCGGGTACCTCTTATCGTTACAGAATTATCTGAAATTGATCTTATAAAGGAAACCTAATGTTACGGCAGTATCTTGGTAAAACTGAAACACCGGTTTAAGAACTTTAGGAAAGCCGCTGTCTCTCACTTTCTATATTTTCCTCTCTGTTTGCTTTCGCAGAAAAAAGCCGGATATTGCACCAACTATGGTAATAATAAAAACATTCTCAGAAAGGGCAATGATGAAAACATCAATGTTCACTTTCCTGCTTGTTTTATATTGCCTCACCGGATGCTCTCAGGATGATACCCGCGATTATCATCAGCCTGGTAAGATACCGATTGATGCGGGCAGATGGTACCAGCTTAATAATACATCAACGGGGCTGGAGGCTCTTTTTAACAATCGTGCCTATGACAGAGTGAATACGGGCTATGGGATGATCCTGAAAAATTACGATGCTTATTATCCCATATTACCTGGTGAAAAAATCACGATAGACAGCATAAAAATGTTTGACGGCGAAGGCGCTGATGCAGAGCACCCAATGACCATCTATGCTATACTCGGTGACTGGAAAAAGTTGCCCATCGCGGTGTTTACCGGATCGAGATATAATGAATGGGTAGGGCCTGACCCAGCGAAACCAGGGATATATGCGCTGGGCAAACCGGTAGCCGATATTCGTTACCTGGTCATAAACACCTGGGGCAACTTTCCGGGTGAACTGGAATTTTATGGCGGCTATACCCCACCCACTCCTGTTTCTAAAGCAGTAGTTAAACACGTGCCACTTAAAAATTTCTTTGGTATCAATGCATTTGAATGGGATTTTGAAAAGCCAACGGATCCGGGCAACCTGGATCCAGCCAGACTCGCGGCTATAAAAAATTTTACCGGTGTCCGGCACTATATGGATTGGGAGAAACTGGAAGGGGTCGAGGGTCAGTACGCATTTAGCCCCACGTATAACGGCAGTTGGAATTATGACACCATATACCAATGGTGCAAGGCCAACAAAATAGAAGTGCTGGCTTGCCTTAAAACTATACCAAAATGGCTGGAGAAAACCTACCCTGCCGCTGATCAAAATAATGAGAACATACCTATGCGCTATGGCAAAGATCCTTCAGATCCGACATCTTATAAAGAGCAGGCGAAGGTTGCATTTCAATATGCTGCCCGATATGGGAATAACAAAAACATTGACCGCTCATTGCTTACTTTAAAAAAGGACAATCAAGTACGCACAGGCCTTGGTTTCATCAGTTATATAGAGTGCGACAATGAACGTGACAAATGGTGGAAGGGCCGCAAGGCATACCAGACAGGCCGCGAGTATGCCGCCAATCTTTCTGCATTTTATGATGGCAACAAAAATACAATGGGGCCAGGCGTGGGCGTAAAAAATGCTGACCCATTAATGAAGGTAGTGATGGCCGGCCTTGCCAGGCCATCTACGGACTATGTGCGCGGCATGATAGACTGGAGCAAGGAGCACAGGGGACTGAGACCGGATGGGACAATTGATTATCCATGGGATATCATCAACTATCACTTTTATGCCAATGACGCCAGTGCAGACCCATCCAAAAAACAAACTACCGGCGTTTCCCCTGAAGAAGCAAATACCGGAAAATATGCAGATGACTTTATCCAGATGGCCCACCAGTATGCCGGGGATATGCCAGTATGGGTGACCGAGGCCGGCTACGACATCAACCCCGGCAGCATACAAAAAGCACCCGCAGCCGGCAACCGTACTGCTCTTGAAACACAAGCTGAGTGGATATTGAGAACAAGCTTGCTATATGCCCGCAGCGGAGTACATAAAGTTTTTTACTACGAATTGTATGACGACAATCCCGGCAAAAACGACCGATATGCCACAAGCGGGCTTATGGGCGAAAATAAAACGAAGCGCCCTGCGGCAGATTTTTTATACCAGGCCAACAAACTTTTTGGCGAATACACCTTTAAGGAAACGATAAGTAAAAACCCTGTTGCAGACCACTACACTTTCAACAGCGCAGATATGTATATGCTGGTAGCCGATGATAACAATGCAGCAGTCTATATACTCGACCTGGGGAGTGCCCCTTATGCATATGTTTATACGCCAACGGCCGGAGCCGCAAATATGGGCTTTGAAAAAATAAAGACCATTAAAGGCAAAGCTGAGATCACGGTGAGCGGCACTCCTATATTCGTCACAACCTTTGAATGTAAATAAGCGGTTGCCTTGTTGCAGAAAATACTATTTTCACGAGAGCTACCACGGACAATATACAATGAGCAAACTGAATTTCTCCAGGCTGAATAATAAACACTTTGTGGTGCTGATGATGAATGCCTTTGTGTTCCTTGCCAATTTCGCTACCGGGTATTTGCTGTTTCATTATTTATCTATAGAAGCAGCCGGGGTGTTTTTTTTCGTCCAGTCGTTTGTAAGTTTAGGCGGTTCGGCACGAACTGGTTTTTTATGTACGGCCACGATTACATTTTATGCGGGCGCTACCCCGCAAAGGGCTGCAACTGTTTTAGGGTCAGTATGGTTTTTGGGGCTTGCTTTATCCCTGCTGGCGCTGGCGCTTAACGCCGGAGCGTTATTGTTTTTACCTTACACCCATAATGAAGAGCTTATTCTTTGCATAAAATGGGTAGGTATCACTTTTTTCGCCACACTGCCTTCAGATGTTGTTTTGTGGCGACTACAGGCCGATGAACAGTACCGTAAAATGTTCGTGTACAATATAATGAAAAGCGTTTCGGTGCTGGTAGCCTATACCATGCTGATAGTGCTGCACAAAATGACCGTAGGGCATGTATTGTTGTGGAGCTTCCTTTCCAGCGTCATCGTAAGTGCGATGGGCATTATTTGGAACCTATCCGGTATAAAGTACATTGTTCACCGTTCGAAAGAATGCATGACAGAGCTGTTTCATTATGGAAAATATACATTGGGCACAACCAGTATTGCCGTAATGCTCAACAATGCCGATACCTGGATCATTAATTTTATGCTTGGGCCGGCGCAGGTAGCCGTTTACAACCTAGCGCTGCGATTCATTGCTTTTGTGGAACTGCCTATCCGCACTTTCCTTACTACTGGAATGTCGGAAATGGCAATTGCCTTTAATAAAAATGACATACTGAAAACAACCAGTATCTTCAAAAAATATACGGGTATGCTTACCATAGCGTTGATACCAATCATCATTTGCGCCGTATTGTTCGCAGATATACCTATCAATTTCCTTGGCGGGGTTAAGTATCATGGCAGCGCCGCCGCTAATACACTCCGGCTGTTCATGATATTATCAATTTTGTTTCCCCTCGACCGGTTCAATGGCGTTGCTCTTGATATTACCCGCAACACGAAGATCAATTTTTACAAAATACTCATTATGCTTGTGCTGACAGTCGTTTTCGACTACATTGGGATTGCTTTGCTGGGCAATGTTTACGGGGCCGCGCTTTGCACGTACATAGTTATTATTACAGCCATAATTTATGGCAATTACCAGTTAGGTAAGCACCTGGATTATACCATATCTGGCATCCTTTCCTCGGGATATGCGGAAATAAAAGAAAATATCCGGCAATACAGGACCACGAAATGATGAGTTATTGTTATATTAATTTTGCATGGCCATATTGAAAACCATAGGTATTACCCATATTTTTCTACCTTTGCCTGCTTTAAATAACTCGCCTGAAAACAGCAATTTCTATTTAATAAAAAAAATATGTCGCAGATACCATTTAATAAGCCATACCTCACCGGTAAGGAAATTGACTACATATACCAGGCAGTGCAATCAGGAAAGATCTCGGGTGATGGTATGTTTACCAAGAAATGTCACGGTTTTTTTGAAAAAAAATACAGCTTTAATAAGTGCCTGTTAACCTCTTCCTGCACCGACGCCCTTGAAATGGCCGCTATCCTTCTCAACATTAAGCCGGGCGATGAGGTCATTATGCCATCTTACACCTTTGTGTCCACTGCCACCGCCTTTGTTTTGCGCGGTGCCAATATTATTTTTTGCGACAGCCGCACAGACCATCCAGGCATGGATGAAGACCAGATAGAAAGCCTTATCACAGAGCGCACTAAAGCAATTGTCCCAGTACACTATGGTGGCGTAGCCTGCGATATGGACAAGATCATGGATATTGCCGGCAGGCATGGCTTGTATGTGGTGGAAGATGCAGCCCAGTGTATAGAGAGCTACTACACCGGCAAAGATGGCATCAGGAAACCATTAGGTTCCATCGGCCACATGTCTGCATTTTCTTTTCACGAAACCAAAAATATCCAGTCGGGAGAAGGCGGTATGTTGGTAGTAAATGACCCGCAGTTTGCCGAAAGGGCTGAAATTATCAGGGAAAAAGGCACGAACCGGAGCAAGTTTTTCAGAGGCGAGGTGGATAAATACGGCTGGTGCGATATTGGCAGCTCTTTTTTGCCTTCTGATATTATTGCCGCATTTCTTTACGCCCAACTGGAAAATGTAGAAGATATTCAAAGGAAGCGAATTTCCATATGGAACAAATACCAGGAATTATTATTACCTTTTAAGGACAGGTTCTCTTTGCCGGTAATACCCTCGTATGCCACCAACAACGCGCATATGTTTTACCTGGTGTGCAATAACCTAGCTGAGCGCACAGAGATCATCGAGCATCTCAAGAAAAATGGGATCAGTTCTGTATATCACTATCTCAGCCTCCACAAGAGCCCTTTTTACGAATCTAAATATCACGGTGAGCAATTACCTGAAACAGACCGTTACACGGATTGTTTGTTCAGGTTGCCTATGTTTTATGAACTAACTGACGCGGATATAAGCAGAGTGGTAACAACTTTAATCAGCCAATAACCATAGAGTAAACCGTGAAACTGGCACATCTGATCTTAGCCCATAATAACCCAATGCAACTGGAGCGCCTGGTAAAACGCCTTAGCCACCCGGATGCAGATGTATATATTCACTTAGACAGCAAAACAGATGTAGCCGATTTCAACCACATCAAAGACATCGCCAATACTTTTTTCATAAAAAAAAGGATAAAAGTAGCATGGGGTGAATATAGTACCATATTGTGCACCGTGATTGGAATGGAAGAAATATTAGAAACGGGAATTGATTACACACATATAAACCTGTTAAGCGGAAACGATTACCCCCTTCAGAAAGCCGATAACATACACCGCTTCCTGTTTGCCAATACCGGCAAAACCTTTATGTGGTATGAGCCCATCTACAATGACTGGCACCATGGGCAGGCAAGGATAAACAACTACTACCTTGGTGAATATGGCTTTCCGGGACGGTATCATTTAGCGGCATTAATGAACAAACTGTTGCCGAACCGCAAATTGCCTTATAAGTTAACAGCTTATGGGCGCGCCCAGTGGCTCACTATCACCCCTGAATGTATTGTATTTATCTTTAAATATATGAAAGATCACCCTGCATTAGAGCGTTTTTTCAAGATGACCTGGGCTGTAGATGAAGTATATTTTCAGATTATTCTTTGTAATTCCACGCTTCGGGACAAATTGGTAAATGATAATTTGCGATACGTGGAACTGCAACCGGATTTTCGCCCACGTACCTTAACGATTGCCGATGCAGATACACTAGCAAATTCGGGGAAGTTTTACGCCCGAAAATTTGATGCTGCTGTTGACACAGCAATTTTCGATTACCTTGATAATTTGGCCACTAAATGATGCTTTTGTTTCCGTAATAATTTTATACTTTTGGATAACCACTAATAACTTTCCCTGAAGTGAAATTTGCTATAATAATTGTAACTTATACTTCACCCAATCAAACTAAACGGCTTATCAGTAGTCTGAACAATGGCGACTTCGATTTTTACATCCACCTGGACATAAAAGTTGACCTGGAAACACACCGAGAATTGTTTGATATGCCCAATGTTTACTTTATTAAAAAACGCATAGATATACGGTGGGCTGGTTATACCACAGCGGAAGCTGCGCTGAATAGCCTTAGGGAAATTAACGCTACCGGCAAAAAATATGACTTTATTAGTCTCATTAGCGGACAAGATTACCCGATAAAATCTGCCGCCTATATTTCTGATTTTCTTCGCAGCAATACCGGGAAGGAATTTATGTCGTTCAAATATTTCAACACGGAATGGACTGAGGCCAAGGCAAGGGTAGAAAAATATCATTTTAATGACTTTAACTTCAGGGGAAGGCACCGACTGGAACAGGCGGTCAACTTTATCGCACCTAAACGGAAATTCCCTGGCAATATGGAGCTTTGCGGAAAGGAAACCTTCTGGACATTGAGCCAGGACTGTGCAATGTATGTTGTTGAATATCTAGACTCCCATCCCAAACTCAGAAGGTTCTTACGATTTACCTGGGGCAGCGATGAGTTTATTTTTCAAACTATCATTATGCACTCTCATTTTAAATCGCAGGTAGTAAACAACAATTACCGTTACATCAACTGGCCGCCGGTAGGCAGCCGGCCCAATATATTTGTTACCGCCGATTTTGACCGAATCATGGCATCGGATGGCATTTTCGGGCGGAAATTCGACATAAACACAGACGAAAATATTTTTAATTTACTGGACGAGAAAAATAAACACTAACATCAAACTTTTCTTATAGCCTACATGCTTAGCTTAAAAACGTTTACAGATGAACGTGGGCGCCTTACACCCGTTGATGGTATCTTACCCTTCGACATTAAGCGCCTGTATTATATTGATGAAATAAGCAACGAGGCAGAGCGCGGCGGCCACTCCCATTACATTACAGTGGAAGCTATTTTCTGTGTCTATGGCACTTTCAATGTGATGATCAACAATGGCAAAACAAAAACCGAGTATTTTTTGAATGACCGGACCCAGTGCCTGATCGTGGAGCCTTATGATTTTCACATGATACATAATTTCAGCCCCGGCGCAATACTCATGGGTGTTTCGTCAACTAATTACGACCATTCCGATTACAACCACATAGAACCACAAATTCCGCAATGATACCATACGAAAACCTGAAACGTTTAAACGAGCCCTTTGAAGCAGAGCTGAAGGCGGGATTTGATGCTGTACTGGAAAAAGGCCATTATATTCTTGGGCATCAGCTCGAGGTTTTTGAACAGGAATTTGCCGCCTATCATAGCGCAAAACACTGTGCAGGTATCTCGAATGGCCTCGATGCTTTGATCCTGGCGCTAAGAGCGCTGAACCTGCCGGCAGGCAGCGAGGTTATCGTACCCTCAAACACCTATATTGCCAGCATCCTGTCCGTCATTGCGTGCAACTTAACACCAGTATTGGTGGAGCCGGATATCCGCACTTACAATATTGACCCGACTAAAATCGAGGCCGTAATAACGCCAAAAACAAAAGTGCTGCTAGTAGTGCATCTGTATGGCAAGCTATGTGACATGGGACCAATTATGGACATCAAGCAAAAACACGGCTTGTTTTTAGTGGAAGATTGTGCACAGGCGCATGGCGGCACCTACAAAGGCAAACTGGCGGGCACGTTTGGCGAGTTTGGTGCTTTTAGCTTTTACCCTACCAAAAACCTGGGCGCACTGGGAGATGCAGGCGGAATAATATGCAATGATGATGATCACATCCATGCGGTAAGGCAATTGCGCAACTATGGCTCTGACCGTAAGTATTACAATGATGTAGTGGGCTACAATAACCGGCTCGATGAAATGCAGGCAGCTTTCCTAACCGTGAAGCTAAAGCGCCTGAACCAAATGAATGCCCACCGCAACAAACTGGCGGACCTATACCTGGCCAACTTATCACCGCAATATATTTTACCTGCTAAGAACAATGACTTTTATGATGTGTATCACATCTTTAATATCCGCCACCCGAAACGCGATGAACTGCAGCAATACCTGCTGGAAAAAGGTATTGGCACTGTAATACACTATCCTGTGCCCCCTCACCGGCAGAAAGCGCTGAAAGACCTGTATAATGGCAAAGAGTATCCTATTGCCGATGAGATACATAATACTACATTGAGTATTCCATGTTCTTTTTGCCATACCGAAAGTGAGATAGTGGAAGTAATTGAGGCTTTAAATAATTTTAATTAACGCACTACAATGGATGTTGCAGATATTACGCTGATTGGGAGTGGAGTGGCCAGCTCACTTACGTTGATCGAGGTATTGGGTGGGCTATTAAACAGCCCTGCCGGTAAAAAGATCACCATTGCCGTCATTGAAAAGAACAATGAGTTCTGGAAAGGTGTTCCATACGGGTCCCGATCTTCCGTAAACGCACTTACCATCACCAGCGTTTATGATTTCATCAATGAAAAAGAAAGGCCACTATTCTTTGAATGGCTGAAAAGCAATAAGCAGGATTGGTCTTCCTGGTACCGGGGGCAAGGCGGCATCACAGCAGCCCGGTGGCTGGATAACAACCTGCCGCTCATAGACAAAGAAGACTGGGAAACGGTGTATGTGCCGCGGTTTTTATTTGGTAATTATGTGCAACAAAAGCTAGCCAGCTTAATAAAAGCAGCAGCGGAAAAACAGCTTGCTGAAGTGAAATTGATACATGCTGAAGCAACAGACGTACGGATGAATGGGGAAGACTTGTACGAAATTGCACTGGAGTACCCGGATCTCTCTGAGTCCACCGTTACCTCCCGCAAGGTGGTTATTGCTGCAGGCTCGCCCCCGGTCCGGAAAATGTGCGACCTCCAGGCAGAGGCTGTTGTTTATATCAATGATATATACGAACCCTCAGTAGTTGAAAATACAAAATTGCTGGAGACTTCGTTAAAGAATACAGGCAGCGAAGCCGGAAATAATGTTTTAATTATCGGGTCTAATGCGAGTAGTATTGAGTGGCTTTACTTACTGGAAGGTTTGCCGCATCTTAGAAAGCTGGTGAACAAAACAGTTATCATATCTCCCAGCGGCAGCTTACCGATACATATTTCGACCGAAGTGCTTTCTGAACATCCTACGCCCAATATTGATAAAATAAAGGCCGGAGAAAAATATACCATAAAAACGCTTTCGGATGCAGCCGCTGCCGACATAAAGCTGGCATTGCAAAACGGTGCCAACATGGATTACGTGGCAACAGTAATAAGCGCAACGCTTGCCCTTATGGAGCCACTGGGCGAAGAAGCAAAAAAAGAGTTTTATTGTATTCACGGTATTAAGTTGCGCGATAGTTTCCGGCGGTCGGGGCCGGAATATAAGGGTATTTCCCAATTATTAATAGATGCCGAAGAAGCAACTGTAATAAAAGGCAGGTTCATTAATTCCGAGCCATCCGGCAATGGGGCTGTGTTACATTATCAGGATGCAAACGGTCAGTTGCAAACATATCCGCTCACGTTTAAGGCGATCATTAATTGCAGCGGATCTGATAACCTGGACCAATCTTCATCCCGACTCCTGTACAACATTGTGAATAATGGCCTCTGTAAGATGAATTTATCCGGCAAGGGCATTGAAGTGAGTGAAAAGTTTGAAGCTGCGCCAAATCTCTATGTCATGGGGCCGCTACTGGCCGGAAATGTGAACAAACGCATCCACTTCTGGCAGTTAGAGAATGCATCGAGGCTCACCTACCTTGCTCCCTTCCTGGCAACGGAATTGCTGGCAACTGCCAATGTGGAGCGCGTTTATTAGGAAGTAAATTGAAAAGCCATCTGCAACCGACCTATCTTTGCCTCTGCCTGCCACTCAGCAATGCATCAACTTCATCGAGAATGGTTTTCATCACCTTCTTCCGCTCGTATTTTTCTATCACCATTTTGCGGGCATTCTCCGTCATTTTCTCTGCCATAACTGGATTATCGAAACACCATTTTATAGCTTTTACAAAATCTTCCGGTTTGTGTACTCTCAGGTAGTGTGTACCAGGGGCCGCTTCTATGCCCTTTATGCCGGTGGACGTGGTGATCACTATTTTACCGGCGGCCATAGCTTCGAGTATTTTCACTCTTATCCCACCGCCAGTTAAGAGGGGCACTATCAGTATTTTTTTATCCGCGATAAACTCTTCCGCACTGGGTACCTCGTCATAGCAATACACGCCATTCAGGTGCATTTTCTTAAATTCATCGGGCATGTTCCTGCCGGCAAAATAAAACTCAAATTTCGGCATTGCCTTGTGTATATAGGGCCATGCATGTTTCAGGAACCACTTCATGCTGTTCTGGTTGGCTATCCAGTCCATAGCGCCTATGTGGTACCCTACCCACCGCTCGTTGCCATTCTCCGGTTTTATTTCCGGTATATTTATACTGAACGGGGCTACAATCACATTGCTCGTTTCCGCAAGCCGCGACACCAGGGACGCGTCTTTTTCGGTAATCGCCAGCAGCAGGTCATATTGCTTCCACGCGTTCCGCTCAAAATCCCTTACCCTTTTGGTAAGGTTGTCAAAGTATAGCCTTTTCAGGTGGTTCTTCGTCTTTTTCTCCAGCCCCTTCCATATCTGGTACTCTACGTTGTGAAGTCGCAATACATGGAGCGCATTCGAGTACATCTTTATCACCGGCATATAAGTGGTGAGATATACACTCTCTACCTGTATCACATCCGGCTTAAAGGATTGCAGCACTTCTTTAAGCCGTACTTTAAACTCTTCATTATAAAAACGCATTGCGTGTTCAGGGTCTTTGCTGAAAAAATAGTTTTTCAGTATCTGTGATAATTTGATCTTATTATCAACATCCACCCAGCTAAAAGCATACAAATGAGTAAACAGGCGCTCCAGCGCCACATGGGCTATGTGATGTTTGGAGGTATTCATTGCCAGCAGATACACCTGCCACCCCGCCTCATGGTAACCCTGTATCATAGCATCCATTGCCATGTTGCCGCCGTCTTTGAGCGGATAGGGTACCCGGTTGGTAATGATCAGTATTTTACGTGCCTGCATCTGGAGGGCGAAAATAGATAAATGTACCGTCTTTAAAGACAGCCCCGTAGAGATTTTTGACAAATGGCATAGTACAAACGGAATCTGAGACAATAAGCCTTCTTTGTATTAAATTTGGAACGTAATCATAAATATGGCCAAAAAGAAACTGGTGTTCCTTGGATCAAAACCTATAGGCTATGAGTGCCTTTCTTACGTGATCTCGCAGAAGGAGGAATTGGATATAGAAATAAGCGGGCTGCTGACCCATGCCCGGAAAGAATTTGGTAATGCGCACGACCTTAACAGCCTTGCTAACGAATACGGCATACCTGTTATTAACAACCTTGAAGAACTGCCATATTGCGACATCCTGTATTCCGTACAATACCATCAAGTGCTGAAGCAGGAGCATATACAAAAGGCTGGTGAAATAGCTGTGAACCTTCATATGGCGCCGCTGCCGGAATACCGCGGAGCAAACCAATTCTCGTTTGCAATACTGGAAGAAAAGAAAGAATTTGGCACCACCATACACAAAATAGACACCCTAATAGACCACGGCGATATACTATTTCAAAAAAGGTTCCCCATACCTGAGAACTGCTGGGTAAACGGCCTGTACGAGCTTACTTACCAGGCATCGATCCGCCTTTTTCAGCAAACATTGACCCACCTTGTTACAGGTAATTACAAATTAGTTCCCCAGGAAACACTGGTAGCCAAATTTGGTACCAGCCTGCACTACCGTAAAGAAATGGAGGAAATAAAACAAATAGACCTAAACTGGACAAAGGAAAAAATAGAGCGCCATATACGCGCTACCTCGATGCCGGGTTTTGAACCGCCCTACACTTTTATTAACGGTGAGAAAATCCATTTCGTAAGGCATTAATCACGAATATTCCGTTCTTTTTTTAAGAGAACTATGCTCCTGTATTTGCAAGAGTTGGAAACCATAATATATATTTCGGGCAGCAAGCTACGATATCTAAAAACACCGCCCCAAATTTCTTTGAGGCGGTCTTTATAAAAATGTGTTGCAGCGCTTAATTCTTCACAAACATTTTGGAGGCTATCCGTACTCCATTCCTGGTGATGATGACGGTATAAACACCGGAAGACAACTGAGAAACATCTGCACTGCCCCTGCCCTGTGTAATAGGCGCAGACTGTATTTCTTTTCCAAGCATGTCGGTCATCTTCATAATTACTTCATCCGACCAGTTCACTCCATTCACTTCAATGTTCACCAGTGACTCTGCAGGATTCGGGAAGAGTGTTACACCGTAGCTTTGGCTCACAGAACCCACCGAAGTAACGGTATTGAAGGAGTAATATGATTTCTGCGTACAGCCATTCTTAGTGGTAAGCACCCAGTAGTTCCGGCCCAGGGTATCCGGTGTAGGATTGTAGTAATCCTGGCTGGTAGCGCCATGAACGATTGTTGAATCTAACGTTTCTATATTATCATAACCCCACTGGTATGCGTCTGCTGTATTATCGGTACATACAAATTCAGAAAGGTAATATTGTACGTGAGGGCTCAGTGAAACACCGGAGCCTATGATGGTAGTAAAACTATCTGAAATGGAGCAACCCGAGCTCAATATCTCAGCAGACAGCCTCACAATAGCAAGCCCCGGATCATGAAAGCTAACCAGTGCGTATTGCCCGTTCAGAGATGTATCAAATATCTGGGCGTTAGTGGCACTCCAGTGGTAATAGATGCCAGAAGGCGCTGCAGCCATCGCCCCGAAATTCTGGAACAAAGTGTTGGAGCACATAGGCGTATCGGGGAAGGTAATGATATGGCCAAATGCGAATGCTTCATTTACCGTGATCGAATCTACGGCATATGCCGATCCGCAGGAGTTGGTAACAGTGTAGGTAATAAATGCCTCCCCTCCCGTTATTCCGGTGACTACGCCTGTGAATGAATCTATGGTCGCAACGGCTGTGTTGTTACTCGTCCATATACCGCCTGCAACCGAATCTGATACTGCTGCGCTGTAGTTAGCGCACACTTGTGTAAAGCCGTGTATAGGTGCGGCATATGGCAGCGGGTTCACTGTTACTGTAGTTGATGTTGAATCCAGGCCGCATTGCTGCGTAACCAGGTATTTGATAATGATAACACCACCATCAATACCACCGGTTATTCCGCTGACAGAGCCAACAGTCCCCATCGCTGTATTTGAGCTGCTCCATACCCCACCAGAGACAGAATCACTAAGCGCGATCGTGGAACCCACACATACGGCAGACGGACCATGAATAAGGCCGATATATGGAACCGGGTCAACCGAGAATACCTTGGTAGCAGCGCAGCCCGATGTAACAAATGCATAGGAAATAACAGTTGTGCCGGATGACAGTATAGCCGTTACTGTGCCAGTGCTGCTACCTACCGTCGCTACCGTAATATCGCTGCTGCTCCATACGCCGCCACCGGTCGCATCAAACAAGTTGGTTGATGATCCTGCGCAAAGATGATTTACGCCGGTGATTGGGCCAGGTATGGCATTTATCGTCACTTCTATTGTAGCATTGCATCCGGCCAATGTTGTATAAGTTATTGTCGCAAGTTTGAACGTAACTCCAGTTACAATACGTCCTGTAACCACACCGGTAAAGGAGTCCACTGTAGCGATGGAGGTATCGCTGCTGGTCCATATGCCGCCCAAGGGTGTTGATGTAAAAGTGTCTGTATATAAGGCGCATATCATTGCATTGCCAACTATTGGCGTAGGGTCAGCATTCACTGTTATCAACTGGTTCAGGAAACAACCTGTAGAAAGCATATAGGTAACAGAAGTAATACCCACAGACACCCCTGTAACATCCCCGACAGGCCCTGAAACGGTAGCAACAGATGGATCACTGCTACTCCAGTTGCCGCCTGGTGTGGCATCGCTCATAAATATCGTGGACCCTATGCACAGGTAAGACGGGCCAATTATGGGTGCAGGCAGTGCATTGATGGTGATCTGGAACGTTGCATTACAGCCAGTGCCAAGCTGGTAGGTGATCGTTGCTGTTCCGGCAGATAAGCCGGTAACATCCCCTGACACGGAGTTAACGGTAGCCACCGCAGGGTCACTGCTGATCCAAGTGCCAAATGGTGTTATATCGCTTAATGTAGTGATAGTTCCAGCACATATTGCTCCGGTTCCGGTGATTGCAACGGGTGTATTATTTACCCGGAACAATGTAGTGGTATAGCACCCTGTAGGCAATGTATATGTGATGGTGGTTATTCCGGTATCAACGCCACTGGCAACGCCCGTCGCCGCACCGATGTTAGCTATAGAAAGATCGTTGCTGCTCCATGAGCCAAGAGGAATGGCATCAGAAAGTGTAGTCGTTGAGCCCATACAGGTATTCGTAACGCCAATAATAGCTGTCGGGTTTTGGTCGATGGTTACAATAGCCGTCGCAAAGCAGCCGGTTGCTAATATTTGATAGGTGATCGTGGCTGTATCGGGCAAAATACCAGATAATACACCGGTGCTTAAAACAATTGCTGCTATCGCCGGGTGGCTGCTTGTCCATACACCACCGGGAGTGATGTCGGTTAATGTTGTTGTCAGGCCCTGGCACATTGCGAGCACCCCATTTATCGGGCCCGGCGCAGGGTTTACATTGATGGTCGTTGTAACCGTACAACCTATACCTAGGGAATAAGTGATGACAACTGTACCAGCCGACTCCCCGGTAACGATGCCTGTTCCCGATGTAACGCTGGCAATGGTAGGATCCCCGCTTATCCATGTACCGGTTGGCACTGCATCGCTCAGGGTTATGGATGCATTAGGGCATACATTGTCAGCGCCTAATATTATTCCCGGGTTGGAATTTACGGTTATAGTAACATTAGTGGTACAGCCGGAACCGAGTGTATAAGAAATAGTAGCAGTGCCGGGAGACATACCACTGATAATGCCTGTGCTGAGACCCGCAGTGGCTACAGATGTATTACTGCTGCTCCAGGTACCGCCGCCTACCGTATCAGCTAAAACAGTTGATGTGCCAGAGCATAAAACAAGCGAGCCCGGCGTTATGGTGTTATAAATGAGGGAAGGCCCCTGATTGACCAATACTACGGTTGAAGCACTGCACTGCCCCAAAGTATAGCTAATAGTTACGCTACCTGTGTCTATCCCGGTAACATGCCCGGTACCAATTCCAACAGTTGCGATAGTGGCATCCGCGCTGCTCCATGTGCCACCGGAGGTAGCATCCGTGAGAAATATGGTAGAACCAACACAAACATTGGACAGGCCGACAATTGCCACAGGGGTTTGGTTTACGGTTACGGTAGCCAAGATATTACAGCCTGTACCCATAGTATAAGTAATGGTAGCAGTACCGGCTCCGGTTCCGGTTACTACCCCGGTAAGCAAGCCAACGGTAGCTTTAGCAGGGTTGCTGCTGGTCCATTCTCCGCCGGTTACTGCATCAGTCAATGTAACCGATTGTCCGGTACAAACACCTAAAGTCCCGAGTATTGCTGTTGGGTAAGGGTTAACTGTCACAAAAATTGTTGCAGGGCACCCTGCGCCGGATGTATAAGAAATAACTGCAGTACCTATGTTCACCCCGGTTACCACACCTGCGCTGGTTATTGTAGCGATGGTTGTATTGGCACTGCTCCATACACCTGCGGCCGCATCGTGCAAAGTAGTCGTTAACCCTTCGCACAGGAAAGTAGTACCGGTTATTGGCGCTGGTGGTACATTTACAGTAAAGCTAAGAGTCTGCCTGCAACCTGTGGGCAGCGTATAAGTGATCGTAGTTAAGCCGCCAGTAACGCCTGTTACAACACCCGTTAGCGAATCTACCGCGGCAATAGAAGCGTTATTAGTTGTCCACGTGCCACCGGACGTCAGATCGCTTAACGTTGTAGAAGCTCCCAGACACACATTATTATTTCCCAATATTGCTCCCGGTATCGGGTTTACTGTCATTACAGTAGTAAGATAACAGCCCGTTGTTAATAAATAGGTCATTGTAGTTGTACCAGAAGCGATGCCTGTAACAAGGCCTGTGCCAGCAATCGTAGCTACGCCAGGATTACTGCTGCTCCATGCCCCCGACGGTGTGCCATCGCCCAAAATGGAAGTAGATCCGGCACAAACATACCTACTTCCTGTAATTGGTGATGGTAGCGGATGTACGGTAATAGTAATTGTTTTATAACAGCCGAAACTTGATGTATAACTGATGATAGCAGTACCGGCAGCCACACCGGTAACAACGCCGCCTGCATCTATCGTCGCAACCAGGGTATTAGCGCTGCTCCATGTTCCCACAAACAGGCCATCGCTCAATGTAGTTGTAAGCCCAGGGCAAACAAAAGTAATCCCGGTAATAGACGGAGGAGCAGGGTTGACAACCATATTGCTTGTTGTATAACAGCCGGTGCTTAACGTATAAGTAATATTTACAGTTCCCGGACTAACACCGGTAATAACCCCTGTACCTGCCCCAGCAGTTGCGATGATGGTACTACTGGTGGTCCATGTGCCACCTGCATCAGGGTCACTTAATGTTACGCTCGTACCCTGGCATACATTACCTGGGCCCAATACTGTAGCAGGCAATGGGTTAACGAGAATATTAGTGGTACGTATGCAGCCCGAAGCAAGTGTATAAGTCATGGTGGCAACTCCACTTGAAACGCCAACAACAATGCCGGAGCCCGGCGCTATTGTAGCTATTGTAGGATCGCTGCTGGACCATGTGCCACCAGTGGAAGTGTTGCCTAATGTGATTGAAAAGCCAATGCATACCTGGGCCGGGCCGGAAATAGCGGCCGGCAAAGGATCAACGGTAACAGGAATCCATATCTTGCAATTTGTACCAAGTGTATAAGTAATATTTGTTATTCCCGCTGCAACACCGGAAACAAGGCCTGTGCTCAGCCCTACGGTCGCAGCAAGTGTATTGCTGCTTGTCCATAAGCCACCTGCGGTTGCGTCGGTCAGCGATGTCGTCAGCCCTACGCAAACAGCCGGGGTACCGGTAATCGCAGCCGGCAAGGGGTTCACGGTTACTACCGTAGATATGGCACAAGTTGTGGATAAAGTATAGCTGATAGTGGTAGTTCCGGCAGAAACCCCGGTTACCACGCCTATGCCGGATGGAACAACTGTAGCTACAGCGGTATTACTGCTCGTCCACCCACCGCCGCCAACCGCGTCATTGAGGCTGGTTGTAGAGCCGGCACATACGAAAGTAGTCCCCGAAATGACTGCGGGTATTGGGTTCACGACTACGGCAATTGTCTTTAAACAGCCTGTGCCCAACGCATAAGTGATCGTTACCGTACCCGCTGCTACCCCGGTAACCAGTCCGGCACCATCAACTGTTGCCTTTGCTGTGCTGCTGCTAGTCCACAAGCCGCCACCTGTTACATCGCTCAATTGAGTCGTCAGCCCAACGCACACAGTAGCAGTGCCCGTTATTGAAGATGGCAGCGGATTTACCGTGATCGATTTAGAGGATAAACAACCTGTCGTCAAAGTATAAACCACTGTATCTGTACCGGCAGTTAAGCCTCCAGTAATAATTCCTGAGCCTGAAATAGTAGCTACTGAGGTATTGGTAATGCTCCAACTGCCGCCGGAAGTTGCATCGCTTACAGATATAGTTAAGCCGGAGCAAACACTCGAAAGGCCGGAAATAACTGCGGGTACAGGATTAACCGTAATTAATGAAGTCACATGGCATCCCGTTGGCAATATATAGCTGACAACTGATGTACCTGCACCTATGCCGGCTACATTCCCGGAGCCATCTATCGTTGCAACGCTTAACGTGGTGCTGCTCCACGTGCCGCCAGTGGTAACATCTGTAAGCACTGTGCCCTGCCCCTGGCACATACGCGGAGTGCCTGTAATAGCAAGTGGCAATGGGTTAACGGTGATGCCATATGCAGCATAACAGCCGGTTGCACTTATTTTATAAGATATGGTTGTTGTGCCTGCAACAAGGCCGGAAACTACGCCCGTGCCTAGAACACTGGCTACAGTAGGTATGCTGCTGGACCAGACACCACCTGAAGTAGGGTCACTCAGCGCTATGGTTGAGGACACACAAACACTGGTGGGGCCTGAAATACCTACCGGCACAGAATACACGGTAATCGTAAATGTTTTTATGCAGCCGGTAGCAAGGGTGTAAGTGATCATTGCTGTTCCTGCACTAACCCCTGTAACGACTCCGGAACCAGACACAACTGTTGCGACCAACGGATCGCTGCTTCCCCAGGTCCCACCGGCGCTGGCATCGCTTAGTGTTGTTGATGACCCCACGCATACGGAAGACACCCCTGTGATCGCCGCAGGGAGCGGGTTCACCGTCAAAATTGCCGAAATGCTACAGCCAGTGGACAGCTTGTAAGTAATTATACTGGTATCCGCAGCCTCCCCTGTAGCAACACCGGTTGAAGAATTGATAATCGCCACACTTGTTGGAGTGCTGGACCAAACCCCGCCCGCTGTGCTGTCAGTAAGGGCTGTTGTTAACCCAACGCAAACTAAAAGATTACCGCTTATAGAAGCTGGCAATGGGTTTACGGTCACCACCCTGCTCTGCGAACATCCCGTTACACTCAGCCGGTAAACGATAGTATCATACCCTTGTGCAGTACCTGCGGCTGCAAAAGCAGAGCCAGTGCCAATATTCACAACTGAACTGTTACTGGAACTCCAGAACCCCCCTGAAGTAGCATCTGTCAAAATAGTGAGTCCATTTACGCAAACGGAGGCAACGCCTGATATAGCTGCGGGGAGGGGATTCACGGTAACGACTGAAGATGTATTACAGCCCGAACTGAGCGTATAGGTAATGCTGGCAGTGCCTGCTGTATTCCCGGTAACTAAGCCGGAGCTGAATACTACGCTTGCATAACCGGGTGCGCCGCTCGTCCAGTCACCGCCAGTCAAAGTATCCGTTAATGTCGTTTGGTCGCCGAGGCAAATCGACCTGGTGCCGGTAATTACAGATGGCGCCTGGTTCACGGTTACAGCGATCGTTGACTGGCAGCCTGTATTCAAAGTATAACTGATCGTTGTGATACCTGGAGTAAAATCTGTCATGGTTCCGGTTGCCGAACCAATGGTAGCTACAGTTATGTCACTGCTGGTCCATATACCGCCTGCCGTACCGTCATGCATAGTATTGATCGTATTCGTGCAGAGGTTTATGAGCCCTGTAATGCCGGCAGGCGTCTGGTCAACGGTCAAGACCAGGGTAGAAGCACATCCCGAACCAAGTGTATAGCTTATCACCGCAGTGCCTGCTGTGTTTCCCGTAGCAACTCCGCTAATGGATGCTATACTTGCCACAGAGGTATTATTGCTGGTCCATACACCAGCCGCAGGGGTGGCATTTAAGGTTGTAGCCTGCCCGGTACAAACCGCCGCTGCGCCCGTAATAGCTGTAGGTGATAAGCCAACATTTATTATAGGTGAAGCGCTTTGCACTGTTGTAACACCGGCACATGGAGAGGCACCGGCCCAGTCCAGCTCACAGTAAAGGCCGCTGGCCCCTGAAAATGTACCCGATGCCGTATAAGTAAAAACCCCTGCCGGCAGCAATATGTTTCCACCTGACGCTGATATAGTAACTGGCGCACCGGTATATACTATAACCCCGTTAAAATACCAGTTAGGGGTAATAGTTAACGGGGTCCCGGCAGTTGATGTGCCGCAAGCCGAGTAGAAAACAAAAGTCGCTACATTTGAGCTGTTCTGGCAAACAGTCTGCGTTGCTCCTCCATAAGGCGTAGAAATGCTTTCAGGATAGATCGTTACAGTTGCAGATGCAGCCACACTCAGGAAACAGCAAACAAGCAGCAGAAAAATTTTATTCATAAACCGGTTTTTCAAAAAATAAACTAAATAAGACTCTTTAACATATACACCGCCCACTTGCTTCCCTGCTACCGAAGAAAAACGCATAATCATAGACATAGCGGGCATTTCGGCCATCCCACTTAATATAATACACTTTGGTAGCAAATTTAATGAAAAATAAAGTTACCCACAAATGGCAATTCGAATAATAGTAATGTTTTCCACAGGCCTGAATTAAACAGATTTATATCCCGCATTACAAGTTGGGACTTCCTCCCGGAGATCACCATGAACTACTACCCAAAATCATGCCGGGTTTTATGTTCCAAAATCAATCCTGTTTTGAAAATGTAATTGTTACTGGCTATATTGCAGTGCTAAATAATGCTAAATGGAACTAAGGGAATTTAAGGTTGCCGTACCAGGTAAAGGTATTGTCGAGGTCAGCTTCATGCTGCATTTCAATGACCATGATAACTCTGCCTCTGCGAACGAAATTAAAATACACGCAGACTTCAATAGTAGCCTCCCACACCGCCCGCACCTGATGCTGGATGAAGCCGATGGCACTTGGAAATTTCACGTTCAGCACCCCGTTATGAAAAATAACGAGGTTGTGGTAGAAGAGGAATTTTTGAACGATGGTCTTAATAAAGAGATCATTGACCACATCATGAAAATAATAGACGAAGCCAAAGTAAGATAAGGCAAAATACACATGCAATTAATATTCGCATCATAATATTTAGTGTAATTTCATTCACTTTTCTTATTTATATTGTATTATTTTAATGATATTTTTCCATATTCCAAATGGGGGGGGGGGGGAAACATGTTATTAAAAAAATATTGCTCCTCCATTAAAAGCTGCCTTTCCTTTTAAATGTCTTAATTTTACTGCATATTTTTTGCCTTACCTGGAATCTCTATTGATTTTTTCAGGGCATTTTGCGCTTTTTCTATACAGATAAATTATTTTAATGAATTCAAGGTATATATTTTTTATACTGTTTTTGTTCATAGTAAATATATGCAGAGCGCAGGAATCGACACCGGAGTCAATTCTGCCGAATATCTCCGACACTTTTATTGAAAAACTGGTTGCCTCGGCGAAAGCCCACTACCCAAAAGCCAAAACCTTTGAAGACCGCGTAAATATCGCGCAGCTCAATATTCAAAAGGCGCGCCAGGACTGGTATAATATCTTTTCCCTTAACTACCTCTATAGCCCGGCACAAGGTGGTGGTTCATCCTCAGTTGTGGTTACAGGCTCAGGTCAGTCGTTCCTGGGTGGTTATTCCATTGGCCTCAGTACAAGTGTAGGCAATATCCTGCAGAAACCCACTCAGGTAAAAATTGCAAAACAGGAATATGATATTGCAAAACTGAACGAGGAAGAGTATTACCTGAACATTGCAGCCATTGTAAAACAAAGATATTACCTGTACGTACAGCAGCAATCATTGGTCAACTGGACCGCGCGAAACGTAGAGAGCGCAGACCACATCTACCAGGAAACAAAACACAAGTTTGAAAAAGGAGATGTTCTGTTCGACATTTATAACAGCACTTACCTGAGCTATACTAGTACTGTACAGGCTAAAATACAGGCGGAAACACAATTGCTGATTGCGAAAAGCAACCTTGAAGAAATAATAGGGACAAAACTTGAGGAGATAAAATAATGGAGGTAATTAAGTATTTAAACATCCTAAAGAAGCATAAGTATGGCCTCATGGCGATACCCGTTCTTATGATGGTACTTACCTACTTCCTGGTGCGGAAGCTGCCGGATACTTATGAGTCGAAGGCGCGGTTGTCATCGGGTATTACCGAAAAATCACAGCAACTACTGCAAAATGTACAGGAACTTGGCGAACTGAGAATAAACCAGAACTTCGCCAACCTGATACAAACCATGCAATTGAAGGCTGTATCAGACGAAGTGTCTTACCAACTTATCATTCACGACCTCACATCAGCAACCCCATTCCGGAAACCCAGCAAACTACTTAACGACCTTAACGCCGATGCAAGGGCCCATGGCATTGAGCTCTATACCCGGCTATATAAAGAACGGCTCCCGCTTTCCCTTTTCGATAAAGACCAAAATGGCTATTACCAGGTGTTGGTATCTATGGAATATGACTACGACGCGCTGAGAAAAAAAATAAAAATATCACGTGTTGAGAACAGTGATTTTATTGATGTGGATTATGAATCGGAGAACCCTATGCTTTCTGCGTTCGTGGTTAATGCCGTATGTGCTGAGTTCATCAGCTACTATGGCTACTTTACCCAGGAAAATGAACGCAAAAACATGGATTACCTGAGCCAGGTGATGCAGCAAAAAAAGGATTCACTGGATGCGAGAAATGACCGGCTGAAAAGCTACAAGATACAAAACAGGGTGCTGAACATCAGCGACCAGGCAAAAGTGCTTTATGGCGAAATTGCCGATTTTGAAACCCAGTTGGGCATTGCCCACAAAAAGGTGGCTGCCAATATGGGCGCGATCGAAACCATCAATTCAAAGTTCAGCGAAAATGAAAAACTGCTCGATGCGGCAAAAGAGAACCTTGTAAACCGCGATATTGTCGCTGACCAGGAATTGCTCAAATCATACAACGACAAATATATCCGGAGCAATTATGACGAAAATATAAAACAAAAGATCAATACCCTCAGAAGCCAGATCAACCAAAAGATCAGCCAGATCGTTGATAATAATCCTTCCGAGCCGCAATCTGCAAAAACCACCCTGATCGGCGAAAAGCTGCGGCTGGAAGTAGAACTGGGCCTTGCAAAAAGCAGTATTACTTCTTTAGAGGACGTAATATCGGGCCTTAATAAGCGCCTTGATGCAATGGTACCCAATGAGGCGGTGATACAGGCGTTTGAAAATGAGATCGACGTGGATTCAAAGGAGTATATTGAGATGCTAAAAAAATTCGACCAGTCAACTATTGATTATAATACTAATGTCCACATAAAAATGATCGAACCGGGCGTACCGGGAAAGAAACAAGGATCCGTGAAACTTCTGCTGGTGATAGACGCCGGTGTTGTCTCGGTTGTCCTTTACTTTTTCATCCTCTTCATACTTTACTATCTTGACAATTCAGTAAAGACATCCAATGACCTGCTTACAAGAACGGACATACCGGTACTCGGTTACTTACCTGTGGTAAGAAGCTCTTTCCTGGACATTCAGAAGCTATGGAATATAGACCCTATGAACAACGAGTTCAGAAAGCTGCTGCGCTCTACAAAGATGGACATCCAGAAAATAACCCGTAAAAAATCTATTAACCTGTCCAATATCGCGTTCAAAAGACTATTGCGCTCCACACGTTTTGAAGTAAATATGGCAATGGCAGGCGCACGGAGCCTGGTAATAACCAGCATGACACGGAACGAGGGAAAGACATTACTGGCGCTGAGCCTGGTAAGCGCCTACCAGATGATGAACAAAAAGGTGCTGCTCATAGATGGTAATTTCCTGAACCCGGGCATCACAGCTATTACGCAGCCGCAGTTTTTTATCGAGGATTACCTTACAGGCAACACAACCATTGACGACATCATAGATGCCGGAAACATTACTGTGTTGGGCAATAAAGGCAATGATATTTCACTGTTTGAGATAAACAGCCAGTATAACATAGAACAAAAGCTGCTGGAGCTGAAAGATCTTTTTGAAGTGATCATTATAGAGGCATCGGCGCTTAACACACTCAACCAGTCGAAAGAATGGGTAGTGATCGCCGACCGCATGTTGTGTGTATTTGAAGCCAATACCAACATCACTCATGAAAAAGCCGACCAGATAGAATACCTAAAAGCGATAAATGGAAAATTCATAGGGTGGGTATTGAACAAGGTGGATGAGAACGATAACCCCAAAAAGTAGCCCGGCATGCCTTTGAAAATTCTTTACGGGATATGGATACTACTCCAGTGGACGATCGGGTATAACCTGGGTGTTCCTTTTGTCCTGTTTCTTGTGTGGGCTGTAATACGAAAGGTAAGACCCGCTGCAAAAAATACGGAGCAATATGACTATGCCATAATTGTCACCGCCTACGAGCAAACCGGATCGCTCCATGCAGTTGTTGATTCACTGCTCCAGCTCAGCTACACCAACTACATCATTTATATAGTCGCAGATAAATGCGATGTATCGGGGCTGAAATTTAATGATCCACGGGTTGTTGTCCTGCGCCCACCAGAAACACTTGCCAGCAATACAAGGTCACACTTCTATGCCATCCGCAATTTCATCAGGCCCCACGATGTACTCACCATTATTGATTCAGATAACCTTGCTGATCCAGCATACCTAAACGAACTGAACAGGTATTTCGATGCCGGGTTTTCTGCTGTGCAGGGCATAAGAATGGCTAAGAACCTGGACACCACCTTTGCCTGCCTTGATGCATCACGCGACATTTATTATCACTTCTATGATGGCGATGTACTCTTCAATATCGGATCCTCGGCTACACTTGCAGGTTCCGGTATGGCCTTTAAAACCAGCCTCTACCGTGAATGCCTGGAACACCTGGACATTACCGGCGCGGGATTCGATAAAGTATTGCAAATGGAGATCGTGAGCCGCGGTTACCGGATAGCATTTAACGAACGCGCCATAGTGTATGATGAGAAAACCACAAAATCAGACCAACTGGTAAAGCAGCGCGCCCGCTGGATAAATACGTGGTTCCGTTATTTTAAATTTGGCTTCACACTGGTTGGAGCAGGCATTAAGAAGTTCGATCTTAACCGCTTCCTGTTCGGCGTCATCCTGCTGCGCCCGCCGCTTTTTATCTTCCTTATCCTATCCATGTTTTTCATGGCCATAAGTATATGGGTCAGTAAGCTGGCGCTGATTTTGTGGCTTGCAGGCTTTGCCTGTTTTATCGGCGGCTTTATTATCGCTATAGTGCATGCCCATCCAGACAAACGTATTGTGCGCTCCCTGCTTAGCATCCCTGTATTCGTTTTTTACCAGGTGCTTTTATTGATGCGCAGCAGGAATGCAAATAAACTATCTGTTGCCACCAATCATTTCAGCGACAAAACCATTAATGAACTTAAGAAATGAGCTATAGCTATCCATACCAGAGGCGTGACAAAGCTGCTGAAAAACTGCGATTAAAGCAGGAGCGAACAGAAAAGATCACACGTATCATAGCGCTGACCTTTGTATTCATCGGCGTATTTTTTTTCTTTATTAAGCTGCTGTTTTTATAATGAGCAAAACACAGGCAGTCCCGGTCGTGCAAATTGAGCCTGCAAGCCCCTCGCTTCGCAGCCGGATGCGTGACTTTTTTTTAATAAAAAAAATGAATACCCCGCTGGGGTATTTTTTAATACTTGCGTTAGCTACGCTGATAGCGGTGGCAACTGCCAAGGCAGGCATTATAGTGGGCGCTTTGGTGTTGGCAATGACCGTTGGCTTACCTGTCCTTTATTGCCTTATTGTATTCCCCAAAGTGGGCATGACGATAGTGCTTACCGTGTCTTACCTCATTATGTGGATTCTCCGCATGAATATTGTCAATTTCCCGCTGGGCACACTCATGGATGGCATGGAGGTGCTGCTGGTACTTAATATATTCATACAGCAAAAGCGAAAAAAAGACTGGGCGATCTTTAAAGGACCTGTTACCGCGATCATCATCATCTGGATACTTTATAATTTAGCGGAGTTGGGCAACCCGGTCGCCGCATCAACTACTGCATGGGCTTATACAGTGAGAACTGTAGCACTGGTAATGGTGATGTATTTTGTCTTTCTGTACAATATCCGCACCAAGGAGTTTATTCGTTTCCTGTTAAAGCTCTGGCTGGGGCTTGCATTATTTGGCGCAGTGTATGCTACCAAGCAGCAATACTTTGGGTTTTTCCCGTTCGAAGAAGCCTATCTCCATTCAGACCCGAATATTGAATTGCTTCTGTTCATCGGCGGGGTATGGCGTAAGTTTTCCATATTCTCAGACCCTGTAGTGTTTGCCTATACCATGGCGGTAACCAGCCTGCTCTGCATCGGCCTGATGACCGGGCCGATCTCTAAAAAGAAAAAAATAATCCTGTTCCTGCTCATTTGCTTTTACCTCAGCAATATGCTGTATTCAGGCACACGGGGTGCATTTGTACTGGTACCGGCAGCTATGATACTTTACGGCATACTGAAATTCTCAAAAAAGATACTTTTTATCGGCGCAGCAGCGGCGGCTATCATGGTAGTGCTCATTTTCATACCTACCTCGAATGGCACATTATACCGCTTCCAGAGTGCATTCAAGCCATCGGACGATGCATCTTATAAAGTAAGAAAAATAAACCAGAAGCGGATACAACCATTCATTGTGTCGCACCCCATGGGGGTCGGCCTGGGCTCTACAGGTATATGGGGGCAAAAGTTCTCGCCTGGCTGTAGAATCTGTTGATAAGGGTGCAGTTGCGCATGGGAATGATGACTTAAACTACTGGGGGTATTGGCGAGTAGTTGACCGAAAAGAGGATGCGGATTACGTGGTAGACTACAAAATTGAGCGCATAGGTACGCATTCATTCAAAGGATACGTGCAGATAAAAGATGCCCGCTCAAATGCAGTTGTTTTTGCAACCCGAAGCGTAAATACCGTCATGAGCATGAGGGGATTTAATCATAAGCTGACTATCATAAGGAGATTGACGGAGATGATAAAGGAACAGGCTAAATGACACATTATTTTCTATTAAGAGATACAAATTCGTTGTAAAAGTTGTCGATGGTCACAAGTTCATTCATACATTCTATTGGCAGAAATACATTAACTCGTTATCTGTAAAAAAATAGCTATTAAATCGAAGAGCGCGCCTATAAATAAATGAAAATGAGTAAATATCTGTTATCAATGTCACAAATTCAGTTTATAATTTTAATTAATTTCTCATAATTGTACTAATAATCATTATTTTTGACGACGTAGTCGTTGAGAACAACCCTTCAATTTCTAGTCTCAACGTCCTAAGCAAAACAACGTCGAAATAAAATCTTTAGAACATGTCATCGTCTATTCAAGTGCAAAATATCGTCCTAGTAGGATTTTTTAATCCTAGCTTTTTCGACAAGCACTTCATGATTAAGAACCAAATTATAAAAGAAGAGGAAATTGTTAGCGTCCCTTTCATCGGTGATTTTGGAGGGACAATTGTGACTAGTTCGATTCTCAATATTGCGGTCAACCAGTTTCAGATTATCGTTACCGAGTCAACTCCAACAAATAACAGAAATTCGATAGTAGCCGCAGTACAAAAGTTGATACCGCTGATTGATAATTGCATTACAGCAATCGGACTAAATTTACATTACGTCGTGCCGACCGAAAACAGTACAATTCACAAAATGACTAAAAAATACTTTTATAGCGATTCAATTAGTTTGTTTTCAAAGTTTTTTAACGATGAAGATTGTGCTTATGGAGTTTATTGTAGCCGGGAATTTAAACAATCAAGATTAAAACTTGACGTTAAGCCAATCATAACTCAACAGTATGTTTTGGGTACAGGAGAAACACGACCAGTTAACGAAGGCGTAGCATTTATTTTTAATTTTCATGTTGATGTGATTGAGAAAACAGACATCGTGAAAAATAAAAATGAAATTATGAGCTGCATAAATGACTATGAAGAATATCAATTTTTTTGTTCAGACATCATGTCCATCTATAACTAACAATATATGGTAAGCACTATAGAACAAAAGACGGCGGCGGTTTTGCCAATAGCAATGCCTTGTTACAATGGTGATGGTCATAAGACTATTGCTAAGTGGTCTTATTTGCCGTATTGCGCTACGGTTGGTGCCGTTATGGCATTCGGAAGCGTGGCTATGGGTACTACGACCAGCATCACTCCGTCTGAGATATTTTACAAGGGATTGTCGCAAATGCAATCGCCATCGTTAGTTAGAAAAAGAGATGATGAATTGAGTAACATTGAAATTAACCTTGACAATATCGATTTTAAAAAAAGTGATTTTACTATCGCGCACAAAGACTGGGTTAATTATCAAAAGATAAATCTAGGTAACGCCATGATGCTTCATGGCGCTGAGTCCAATTTCTTTTCAAAAAAGAGTGTTTTAGGTAATTCGGATTTTGAGAGTATTCTAAAAAAACTTGGACAGGTTAGAAGCCTCATACTTTTATCTAATTCTCATTTTGATAGGTGCTTTATTTCACTTACGAGAGCCAATAGCTTGTTTTTTAGACTTTTTGTCGACAACAGCAGCCTTGAGTTTAAGTTCGATGTGTTTTACGATTACGACAGAAAAGATGAGAACGATATTGAGGCGACTTTGCAAATTTATCAATCACGAGTTAACATAGAATCCCACTATGGGTCGATGGAATATTTGTTTTCTCTCATTGCGAAAACTGTGGCTAAGAATCAAGAATCCTATGCAACAATCAGTTACTAGCGAGACTGAGAAAGAACAACCTCAAATTAACTACTACCCGCAACATCTGATTCCAAGAAAGGACCTCAAATTCATACATGCATTTGACACATCGGACAGGTTGGGTAAATGGGTGGAACCTGAATTTGAACTAAAAGACGAAGATGGTCGATTGAGTTCATCCGCAGTCGATGTAGCCTCGTTAGCTGGTTTTTCTACAAATAAAATTCCATCGTCACACCCGAAAGATTTGAAAATAAATTTTGTTTGCGACAAAGAAATGAGAAGTCGATACCTTGCTCCTTGGCAGGTAGGTATAGACGGTTTGGTTCCTGAAAATGAAGAATGGGAATATCGCGAAGACAGGCAGCTATATTTTTTCAAAGCTGTAGACGTAGACGGACTCGTTGGAGACTTTAATAACCCTCCCGATAAACCAAACAAGAAATTTGAATTCACCCTACGCATCGTTCATAAGCCTACAATGACTAATTATTGGCATTTTGAATTCTTGATTACTACAAATGAAACTGCCGAGCCGCGCCAGATAAAGAAAATGGACGATACTGGGTTTAGGAGAGTAATCGGCTCTAAGATAATTGCTTGTCTCCAAGAAACGGCTGACTTTGATTTACTTATCGCAAATTAGACTATTATTTCTATACAAATTTCTCGGCTCATTGTTAATTTACTTTAACAGGGTATGGCTGCAAATTTTGGGTTAACGTATTTTACATTCAAATCATGATTGTTGCCGATTCGGCTGTGACAAAGAAATGGGTAAGCTCCGTTCATCAATAATTTGATTTACTTCGTGTTTCGCAGCAGAAGCGATTATATGGTATACCTGTTTAATAAACGGCATTAAAATTAAACAGTAACCAGCGACAATAATAATCAACCCTATAGTAATTAATATACCCCACAGCACAACGGTATTGAAACCAAACACCTTATTCAGTACAAGAGAGCAGAGAATAGCATGAATAGAGGCGATAAGTAGAGAGCATAAAATTTTTTTCATTTCTAAGAAGGTACGTATTTTATCGTCATTTATTTTTTTTCATACGAAATCAAACTCGCTCGCCACAACCATCGAACCATAATTTTTATGAGATGTTCAATTCCTGTAGCTAATTGAATGCTAGTAACAGATTGTGTAAATCGAATCAATCTTTTACTGATAACATTAGCCAACAGGTCGTCACTTATTTTATATAGAACCACATAAAAAAAAGAATACACTACAGCTATTAGCAAGACTGATTGCCATCCATATTCTGAATGAAATAAAAAACGATTGAAATTAGCCCATTTGTTATAGTCCTCGTGATGCCAAATATAGATGTGCGGATGTGTAATTAGCATTATATACCCAGCAGTTATGCAGCACAATGCAACCTTTAAAAGCCTTAAAAACCTTTCCATATCTAACGCTATTAAACCTAATACTAACCCTTCAAAAAATGATATGTAATCCATGCGATTTAATGTTTAGAATACTAAAGTAATATTCTTAGCATCAATTGCACAATTCGGCTATATTTGAGTGTTTTCTGATTTTCTGATTTTGTTAAGACGTTTTAACATTCAAATTAGGACACTACCATAAAATTAGTATTTTTATTTACTTTCAGTTAATATTTTGAAATAATCCAGCGCTTCCTTCATTCGGCTTCCGTACCAGCTAAACATTTCGCCATCCACCAGCATGACTTCAACACCCGGCAAGATGGCCTTTATCTCTGCAATGTGAATATCTTTAAAAGGATATGGTTCGGATGAAAGAAGTACAAGATCAATATCTTTTCCTTTTAGGCTATCCGGGTTTATTTCCGGATAACGCTTTTGGTCGGCCAGTACATTGATCCAGCCTATCTTTTCAATCATATCACTGATGAATGTATCGCCCCCAACCGACATCCAGGGATTTCGCCAGATGAAGTAGGCTACCCGCGTAGGCTTTGCAGCAGCGGCTAAATTGCTGAAACCGTGTCTTATTTCATTTACCAGGGCCTCGGCTTGTGTACCCCTGTCAACGATCTGCCCTACCTGTGTTATCATAGCCAGTGCAGTTTCCAGGCATTGTATATCGCTCGTCCAGACTGGAAATTCAGCAGCCAGTTCCTCCACTTGCTCTTTCGAATTCTCTTCTTTGTTGGCAATAATAAGGTCAGGCTGAAGCGACCTGATAATATCGAGGTGCAATGTCTTTGTGCCCCCTACCCGCTTTTTGTTCCTGAACCATTCATTAGGGTGTACGCAAAACTTAGTAATACCGACAACTTCGACACCAAGTCCGAGATCGTACAACAATTCCGTTTGTGAGGGAACCAATGATATGATACGCACTGGAGGGAAGCCTATGGCAACCTCGTTACCGATCATATCCGTGAATACACGGTTGCTCATTATTTGAACCTTTTGAAGTAAAAGACCAGGAATACACTGAACAAGCCATCGATCAAAAACATGTCGCTCATATAATCCCGCGACAATTTACCGTTCCTGATAGCCAGATAAAGCGATGCATTCAGCAAGGTAAGTGCTATATAACCCGTGGCGCCCCATTTCCGCAGGTCGCAGGCAGCAATCCAGAAAGCAGTATAGCCAAGCATCCATAGCGCTTCCAGCCAAACAACATCCGGGAAAGGCTCATGCCGGTCGCTCCAAATGATATAAAAAAACCAAAGGACGTGAAACAAACCAATAACCGGGAATGATACCGGAGGCTTCTTAATTATATCAATAGTTAACTGTTTGGGGCTGCGCATGGTTACTAGAAATGTATCAGAGTTTAATCTTAAAACAATCGGCAAAAGTACCTGTTTTGTAAAGAATGGGGGTAAAAGCTCCGCATAGACCCTGTAGCCGATGACAAGTAGTTAAAGCACTCCCCGGAACAAAGTCCCGCTTTTGCGGGAGGAGCCGGGGGTGACCGGGAGTTACCCCTTACTAAACGCATTCAGTATATCATACTTAGTAAGTATGGTGTACTGCCCGCTCTCATCCCTTGTCAGAACAGCTCCGTTGTCTTTATTTATATAGTGGGTGAGGCGTTCAAGCGCAGTATCCATATCCACTACCGGCAAGGGCTTATCCATAACATCAGCTACGAGCTGGTCCCTCACATCTGGTTCTTCTATCAGCTTCTTGAACAGGCTGGCCTGCGATATGCTGCCAGTCAGCTCCAGGTCCATCATCACCGGTATATGCTCTATGTCGTACTTCTTCATTAAAGTGAGCGCATCCATCACTTTGCTGTTTTCATCAATTGTCACCAGCCTGCGGCGGCCGAGGCCACCGATCAGGTCACGAACAGTACTCACTTCCAGGAAGCCCCGATCCATCATCCATTCATCATTATACACTTTTGCCACGTAACGGCTGCCGTGGTCATGGAATATAACCACTACAAGGTCGTCCTTCTTCAGTTTATCTTTTAGCTGGCGGAGGCCTGCAACTACCGAACCCGCCGAATAGCCTACAAATATCCCTTCTTCCCGGGTGATGCGGCGGGCCATCAGCGCGCCATCTTTATCGGTTACTTTCTCAAAATGATCTAATGCTGCGCGGTCGTAATTCTCCGGCAAAAAATCTTCGCCGAAACCTTCTGAAACATAGGGATGCACCTCACCCATATCCAACTCGCCGGTATCAAACCATTTCTTCAGCAGGCTGCCGTAAGTATCTATGGCCCAAACCTTGACGCTTGGATTTTTTTCTTTCAGGTATTTGCCGGTGCCCACGATAGTGCCACCGGTACCGGCTGCTACTACAAGGTGCGTTACCTTACCTTCGGTTTGTTCCCATATCTCGGGGCCGGTCTGCTCGTAGTGTGCCTGGCGGTTGGCCAGGTTATCATACTGGTTCACATACCACGAATTAGGTATCTCGCGCTGTAGGCGGCGGGCTACCTGGTAGTAGCTGCGGGGATCTTCGGGGTCCACGTTTGTAGGGCAAACGATCACTTCCGCGCCATGCGCCTTGAGAATATCGGCCTTTTCCTTGCTCTGCTTGTCGGTAGTAGCGAAAATACATTTGTACCCCTTAATGATAGCGGCCATTGCCAGGCCCATTCCTGTATTACCACTGGTGCCTTCTATGATAGTGCCGCCGGGCTTTATCTTGCCTTCTTTTTCAGCCACCTCCAGCATTTTCAGCGCCATGCGGTCTTTAATACTGTTGCCGGGATTGAAGGTCTCGACCTTGGCGTAAACCTTGCAGGGAAGATCGGCCACTACACGATTGAGGCGCACTAATGGGGTATTACCAATGGTTTGGAGGATATTGTCGTAAACGCGTTGCGGCATAAAGAGTGGTTTAAAACTGCCGCGAAGGTAACGATTTGGACAGGATTTTAGAATTGGGATTTTAAGGGCAAATCACAGGCATCAATCGCGCGGTCTCCAGCAGCCTTAAATTCACTGGAGATCGCCCCGAATAAACAATAAAATAAATAGACGTTTTCTTCGTTAATGGGATATACAATGTATCACAAAACACTGATCATCTTGCTGCTCGCGCTATTGCCGCTATATGCAAGCGCCGGCTTTTACGTAAAGAAGCGCGCGCTTGAAGCAAACTCAGGCATTACTGTCAATACTCGCAAAGCAGATGCACTTTCGCAAGCTCGAAACAATACGATATTGAGCCAGGCAACAATGCCAAAGAGCTGGACCGATCTGGACTATGGTATCCTGTCTTTCACATTTGCCCTGGCAGGCCTGGCAGCAGCCGGCATAATGATCGCATTGTGGTCCACATCCATTGTCGGAGTCTGTTTTGCTGCTGCAGGTATGCTCATACTGGGATTAGGCGCCGTCGGTACCGGGTACATGAGTTTTGGCGGCGCCCACCACCATCATATACACGACAATATAAGTACTGGCAAAACTATTCACAGGCGAGGCGCGACACTGGCGGGTATCGGGTTTGCATTCGGCATCATAGAGTCTTTACCCGTTCTTTTGGTTGGCGGTCTGTTTGTGAGTATTTTTGAAACAGGCCGTTTTTTATTCAGGAAAAAACATAAAAAATCGATTGAGCCTACGACACAAATCCAGCCCTGACATGCACTGGCCATCGCACTGCTTGTTTTTCGATACTGCCCCATGCTTTTTTAAGGTCGTCCATTATAAGATCAGTAGGATCTGATTTTTCTTTTTCTATATAATGCCGCACGCCAGACCATGTGCGCAGGTAGCCCATGAGCTGCTCCAGTGTATATGATCTGATAATGTACATTTCAGGAGCTTTTATCTCTTTAAAAGGGAATGGTATCGTCTTGTATTTGGCATCCACATAGTCCCTTTGTTTGTCCCAATATGGGTGGGTAATGCGCAGATAAAAATGGTTTATCACTTCGTTTATCGCAGGCGTCAGTTTCAATAGGCTATATGTCCATGCTGCAAACAAAGCCCCAGGCTTTGCTACGCGGTGCACCTCTTTATAAAAAGGTTCAAAATCGAACCAATGGATGGCCTGTGCAACGGTAATGAGGTCGAGACTGTGATCAGGGAAAGCAGTTTTTTCAGCGCGCTCCTGCCGGTAGATCACGTTGTCCCTTTGCGGGGCGTGTTTTAGCTGGTCTTCACTTATATCTGTTGCATAAACTGCTTTAAAGCGTTCAGCGAGCTTTGCCGCAACCTGCCCGTTTCCTGTGCCGCAATCCCATGCCGAATCGAAGCCTTTTACATGCGCGTATAGGAAATCGAATACTTCTTTAGGCGATTCCGGCCGGTAAAGAGCGTAACCTTCGCCGCCGGTGGAGAAATTGTCTATGGGCTGTTTCATTGCGATAAAGATAGTAAATGTGAAAAATCAATTGATTTAGCTTAAACTCCTTACCATTAATTATCTTGCACCCTCATTAATAAACCGAGAAGAGCCGCTAACCCGCTTTTACTTTTGATTTTTGAATTTTTACTTTGCAACATGGATTTTAAACGATACTTAATTACTGCTGCCCTCCCCTATGCCAATGGCCCTGTGCATATAGGCCATCTTGCCGGTTGCTACCTGCCTGCTGATATTTATGTGCGTTATCTGAGAGCGCAAAAAAGAGACGTAAAATTTATATGCGGCAGCGATGAGCATGGCGTGCCGATAACCATACGCGCCATGAAGGAAGGCATAACCCCACAGGATGTAGTGGACAAGTACAATACGATCATTAAAGACAGTTTTACGGCGATGGGCATATCCTTCGATATATATTCCCGGACGTCCAATAAGATACATAGCGATACTTCGCAGGCTTTTTTTACAAAGCTGTATAATGATGGGGTATTTGAAGAAAAGGAAAGCGAACAGTATTACGATGAGTCTAAGGGTATCTTCCTGGCAGACAGATACATTGTAGGCACCTGCCCCGTATGTGGCAATGAAAATGCCTATGGCGACCAATGTGAGAAATGCGGCAGTACGCTGTCCCCTGAACAGCTAATTAATCCCCGGAGTGCGCTGAGCAGCGCGGTGCCGGTGAAACGCAAAACGAAGCACTGGTATTTCCCGCTGGATAAATATGAAGGATGGCTGAAGGAATGGATTGTAGATGGCAAGAAAGACCAGTGGAAGCCGAATGTATATGGGCAGTGCAAAAGCTGGATAGACAGCGGCCTGCAGCCCCGCGCCATGACGCGCGACAGCAACTGGGGCGTACCTGTGCCGCTGCCGGACGCGCAGGGTAAGGTGCTCTATGTGTGGTTTGACGCTCCGATAGGCTATATCAGCGCAACAAAGGAGCTTACCAATCAATGGGCAGACTACTGGTGCAAGGAAGATACCAAGCTGGTGCATTTCATAGGAAAGGACAACATTGTATTTCATTGCATTATCTTCCCGGCTATGCTTAAAGCGCACGGCGGCTTTGTATTGCCGGAAAGTGTGCCTGCCAATGAATTCCTGAATATAGAGGGCGAGAAAGTGTCCACCTCGCGCAACTGGGCAGTATGGGTGGATGAATATGTAAAGGACTTCCCTGATCAGCAGGATGTGCTGAGGTATGTGCTTTGCGCGAATGCCCCCGAGACCAAGGACAACGATTTTACCTGGAAGGATTTCCAGGACCGGACCAACAATGAGCTGGTTTCTATCTTCGGAAATTTTGTGAACCGTGCGTTTGTGCTGATGCACAAACTGTGCAATGGCAGGATGCCGCCGCTGCATACAGCAGTAATGGACGATGCGGACAGGGCACTTATCTATGAAATTCAAAATTCAAAATTCAAAGTTCAGAATTGCCTGGAAAATTATAAGTTCCGGGACGGGCTGTATGAAGTGATAGACCTTGCACGGAAAGGCAATAAATACATGCAAGACAAGCAGCCGTGGATCGTTGCTAAATCGGTGGAAGAAACCCCCGCCAACCAGCAACTGATAGACAACTGCCTGCACCTATGCCTGCAGCTTACCGCAAACCTGGCGATATTGGTGAACCCATTTCTGCCATATTCCGCGCAGAAAATGTGCTACATGATGAAGGTAGTGGACAGGATGCTGGAATGGGAAAATGCAGGGAAAACCGACCTGCTGAAAACCAATTACCCGCTGCGCGCACCCGAGCTGCTCTTCAGAAAAATAGAGGATACGGAAGTTGCCGCGCAGGTAGAAAAACTAAGGAATAACCTAACAAAATCGACTGCGACAAAGATGGAAAATACAACTGCCCCGACAACCGCCGAGCCCAAAGCAGAAGTGACAACTGAAGTACCTGCGAAAAAAGCAGAGATCACCTACGATGATTTTGCCAAGATGGACTTTAGGGTAGGTACAATAATGAAAGCTGAAAAGGTGGAGAAAGCCGACAAGCTGCTGAAGCTGGAACTGGATATGGGCACAGAGATAAGAACAGTAGTTTCAGGTATAGCATTGCACTTCAAGCCGGAAGAGATAATAGGCAAGCAGGTAACCGTTGTGGCCAACCTCGCACCAAGGAAAATGAGAGGAATAGAAAGCAACGGAATGATACTTATGGCGCAGAATGCCGATGGCCGCCTTATATTCGTGTCGCCATTGGAGACAGCCGATAATGGGAGTGAAGTAAAATAAGCTGACTTTTGGCTTTTTTGAATTTTGAATTTTGAATTTGCAAGCTATGTCTAAAAAAGTCTGGTGGATCATAATCGTGTGCTTAGTGCTGCTGGTGATTCTCATTATCGTTGCCAAGAACAGCGATAGCGGTGTTACCAAAGTGACTGTTGAAAAAACAGGCCTGCATACTATTACCGAAACGGTAACTGCAAGCGGCAAAATATATCCCGAAACAGACGTAAAAATAGCCCCTGAAGTAAGCGGTGAAATAACTTTGCTGAACATACAGGAGGGCGACAGCGTGAAAAAAGGCGACGTGCTGGTAAAGATAAACCCCAATATTTATAACTCTATGGTAAACCAGGCAGAAGCTACTGTAGAACAGACCCGGGCCAGCGCCAACAACAGTAAAGAAATGATGGCGCAGGCACAGTCTCAATATGAACTGGCGCTGGCTACTTACAACCGAAATAAGAAGCTCTATGACCAGAAAGTGATCTCCCAACTGGAGTTTGAACAGGGCGAGGCATCTTTCAAATCAGCGAAAGCTGCACTGGACGCCGCCGCAGCATCTACTTCGGGCGGTAAATATGGCATACAGGGCGCCCAGGCAGGGCTTACACAGGCGCAGGAGAATTTATTGAAAACCACGATCATAGCGCCTACCGGCGGCATCATATCTGAGCTCAATGTAAAAAAAGGCGAGCGTGTGGTAGGGACTGCTCAAATGGCGGGTACCGAAATGCTGACCATAGCAGATATGAGCCGCATAGAAGTGCGCGTGGATGTAAGCGAAACAGACATATCGAAAGTAAAGATAGGTGACACGACTGTAATTGATGCAGATGCTTATCGGAACAGGAAGTTCAAGGGTGTGGTATCGAAGGTAGCTGTAAGCAGTACCAAATCAGCAACCGCGGCGTCAACAACCAGCACCGACCAGGTAACTAACTATACGGTGCATATCCTCATTTTACCGGAGAGCTATGCCGACCTTACGGCTAAACCAATAAATGGAAAATTCCCTTTTAAGCCCGGCATGTCAGCATCTGTGGAGATACAGACCAACAGGCAGGAAAACATACTTTCCGTGCCGGTAAATGCGGTAACCACACGCGACTGGCCAGACAGCATCAAGAACAAAAACACCCAGTTGTCGGCATCTGATAATATACGCCAGGTAGCATTTGTTTTGGACGACAAGACCAAGATGGTAAATATACGCGACGTAAAAACAGGCCTGCAGGACAACAAATACCTGCAGATAACAGAAGGGCTGAAAGAAGGCGAAGAAGTGGTAACCGCACCGTATGGGGCCATTGCACGTACACTTAAAGATAAAACGAAAGTAATGGTTGTGAAAAAGGAAGATCTGTTTGAGGCGAAGAAGGAATAAAGTAAAATTCCGGGATTATGCCGATAGCCATCGGGACTAAATTCCAAGGATATTGGTTTCCGTGCTATTAATGTCCCATTTGCGGTAACGCTTATACAAAGCTATTTCAGCACACTGCTCAACGTTTCATCGAGCTGTTTTTCGCGCAGATTTTTGGCAATCACCTTGCCGCTGGTATCTATCAGAAAGTTAGACGGAATAGACTGTACATTATAGGCCGCTGCGGCAGCAGATGCCCACCCTTTAAGATCGCTTACCTGTGTCCATGTGAGGCCATCGTCCTTTATGGCCCTTTCCCATGCATCCTTGTTGTTATCAAGCGACACGCTGAGTATAGTGAAATTCTTTCCCTTGAATTTTGCATAGGCTGCCACCACGTTCGGGTTCTCAGCGCGGCAGGGGCTGCACCATGATGCCCAAAAGTCCAGCAGCACATACTTGCCCCTCAAAGAAGATAACGATACTGTTTTCCCGTTTACATCCGGCAACGCCACTTCGGGAGCTGTAGAAGTGCTGCCAGGGCCACCTATCGGTACAGGCCTTCTCGGTTGCCCGCCCATCCTCGCGGTAGCCTTCAGATAATATTCTGTAAAATCCCGCGACATTCTAGTGCCTGGAAACCTGCGCCCCAGGCCCTGCCCAAAGGCATCCAGGTAAGTTCCTTCTGTTGCCGGGTTCAGCATCCGCACAGCAAATATTGCATTTGGCTCATACTGGGTAGTGTCTGCAAAATGTTCCACGTATTGGGTAAAATGCTGCCCCATATCCTGGAAGTCTTTTTTGGCAATCGCCAGCAGGCTGTCATTACCTTTGGCTTTCAGCGTATCCAATACCCCGCTCATCGCGTTAAAATCGTTCAGGTGCGACCGTATGGCGGCGAGGTACATCTGCAGTTGTGCCGATGCCGGCGAACCTGCAACCGAGTATTTTTCAAGCGTATTCCAGTCGCCGGTTATCTTCATATTGCCCTTGTCCACCGACAGCAATATGTATTTTTTCTGCTGGAAATGTATGCGGTACAGCCCTGGCTCCGGCGCTATGCCGGACAGCTCAAAATGCCCGTCTGCATTGGAATGGACCGAGTCAATAATAGTGATGATCTCGTTGGCGTTCAGTTGTTCCAGCACCACTGTTTGCTCGGGCAGGCCGTTAATGTTGGCAATAATGGTGAATTTCCGGTTACCGCTGCTGCAAGCAACTAACCCGAATATTGCAATAAGAATGAAGAGTAGTTGTTTTGATCTCATTAAGGGCCATTTAAAACCTAAGCAACCCAAAATTAATAAGTCAAACGTCAAGAAATGCCTAAAATTTGTTACGGATCGAAAATATACAGAGTAATTCTTATACCCATGATTCTTGACGATATACAGCCCGAGTTAATATTATACCCATGATCAAAAAGAATGTCCCTAACACCAACGGCGGATAAAAATGCCCACGCAGTTGATCCGCATTATTGTAATCTTTCAGCGTCAGGTAATTGGCATGTTTATCCCGCAATCCATAAACGGATATCTTTTTGTAATTGACTGTCTTATCAAAGAACCCAAGCGGCATTTGACCTGTTATCTTTTTTTTATAAACATCAGCAAGTACATCAAGATATACCGAATCGCCAGGCTTCACATACTCAAGATAAGCCCTACGGTTTGTAACTCGATATGCCACATCATAAATATCAAAAATAAAATCAGGATATTGATATAAAATTACCCTGATGTAATTCCTTGAGCTTTCCCCCCCAGTGTTCGATATTCTTACCGGGTTTACTATAATACCACCCACAGTTGCAACATCGTTAACAGCGAGTTTATTATCTTTTACCCAATAACTGTAACAAGCAAACCCAGTAGACAAAATACCAATAAAAAGGAAAAATGTGCAAGCAATCAATAATGCCGTTTTATTCAACTTTGGCTCAATTTGAGTTTTGCCTTTGGTAATATTTTCCTTCAAAAAGTCATAGTCGGCAAAATCGGTATTTTTTAGCTTGTATGAATCATTCCCTGCAAATACCGTCAGGTATTTTGTGCCGTTCCTGAACACATACTCACTCCAACTAGTTGCCTCATTAAGACAAATATTTTTTTGATGTGCCCGAGAATTGATATTACTTCAAACCTGTCTTCGTACAATTTTATTCTGTCCAGTTTTGCAGAACTAAAAAAAATAAGGCAAGCCATCAACCCCAACAGGACTGAAAATAACAAAGGAATTAATTGGGGATATACGTCAGACGCCAAGCCAAAGTATAAACTCCAGCAACAACCAATACCTAAAACAATAACTATAATAAACATAAAAACAATATCAGCCGCAGATGGCTTCGCAACAAAGATCGGCTCACTGTTCATCGCGCAAATAGTTTCGGGGTAAGGTTCAGTATTAATACGTTTATTTCTCAGCACTTTATATCTGCGAAGTTGAGGTTAGAGGGGGGCATCGTTTCATTTAGAAATAATACACCGCTCATTTTGCAGCAGCTTCATATAGTTTTCTACAGCCATCGGCGTTTTCAATTCCTCCAGCCGCTTCCGCTGGTCTTTTTTCAATGTCTTTCTCATGATCGCATCGGCAAACCGCCGTATCTCATCTTTCGACTCCAGTATCAGCCCCGGCACCTGCACCGGCCGGTGGTGCTCATCCATAGAAACCATAGTAAAATAGCAGGTATTGGCGTGCTTCGTAACCTGTGTTTTTACATTTTCGGCTACCACCCGTATGCCTACCACAAGTGACGAATGGCCTGTATATACCACAGACGCTTTCAGTGACACGAGTTCACCCACCTCTATCGGCGCCAGGAAATCAACACTATCTATTGAGGCTGTAACACAGTAGTTACCCGCGTGCTTTGCCGCACATACATACGCCACTTTATCCATCAGCGACAGCAATATACCACCATGCACCTTGCCACCAAAATTGGCGTAGGTAGGTATCATCAACTCCGTTAGTGTTGTCTTGGAGTAGCCTACCGTTTTAAAATCTGAAGTATCCATTGTTTCTATATGGAATTAGTCTTTTAGTAATTAGGAATTGGAATTGCTGCGTAATACTTAATAAAATGCCTGTAAATTAAAAAAGGAATCTGGATTGCCACAACACAATCCAAATTCCAAAAACCTAATTCCCAATTCCACAATTACGCTACAACCGCCGCTGCCACTGGCACCAGCAGTGCCTCACGTATGCGCCCTTCCATTTCCTCCATCATTTCGGGGTTGTCTGCAAGGAACTGCTTTACCGCATCCCTGCCCTGCCCTACTTTGCTGTCGCCATAGCTGAACCATGAGCCGCTCTTCTGGAGTATGCCCAGTTCCACGCCCATGTCTATGATCTCGCCTACTTTGCTGATACCCTCGCCGAAGATAATATCAAACTCTACCTGGCGGAAAGGCGGTGCTACTTTATTCTTCACCACTTTTACACGGGTGCGGTTACCACTGGCCACATCGCCATCCTTTATCTGGCTGATGCGCCTGATGTCAAGACGCACTGATGCGTAGAACTTCAGTGCATTACCGCCGGTTGTTGTCTCGGGGTTGCCGAACATCACACCAATTTTCTCACGAAGCTGGTTGATGAATATGCAGCAGCAGCCGGTACGCGAGATAGTAGCCGTGAGCTTCCTCAGCGCCTGGCTCATCAGCCTTGCCTGCAGGCCCATTTTGCTTTCGCCCATTTCGCCATCCAGTTCGCCCTTGGGCACCAGTGCCGCAACAGAGTCAATAACAACTACATCCACCGCACCCGATGATATTAGCCGGTCTGCGATCTCCAGGCCCTGCTCACCGTAGTCTGGCTGAGAGATGATCAGGTTGTCCACGTCCACACCTAGCTTACGGGCATAGCTGGCGTCAAATGCGTGTTCCGCATCTATAATAGCGCAGATACCGCCCTTCTTTTGCGCCTGTGCTATAGTATGTATCGCTATTGTCGTTTTACCGGAAGATTCCGGCCCGTATATCTCTACGATACGGCCACATGGCAAGCCGCCCACACCCAATGCCACATCCAACCCTATAGAGCCGGTGCTGATCACATCCATCTTTTCTTTTTGCTTGTCGCCCAGCATCATTACAGAGCCCTTGCCATAGTCTTTCTCGATCTTGTCGAGTGCCAGTTTCAAAACTTTTAATTTTTCGTCTGCCATATTACTTACATTTTTAGCCATAAAACATTTTACCAAAATTACTTTAAAAAGCTACACCATATTCGATTTCCAAAAGAAGATATCCACAATTTTCAGAAGTGGTTATAACCAATGCCGTAGCTGGTTTTGGCTGATTTTTGGGTCAATTTTGTGGGTAAGTCCGGATTTTGGAATCGCGGGCAAGATCGGGCAAAGCAGAATTATTGTAAAAAACGATAACCGAAGCAGGTAAAGAAAGTTATTCCTTCAAGAACTTCCTTATTTCTGCTCCATTGATCTTTATGATATAAACGCCACTCGGCAACTCCGCAACATCAACACTCTTCTGCAAACTACCACTATACTTCGAACTGTAAACTGTTTGCCCCAGGAGATTGGTGATGGAGATGGAGGTGATGTTTTCTGATGAGGAGATGGTGAGTTGGATGGTTGCGGGGTTGGGGTAGAGGGTAATGTAGGTAGGCGAACAGACAGTAATTACCTCTGTACTAATTGGTGATATTTTTCTTACATTATATGCACCTGGATCTGCGACGTATATGTTACCAACACTATCAATTGATACTCCATAAGGACCAATAAATTCTGCTGATGTCGGAGGTCCTCCATCACCTAAATCTGCTGAACCTCCTCCAGCTATTGTGTTTATAATGCCTGATGTGTCAATTTTTCTTATACGGAGATTTCCCTGATCAACAATGTAAACATTACCTAATCTATCAACTGCTATACCCTCAGGTCGATATAACTCTGCTGAAATAGCCGATCCCCCATCTCCACTAAAGCCAAAAATGCCATTACCAGCGATAGTGCTGATTATTCCTGCAGTATCGACTTTTCTTATTCGGTCGTTCGAATTATCGCTTATATAAACATTCCCTATTTCATCAACTGCTATACCTACAGGATTATTTAATTCTGCTACAGTAGCCGGCCCATTATCACCTGTGAAGCCTGCGATCCCATTGCCTGCTATTGTAGTGATAATACCTATGTTGTTTATTTTTCTTATACGGTTGCCATCAGCCAGGTAAATATTTCCAAAACCATCGACAGCTATATCAATAATATTTTGGAATCCAGCGGCTGTAGCCTGACCGCTATCTCCACTATAACCAATTGTACCATTGCCAGCAATAGAAGAAATAGTATCATCGACACTCACCTTTCTTATCCATGAGGGGCCATTACCTGAAAAGCTATCCTGTTCGGCAATATAAAGATTACCTATCCTATCAACTGCCACACTAGTCGGATATGCTATCCCCGCAGCTATAGCAAGTCCCCCATCGCCACTACGATTTGATAATCCATCGCCAACAATTGTATTGATTATACTATCGATCGCTACTTTTCTTATTCTGTAATTATAAAGATCAGCTATGTAAAGGTTGCCAGCAATATCAGGTCGTACAAAAGTTGGCCAAGCTAAGCGTGATTTTGTTGCCATTCCCCCATCACCACTATAACCTGTTGTATCATTCCCCGCCACAGTAGTAATGATCTGCCCCTGCACAATCACAGGCAACAATAGCAACAGCAATAACAGTCTCTTCATGCAATAAATTTAATGGTAAAACCCCAACTCCCTTATATAGACGTATAAACTGTACAAAATCTTTGGTAAAGGAAAAAAGTTCTGTTAGAGGAAGGTTTATTTTTAAGAATTAGAATCGCCAAAACATATTATGTATATTTACGACAATAATTTGAAATTATGCGTTCATCCTTCAAATTTATACTGCCGCTGTTGTTTCTAATCGCGTCCGGCAGAACAAGCAGTGCACAAACTGCAAACAACACCTATGAGTTTACGCCCGGCGAAAAGGTGATCTTTGAAGATGATTTCAGCCAGGATAGTGTTGGGGCGTTTCCATCCAGGTGGCACATTTCATCCTGCAATGAATACTATGCCCACGATACTTCAAACAGGCATCTATGGAAAGTAGAAAGTGACAGCCCTGGCCATTCGCTCCTGGTTATGACAAATGGGAGCTATTTAGACCCCAATATAGACCAGCGGTTTTACCTGCATGATAGCTTTGCTGTTGAATTCGATTTCCGGTTTGATTCACCAAACGGAGGCACAGAGCTTGTTTTTTATCCTTATGAAAACCCAAATCCCTGCTTGAAAGAACGTATCCAGGTATGGTCTTCAGGACAGTTGCGAAGAGATGTCAGCTCTGGAAGCCGGCTGGACAAAGCGTTGGGGAAATACCCCGCTCCCTTCATTAAAGGTGCCTGGCACCATTTTGCAATGGCCTATAAAAAAGGCGCAGCTGATTTCTATATAGACAGTTCGCATGTTGCGTCACTGGCAGATTGCGGCTTTTCGCCCTACGGTGTTTCCATCGGCAGCCATAACCCGGTATCTTATAAACACTTCAGGGTCACAACTGGCGCTAACAGTTACGATTTCACAAAGATCCTCTCCGGAAGCACACTCGTTACCCATGCCATAAATTTTGAAGTAAATAAATACGACATCAACGCGGAAGGATTAGCGTTCCTCACGCAGTTAGGTCAGTTTTTGAGAGCAAACCCCTTTTTAAAATTAGAAATAGACGGGCATACGGACAGCGATGGCGATGCTGATGCAAATATGAAGCTATCGCAGGAACGTGCTGATGCAGTGAAAAGGCAGTTGGAGTCCGTAGGCATTGATGGGAGCAGGCTCATCCCCATAGGTTATGGCCTCACTAAACCCAAAGTCCCCAACGCCACACCGGAAGGCAAAGCCGAAAACCGCAGAGTAGAATTTGTGAAGCAATAAGCGCTGGCAAAACAATAATTTCCCCCATATACGAAATTGTTTATTTTTGTAGGAATGCGCCTGCTCACATGCACCATTTTTCTTTTACTGGCCTTTTACATGCAGGCACAAAGTGCCGCAGAAGATACCGTACTTGCCCGGCTGATGCATATCAGCAATGATACACAGCGCATGAGCGCGTACCTTGATTATGCCGACCGGGAATTGATGGATCACCCGAAAGAGATAATAACGATTGGAAAAATTCTGTTTGCCGAAGCCACAGCCCACGGAAAACTGCTCCAGGCAGCAATGGCCGACAAAATGATCGCTGAGGGCTATGAAGTGATTACTGACTACCCCAAAAGCCTTCAGTTTTACCTGGATGCCCTGCGTATTCATAAAGACCAGAAAGAGTACAGGCTCCAGATCAGCGATATGCTGGGCATTGCACGGGTATATGAAATTACCGATGATACAACATCTGAAAAGAAAACGATAGAAGATGCGATGGCCATCACCCGGCAACACCTGGATAACGAAAAAGTCCGAAAGAAACTCCCACTGGTTATGGATTACCTGGCCACCATTTACAAAAAAGAAAAAAGGTATGATACCGCTATCCGATTGTATAATGACGCAATTGCCATGGCCAGGAATGAAGGCAATAAATTACAACAGTTGGAGTCATTGTGCAATCTTGCCATCGCCCTTAAGAGTACAAAACAATATGATGCGTCACTGGCTACCTACAAGCAGGCGCTTGCTCTCATCGACTCATCTGACGAGGGCTATGCCGAGAGTGTGATCTACGCCAATTTGGCCATATTATTCTATGACATGAACGACCTTCTCCACAGCGAACAGTACGCACTAAAAGCAATCTACTTGCAGAACAAATTTCAACAGCCGGGGGTCTTGAAAGATCTTTATGAAACCTTACTGAAAATATACACTAAACAAAAAAAGTACCCGGAAGCGCTTGACTACAGCGTAAAGCTCAGCGCAATAAAAGACTCCATCCTCAATAAGGAAAAATCTCAACAGCTAAAGCTGCTACAGGTGAAGTTTGACTCGGATGATAAAGACAGGCAAATCGCCGGTCAGGAAAAAGCGCTGAAATACAATCGCAGGCTCAATATCCTGCTGGTGCTGAGCTCCGCCCTGTTCCTGATGCTTGGGATATTTGTGTACCGCAACTTAAAAACACAAAGAAAATATAATGCCGCCCTGGCCAGGGAGAAACAGAGATCAGAAGACCTGCTACTGAATATATTACCCGCCGAGGTAGCCGAAGAACTTAAGGAGACCGGCGTAGCCGCAGCCCGCCACTTCGACAATGTTACAGTGCTGTTCACAGATTTCGTCAACTTTACTCACGCAAGTGAGTTCATGACGCCGCAACAGCTTATTGATGAGCTGCACTTTTGCTTCAAGGCTTTTGACGACATCATTGGCAGGCACAACATCGAAAAGATAAAGACCATTGGCGACTCCTACCTTGCCGTATCAGGTATGCCCGCCGCCAACCTCAACCATGCCGAAAACATAATTGACGCCGCGCTGGAAATAAATGCGTTCATAAATGCGAGAAAGCAACAATTGGGCGATACCGCTTTCGAAATGCGCACTGGCATACACAGTGGCAGCGTGGTAGCCGGCATTGTTGGCGTAAAGAAGTTCTCATACGACATTTGGGGCGATACCGTAAATACCGCAGCCCGTATGGAGCAAACGAGTGAAGCCGGAAAAATAAACATCTCCCAAACTACCTACGAACTGGTAAAAGACAAATTCCGCTGCACTTACCGCGGTGAGGTGGAAGCCAAAAACAAAGGGCTGCTAAAGATGTATTTTGTGGAGCAATGATCACCGCACAGGCACATGATTACTCATGAAAATTATCGTGAAGCACACCACCATACACACCGCTGATATTTTGTTCATCAGCATTACATGCGCATAACCGGCGTTTTGCTTATCCTTTACCGCTATAAAAAACCAGTAGAGGAAGTAGGCCATAACAGGGGTAAGGCATGCCGAAAAAATGAAAAAATCAAACACCCGGCTATAAGTGCTGAAATAGTAAAACAATAAGCCCGCGGCTAAAACAAACATCATCAGCGTAAAAATAAATGTGCCCTTTATGCCCAGCCGGTAACTGATGGTATTGTCTCCCCTGCGGCTGTCCTCATCGTGCTGGTATATCTGCGTCAGCGGGTAAGATCCGCCTATAAGCAGGGAAGCAATTGCCATCGCCAGTATGTTCTGAGTGTTGAACCAGGAGATATGCGTATTATTTTCCGCCGTCATTTTTGCCAGCATAAAGGTGTATCCGCCCTGGAAAAAAGCGATCACCAGCCAGCTTACATACGGGTATTTTTTCAGCCTTATGCCGTGCCAGCTATATGCTTTGGAGAACGCCACATAGACTGCCATAAGGACCATATTTTCCAGGCCGGTAATGGCGCACAGCAATAAGCCTGTTGCATCGCAAATAATACTGGCATAATACAGCTTCCGCGTTACCGGCGGTGGATTTTTCAGCCCACCTATGCTTCCCGTATCCCTGTCCATGTAACTGTTGTATATGTTGCTGCCGGGGTATATAAAAAAGTGCAGGGCAATAAAAACTATGATAGCGTGAGCTATGTGCACAGATGATGCCTGGCTGACGCCAAAGCAAAATACCGGCAGCAGGAAAAAAGAGAAAGGAATGCGCAAATGCAATACCGTATCCCTATCGAAAATAAAGCCTGTATTATCAGATTTATTACCGTTCAAAATAAAAAAAATTAAAACCCGCACTTGGCGGCCTTAAAAGCAAATGAGGAAAATTCCCCCTTTTGGCGTTGGCTCCATGCGCTGGCGAAGGGGGCTAGAGAGTGTAAATACGCGCCCTTGCGAGAGACCTTTTTTGCTAAAATACTACAGCCACAACTTGGCGATAGCATCCGTCAGCGCCACCATTGCCTGGTAAGAATCTGGCTTTGTGACAAAGCAATTGGCCCCTAGCTTGTAAGATGCTTCCCTATCTTTTGCAGATGAGGAGGTAGTAACAACTATCACCGGTATAGGTTTCAGGTCATCGTTCTTTTTCATCTCCCTGAGTACTTCCCTGCCGTCCCTTCCCGGCATATTCAGGTCCAGAAGAATAAGCGATGGATGTTTCTTAACGGTACTATCATCGGCAAAATGCCCCATCAGTTGGTCGCCGCTCTGCATAAATACATAGTTATGGCTATGCTTATTTTCAATAAAAGCGTCACGCATTGTTAACCGGTCGTCCTCATCGTCATCTACAATAAACACAGAGTGCTTTGCTGATTGAATCATGGCATTTGTTGTTTTCGGAACTGTAAAATAATCAATTATATGGACTTAATAAGAATTTACCTGCTTTTGACACAGATATTACATTCAGACCGGAATTATGATAGTGAATGTAGCACCTTCATCAAGTTTCCCCTCCGCAAAAATTGCCCCTCCATGATTCTCTACAATACGCTTGCATACTGCCAGGCCAATACCTGTGCCTTCATACTCTGCCCTGCCATGAAGCCGCTGGAATATGGCAAATATCTTTCCGGCATATTGGTTGTCAAATCCGATACCATTGTCGCTGATCTCAATTTTCATGTACTTTTTTGCTTTGGCAAGCTCCAGTCGTTCTGCTGCCATGCCAGTAATAAAACTGTGCGTGATCTTTATCTCCGGCATAACGCCTTTTCGCAAAAACTTAAGCGAATTGCCAACCAGGTTCAGAAACAATTGCCGGAACTGTGCAGGCACTACCGGCACAGTAGGCAAGTCGTCTGAATCTATAATAGCTTTCACTTCTTCGATCTTATGGTCCAGCGGCAGCAATGCTTCCGACAAAATAAGATTCAGGTCACACAACTGGTATTCCTTATTGCCGGCAATAGTTGACACATACAGCAGGTCATTGACCATTTTCTGCATACGCCTCGATGACTCCATTATTTTACCAAGATATGCCTTGCCGTCCTCACTGAGTGTATTCAATTGGGTTGTCAACATACGGTCGCTGAATGTCACAATTTTTCTCAATGGCTCTTTCAGGTCATGGCTGGCTACATATGCGTATTCCTCAAGGCTGGAATTAGATTGCTGCAGTTGAAGGTTCTTTTGATACACGGCCTGTTCTGCTTCTTCCTGGTCTGTGATGTCAATAGATATGTTCAATATACTTTCAACCAGCCCTTTTTCATTGCGCTCAAAAATAGTACCGAACGTATGGAACCATTTATATTCCCCGTTACTGTTTTTCATCCTGTACTTAAACTCCACTATAGGTTCTTCGGCACCGGGCGCTATTGTATTAGCCTCTTCGAGCGCTTTGGCATTCTTCTCCATCAGTGCAGGCAGGTCATCCGGGTGCGTTATGGAAACAAAAAATGGAACACCACCTTCTATTACCGTAGATCGTTTGTACCCAAGTTGCTTTTCAACAGCATCGTTGATAAAGGATAACTGCCCGTTATCGATATTGTATGCCGCGATAATAGACGGTGTTACATCAGTTATTTTCTGGATAAATTCCTGCGAATCCGCCAGCTTTTTTTCCACTAGCTTTTGCTTGGTCACATCCTGTATAGTGCCAACTAGTTTCACTGCTTTCCCAGTCTTGCCCTGCAACGTTTCTGTTTTCGCATATAGTACTTTCTGCGTCCCGTCTTTCAGCACAGCCCGGCAATAGGTTTCCATTGGTTTCCCGGTATCAATGCAGTCCTGCAGGTTCTTTTTTATTTTCAACTGGTCTTCCGGGTGGTTCAGCAGCATCACTTTATCAAACGTTATCTCTGTTCCCAACTGCCTGCCATATATACGGTACAACTCCTCAGACCAAAAGATCTTACCACTCACGAGGTCCCACGACCAGTTGCCGATATGGGACAATTCCTGTGCCTGTTTGAAACGTGTTTCACTATCCTTTAATTTTTCAAACAACATTTGTTTTTCGGTGACGTCCTGCACAGTACCATATAGCCGCGTTGCTTTATTGTCCACATCAAAGGATGCTTCACCCTTCACATGAAGGTATTTCAGCTTTCCTGACGGCAGATTTATTCGGAATGTGTAGTCCGAAGGAACGTGCTCTTCTCTTAAACGCCGCTCTTGTTCATCTACCATGGCTATATCATCAGGATGCCGGTACGATCTTGTTACTTCTGGTTCAATTTTTCCAAATTGAGGTTCCATTTCATAGATACGGAATAACTCGTCAGACCATGAATATTCGTTGGTCTCCAGGTCACAATTCCAGTTGCCGGTATGAGAAAGTTGCTGCGCCTGTTGGTATAGTGCTCTGCTTTCCAGCAGGTCCCGAAGCATTTTATGCCGGTTGGTCACATCCATTGCGGTACCTATCATCATCTTTCTTCCATTCCTTATGGTCACCGATCCCCTGGACCATAAAATTTTCTCTTTGCCATTTATCCGGTACCGGTATTCATTATCATACATCCCCCCTTCCTGTATAGCTCTGTCCCTGTTCTTATTTATCCTTTCACGGTCATCTGGGTGTACATGGTCTATCAGTTTATAAAGGTCAAAATCTTCAAGTTCGTATATCTTTTTAAATTGAGGGGTGACGACCATTTTCCCTGTATCGGTTTCCAGTTCAAAACTGCCAAGATTCGTGAGCGATTGCGCCTCCAGCAATTGCCTTTCACTTAGTATCAGTTTATCCGATATTTCTTTCTCTTTGTCAATATTCAATATGATACCTACTATTTCCAGCGGAACACCTTCTTCATTCCGCTTATAAACAGAGGCATAATTACGCATCCACGGATAGGTTCCGTTTTCAGCCCGGAGCCTGAACTCCCACGAGATCACAGACCCATCATCGGCAATCGCACACTTTTCCAGCGATTCAGCAGTCAGTTGCACTTCATCCGGATGTACATTGTTTGCAATGATAGCGCCTCCCATTTCCTGCATCTTTTCCAGGGATTGGCCAAAAAAGCTGACGGCGTTCTTATTAGCGTATTTAATGGAGCGCCTGCTGAGGTCAAAAATATAATTCAGCCCAGGCGTTGTATTTGACAATATCTCCGTAAAAAATGCCTGCTCGCTTATCCGGTCCTTCAGCAACTTAATATATACGTTGGTTGCGGCAATATCGTTATGCACGCTTAGCGCGTCTATCTCGTTTATTATCTCAAGCGCTTCATAAAGGTCACTGGTATAGGCAGGTAAAAATTTTATTAACGACCTTTTTCGCACATACCCTGCATACGTAATATCTTCAGCGGTCAGGTCTTCCTTCTTCATGATCACCAGTTGGTCCGACACCCATTTACGCAATGACACTTCCAGGTGTTCTTTCAACGTATTGTTCTCTGCACTCGTCAGAAATAGTTTATGCGATTCGATGCCCATCATTACCAGTTCGTCATCACTCATCCCTCCCACGAACTTCATCATCGGCAGGTCTATAGACCTGCAAAGGCTTATCTGCTCCTTTATATATGGGATCAGGCAATTGTCCCGGATAAATGCTGCATAGCCGGGCAAGTACCTAAAAAAAAGACGTTCCTTCGAATACGTTTTAGCCGTCTGGTCGTTTACAATAGCTTCTTCCACGAACATAGATTTATATACCCCCCAAAAAAACAAACAGTAATTTTTACTTCTGTAAAAATCATGCCATCAGGCCCGATAATTTAGCGGATCTTATAAATACATAAGATCGTACTATTAAGCACGCAAATGGAGCAATCAATTTTTGCATATGAAAAATCATCGGGATGCAGCCGATAATTGGTGATGAAATAGTCTGCGCTTGCTTCATCAGTTATCATTATCCGTCCCTTCTCCTGCGCTGTGAGCATACTAACGTTATTCCTGAGCGGGGGGGTTCCGGAAAGGTCTGTAGTTATTTTGATCGTCCCCTGCCTGGTTGCAAGTAAATGATGTAATCCTTGGTAAAAACTGCAGCCCCAATATTCCAGGTCGTAATGCTTCCTCAAATACTCTTTATCATGAGATACAAACCGGTTGAAATACACCTGCTGAAACGGATGGTTTTTTACCATAAAATAAAATACTACCGAAGCTTGCAATACACAGGCTGTTTGTATAATGATCTTCTTTCTACCAATCAGCAGTTTGTTTATTACAAACAGCGCCAGCATCACAAATGGAGCATAAATAAAATATAAATGCCGCCAGTCATCAATGTTTACTCCGTGCAGCAGCGCCATAGCCGCCACAGGTGCCAGGAACACCGCAGCATAAAAAAGAAAATTCCGTTCGGCAGTATTGCCCAGATACTTCAGGGGAGCTCCGAAAAACGCAACGACCACATAGCTACAGCCCACCAACCCTGCCACCAGCCACAATTCCGGCACAGTAATCGAAAACCATACGGGCATATAACTCAGCGGTAGTTCGTTACCGGCAAACGAATGGCCATTAAATAATACTTTCCCCGTCCACACAATATTTGCCAGGTTATGAAAAGATTCAAGAAAACGATGAACAGGGTTATGCCACAGCAGCGGCCAGCACAGGTATAACATTCCACAAAAGCCAATAACAAAGCACAAGGCGCCCTTACCTAATGGCAATACGCGTTCCTTAAGATACCTTCTCCTCAACAAGTCGATTGCCAGGAAACAAAATACAAGTGCCGCAAACAGCACAGCCATGGCCCTGATGCTGGTTGCATAGCCCGTTACAATGCCCAGCAGCAAATACCATCCCATTTTGTTCCTGTTAAACGCAATATGGCTCACCAGCATCACGATCAGCAAACCAGACAAAAAAGGGACATCCTTTGTATTAAAAAAAGAATGTGCGTAAATACGCGGATGAAAAGCCAGCAGCACAAAAGCGAGGCAAGCAATAAACTGGTTCTTAAAGAGCCTGTAAGCCAACACATACCCACAGAAAACACCAATAAGAAAAAAAATGTGCGTCGCCAGGTGCCTTGATAAGTAAATGTCCCTGCTGCTTTCAAAATGCCCCATTTTTTCTATAAAGATCAGTGGCAGCTCAAACCCCGGCCCCAGTCCACGGTCATCATAAGTTAATAAAGAAGTATCTCCCTTGAAAACATAATTGTACGTCACATTCCCAATGCCTCTCTGGTCCGGCTCATCCCAGCTCATACCATAATCCTGATAAACGTATAGCCCAACGCACAACGTCACAACAAAAAGCAAAATACCGGGATAATACGTTGACACAAATCTTTTCATGCGGTTCTAAAGATAAAAAACTAAGCCATTTGGTCATTAAAAATCGTCATAAATAAACGTACTCCCGCTTGCCTGTCCTAAAAACGAAATGAGGAAATAGCGAGCTTTGCGCCTTTGCACGAGACTTTTTTACACGCACCTACTTTGTGCAGGAATAATTCAAATTGGATGGAGCACACAAAAAAACTCCCCTTCCCGAAAACCTAAACACAAAACGTACCGTAGATGTATGTGTAAAACAATTTCTAACCAACCAAAAAACAATTGTATGAAACGTATCCTTTTGATTCCCGTATTCGCTATTGCCATGATAGCAGCCAATGCAGTAAACAGCCTTGCGCAAGGCACAGTAATGGTGGGCGGCGCAGCCATGTATCCGCAAAAGAACATTGTGGAGAACGCTGTGAACTCCAAAGACCACACTACCCTGGTGGCCGCAGTAAAGGCCGCGGGGCTAGTTCCTACGCTGCAAAGCGATGGGCCGTTCACAGTATTTGCACCAACAAACGAAGCATTTGCAGCACTGCCTGCAGGCACTGTTGACAACCTGCTGAAACCAGAGAACAAAGCCACTCTTACTTCAGTGCTCACTTATCACGTTGTAGCAGGCAAGATGGACTCTAAAGACCTGATGGAAAAAATAAAAGCAGGCGGCGGTATGGCGAAACTTACCACCGTGCAGGGCGAAGAGCTCACAATAATGAAGAAAGGCAAGCACTTGGAAGTAAAAGACAGCAAAGGCGGCGTCGCTATGGTAACCATAAAAGACGTCTATCAGAAAAACGGTGTGATACACGTGATAGACAAGGTGCTGATGCCATAGGTGAAATTCCAAAAATAAAATTTTAAATTCCAATAAACAGCAAAAGGCTTTCCTTGTGGAAGGTCTTTTTTGTTGGGTAAAGATCACCGGAGCATGAAATGAGAGCGCGTTGGGTGGTTGGCTAGCACCCGGCTGGTAACACATTCGCGGCTATAGCCGCAGCAACTAATCCCATATTTAATGAAACTGTAAACTTTTGAATTTTGAGTATTGCCTTTGGATTTTAGCCGTCAGGCTTATGTATCTTTGCCCGCAATTTAATCTCAGATAAAAGCAGTGGCGCAGGAAAGCATTTCGGTATTCGACATTTTCAAGATAGGAGTAGGCCCCAGCAGTTCACATACACTTGGCCCATGGCGTGCCGCCCAGCGGTTTATTGCCACTTTAAAAAGCAAAGGCATTAACGACGTAAACTCTGTTCGTGTATTGCTCTATGGCTCACTCGCCAAAACCGGCAAAGGCCACGGCACAGATGTAGCAGTCCTTTTGGGTCTTTGCGGAGAAGACCCTGTAACCTTCGATGTAAATGAGATAACACCCCGCACCGAACAAATTGCATCCCTAAAAAAACTGGTGCTGAACGGCGAAAAAGAAATAGATTTCGACCCGGTTACTGATGTTGTTTTCCTGTTCGATGAGAGCTTGCCTTATCACCCCAATGCGCTTACTTTTTTATGCTCTTTTAATAATGGCGATGAGATAGCGGAGACTTACTACTCTATAGGCGGCGGCTTTGTGGTAAAAGAAGGTGAAGAAGACGGCCACGATGGCCACGTGCGGCTACCCTACCCTATAGAGATCGCCGCAGACCTCGAAGCCGCCTGCGAAAAAACCGGTCTCAGTATCTCTGGCATAGTTATGGAAAATGAGGATGCCATCCGCACTCCCGAAGAAACCCGTAAAGGTGTACTGCGCATATGGGAAACCATGCGCGACTGCGTCTACCGTGGCGCTCATATAGGCGGCATATTACCCGGCGGATTGCAGGTGCAGCGCCGCGCAGATGCGATAAACAAAAAACTTACAGAAGGAAAATCCTATAAAAACTTCGATGAATGGCTTAACGTCATTCGCAGCGGCGGGCAGTCCTTTAAATACACACTTGACTGGGTAAGCTGTTTTGCCCTCGCGGTAAATGAAGAGAACGCAGCATTCAGCCGTGTAGTTACCGCGCCCACCAACGGCGCGGCGGGAGTAGTGCCGGCCGTGCTGCTCTACTTCATTGCCTTCTGCGATGGTTATGATGAAGAAAAGATCATTAAGTTCCTCCTCACCGCATCAGAGATAGGTAGCATCTTTAAAAAAGGCGCTACCCTATCGGCAGCAATGGGTGGTTGCCAGGCAGAGATCGGCGTTTCTTCTTCTATGGCCGCCGCAGCTCTTGCCGAATCCCTTGGCGGCACCGTAGAGCAATGCCTGCAGGCCGCAGAAATCGCAATGGAACACCACCTGGGCCTCACCTGCGACCCCGTAGGCGGCCTCGTACAAGTGCCTTGCATAGAGCGCAACACCATGGGCGCCATAAAAGCGATCACTGCCGCCCAGCTCGCCCTCCAGGCTACCTCCGGCCACGCCCGCATCTCCCTCGACACCGTAGTCAACACCATGTGGGAAACAGCCCTTGACATGAACCACAAATACAAAGAAACCGCCGAAGGCGGCCTCGCCGTGCAGTTGCCGATAAGTTTAAGTGAATGCTAGCAAAAGCATTGCCAAATCGAAGAATCTTGGTGAGCCCAGCCGAACCATGAACTGCCTAGCCCATGCACTTCACCCAATCAACCTCCGCGAAAAACAAAGCAATTTCAACCTTGAATCACGGCGACAGCGCAAGCCATGCGCAATATTTCTTGGCAAAATATCGTTCTTAGTCTTTGAGTTTTATTGATAAAATGAAACAGGGCATACGGCTGTTACTGCTGGCTATTTCTCTAAACTGTTGTTTATGTTGCTGCGATAATGATACGCAGGAGCCTTTTATACCGAAGCCAAAGGCCTTACTGGCGGCGGCGTCCGTGCAAGTACTTGAGTTTGATACATCCTTCGGCGTGGGGAAACCTGAAATGATGGACGGCAAACTTTTTTACCTGTCCTCTGCATACAAACCTGGCGGCATGCCTGGCAACATGGATTTTGTAATAGACAACAGGCTGAATGGTGGAGGTGTGAAAAGAATACCTATTGGCGAATACACCGGCTACATGAGCGACATGGCTTTGTACAATGGAAGCACGTTCATTATAGTTGGCCATGAACGGGGCACAGAAGGCACAGTTGTTTATAAACTAGACACAGCTAAAGAAAGGCTGAAAACACTTGTACGTGTAAAAAATGATATTGCATGGTGGTGGATCACCGTTCTTGACAGCACTATAATACTGAGCAGGCCTACCGGGGGATTTTGTATGTATCTCTATAAAAATGACACGATGGTACCCTGCCTGCCAGTGCCAAACGTTTATAGCGGTAGTGACTTTTGGGTGTCGTGCAGCTATAAAAACAACCTAATCTTGTCAAGTGAGACAAATGTAAACTGCAAATACAATGCAGAAAAGAACTGGTGCGTGGTTCAAAGTTTTTCGATCTGTAAAAAAAGGTGTGTATGGTGTGACACCATCAGGCTGCCATTTACAGACAACATAATTGCGCAAGACAGCATACTGTATATTTTTGCGCATAGTGCTAAGAGGGGCATGTCATACCGGTGCGCTGCAGAAACAGGGCAAATGATAGATTCAACCGACATAACGGGACTTGAAGAGTTTAAATATTACCGGGGTTACTTTTATTGCAGGGGCAGAGGTGGGCTGCGCTGTATGGATAAAGAATTGAGGATGGTATGGCAATATAACGACCTGCACGTTGCAAATTACTATTTCCTCTATAATAACAGGGTATTTTTGACAGATATTGATGGGCGTGAATTTTGGAACGACACGCTAAGAACTCACCTTGTTACGCTGTTCAATGGGAAAGAACAGGGAAAGGAGGAGAATGGACTATCCCATTTTGCACCGGAATACGATATTCCGCAGCACCGCACTGATGCGGTGGCTGATACGACACATGAATACATAATGTTTGATAGGGCTCTTTATTATCATTAGTTACATTGCCCCACTTGTCCACGTTTGTAACGTGGGTCCCATTGGATAGGCGTTTGCAAGGCTTGAACCCGAAATCTTTATCGTTTTTTATCACTACCCATTCATTAACTTCCTTCCATAACACAAAACCATGCGTTGTTTTTTGTGGAGCAAAATTCTTCGCGGTTGTTCATCCATTGTCTCGGAGTGCAGCCAGGTTATTTCTTTTATGAACATAATTGTTTAAACAACTAACTCGTACAAAAACATAATTATAAACAAACCGAAATACAAGCTATCGTTTTCATACACTTTGCATTGGTTTACGCGTTATATAAAATACCTTTACGTAAGCTAATATTTTCAAATGCAACGCATAAAAAATCCACTGCTGCTTACCGGCTGCCTGCTCGTTACGCTGCTCACCGGCGGTATCTCTGGGTATTTTACCATCCAGGGCGTTAATACATGGTATCCTGCTTTACATAAACCTTTCTTCAATCCGCCAAACACCATTTTCGGCCCCGTCTGGACGTCCCTGTACATGCTCATGGGCATATCTTTTTATCTCATTTTAAAACAACCGAAGTCTAATGCGCGCAATAATGCCATCGGCATCTTTACCATACAACTTGTACTCAACTTCTTTTGGAGCATCATCTTTTTCAACCTCCATTTTATCGCCTTGGCCCTTATAGACATAATATTGATGTGGGCTGCAATAATCGCGATGATTGTTCTTTTCCATTGCGTCAACAGGCTCGCCTCATTGCTGCAGCTACCCTACATCGCGTGGGTATCTTTCGCCACTTTGCTCAATGCTGCAATCCTTTATCTGAATTAGCTTTCAGGCTTTTTACCATTAAAACCCAGCGACCCAAACTGCGCAGGTCTGTAGCCAAACCCTGTGCGCAGCGAACTCATGCCCACCAGATTAAGCGGATTTCCAACTCGCCCCAGGGAATTTATACAATAGCACCTATCCAATATAGCATCATCCGATTGCTCAGATGCTTTAGATTAGTATGAAATAATTCATTTTGAATATTACATTTGCATCCTCACATTAATTCGCTGGTTTTCAACCGATAAATAGATTTTATGCCCAAAAACCGTATCCTGGCATTTTGTGCCGCTCTATTTCTTCTTTGTACGTCAATTTCCGTCCATTCGTTCGCCGATAAATTCTTTCAGGATGATGACGCCTTTTTCTTAAAATATCTCCAGCAGCAAAAATTTGAAATTGATACATCGGCAGTTGCGGTAGTGCTATACGAATACAATTCCTATGACCTACACTCTTCCGATGCGATGCTGAAACACCAGGTAAGAAGGATAATAAAAATAGTTAAGAAAAATGGTTCCGAATATGCCGATATTAATATCCCGCTACCTGTTTCCCGCTTCACATTTTACCGGGTAAATAAAGTGCACGGCACCACTTATAATCTCGAAAATGGCAATCTGGTAAAACAGGAAATTGACGGCGACAATATATCGCTGGAGCGCTCAAACGCGCTGAAGGAAAGAAAAATAAGCATGCCTGCCGTACATGAAGGCTCTATTATTGATTTTAGCTTCGAAATAGAAGAAGAAAATTATCCCATAAATATTGCAAACTGGGAGATACAGGAAGATATTCCTAAGCTATATAGCCGCACGGAGCTTTATATTAACCACAGGGCGCTATTCGCGACAGATGATATTATCTCAAGGTTCATAGAAGTGGATGACAGTAAAAAGAAAATAGTTGACAGCCTGCTTCCGAATTCTTACTTCTACAGGGAAACAATCGGGGAAGACCTCTTGAAACAATATTGGGTCCGGAAAAATGTACCCGCGTTCAGTGATGAGCCGTACCTCTCAAATGAAAACAACTATCGCGAACGTATGCATGTCCGGCTCACTGGCATCCACGACCTGGGAGATGAAGGTATATTAAATACCTGGGGCAAAATAAATGAAGCCCTCGTGAAAAACTATCATTTTTACCGCGCCTTCCCGGAATCAAATGCGCCTGTTAAGGAAAAAGCAAGGGAACTCGCCGGAAACGACACCAGCGACTTGAGCATAGCCCGGAAAATATTCAAGTTCGTCAGAGATTCTATTACTGTATCTGGCAATCTGACAATCTTCACAAGAAAGGATATTGTTAAAGTGCTGAATGATAGAACAGGTAGCCCGGCTGAAGCCAATTTTTTGCTGATGGGGCTGCTGCGACAGGCAGGGCTGTCTTGCAGTCCGGTTATTCTTGCTACAAAAGACAACGCAATGCCTAATCCGTTGCAGCCTGACCTCGGAAAATATGATCATACTATATGCGAACTCCGCATCAGCGGCGAAAAATACTATCTTGACGCCTCTGAAAAGTATAACCCTTTTGGCCGGCTGCCCACCTATTGCCTTAATGGCTACGCCCGCGTTATTGACAAAAATAAAAAAGACACATGCGGAATTGTCCTGGCACCGGAAATGGCAAAAGAGAAAGCCTTGTATTCAGTTGCGACTACCAACAGTGCATTAAATGACTATACGCTAAACTATAAATTCTATTATAGCGATGCAGTTTCTATTGAAAAACGTACAGATTGGAATAAGGACACCGCAGAGGTCAAACAGTATATCCTGGCAATGTTGAAAGATATAACAATGGATACAAAACTGGTACAATACAAAGTCCTCAACCTGAATGACCCGGAAAAGCAACTTATCCTCGATTTCAGTATAAAGCTCAAATGGCCCGACTCGGGGCCGGTTTATTTGAATCCATATGCGGTTAAGCTCTTCGAACGCGAGCCATTCAAAAACCCAAAGCGGAAATACCCGGTCGAATTTCCGGCAACAGAAAACATAACCTACACGTTCAGCCTGAGGCTGCCTGATGGCTATGCTGTTGATGAAGTGCCAAAATCTGCCGTTATAGAGATTGACGGTGCGAATCAATATAAAAACATGATTGATTATAACAAAGAGACAAACACACTCGATATTCACTCCAGGCTGCAGTTACAGCGTTTATATTTCCCTGTTTCGGATTATGCTATGCTAAAGGAGTTTTTTCAGAAAATGGGAGATGAGCAGCAGTCAACTGTTGTAATTAAAAAACAAATTTAGCACCAACTCATTATGCGGTTTTATACAAAAATAATATGCCTGTTATTGCTGCTGCACACACTGCAGGCGCACGCCAGGAACTACTTCAAAGACAAGCCTGATTTTATAGAACGGAACCTGAAAAGATCCTGTTATGATATTGATACGTCTGCAGCTGCTGTTGTGCTTTATGAGAAATATGACTTTGACCTGAGCGGCGGCCGTAACATAATGACGTTTAAAGTAAGAAGAGTGATTAAAATACTAAAAAAAAGTGGTATCAGTAATGCGGATATAAACGTCGTTGTTTATCATATCCGCAATCGCTATTCTAAGATCAGCAAAATATCCGGCACTACCTATAACCTCGACAGTGGTGTTGTAACTACGCAGAAGCTCGATGCGGATAATACCTCATCGGGTACCTACGATAAAATAAAAGAGAAGAAATTCAGTATGCCTTCGGTTCACGAAGGCTCCATAATTGATTACACCTTCGAGATGGAAATTGAGCTGTCCAGGAGTTTTGGGAGGTGGGATATCGAAGCCCAGGCACCCAAATTATACAGCGAGACCGAGCTGATATTTCCGGCCACAATGAAAATACTCACATTACAGCAAAGGGTCCACGAATTTGCAGAACACGTGGATGAAAAGGTGGACTCACTTTTGCCGGATGCCTACATTATCAATGAGGCCTCCATCGGAAGGCTTTATGACAAACGCTACGTAAGAAGAAATATTAAAGCCATCACCAAGGAGCCCTATATCTATAACATCAATAATTTCAAGGAGCAAATGTCTTTTTATATAGACGGAGTTGAAAATGGTATCACAAACGACAGTTACTCATGGGAAAAAGCAAACGATATACTCCTCACTTCTGACGATTATTATAAAGCAATAACAAAGAAAGACCGCGAAGTATCGGGCAGGGCGGATGCGCTTACCAGTAACCTCACCGAGGATCTGCAAAAAGCTATGAAAATATATGCCTTCGTCCGGGACTCCGTACGGACTAACGGAGAAAAAGGTATCCAGGCAAAGAAAGCCCCTGGTGAAGTGCTGGCTGATAAAGCAGGCAGTGAAGCCGAAGTAAATATGCTGCTGGCAACAATGCTCAGGAGTGCCGGTATTACCTGCGACCCATTGGTGCTAAGCACAAGAGACAATGGGCGAGTGTCAGAGCTATACCCCGACCTTAACCGCTTCAATTATACCATTTGCGCGGTAATCATCAATGACAAAACATACTATCTTGATGCATCGGGACGGTACAACCCATTTGGCGTTCTTTCTGAAAAATGCTACAACGGATATGCGCGTGTAATTGCCAAACATGGCAGGGCCGCCATTCTATCTCCAAACAATGCCAGGGAAATCGCTTCTTACAAAATTGCTACAGACAATAATTCTGACACCGGCTATGTGCTTTCGGTAACTTGTGCATTCGGCACGTGGTCCGGGCTGCACCACCGGCAAAAATGGAACACTGACAGCGCGGAGCTAAAAGACTACATAAGCAATCTGTTTAAAGACATACCACTAAGCCTGCACTTGAAAAGTTATGAAGTGCAAAACATGAAAGACCCAGACTCCCCGCTTGTGCTGGTAGTTCATGCCTCTACAGACTGGCGTGAACTAAACTACCTGGATCCATACCTGTATAAATACTTCAGCAAAAATCCTTTGATAAATGAATCCCGCCAATACCCGGTAGAGATGCCATATGTGTATGATATTACCTGCACCGGCGAGCTGCGGTTACCAGCGGGCTATAGCATAGAAGACACGCTTGCTCCGTCAAAAGGCAACCTGGACTATTCCGCCATCTTTACAAACAGTGTAAAGTATAACCGCGCTGATAATATACTCTCTGTATCTGCACATTTTGAAACAAAAAAGACACAGTTCCCAACCGAGGATTATCCCTCACTAAAGTATTTTTTCGATAAGTTGATAGCAAGCCAGCAAAAAACACTGGCCATAAAAAAATTATGACCATGAACCTATTTCTGCGATTGGCTTCCGTTTTTCTACTTTGCCCTGTCTTTTCTTTTGCACAGGACAACCCTGATTATGCATATAAAAATATACCTCCGGAACTGCTAGCACATGCCAATACGGTTATGAGAACCTACGAGGAGCGTATAGACATTGTTTCGCCCGAAGAAGTTTACATAAAAGAACATTATGCGATCACTGTGCTCAATGAAAATGGTAACAGCGATGCTAACCATGCCGAGTACTGCTCTTCCCTGAACAGCATAGAAAGTATTAGCGGGTGCCTGTACGATGCTAATGGAGTTAAAGTGAAAAAGATAAAACAGTCAGATTTTGTGGAGCTTCCTGCATCAATGCGGGCAGGCGAGTTCAGTGATGCAAAGTTCAAAGCCTATCACCTGAGTTATGGGCAATATCCCTACACGATTGAATATACAATAGAGACAAAACAAAACCATAGTTTTCACATTCCGCAATGGATGCCGCAGGTCAACAAACAATGTGCGGTTGAATCTGCGCTCCTCCTTGTAACCACTCAGGGCAGCATGAACCTGAAATATAAGAGCTTCAATATAGACAGCGAACCGGTTATTTCACAGGCTGCTGAAAAAAGATATAAATGGACATTAAAAAATGTACGGGCTGAAAAAAAAGAGCCGATGCGTTTTACCGGTGTATATACTACGCCTGTTGTTCTATTGGCTGTAGATGATTTTATGCTCGGCAATTTCAAAGGGAGCACCAATTCCTGGAAAGACTTCGGCGCGTTCGTCTTCCATTTAAATGAAGGGCGGGACAAACTTCCGCCTGAGGTAAAAAACAAAGTACAGCAATTAGTAGCCGGGATAAGCGATGACCGCGAAAAGATAAGGATATTATACGCCTACATGCAAACTATTATGCGCTATGTATCCGTAACCTATGGTATTGGCGGCTGGCAGACACTCGATGCAGAATTCCTGTCCAAAAACCAGTATGGCGATTGCAAAGCCCTGAGCAATTATATGATGGCAATGCTCTCGGAAGTTGGTATCCGCTCCTACCCTGTTTTGATAACGGCGGGCAGTGAAAACCCGCGTGTACTTAATACCGGCTTTGTCTGTAGCCAGTTTAACCATTGCATATTGTGTGTGCCATTTGCAAAAGACACTACGTGGCTCGAATGCACCAGCAGCGACCTGCCGCCCAACTACCTGAGTGATTTCACGCAAGACCGGGACGCGCTGATGATCACGCCGGCTGGCGGCTTCCTGGTGCACACGCCCAGGTACGACACCTCCGTAAACCTGGTTGTCCGCCATGCAAATATTAGCTGTAACGATGACGGGAGCCTCAGCATCAGGATGTCAAGCACTTATACCGGCGAAGGAGCTTCGCATTTGTACGGACAACTGAAACATGAGAATGACCATGACCGCGAAGAATTCCTTCGCTCGAAATTCCGCCTGGGCAGTTATTCTCTCGTTGACTACAAATATGAGCAGATAGAGCGTGCCCCGGTGATGTGCCTGCAGGAAAATGCGACACTCCGTGCAACCGGCCTGCTCACAAAAACCGGCAACAGGAGCTTTATCACCCTAAATATAGCTCCCATCTCCATTGCCGGCCACGTAGAAGATGAAGACCGCAAAGACCCATTCCATATTCCCGAATCTAACGCCGCCACAGATACTTTTGAACTAACGCTGCCGGCCAATACGGATGTCGAGTTCATCCCTCAGCCGGTTGCAGCCCGTTATCCTTTTGGAAGCTACTTTTATTCCATTGCCCCAAACGGCAATAAGCTGATTGTGATCTGTAAATTCACCATCAACGGCGGCACCTACCCTGCAGAGCAGTACAATAACTATGTAAAATTCGCAGGCCTTATCGAAAACAATACCCATAAAAAGGTGGTTTTGAAAGCACGGTCGTAAGTGTCTTTTTCAACTTGCGCAAGGGAAGGCTGCTCAGTTTACTTGCTCAGTTTAATTTTTCTTTATTGCTCATATTAGCATTGACTATCAGCATCTTATCAAATTAATGTGGATAATTATTGCTCACCCTGCCTGCGGCTGGGCAGGTTTTTGCATGAAAAACTTCTGGTTTTCTTCTGCTTTATCGAGATAATTCTGGTTTTATGTGTTGTTTGCCGGGGCATACGCCTAACTGTTTTTCGTTTTTAATTTTTAGAAGACCACGGGCAGAGGGGCAAAAATCAATTATGCGCTTTATTTTATGCCTTTGTTATTACCTGAAATTCCTGCCCCCATGAAATATCTCCTGCTGCACTACTTTCTGAACCCTGCTATCCTTGTCTTTATAATCACTGCCATCTTTCTCGTCTGCCCTTGATAAGGTCGAAATAGAATCATTCACTTTTTCTGATACGGTAAGCTGCCGTAAATATCCCGACATATCATAACAGCGTTTTACAATCACATGGGTTACTTCACCTTCACGCTGCAATTTACCTTCCACCATCAGCAACCTCGATCGTACAATCTCTTTACGGTACTGATCAAACAGCTTTTGAAATACAACGAGATTTGCATTGCCCGTTTCATCCTCTATGGTAATAAAGCAAATACCACTTGCGGTGCCGGGCCGCTGCCGCACAAGTACCAGCCCTGCTACCTTCACCAAAGTGCCATCAGGCCATAGGCTAAGCTCATTCGCCGGTAAAACACTAAGCTGAAAAAGCTGCTCCCGTACAAAACTTACCGGGTGAGCTTTCAATGATAATGAAGTAGCACTGTAGTCATGTATCACATGCTCAGGCTGGGTCATTACAGGCAATTGCACTCCCTGCTCTGATGCTGTTTCCGGCTGCTGTCCTTCATACATGCCTACAGGCCGGTCGCCGAGCGCAGATACTTCCCACAGCGCCTGCCTTCTGTCCAACCCTATAGACCGGAAAGCATCTGCATCCGCAAGCCGCTCCAGTACTGCTTGCGGCACTCCCGCATCCCGCAAAGACGGGATATTGGTAAAAGGCTTTTTACGTGCAGACACCAATACTTGTATATCTTCTTCACTCAATCCCTTCACCTGCCGGAAGCCCAGGCGCATTGCATAGTATTTACCGGCTCTTTCTTCAAGAATATTATCCCAAAAGGAGTGATTTATATCGATTGGCCTTACCTCTACACCATGTTTTCTTGCATCTATCACTATCTGCGCAGGCTGGTAAAAACCCATAGGCATACTATTGAGCAGTGCCGTAGCAAATACATCCGGGTAATAACATTTTATCCAGCAGGAAACGTACACCAGCAAGGCAAAGCTGGCTGCATGGCTTTCCGGGAAGCCATAGCTGCCGAAACCTTCCAGTTGCTTGAATACCCTATTCGCAAAATCTTCTTTGTAACCTTTTACCATCATACCTTCTACCAGCTTCTTCTGCCAGTCGCTCACCTTACCTTTTGCTTTGAATGTAGCCATGCTTCTGCGCAATCCATCTGCTTCTGCCGGAGTAAAGCCCGCAGCCACAATAGCTATCTCCATTGCCTGCTCCTGGAATAATGGAACTCCTAAAGTCCTGCCAAGAATTTCTTCAAGGTCTTTGGATGGATATTCTATAGGCTCCTCTCCATTGCGCCGGCGCAGATAAGGGTGTACCATATCGCCCTGTATCGGCCCGGGCCTTACTATTGCCACTTCTATTACCAGGTCATAAAAGCACTTGGGTTTCAGCCTTGGCAGCATAGACATTTGCGCCCGGCTCTCAATCTGGAATACGCCTATAGTATCTGCATGGCAGATCATTTCATATACTTTTGGATCATCTTCCTTATTAATGCCTGCGAGGGTCCAGGTCTGGTTGTAGTGTTGCTTTCCAAGATCAAATGCCTTGCGTATGCAAGTAAGCATGCCTAATGCCAGTACATCTACTTTCAAAAAGCCCAATGCCTCGATATCGTCTTTGTTCCATTCTATACAGGTACGGTTTTCCATGCGCGCATTCAGTATCGGGCATAGGTCAGATAGTTTGCCTCTCGTGATCACAAAGCCTCCGGTATGCTGCCCCAGTTGCCGCGGGAAACCTATCATTTGCCGGGTAAGCTGCAAGGTTTTCATGAGGTGTGTATCGTTTGCATCAAACCCATCCTCTGTTACTCTCTTTCCCTCAAACCATTCATCCGTAAATTCCCACGAAGAATCAGAAAGACGGTTAATGACATCCACAGACAGTCCCATAGCTTTTGCTACGTCCCGCACAGCCCCTTTGAAATGTAATTGAGTCACCGTTGCAACAATTGCGGCCCGGTCTCTCCCATACTTTTCATAGATATACTGCATCACTTCTTCCCGCCGCTCATGCTCAAAGTCAACATCTATATCCGGTGGCTCATCCCGTGCATCCGACATAAAACGGGCAAACAGCAATTTGAATTTTGATGGATCAACAGAAGTAATACCCAGGCAATAACAGACCACCGAATTTGCTGCCGATCCGCGTCCCTGGCACAGTATGCCTTTGTTCCTGGCAAAGCATACAAAATCATAAACGGTCAGAAAATAAGCCGCATAATTCTTCCGCTCCATGAATTCCAGTTCATACTGAATGGTGTTCCGGATATTTTGCGGCACATTATCTCCGAACTTTTCCTTCGCGCCCTGCCATGCCAGGTAAACCAGCTCCTCCTGCGGTGTCCGCCCATCTGTTGTTATCTCTTCCGGATAGACATACTCCAGGCTGTCCAGCGAAAACCGGCAGGCTTCAGCTATCTCCTGGGTGCAGTTTATAGCATCCGGGCATTGCCTGAAAAGGCGATGCATTTCATGAATTGGCTTTAAATACCTTTCTGCATTCTGGTACAGCCGGTAGCCAGCATTGTAGATCGTGCACTTTTCACGTACGCAGGTCAATATATCCTGTAGCTCCCTGCGTTCCCGGCTATGATAATACACATCATTGGTTGCTACCAATGGAATATCAAGCTGCTTTGATATCTGCGAAAGGCGAAAGAATTTCTTGCCGTCATATGCCTGGTAAGAGCGGACTGCCGCAAGGTATAAGTGCCGCCCTAAATACCTTCTGTATTCTTCCAGCTCCCTAATAAATTCAGGAGGAAACTCAAACGTAATATTCAATGCCGCCGGTGGCACCACTATGAATTTTATTCCCCTGGCGTGCCTGTACACATCCGCTTTATACAAATGGCATTGCCCTTTCTCGGTACGTAAATTCCCGGCTGATAGCAGTGCCGAAAGCCGTGCATAGGCTTCCTTGTCCGTGGGGTATGCCAAAAGGTCCGGCCCATCCAGCAGCACCAGCCTGCATGCAGGAATGATCCTTATCCCTTTTGCCTTTGCAGCTTTATGGCCACGCACTATTCCGGCCAGTGTATTATAGTCTGTAATAGCAATTTCCTTATACCCCAGGGCAGCAGCCTGCTCCACGACCTCCTCTGGGTGGGAGCCTCCTCTCAAAAAACTGAAGTTCGTTGTTACCTGCAATTCTGTGTAGCTCATATTTATCTCTTTCTTCACGCAAAAAATCCATGAATAAACCACTTGGGATCGCCACTGGCATAGTGCCCCTCCCTGAATAGCCAGTATCGTGATCCGCTTTCATCTTCCACGCTATAGTAGTCCCTTTGCAATCCTTTCTGCAGCCACCATTCCTGTTCTATCCTTTCAGGGCCGTCCGCTTTTTTCACATTATGCAGCTTCCCCTTGTAGTGAAAAAGCATAGGCGGATAGTCTGGTATGGGTACAGTAACTTCTATTGCTTCCGGCTTAGGTAACAGGTGCAGTGGCCGCGGAAAATCCGTCTGCCATTTTGTTGCGGCCTTTTCTTCCAGCGATGTTGCTGCTTTATACGACCTTTCCGGCCAGTAATGCTCATCGGGCAGATACCGGTGAATCGTGTGCAGCCCTATCTTACCTGCAAACCTGTCCAGCAGTTCTGCTATCACAGTATCACTGCTGCATCCCGTGGTGTCCCATAATGCATCCTGGGTAGGTGATATATCTTCCACAATGGGAGCTTCCAGCAGAAATAATTCGATACCCAAAGCAGGCATAATAGTTGGTATTTTAATATCAAACAGTTTAAACAGATGCGCCACATTTCGTGAGGCCTTGCTGGTGCCGATTTCGACCTGCTGGATATTACCGTCCACCCGGAAACATTTGAATACACAAGTGCGCAGTCCTTTTTCTTCTTTCGCCAATCGCTTACAAAGTGTTTCTAAAAGTTGCCGGAGCGCAATTTCAATACCCGTTGCTGTTCGGATTGGCTCCAGGCTGGGCAGCCGCTCCTGGTATGGAGTAGCAGGCCTTATGGGTTTAATTACTTCGGCTTCCTGCCCCAGTGCCTGGTCTAGCCTTGTCAAAAGGCCCTGCCCAAACCGCCGCCGCAGTGCTTTACGCGGCATGTTCGTAAAGCTGCTTACCTGGTGCAGCCCCAGTTTATCCAACCGCTCCAGCATACCCGGCTCTAAACGCAAAGCCGCGGGAGGTAATGATAATAATGCATCGGCCTGTCTGCCACTTTCAATAACAGGTGTCACCTGCCCAAACCGGGCATTTGCCCATGCTGCGCCTATAGTATCTGCTATTGCAGCACGCACATCATATCCATATCCTCTTATTTTAGCGAGTATATCTTTCAGGTATGGGCGCTCACCACCCCACAGGTGCGCACAGCCGCTCACATCAAGTATCAACCCATCTGGCAGGTCCACCGCTACTACCGGTGTATAGCGCAGGCACCATTCCGCAAGCGCATTCAGTAATTTCTCTGCTGATCCCGGCTTATCATCAAATACCTGTAGGCCGGGAAAAATAGCCCGGCAGTCAGCGACTACCATGCCTCTATATATGCCCTTGGCTTGTGCCGCTATGCTCACGGCCTTTACCATCATTCGGCCCCGCTCAGGCGCAGCCATCACGAAAGGAACATCCTGGAGTTCCGGCCTGCGCCTGATCATCCAGTCTGTGGTCAAATGACGAAACCATATAGCAACAAAACGTTTGGGCATATTATCCGGCTTTTCTTGTTTCAATTTCAGGTATAGAAATGATTGTCCTTGTTATGTGCCTGAAGCCACCTGCCGACCACTCAAGCTGCCAGCTTCCGGGCTTGCCGTTTCGTACTTTCAGTAGCTGCACATGCCATCTGGGAAACCCAACCCCCGGCATGCCCTCTTCCATTATGCTGGCAAGTGGCTTTATTTCCCACCGCGTAATGCAGGCAACTGTATTTTTGTTTCTGGGATTATATCTGTGAATGAAACCGGTCACCCTGCTTTGCTCTACAGCAAGCTGCAATCGCCTCGACTCTGTAAATGTCAGCTCACTTAACTCACCAATCACAGCCGACAGGGATGCACATTTTAATGCCTCTTCTATGGCCCACAGCACATCCTTTTGCCGGTACAGGTCCACAAATATTATCCGCTCCGGATCTATACCGAAAATTTTCAGTGCGGGTGGAAAAATGGTCCGTTTACTACCTATCCATAAACACGCACCTTTTTGCCTCATGAGGCTCCCAAGAATGCCGGCTATAAACCCATTTGTAGCAGCGGCATCTTCTACCGTAGCGCTTATAAGTTCATGCACAGCCCCAACCGGGAACACCTTACCGGGAAATGACATTTCCAGCGGCCCCAGGCCTGTATTAAGACGCTCACTGCCCGATGTTCTTTTGTATCCCTGTAGCGAGAGCACCTCTTTTTGCAATTGTTGTATAACATCGGTCTTTTTAGTCAGCAGGGTCATAAAAACAGGAATATCTAAGAAATGTCAAATAATTTGACTAAAATTAAGACTATTAATCAAAATTGTCAAATTTATCATCAAATAGAATATTAAATAATAATAAGTTTATTAGGAGAAGAGGAAGAGATCGGGTATATATGCCTGCCTGCGAGGAAGCGATAAGCAGAAGAAATCATTGAGTTTTACACCGCTGTGGCTCCAAAAAATCCGAAGAATCCGCATTCAGATGTGAGCAAGAAGTGAGCAAAGGTATCTGCCCTTAAATAAAATGCATAGTTAACCCTCCTATTTTCACGCCATTGAATAAAAACCTTACTTTTACGCCCTCTAATTTCAACTAATTAAATGATAAGAATAGCTATTATTGGCTACGGATACTGGGGGCCTAACCTGGTAAGGAATTTTTACAATACGCCCGGCTGCACGGTTGCCCTGGTCGTTGATTCGCGGGCAGACAGGCTGGCGCTGGTGAGCAAGAATTTCCCATCCACAAGAACGAGCACAGATGTAAACGATGCCCTTACCGGAACGGATATAGATGCGGTGATAATTGCCACACCTACCGCAACTCACTACAGCCTCGCAAAAACCGCGCTTGCCAATGGCAAGCATGTGCTGGTGGAAAAGCCAATGACAAAAAGCGTAGCAGAAGCAGAAGAACTGATAGAAATAGCCGAAAAGGCTAACAAGCTGCTGATGGTGGACCATACCTTTTTGTACACCGGGGCGGTAAAAAAAATGAAGGAGCTAATAGATAACGGGGATGTGGGCGACATTAATTACTTCGACTCCACCCGCATTAACCTCGGCCTTTTTCAGCCGGATATAAATGTACTGTGGGACCTGGCTCCGCATGATATTTCCATACTGTTTTACCTTATCCATGCCCGCCCGGTGAGCGTGAGCGCAACCGGCATATCGCATACGCCCAACGGCCTAGAGAATGTAGCTTACCTCACCGTAAACTACGATTCATCGCACATAGCACATTTTTCCTGCTCGTGGTCGTCGCCTGTTAAGATCAGGAAGATACTGATAGGCGGCACGAAAAAAATGATCATGTTTGATGATGTGGAGCCGAGTGAAAAAGTGAAGGTATATGATACCGGCTACAGTGTGAAAAGCGATGAAGACAAGCGCAGGTTGCTCATAGATTACCGGGTAGGCGACATCTATATCCCCAAGCTGGACCAGAAAGAGGCGCTGAGCGGAATGGCCGCGGATTTTATCGGCTCAATAGATAAAGGCAGCACACCGGTATCCAGTTACAAAATAGGCCTTGAAGTTGTAAAAGTGCTGGAGGCCGCACAGGAGTCAATAAGCAATAAAGGCAGGGAAGTAATGATAAAATACTAAAGCAAGCATGGAAATACTTACCGTAAACACAGAAAAAAAGTCGCTGAATAATGTAAAGGTTGGCGAGAATGTGCGCATTTTCGACTTCGTGAATGCCTACCACTGCTCCATAGACGACAACAGTAAAGTAGGCGCTTTTGTAGAGATACAAAAAGGCGCAACGATCGGCAAGAACTGTAAAATATCCAGCCATACCTTTATATGCGAGGGCGTGCATATAGAAGACAATGTATTCGTAGGCCACAACGTAACGTTTATTAACGACCGCTTCCCGCGGGCGACAAACCCCGATGGCAGTGTGCAAACCGATGCCGACTGGAAGCTGGAAGAAACGTTTATCAGAAAAAATGCTTCTATCGGCTCATCAGTTACCATACTTTGTGGTATTATTGTAGGCGAAGGGGCTATAGTGGGCGCAGGCTCTGTGGTAACCAAAAATGTAGCCCCCAATACTATTGTAGCAGGCAACCCTGCTAAATTCATCAAAAAAATTGAACACTAGATCGTTATATGTCTAAGATACCATGCCTCGACCTGAAAAGGCAGCACGATAGCGTTAAAGCTGAAATGTTTGAAGCCTTTGAAAAAGTATATGAGAAAACCGCTTTTTCCGGCGGGCCGTTCGTAGAGCAGTTTGAAAATGAATTTGCCGCCTTTTGCGGCACAAAGTATGCGATTGGTGTAAACAACGGCACATCGGCATTGCACCTGGCCATGCTGGCGCTGGGCATAGGCCAGGGAGACGAGGTGATCATTCCTGCCAATACATTTATCGCCACTGCATGGGGCGTATCTCATGCCGGGGCTACGCCCGTATTCGTTGATTGCACTTCAGATACGTGGCAGATAGACGCTGCTAAAATAGAAGCAAGCATTACCCCTAAAACAAAAGCCATAATAGGCGTACACCTGTATGGGCAGCCGTATGATATAGATGCTGTAAAAGCAATAGCCGCAAAGCATAACTTACTGGTTGTGGAAGATGCCGCACAGGCACAGGGCGCCACTTATAAGGGCCAGAACGTTGGCGGATTTGCAGAGATGGCTTGTTTCAGCTTTTACCCCGGCAAGAACCTGGGTGCTTGCGGCGAAGCAGGCGGCATCACCACCAACAATGAAGCGTACAGCACCCACCTGAAAAGCCTGCGCAACCACGGCTCGGTAACCAGGTATTATCATGATGAGATAGGCTACAATATGCGCATGGGCGGCCTTGAGGGCGCTTCTCTCAGCGTAAAGCTGAAATACCTCGGCGGCTGGAACAACAGGCGCCGGGAGATAGCCAAAAGATACCAGGCGGAGATAAAACAGCCAAAAATAACACTACAGGCACAACCCGAATGGGCCAGCAGCATATACCACATATTTGCTGTCACCTGTAAGGAAAAAGAAAATTTTGTACAATACCTGGAGCAGAACAATATAAGCCCGGCGTTTCACTACCCGGTGCCCTGCCACCTGCAAAAAGCATATGCACACCTGGGGTATAAGGAAGGTGATTTCCCTAATTCTGAATATCTTGCCAAGCATTGTGTATCATTGCCAATGTTTGCCGAGCTCACAGACGAGGAGGTAACGAAGGTGATAGCGGTGATCAATGCTTATTAATCGATAGCGCATGCAAACATGGTCTGTAGGGGTATTATGCTACAATGAAGGTGAAACTTTGGAAAAGGTTGTAGCAGGAGTACGCCTTGTATTGCAGCGGCTTACAGATACTTTCGAGATACTCATTGTTGACGATTACAGCACCGACGGCTCCCGCGAAAAGGCTGTGGAGCTTGGCAAAACATATCCCGAAGTTCGGGCGATACTGCACGAAGCCAACCGGGGCATTGGCGGCGGGTTGTTATCCATATACACCAATGCACAGTATGAGAATGTGGCGATGATACCGGGAGATGGCCAGTTTGATACCAATGAATATCTTCCCTTTAAAGATGTGCCCGCAGATTCCTTTATTTCTTTCTACAGGAAAGAGAATACATCTTACAGCCTCTTCCGGAACATACTCTCACTTTTTAATAAGAAGCTGAACAAAGTGTTTATAGGTATCACACTAAAAGATGTGAACTGGACGAAAGTTTACAAAAAGAAAGACCTCAACCAGCTTGACCTACAGCTCACCAGCTCGCTCGTAGAAAGCGAGATCTGCGCAAAGCTGCTCTTCCTCGGAAAAAAGGTAATTGAAGTGGAATCCAAATACCTGCCGCGTGTGGCCGGGCAAAGCAAGGGCGCCTCTGCAGCCATTGTGAAAAAGGCGCTGAAAGACACCTGGGCGCTTATAGCCATAATGAGGCGGTTTAAAGCACAGACTATACGGAACAGGAAAACTAACTAACCGTAATTTTATTCTTCCTCCAGGTGAAAACCCCAAGCCCGATATACGCCAATAACCCAAGCAATACCATCATTAACGCGGCACCAATGTAGCGCTGATGGTAGGTCATTACCACATCGTTATGGCCTTTTTTGAGCATGATACCGGTCATGCCTGAGAAGAGCTTTATTTTGTCCGTCTTCTGCCCGTTTACTTTCAGGTTCCAGCCATCGTCATAGGGTATGGAGATATACATCATCTTGTCTGTAGCCAGGTCTATAGTACCGGATATTTCGCTTTCGTCAAATTTGGCCACTTTCAGAGAGTCTTTGGCCAATTCATCTATGCGCTGCTTATAAATATCAATAGAGAAAGCATTTGGCGCAATAGTGTCGCGCAGTTGAAAAGGTGCAAGGCCGGCTACCTTAGTCACATCCTTATCACTAACCACGCATGTTGAAAGGCTGACAAAATCTTTTTGCGTATTACCGAGACTTTTAAATGCACTTTCCGGCAGGAATTTATCATAGGTGTACCCTATTGGCAGCATCAGCTTATTGCGGAACAGCTTTATGTTTCCAAATGTACCCAACGTATCGCAGATCGAATACCACAGGGGGTTAATATTACCTCTTGCCAGGATGTACTTTACCCTGTTTTCCGACTCCAGGATGGGGCGGGTATTGAGTCCGCTTGCCCACCTGGTCGTGAGCTCATTTGATATGTCAACTACGCCAAACAAACCAAGGTAGCTGATATAATTGCCCTGGTTGAAAGAGTTGTACGAGCTTGTACCATGGTATCCCTGCACCATACCATCGTTCAGCGAGCCGTGCATAGCAGGTGATGACCAGTAATTCTTATCTATACGGTAAAACGAATTAGTATGATCATTAGCCCTTACATAGTTCAAAGCCTCCATGGAATAATCATTATACCCTACTTTTTGCGTAAGCTCTGCGGCGGTTACTGCATCGCGCTCATTTGCAGAGATGTTTGAAAAATACATCACCTCGCAAAAAACAAGGCCGAGGAAAATGTACTTTACATATACAGGACTGTTTTGCTTTCCCATAAAAAACAGCAGCCCGGCATATGCCAGCAACAGCGTACACACAAAAGTGAATATGGAGGAGCTTACAATAGATCTGTCCGGGAAATAAGGATAGTTGAGGAGAATAAACAAAACAATAACCGTAACAATAAGCGTCACCAGGTTTATCTTCCGTTTCTGAATGATCATGTCCAGTGCCTGCATAGAGAAGAACAGGAACATGAGCGCCACAAGGAATGAATACGCACGGTAGTAATCACCTGTGAACAGCCAAAAGGCATATCTAAAGTAAGGGAAAATAATAGGCAGTAACCAAACTGCAGCAAAAACAATGAAGGCTATTCTTACCCTTTTTGCCAGGAACGGAAATACCTGCGGCATCAGCAACAGGCAGGGTATGCCGCAGTAGAACATTGGCGCTTCCAGCAGGTTTTGCACACCTTTGAAATCGTTGCCGCTGCCCAGTATATCGCCAGAGAAGAAACGCATTACCGACGTACCGAGGTTCATGTTATCTGCAATGCTGAACATGGGTGTAGAAGAAAGTATGTGTGCGTAGGAACTGCTGCCGTTACCGCGGGGGCTCTCCAGCGTCACAAAAATATTTTCGATCAGAAATGGTGCGCTCAATAAAAGCCCAAGGCTGCCGTAGCCTATCATTTTCAGAAAAACGCTTGCTATACCTTTTATATCTGTAATACCGGTCTGAATACACCTGAGTATAGCATATAACGCCAGGAACAGGCCATAGATATACAGGTTTACAGGCGTGGAAATGGCTATAATAAAAATGGCTATGGGAAACAGGAACCACTTCTTTTCCACAAATAGCTTCTCGAAAGCTAGTAAGAGCAGCGCGGCGGCGAATGCCTCATAAGAAAAGTAATTCCATGCCCCACCTATTATCATGAATGAACAGAACGCAAACATAAGGCTGCCGGCGACAGAGGTAAAATTGGAGAGCTTCATTGTACGCAGGTAGAAGAAGAAGGTAACCCCGCCTAGTAATATCTTGAACAGCTCTTTGTAGATTATCCCGTACATGATATGGTCTTTGCCGCCAATGAACAGGAAAATATCGAACGGATCGCGGAAGATTAGCGCAAAGATATTCTGCCCGATGCCCCAGTCGTAAGACCAGGTGGGGAAATGCCCCTTGGCTACCTGGTCGGCGGTATAATACCGGTACGGATAAAGGCCGTTGAAGGTATCGCTGCCGATATCCTTGAACATATATGCCTTATCAAAAGTGAGGTAGTCCTTGAAAACAATAAACGCTACTATGAAAATAAGCCCGAGTGAAACGAGCCATGCTTTATTGCCCAGCTTGTCAAAAAAATCAGCGACAGGTGTATCACTTACCATCGCCTGTGGCTTTGGCTTAGCGGGTTGCGGTACTGGCTTTTGTTCCTTAGGAGTTACATCAGCGGGGGTATTTTTTTTCTGCGTTTTTGCCATAGCACAAAGTAAATATCATTTTTTAAAAGAGCAAGGGGTAATATACGCTACCCTATTATGATTGTCTGATATTTCGCTTCCACCCCCTTTTCCTCGTTTTATTTTTTACCTTTGTACAGCAACAGGTTTGCCTAGAAATACATGAAAAAAGTCGCAATACTCCAGTCGAATTATATACCGTGGAAGGGATATTTTGATATGATCGCACTGGTTGATGAATTCATACTGTATGACGATATGCAGTACACCCGCAGGGACTGGCGCAACCGCAATAAAATAAAAACGCTTAATGGCCTTGCATGGCTCACCGTGCCGGTAGAGGTAAAAGGCAAATACTTTCAGAAGATAAACGAGACCGTGATCTCGGAAGCTAAATGGGCGAAAGACCATTGGGCAACCATAAAGCAATTTTACAGCAAGGCAAAGTTCTTTAAAGATTATAAGGACGTATTTGAGAATTTCTATCTCAATTCACAGGAACAGCTACTAAGCAACGTAAACTATGAGCTGATAAAAATGATCAATGAGATACTGGGCATCAAAACCAAAATATCCTGGTCGAGTGATTATGTGCTTGCAGACGGACAGACGGAACGCCTCCTGAACCTGGTGCAACAAGCCGGCGGTACTGAGTACATATCCGGTCCGGCGGCAAAGGACTATATTGTAGATAGCCTATTTGAGGATGCAGGAGTGAAATTAACCTGGATGGATTATTCGGGCTACCCGGAATACACCCAGCTCTACCCTCCTTTCGAACATGGAGTTACTGTGCTTGACCTTATTTTTAACGAGGGCCCTGACGCCACAAAATTCATGAAATACGTAAAATGAAAAATAAGATACTCGACACGGTAAACGATTATTATACCGAAAAGATAAAAGAACACGGAGTGACCCCTCGTGGTGTTGACTGGAATTCTACCGAATCGCAGGAGCTTCGTTTTTCGCAGTTATCACGGGTATTTGAAGCATCACTTGAAGACATATCGATACTGGACTACGGTTGCGGATATGGCGCTTACTATGCATATCTGCAAAAAACCGACAGGCCATTTCACTATACAGGTTTCGATATTTCGCAGGAAATGGTTAACCAGGGAATGGCCCATAATGGCATCGCAGATAACTTGAGCTGGTGTACAGAAATTAATGATAATCAGCAGTTTGATTATGTGATTGCCAGCGGCATATTTAATGTGCGGCTGCAGCATAATGATGAAGACTGGAAGAAGTATATTGATGATGTGATCCTGAATATGAACAAGATCAGCAGGAAAGGCTTCTCCTTCAATATGCTCACTTCGTATTCCGATAAAGAGTACATGAGGGATTATTTGTACTACGCTAACCCCAGCCTAATTTTTGATTTCTGCAAAACGAACTGCTCCAAATATGTAGCTCTTTTACATGATTACCCGCTATATGAGTTTACTATACTGGTGAAGAAAATGTAATTAGGTTACGCAGATGCAGGCGGCTCTATTGCCGGCAAGCCCACATAATACATTTTCATTCTGCCCTTTCCCTTGGCATGTATTTCGCCGCGATAGACACAATCAATATTGTCCTTCACTAAAAGGTATGTGCTGTGTGAAATGTTTATTTTTCCTGATTCGCTGCTTTGTTCCATACGGGCTGCCGTGTTCACAGCGTCGCCATATATGTCATAGGCAAACTTCCTCATGCCTACTATCCCTGCTACTACGCTCCCGCTGTGTATGCCTATGCGTATGTCAAATGTCCTTTCGGCATGTGTTGCCAGCCTTTCCTGCATAAAAGCGTTTATCTCCGTTGCAGCCATAATGATGTTCTCCGCATGTTTCGGATCGGCGATAGGGAGGCCGGCAACAGCCAGGTAGGCATCGCCGATCGTCTTTATCTTTTCAATATTATACTTGTCTATGATCTCGTCAAATTTTGTAAAACAAGTGTGCAGCTCATCTATAAGCTCCTGGGGGCTCATTCGTTCCCCTGCACTCGTAAAATTGACAAAATCCGTAAACAGTATGGTTACATTATCATATTGCCGTGCCGTAGTAGTCCCTTTCATCTTCAGCTCATCAGCTACATCGTCCGGCAGTATATTAGCCAGCAGGTCATCTGATTTTTTTCTTTCATGTTCCGACTTACGGCGCTCCTTAAGTATAAAGATCAGTTCGGTAGCGCGTTTCTCTTTTTCTTCGTTCTGGAAGACAAGCTCTTTATTGGCTATGATCAGCTCAGATGCACGTTTTTCTTTTTCTTCATTCTGAAAAATGAGCTCCTTGTTCGCAATAGCTAATTCCGATGCACGCTTTTCCTTCTCTTCATTCTGGAACACAAGCTCTTTGTTTGCTATGATCAGTTCGGATGCACGTTTTTCTTTCTCCTCATTCTGAAAAGCAAGTTCTACGTTGGCGATCACGAGCTCGGATGCACGTTTTTCTTTTTCCTCATTCTGAAAAACGAGTTCTTCATTAGCGATGATCAGTTCCGATGCACGTTTTTCTTTCTCTGTGTTTTGAAACGCAAGCTCAGCGTTTGCAATGGCCAGCTCTGACGCACGCTTTTCCTTCTCTTCGTTTTGGAATGCAAGCTCCACATTGGCTATCGCCAGTTCAGATGCCCGCTTTTCTTTCTCCCTATTCTGAAAAACAAGCTCTTCATTTGCTACAATAAGCTCCGATGCACGTTTTTCTTTCTCTTCATTCTGGAAAACAAGTTCTTCGTTAGCGATGATCAGTTCTGATGCACGTTTCTCCTTTTCATCATTCTGAAAAGCGAGCTTTTTATTTGTGAGGAGCAATGTATCCTCCATTTCTTTTCTCTGGCCATCTTTTTCGAAGATATCAATCGCGAATGAAATGTCGTCTGCAGCTTCAACAAGCAGGGAAACCTCCTGGGATTTGAATAAATCTTTTTCAGCCGAGACAATGATAAATATGGCTACAACAATCCTGCGATTTCTGATCGGCAATGCCATACACGACCGCCATCCACGCGCCATAGCAAGCGGCCGCCAGTTGATCAGTAATGAGTCGTTTTCTATGTCGTTGCACAGGTAAAAGCCGCCGGTATGCACCACTTTCCCGAATGGCCCACTGTTTTCGTAATTGATTTGTTTGAACATCGCGGTGTCTTCGTCAGACATGCCGCAGGACTCGATCAGGTTAAATTTATTTCCAGAGTCGAATGTGCTGATCCAGGCAGCCTGGAATTTCCCAAAACCAACAGCAATGCGGCACGATTCTCTGAAAACCGTTTGCTGATCTTTGGAATGTACGATGGTTTGATTGATCTCACTGAGAAACTCATACAGCTCTTTTGCATGAGCCAATTCCGCGGCGCGCTTTTCTTTTTCCTGATTCTGAAAAATCAGCTCTTTATTGGCAATGGCCAGCTCTGATGCCCGCTTTTCTTTTTCTTCGTTCTGAAACGCCAGTTCTTTGTTTGCTATCAGCAGTTCAGACGCCCGTTTTTCTTTCTCGCTGTTCTGGAAAACAAGCTCTTTGTTTGCAATGATTAATTCTGACGCGCGCTTTTCCTTTTCCTCACTCTGAAAGGCAAGTTCCTCATTGGCAATTGCCAATTCAGAAGCTCGTTTTTCCTTTTCTTCACTCTGAAAAGCAAGCTCCACGTTCGCAACAGCTAATTCAGATGCGCGTTTTTCCTTCTCTTCGTTATGAAATATGATTTCCCTGTTCGCGATCAGTAGTTCAGACGCGATTTTTCCATTTTCCTTCTTTTGATCATTTTCCATTAACCGGTTTTGTGGTTTTCAATGAAAACCCATACGTGCAGACCTTCTTAGAGAGTAAGAAGCAATTGAGAAAGGAGCCAGATCGGGTTTGAATTGCGAAATCGCCAGATTTTCTATTGTAATTTACTAATATTTTACGAGGTAAACTGTTAAATAGTTCAAATCGCGTAAATATAATTGAGTATGGTCACTTAAACCTCGGATGATATTTTTCCAATGTCTGCCGCAAGTAGCCCCTGTCCAGGTGCGTGTATATCTCTGTGGTCGTTATGCTTTTATGCCCCATCATTTCCTGCACGGCGCGCAGGTCTGCCCCGCCTTCTACAAGGTGTGTGGCAAATGAATGCCGCAGCGTGTGGGGATGGATATTCTGTTTCAGCCCTATCTTCAGTGCCAGTTCCTTCAGTATCATGAACACCATGACCCGCGACAGCGCCCCACCCCGCCTGTTCAGAAACAAGATGTCTTCATCGCCTTTTTTTATTTTCGGCAGGTGGTTCCTGATGTTCTCTTTATAGAGCAGTATGTATTTTACCGCGGCCTCGCCTATCGGCACCAGCCGCTCTTTATTGCCCTTGCCTACTACTTTTATGAAGCCTACATCGAGATATAGATTGGTAAGGTGCAGGCCTATCAGCTCGCTCACCCGCAGTCCGCAGCTATACATGGTCTCCAGCATAGCATGATTGCGCTGGCCCTCGGGCGTGCTATGGTCTATGGCTGCAAACAACTCGTCTATCTCGGCCAGGCTCAGCACATGTGGCAGCGACCGCCGCAGTTTGGGGGCATCCAGCAGTTCAGTAGGGTCTTTCTTTACCACTTCTTCCAGCAGCAGATACCGGTAAAACGACTTTATGCCGCTCAGCACCCGCGCCTGCGTACCGGCCGACAGCCCAAGCTCATTGATATTCACCAGCAGCGACTGCAGATGCTCCAGTTCTATGCGTTCCACACCTACTCCGGGATACGCATCGGCCAGGTGGTCGCGCAACATAGCCACATCATGCAGGTAAGCCTCTATCGTATTTTCCGACATCGACCGCTCCAGCATCAGGTAAGCCCTAAACCCTTTTATGTATGCGTCCCACATTTAGTTTAATGTGCAAATTTGAAAATGTGCAGATTTCGCGCGATGCACAAGTTAACGTGGAAATTTGAAAATGATCTCGTTGTTTATTTGTTTTGTGTAACTTACTCACTAATGCAAATTGATCATTTGGAATTTGCGATGCCATGTGCATTTGCACATTTTCAAATTTGCACATTTTCAAATTATTTTATGCTTCACATCGCTATTGTCAACGGCCCCAACCTAAACCTCCTCGGCACACGAGAGCCGGAAATATATGGGCACCAAACGCTGGACCATTACCTGAAGCAGCTAACCAAGCGCTTCCCACTCGTGCACCTGCACTGCTATCAAAGCAATGTGGAAGGTGAACTCATTAACTATCTGCACAATTGCATGGGCATGATGAACGGCATTGTGCTTAATGCAGGAGCCTACACCCATACCAGCATTGCTCTAGCTGATGCGGTAAGCGCCATCGGCGTACCAGTGGTAGAAGTGCATATTTCTAACGTATTGGCAAGGGAAGATTATCGCAAGACTTCTTTTATCTCCGCCAAGTGCAAAGGCTCCATCAGCGGCCTTGGCATGGATGGATATGCACTCGCGATACAGTATTTTGTAGATGCATTGCTGCCACCAGCTCCTTAGCTAAGCCTGGTGTGGTTATTTCAGCTTCGTTACCGCAAAATAGGGGTGATCAGGATTTACAATAAGTTCCTGTCGCAATGGGTGAATCAGTACGTCCATATCTTCTAAAGGTATTGCGCCCAATAAAGGCTCGCTATTTCCAGGTAGTACCATTGCTCTGCAGGTAGTAGCGCGGTTTTTGAATCTTAGTTCTACAGGGCCAACCACGTCGCATTCCACTACATGGCTATTGGCAAGTTGGGCTTTCTTTTTATCAACAACCGGAAATTGCATTTGTTCCTGAATATCCTCATTTATTGCCAACATATACGAGCCTGTATCCACCAACATATTTACATGCATGCGTTTTATTTCGTCTTCACCAATAATAAACTTGCGGGATAAAGCAAGGTCATCGCCATTTATCAATTCAATATCTGCATAAATGACTCCCATACCCTTCATAATTTTACTTCGTAAAGATAAGATAACTTAAAACAACTCCCCCTGCCCGCTCTTCCCGCTATGTTTCCACTCATGATCCAGCAGCCATTTCTTGCGGTGCAGTCCGCCTCCATAGCCAGTCAGGCTGCCGTTGGCACCTATGACACGATGGCAAGGTATGATGATAGCAATGCCATTCTCTCCGTTTGCACCTGCTACAGCCCGTATTGCCTTTTCATCGCCCAGGAATATTGACTGCTGTTTATAAGACCTTGTTTCGCCATAAGGTATCGTTAGCAAACCCTCCCATACCCGTTTCTGGAAAGGTGTGCCGACGAGGTGAAGCGGCAGGTCAAAATCCTTTCTTTTACCCAGAAAATATTCACTGATCTGCTGCTCCAGTAACTTAAAATGTGGATGCTCTCCTTCAGCAAATTGTTGCCCGCTAAGCGTCTCAACGCGCTTCATTATAGTATCAATACTCTTCCGATATTGAAAATCGAACAGGCAAATGCCTTCATCGGTGGCGCCAATACGCATTTTACCTACGGGGGTATCTATTTGTTTCTGGAAGATCATGGAGCGGATACTCCTGTAAATTTAGTTAAGCGGAAAGACAACCCGAAATTATTCTGCTCACTTCATTAGCCCGGTTGTATATCATAATATGTGAGCCACCGTTTATCCAGTGGTCAGGGTGTACATTTTTGGCGGGAATGATCCGGTCAGCGGTGCCATGAATGTGAAACACTTCCTCAGGATAAATGGTATTGCTCCAACCCACAACAGCGCCCAGCGACCATTTAATAAATCCGGGGTCAGTATCGTGCATCATGCCCACAAGCAGTTTCCGGTCTTCATCACTTTCCGCGCCTATCATCTTTGTGTTCATCAACCCGGCGTGACCGAACATGCCAGAGGGCAGCTTTTGGATAACGCTTTTTAAAAATGATTTCTGCCCTATCGCAGGCAACTCCTTCGTGGTTTTGGCACTCGACACAAGAAATATCCTTTTGGCAGGAATTATCTTACCCACTTCTACCGAGAGCATACCTCCCAACGACAAACCCATTAATATGGGCTTATCTTCCGGTATTTGTTTGATGAGTTTTCGTGCGTAGCTGGTGAGTGTATCGCTTTTATCGTAAGCGGCCCACTTTACCGGAACAAGCTCATAACCGGGGATGGTGAGTTTTGTAAAGATGCGTTCATCCGCTCCCATGCCGCTGATACAATAGATACGCTGCATAGTGAACTGAATTACGAATTATACCGCCGCCTGCTTGAATTGCTCCTTAAGAATACCTATGAGATTGGAGCTCACTATCTTCTCCGCCGCATCAATCATATTCCGGAAGGCATAAGCGTGGGCTATACCATGGCTGATGATCACAGGGGCGTTGATACCGAGGATCGGGGTACCACCGTATTTCTCAAAATTGAAATCATCGAGGAAAGGGTCGTTAAAACCTTTCTGCACTTTAAAGATATCGTAGATAGATTCTGCCATTTTCAGCAGCACATTGCCTACAAAACCCTCACAAACCAGCACTTCGGCTTTGTTGATGAAGACATCCCTGCCCTCCACATTGCCAATGAAGTTAATGTTAGTGTTTTCTTTCAGCAAAGGATAAGTAGCCTGGCAAAGAATGTTTCCCTTGCCTTCTTCTTCGCCCAGGTTCAGCAAGCCAACACGTGGTTTTTCAACGCCCAGCACATACTGCGAATAGAGCGAGCCCATTTCGGCAAACTGTACCAGGTGTTCCGGCTTACAGTCGGCATTGATACCGGAGTCGAGGAGGAAGTTATACTTGCCATCGGTGCGAGGCATAGGAGTAGCTATAGTAGGGCGAAGTATGCCCTCTATAGCCTTGACCGTGTACATAGCGCCCACCATCATAGCCCCGGTGTTACCAGCACTGATAAATGCATCTATCTTGCCCTTCATCAGTAAGCCAAACCCAACGGCAATGCTGGAGTTTGGTTTCTCTTTCAGGGCCTTGGTGGGATGCTCGTGCATACCTATCACCTCCGCTGCCTCAATAAAGGTGAAGCGGTGATGATACGCATCCAATAACGAAAGGTATGGGGCTGCGGCAGTTGCATCACCTATGAGCACCAGGTGCACTGACGAATCAGGTACCTGCTCAAAATATGATTGCACACCTTTTACGGGTTCGGCGGGGGCATAGTCCCCGCCCATAATGTCAAGCCCTATCTTCATTAACTGAAAATAATAAGTTATTGATTTTTTTCACCCTCAGTAGCTGCTGCCGGAGCTTTGTCAACCACTACTTTGCCACGATAGTAGAGCTTTCCTTCTACCCAATGGGCACGGTGGCGCAGATGGCTTTCGCCGGTTACGCTGTCAATGCTCCATGTTTCCGCTTCTGCCTTGTAGTGCGTCCGACGTTTTGCGCCTCTCTGCTGTGAGTGTCGTCTTTTAGGATTAGGCATTTTACTTTATTTATTTGATTTACAATTAATTACGGAACTTAAGCTAACTATAAACTAATCACAATCTACAGTTTCTTTTTCTTCGGCTTTTCGCCGTCAATTTCTTTCAGTGTTTCCAGCCCTTTCCAGAGTGGGTTCGCATTTGGCTCCGGCGGCTCTGACAGCTTATCCAGCAAATTCAACGCAGCCGGGTTGCATCCGGATCTGCCCTTTTCATCATCCTGATGTATGTGCTGCAAAGGTACACTAAGCATTGCAAACTCATACAACCAGTTACTTATATCAATCACCGTTTCGCTTCGCGGAATAAATACAACATCGTCTTCGTCCTCTATATCTCCGCCATCGTCACCTATCAGCTTTATGACCAGGTTAAACTCGTCCCATAACCTCAGCTTAAAGTCATCGCCGCAACGATCGCATGGCACAGTAACATTCCCATCGACATCAAAATGGCACATGAAAAAACTTTCATGCTTGTCAAAGATCATTGTGATACGCGCATCCCAGTTGCTAAAACTTTCGTCAACCTCATGTGCCTCCATGAAACGATCATCAATATCGTACACGTAGGTATGCGGTCCGGGTTTTAATCCCTGCCAGGCTATTTCATATTCCCGGTTATGCTTCATAATTTGGAATTAGGGATTAGTAATTTGGAATTCGGATTGCTCCACCACCAGGCATTCACTGCGATTAACAAATTAATCCCAATTACAAATTCCCAATTACAAACTCCAATTTCTAAACGGGGTTGCAAAGGTAGCAAAAAAAACTTGTGATTACATCAATTTGTTACGCTTTATTAAAAAAGCATGCAGTACTTCTTCCACAGGTTTGGAGAGGTCAACTGCTACCCTATCTATCTGGTATTGATGGCAGCGGTTTTCTACCATTTCCTGAAAATGACGCATTTTACTAATATATTGCTCTTTTATCTGTTGTGGCTGTAGTTTGATACGTTCGCCACTTTCCATATCTACAAACTCATAAGGCCGGTTCTCAAATTCAAAATCCATTTCCATAGCCCCATCCATTACATGGAAAAGAATAACCTCGTGCTTATTGTACCTAAGGTGCTGCAATGCGGCAAATACATCCTCAATATTATCCGCATCATCCATCATATCACTAAAAATGATGATCAGTGATCGTTTGTGCATTTGCTCTGCCACCAGGTGCAGCGCACCTGCGGCATTGGTCACTTTATTTTCGGTAGATAGATTCAGGGTCCGCTGCAGCTCATTCATAAGCATACGGAAATGGCTGGGAGATGAGCGGCATTCGGAAAGGTAATTGACCTTGTCGTCAAATAAGGCCAGCGACCCGGCATCCAATTGGCGTTTCAGTAACTGGAGCAAACTGGCAGCCGCCACGCATGAAAACTGCAGTTTATTTATCTTCTTCGTGTCCTTTGGAAACTGCATGGATGAGGAAGTATCCAGAACAAGGCAGCACCGGAGATTAGTCTCCTCTTCAAAGCGCTTTATGAACAACTTATCTGTGCGGCCATATACCCGCCAGTCTATGTGCCGCAGCGGGTCGCCCTGGTTATACAACCTGTGCTCCGCAAACTCTACTGAAAAACCATGAAAAGGGCTTTTATGAAGGCCAAGTATAAAACCTTCCACCACCTGCCGGGCAAGCAATTCTAAGTTATCGGTAAGCGGCTGCTGAAGGATCATTTTTTAGATTTACCATGCAATTTACTATAGGAAAAATGAAGTAGGCGAATTTTAACTTTACTTATTTATATTTGTCAACGATCCTAAATTCCACATCTGCAAGATCAGGCACCCCGCTTAATTTTTTAGTAATACACTTTACCTCCTACTGATGGCAGACAGAATAAATAAAAAGATGGTCTTAAAACCTGCGACCGGGAAGGCTAACATAAATACAACAAAAAGCCAAACTGCAGGGAAAGGAAAAAAATTCGCCCTCAGTACGAGACTATCATTCCTGCTTGCAGTGATCTCTTTTTTGATTTATGCCAATACTTTACAAAACGGGTATGTGCTGGACGATGCCGCTGCAATTACGAAAAACAACTTAGTTACCAGCGGAATATCGGCCATTCCGGAAATTCTATCTACCCCGTACCACCTTGGTTATTCCACCAACCCTGATAATTTATACCGCCCCCTGTCGCTCGCTATGTTTGCTACAGAATACCAGATCTTTGGATCGGCCCCGGCGGAAGGTCATTTCATCAACATCGTTGCGTTTGTAATATGCGTTGTGTTACTCTTTCTTTTTTTAGATCAGTTATTCGACAAAAAAAGAACAATAATTGTATTTATTGCGGCCTTACTGTTTGCGATACACCCTATCCACACTGAAGTTGTAGCCAATATCAAAAGCCGTGTTGAGTTATTATGCTTTCTGTTTGGTTTTCTGTCTCTATTGGGTTTCGTAAAATATGCGGAGACAGGCAAAAGACATTTAATATTGTCAGCAACCCTATATTATTTCCTATCCTTGCTGTCAAAAGAAACGTCGATTACATTCCTTGCTTTGATTCCGTTGATTTTCTTCTTTTACAAGAACGACCATAAACAACGTAGTTTGTTCATCACTTCCGCATCGGTTGTTAGCGCGCTGGTGTATCTTATCATTCGCTCTTATGTATTAAAGGCTAATTACGCAGGCCCCATGCATACTGAGTTTATAGAAAATATACTTGTGAATCCGCCCTCCGCATCTTCCCGGCTGGCGACGGAGATATTGATAATGGGCAAGTATTTAAAGCTATTGTTTCTCCCCTATCCGTTGCTGTGCGATTACGCATTCAGTAGTATAGCTTTTGCCAGTTTTACTGACTTTGGTGTTTGGGCTTCATTAGCTATATATCTTTTTCTGATGTTTTTTGGAATATTCAGATTAATAAAACACAAAAAGGACCTCCTTGCGTTCGGCATTTTACTTTATTTAAGGTAACTATACCCACTTACACGAAAATATAAAAAAAGTTGAATGTTTAGTGTGCCGATAAAAGAATACCTTTATCAAAACCCCACATATTATGAAATACGAACCATTCATTTCAAAAGCGGTAAAAGACCTTGCTGCTGATTTAAAAGAAGATTATCCGTCTTTAACTGATTACGAATCATTGAACCTAGCATTAAAAGCAGAAAGCAACCAATTATTTAGGACTGCCTATGTAATAACCGCCAACGATTCAACGCCAACTGCCTTAGAAGCTATTGCTTTAGCATTAGGACATAGACAGTTTTAATAATCGAAAAGCAGAAGGCTACCTTTAATTGGTAGCCTTTCTTTTATTGCGGTCTTTTCAGAAACTTAGGAATATTTGGAGTTAATTTCCTGTAAGTGACTTTTGGTACATCTGCATTGCGAAGCAGGTAAAGGAATCGGTCAATGTTGGTGACATCACGAAGGTTGTAGCGGGTTGCAAATTCATTGCAGTAGCGGTGTAGGTGTTGAGGTGACATGTAGTGGTAGATGCCGATGTACCCACGTTTTAATTGCGACCAAAAATTCTCAATGTTCTGTGTATGGAATTTGTTACCGTTACGCTCGGTGATATATCCACCTTCCTGATGCTTCACGGTGATGTGGTTGTAAGCATTGCCGATAGTGGCATATGACTTGTAGGCATCGGTAACTATAGTTGCGCCATCCACTACGTTGTTGTCTATAATCTGCGTTAGTGTTTCTGCGCTTGTATCTTGAGTAACAAACGTCATAACACGCCCGCCTTTCTCTATCAATCCAACAACAGGTGTTTTATCGGCTGCGCTACGTCCCTGTGAGCCTTCTATTTTTTTATCCTTATGCCTGTTCTTATTCTTGCCGCCTACATACGTCTCATCGGCTTGTACATGCTTGCCATCTTCTCCCATTCCTAACACCATTTATGCGCAAAACAGACAACAGATTTTGCAGGATTTCAAGGCTAATGCAAGCACTTATACTGCTCTTGCAGATATTGCATTAATTGCGGCAAAAGTTAATCCTGACATAACCAATTTTATTGATAACGTTGTTCCAAAAATAGCCGATGAAGATATTAATGGTGCCACAAATGATGTGTTGTATTTGCTGCAAAGAAAGACGGGTAATCAATATTTAGACCCGAACCTGAAAATATATTTTCAAAACAGGTTTAGAACATCAACTGAATTAATAGTGAGAAAAGATTATCCCAATCTAGTGTTGGTAATAACTGAATTTGCGCTAGCAATGGACAATTACATTAAGCATGGAATAATACCAAATTAAAATATCTCGCTCAATATTGTCGATAAGTTTTATTGAAGCTAACCCGTTATTGGGTTAGCTTTTTTATTGCATCAATAATCGGTATTTTTGTAGTATGTCTGACAAGAATAAGAAGCATGTGCAAAGTAATTCAGCACCAGAAGATGAGGCGAAGCAAAGAGGTCATTACGATAAACCTTTGCAGGTCAAAGGTGACTTCATGGATTTCATAAGCGTAGTTATTAAGGATGCTAAGAAGAAAGACAAGGTAAGCCCATCCAAAACTAATTCAAAGAACAAATAGAATATTTTTTTATTTCATTGCGTGTAAGTGGGTATAGTTACCTTATTTAATAACCATATCCCTGTTCTCTAATATTGCTTTTTTATTAGGCGCCGTAATGGCAGAGCGGTTTATTTTTTTTGCTTCAGCCGGGTTTTGCATTGTCATCGCTTTTTCTTTAGAAAAACTTTTAGCCAGGTTCAACATTTCTGTTCAGTCCGTCCTAAAACACAAAGTAGCCGCCGGTGCCCTCCTCCTGGTTGCTGCGATACTTATTTTTATGACGATATCGCGAAATGCAGACTGGGCAGATGACTATACACTATATGAAGAAGATGTAAAAAAGTCGGCTACTGATGCCAGGTTATATAACTACCTGGGAAATGAGCTATTTACCAACGAGCTTCAAAAAGAACAAGACCCTGGTGCAAAAAAACAAATAGCAACAGAGGCGGTAAATAACCTGGAAAAATCCCTCGCCATATTCCCAAACTATTCACTGGCGCATGCAAACATCGCGAATGCCTTTATCTTTCTGCAGCAGTATGATTCAGCCGAAGTGCATGATAAAAAAGCTATAGCGCTGAAACCGGAAGAACTGGCACCTTACAACACGCTAGCGGCAGTTTTTTTCAACAAGGGCAGGTACGCCGATGCATTAGAGTTATGCCATAAAATACTGGCAATAAAGCCTAATTATAGCGAAATTTACGGCAATATGGGTACGTGCTATATATTCATGAAGCAATACGATTCTTCCATCGTATATTTCAGAAAAGCTATTGCAAGCGGCAGAAGCAACGCCGCTGTATATGAGAATATTGCAAGGGCATTCATGGCTTCTGGCCAGGTTGATTCTGCACAAAAATATGCCGCGTTTATACGCCACTAATTTATTTTTTTAAAAAACATTTCTTTTTGTGTCGCTCATGGCACATTTTTTAAGTGCGTATGTTTATCATGGACACATCACGACTTTCAAAAACTATAGAAAAAGCGCTTAACGCGCAAATGACCAAGGAAGCACATGCCGCGCAGGTATATCTTTCATATGCCGCCTGGGCCGCAGATAAAGGGTTTGACGGTGTAGCTAATTTTTTGTTTCGCCATTCCGGCGAGGAGCGAAACCACATGATGAAAATAGTGGAGTATATACTACAGCGAAACGGCAAGGTTACTGTAATCGCTATCCCCGCCCCCGATGCAGACCCTGCCAGCCTGAATAACTGCTTTGAAAAAGTGTTTGCGTCTGAAGTGGAAAACACCAAAGAGATCTACAACCTGGTGGACCTAAGCCTCGAAGAAAAAGACTGGGCAACATGGAATTTCATGCAGTGGTTCGTAAAAGAGCAGATAGAGGAAGAATCACTCGCACTGAGCCTTATGTCTAAGATCAGGATCGCAGGTGGTGATAAAGCCAGCGGCGATGCACTATACAATATAGACAGGGACCTCGCGAATGCCCCGGATGATGCCCCGTCCGCGGAAGATGCCACTACTGCAAACCCCTGATACAACTATTTTCAACGCCTTTCCTTCGGTTAAGCAGGCTACGATCAAATTACAGGGGCTGGTTGAGCAGCATCCAATAGAAGCCTAGCTGTGCCACAGCACGGGTAAAATTATCAAAGCCTACCGGCTTCACAATATAACTGTTTACACCAAGCGCATAGCAGGTAGCCACATCTGGGTTTTCATTGGAAGAGGTCAGCACCACAACCGGAATATGTTTTGTTGACGGATCGGACTTTAGGCGTTTCAACACCTCAATTCCATTTACCTTGGGCATTTTGAGGTCCAGCAATATCACCCTGGGATGTATGCTTCGTTTCTCGCCCTGGTATGCGCCCTCGCAAAAAATAAAATCAAGCGCCTCTGCTCCGTCTTTCAGATGAACGACTTTATTGACGAGGTTGTTTTTCTTTAGTGCGCGAATCGTAAGCTCCGCGTCATTCGGATTGTCTTCTACAAGAAGAATTTCTATATCCAGTATTTCCATAGCTAGTTTTTTTACACTGCCTGTCCGGCAGGCGAGTTTTTTGGAATCGAAAAAAATAAAGTGGCACCTTCATTGACTACACCTTTCCCCCAAACCTTTCCCCCATGTTTGGTAATAATACGTTGCACAATAGCCAGCCCTACCCCTGTGCCCTCAAATTCTTCAACGGAATGCAGCCGCTGAAAAACACCAAATAACTTGTTCACATAACGCATGTCAAAACCCACCCCATTGTCTTTCACCGAAAAAACGATGTCGTCTCCTTTCTCCTCCGACCAGATATTTACTACAGGTTTTTCCTTTTTCGATGAATATTTCAACGCATTACCGATTAGATTGATCAGCACGAGTTTCATAAGGCTTTCGTCGGAGTATATGCGATGTTTAATATCTGTTTGTATGTCTGCATTATATGCCTTTCCCCTGATGATATCACTGATGGACGCCTCTGTAAGAGCCGCCATATCCGTCTCTTTCTTCTGCAGCTCTTTTTTTCCAAGACGGGAGAAACGCAGAAGGTCGTCTATGAGCATTCCCATTTTCTCGGCATTGCCACTGATTATCTTCAGCAACCTTCGCCCCTCATCGTTTATAACCTTCGAATAATCTTCTTCAAGTATCTGCGCGTAGCCGGTAATTGCCCTTAAAGGTGTCCGCAGATCATGCGATACGGAGTAGGAAAACGATTCCAGTTCTTTATTGAGCTGCAGGATAGCATCCTGGTGTTTTTTTTGTTCAGTAATATCTGCCGATATGCCTACCAGGTATATCGGGTTGCCATTCTCAACAATCGGGATCTTTTTGGTATGCAGCCATCTATCCCCATTTTTTGTTTGTATAGGCTCCTCGTCTATTATCAGCAGTTGTTTTTCATCCAGCACTGCCCTATCCTTGGCAATAAAGAAGTCGGCCTGCTCCCTGGGAAAGAAATCATAGTCATTCTTGCCAATGAGGTCTTCGCTTGAAAAACCAAGCAATCGCTCCCCTGCCTTATTAAAACGAACAAACCTCAGGTCTTTTGCATCTTTTACAAAAACCATATCCGGAATGTTTTCAAGAATAGTGTCCAGGAAATGATTGGCCTTATTCAAAGAATTTTCCATTTGTTTCCGCTGGCTGATATCGACCATTGTTACCAGGAAACAAGGCTTATTATCCAGTTCTATTGCTTCAAGAGACAAGAGCATATTTTTGATTTCGCCACTGCCTACAGGGATATCCAGCTCAAACTCATTCAACCGGTTGCCATTAGCGGCAATCTGCCTTCTCATTTCCTCCCGTTTTGCTTCATCGTTGATCTTTAATTCGGTTAACGTCTTGCCCACTGCGGCTTCACTGTTTATGCCAAACAACTTTTCAAAAGCCTTATTTATGTGTATCAATTTTCCGGTAGGCGCTTCAGCCATAAGTGTGGCAACAGGGCTCAGATTGAATATCTTAAAAAAACGGGCTTCACTCTCCTTTAAGTTTTCGATATGGACTTTTTCGGCTGCCTTTAGATCTTGCGTCTCTTTTTGCTGCTGCTCCACTTCTCTCTTTGCAAGTTCCTGCCCGGTTACATCCTCTACTTTGTGAATGATATAAATAACCTCGCCCCGCTCATCGAGTACCGGGCTATTAAGTGGCTTCCAGAACCTTTCTTCAAACGCGCCTCCCGGCGTTGGTATGTCATATTTCTGAACACGCATGGAGTGTGGGGCCTTGTGTTGCAACACGTATGCCAGCGACGTGCCAAGGTTAGATACACCGTCGGCATTAGGGTCTTGGGGATTGTCCGGAAATATATCGAATAGCTTATGCCCGGTAATGTGCTGTCTTTTAGTAAGCGTTGCTTTAAGATACGCATCGCTGGCGCTAACGATCACCAGGCCGGGAGACAACAAAAGATACAGGTCCGGCGAGGATTCAAATATTTTTATAAACTGCTCATTAATACTTTCCATCCTGGCTAATCGGGTTGAAATGATCTGTTTATGCAAGAATAAACTGATGGCGAATAATTCTCTAAAATAAACTATCTTTTTTAGGGGCAAAAATCATGCTGCCTTCGTGCAGGATCAATTGGCAAAAGACTTAATATCAAATTCGATTTTAAACTCAGTGCCTTCATTTACCTTGCTTTGCACACTTATCTTACCGCCCAGCGTTTCTACCTGTGTTTTTACCATGAACAAGCCCATGCCCTTGCCTTCGGCAATTTGCGGATGAAAGCGCTTATACAGGCCGAAGATCTGCTCGCTTTTGGTTTCCAGGTCCATCCCAATGCTGTTGTCTTTAAATGAAAGCTCTATCTTATCGGCATGTTTCCGGCTTTTAATGTCTATCACCGGTGCCAGGCCAGATTGCTTGTATTTAATGCTGTTCGAGATAAGGTTGTAAAATATACTGAGCATGTAGCTTTTAAAAGTCGAAACTTCATCTACCTCCGAGAAATCACTGTTGATCATAACGCCCGTATCATCCAGGAGGCCGCCGATACTGAATTTCATATCATCTACTATTTGTGAGAATTGCACCTTCTCTTTATGGCCTACCACCACATTTTTTACCTGTAATATATCGTTGAGGTCAATTATTGTATCATCCAGCTTTTTAACGGACACAGTCAGCCCATCCATAAATGTCTGCCGGTCGTCATCGTCCAGGTTACCTTCTATAAGAGCATCCGTAATGCCAATGATATTGGCAACCGGCGAGCGCAGATTGTGAGATATGATGTAGGCAAATTGCTCCAGGTCCTGATTGCGCTGCATGAGTTCTGCTGTTATCTTTTTCTCCTGCAACTCAGCTACTTTTTTTGCTGTTATCTCAGTTATCGCCATGATCACGCCCAGCACCTGTTTGTCATTATTCCATACCGGGTAGTAATTGATATTGAACCACTTACCATATGCATCGGGCTGGGGAAAATTCATTTCGTAGCTGATACTCGAGCCCCGCAGTACATTTTGCAGGTACTTTCTTATCACCGGCCTGGATTCCTCACTGAAATATTCTATTGCTTTATTGCCATCAGCCAGCGGTTTCTCCAGTATTTCAGCAGATATTCTGTAAGCAAGCTGGTTAAACGATAAAGTCTTCAGATCGGCGTCAAACAATACATAAGCAGTATCGGTATTATCAAATACTGCGCGCAAGTTTGCCTCCGACTTTTGAAGTGATTTTGTAGCGTGTACTGTTTCTGATACATCCCTGATAAATCCATTTATACGAAGTACATTCTTATCTGCATCCCGTGCTACAGCCATCTCTGCGTATATGTGCTTTGATGTCCCATCCTTGCTTACTATCCTGCAGGAATATTTTTGCCGGTCGCGATGCTTTATCGTATGGTCAATAGTTTGCCTTATCAGCTCACGGTCATCATGGTGCACCAGCTTCAGGAAGCTGTCCATTGATGGTTCGATCTCTCCAGGCATATACCCCAGGATACGGAATTGCTCATCAGACCAGCGCTCCGTATTGCTTACCAGGTCCCGCTCCCAGCTTCCGAAATGGGCAAGCTGTTCTGCCTCTTTCAGCAGCGCTTCATTTGCAATTACTTCATCCAGGAACTTCTTTCTTTCCTCCTCAATATGATATTTATGTATGGCGCTAAGCACGGCGTTCGGCAGCCGCTGCAGGCGATCTTTCAGGATATAGTCGCAAGCGCCCTCCTTCATAATACTAACGGCGTATTCCTCTGATATTGAACCGGTAACTAAAATAAAAGGAGTGATGATCTTACGCTCATTTATTATTCTTAATGCTTCTACACCGCTGAATTGCGGCAGGGAGTTATCGGCAAGTATGGCGTCAAATTTCTGCTGTTCAATTGCATTTATAAAACTTGCACCATCGTTTGTTATCGTATAACCAAAATCCATTCCTGAGCGCTGCAATGTGAGGATGATCAGTTCCGCATCCGTCATCATGTCTTCAAGTATCAGCAAATTCAGTTTTTCCATAGTGCCCAGGTTCTAAAGTTCGTATTCTAAAAAGCCATTGCCCGATTTTTGTGTTAGTAAGTTATTAAATTATTCCGTATTAATGTAATTTAAATTGAGGAGAAATATAGTACGCTGTTTTACAAACAAAAAAACATAAAAATTGTTTATATTTTGTACTAAAAATTAGTGCGTGTATAACGTATGAACGTAAGAGCACTGACAAGGGAAAGATATGATTTGTTAATCAATATCAACCTTGATCGGGCCAAAATAGGGAAATTCTAAAGGAACTACTAATTCACAAAGAAGATGCTGCACCCAGCCTAGGATGATGCGCTGCGCACTGTATTACCAAAGCCGCCTGTGCGCGGCATATGCGATTGATTGCCGGAACTGTAATTATGATGACGCCGTAAAAAACTGAAGAACCCACCATGAGCATGGGGAGAGGTAGCCGTAAAACTATGATGGCCCGAACTATCGCGGGAGTTCTGCATATCTTGTCCTTTGGCCGCAGCAGATACGGCAGCGAAAAAAAGAGTACCAAGGATAACCTTATCTGACCGCTTCATTTGCTGAACTTTTATAGAGCAAATGTCGGGGATAAACTAATTTGAAGACGCATTATTCACTTTAATTAACGTGAGCAGCCATCTATGTGCATTTTATGGCATCTTTTCCTTTAAATGCCCCAACATATCCGCCGTCATTTTATCCAGGTCAAATTCGTTTTTCCAGCCCCAATGGTTACGTGCTGTACTGTCGTCAATGCTTTTGGGCCAGCCATCGGCTATGGCTTGGCGAAAGTCTGGCTTATAGTCAATGCTGAATTCAGGGATGTGTTTTTGTATTGACGCCGCTATCTCTTTTGGCGAAAAGCTCATTGCGGAGATATTGTAGGCCATACGTGTTTTCATCTGCTCTGCAGGGGCTTCCATCAGCTCTATGGTGGCACGGATAGCATCGTCCATGTACATCATGGGCAGGTAAGTGTTCTCAGCTAGAAAGCAGGTATATTTTTTGTTCTTCAGCGCTTCGTGGTATATCTCTACTGCATAGTCAGTAGTGCCGCCTCCTGGCTCTGATTTCCAGCTTATAAGGCCGGGATAGCGTATGCTGCGCACATCCAGCCCCCAGCGTTGGTTATAGTATTGGCACCAAAGCTCGCCTGCGTACTTGCTCACGCCATATACTGTACGTGGCTCTATCACCGTTTGCTGCGGTGTCTGTTCATGCGGTGTTGTAGGCCCGAAAACAGCTATAGAGCTGGGCCAGTATATTTTAGTGAGCTTTTCCTGCACTCCAAGCTCCAACGTCTGCAGCAGGCTCTGCATATTTATCGCCCATGCCTTGTGCGGGTCTTTCTCACCAGTAGCAGAAAGCAGGGCTGCCAGCAGGTATATTTGGGTAATTCCCTCCTTCTTTACAAGCGCATGAGTAGCGGCAGCATCCATCGCGTTCAGGTGTTCATATGGGCCGTTATCTTTCAGTAACGGGTGCGCTTCTTTTATATCAGTAGCAATAACATTATCATTGCCATATACTTTGCGCAAAGCCAGGGTAAGCTCTACGCCTATCTGCCCGCCCGCCCCTATGATGAGAATTTTTTCCTGTTTCATTTCTTTTAGTCTAAAGTAGAAAGTCTAAAGCTGTAGCGTATTTTTTATAAGAGCTGACTCAGCTTTTGCCTGCTGAAAATATATTCACGAGCAAAGTCCCGCACGCGGGATTATGGGTTTATCATCTCCAAAAACTGGTCGAACAAATACCTGCTGTCATGCGGGCCGGGAGTGGCTTCAGGGTGGTATTGCACCGAGAAAGCCGGCTTGTTCTTCATCCTTATCCCTTCTATCGAGCCATCATTCAGGTTCACATGTGTTATCTCTATATTATCTGCTTTTCCCACCGCCTCAGGATCCACGCCAAAACCGTGGTTCTGTGTTGTGATCTCTGCTTTTCCGGTAATAAGGTTTTTCACCGGGTGGTTCAGCCCGCGATGCCCGTGATGCATTTTAAATGTTGGTATGTTATTCGCACGTGCCAGTAACTGGTGCCCAAGGCATATCCCAAAGAAGGGTTTGTTGGTAGCCAGTATATCCTTCACAGTATTCACCGCATAGTCCATAGAAGCCGGGTCGCCGGGGCCATTGGATATAAAGTATCCATGCGGATCGAACTTTTTCAATTCTTCAATACCCGTCTTTGCCGGAAAAACTTTAAGGTATGCCCCCCTGTCGGTCATGCACTGCAATATCTTGATCTTTACACCGTAATCCATTACCGCGATCCTGATAGCGGCATCCGGATTGCCAAGTGTATATGCTTCCTTTGCAGACACCTGCGACGACAACTCAAGCCCGGCCATGTCCGGCACCTTTGCCAGTGCATCTGCCAGGCTCTTCTCATCAGTAAGTTCGGTAGATATAATGCAGTTCATAGCGCCCTTGCTGCGTATATGCTGCACCAGCGCGCGGGTGTCCACATCGCATATAGCCACAAGGTTATTGCTCAACAGGTAATTTTCGAGGCTGTCATTGGCCACCATGCGTGAATAGCGCTTGGAAACATTTTTACAAATGAGCCCGCTTATCTTTATCGAATCACTTTCTACATCATCGTTCTTTACCCCATAGTTGCCTATATAGGCCGTGTTCATTATCAGCACCTGGCCCGTGTAGGACGGATCTGTAAAAACCTCCTGGTAGCCCGTCATGCCTGTATTAAAGCATATTTCGCCGCCAGCGGTGCCTTTCGCTCCAAAAGAGGTCCCTTTAAAGAGGGTACCATCCTGCAGCAATAACCATGCAGGGGATTGAGTATTAGTTTGCGCCATGAAAAAAACAAATTCTGCAAATGTAGGTTTAATTGAGCAATGGCTCAAGCGGATAATTGCTTAATTATTTACAAATGTGCAAATGTGGAAAAGTATGGCAATAAAAAACTCCCAGCCTGATGCACGGGCCGGGAGTCAATTTATTCTATCAATTGACTATATTTTTGAAAGCGATTTTTTCAGGAAGTCGATCACCTTTACCTCGGTTGCGTCCACCCCACGCAGATCCGCAAGTATTACAGAAACCCAGTCCGTAAGATGAATGAAGTAAAAAACCTGCTCCCAGTAGCTCTTGCCCTCGGCATATATTTCTACGATGGTGGAAGTGTATTTTTTAAACACTTTTTTATTGATCTCCATTCTTGTCTGCACGCGCTCGTAGTCCTCCTTGGTGCGCAGTATCAGCACTGCCTTGTCTTTGGCATCATCTCTCCAGCCCACCAGTTCGTTATGGTTCATTTCAGGTATTGCTCCATGCCAGCACAGCAGCTTGCTGTTCTCATTAAGCTGTTGCCTGAAACGTACCGCCACACCCTCGAAATGGCTGGCAGAGTAAATGATAGGCAGTTTACCGAATACTTTTTTTGCGATAACTGCAGCTTTTTTCTGCGTTTCTTTTTCGCCCTCTGTCATCGCTTTGATGGCTCTTTTTATTTCCGCCTCAAATTTATTTTCGATCTGGCCGTAATGTGCAAGCACGTACAATATCTGCACAAGTGAATAGCCTATGCACGAGCGCGGCGGCATACCTGCCGGTACCAGAATGCAGTCGATGTTCTTCTTATTGGCAAACTCAGCAACTTTGCCGCCGGAAGTAATGCATACAATAGTTGCTTTCGCCTTTTGCGCCTGGTAAAGCGCGGCAAGTGTCTCTTCCGTATTACCGGAATAAGAGCATACTATAACCAGCGACTTTTTATTTACAAACGTAGGGAGAAAATAATCTTTATTAACGATAAAGGGTATTTTCATCTTATCGAAAACATAGTTCTGAACTATAGAGCCTCCTATACCGCTGCCACCAAGGCCGGTGACCACTACATTATTAAATTCACCGGCGGCCGTTATGAATCGGTAATTTTTTCCTATTATTATAGCTTCTTGTAATTGTATCGGGAAGTCCAGGACCAGTTTTTTCATCTGATATTGATCATTTAAGTGTCCAAACATAATAAAATTGGGATAAAGGGCGAACAAATCGCCGCTAACTTTTTGCTAAATAAAGGTTATATTATACTTCATCGTAACTGGAGGAGCGGCAAAAAGGAGATTGATATCATTGCTTTGAAAGACGACATGGCAGTGATCGTGGAAATAAAGACCCGTACCAATTACGATTTTGGCTTCCCTGAAGAGGCGGTAAACCGCAGTAAACAAAGGTTTATAAAGAGCGCAGCCGAGGCATTTATCAGTGAAAACCCTCAATATCTTTTCATCCGGTTCGACATCGTCAGCATTTTAGTGGACGCCGATGGAGATACGGCGAAAGAGATCATTCACTTCGAAGAAGCATTTTATTAATCCGGAAGTTATAGATACCAGGTTTCAAAAAACAAATTCCAAAATTTCAAAAAAAATCAAAACCCCACACCGTTGCGGGGTTTTGACCTTATTACAATTGCTCGTTTTTATCTTCTGCCTCCTTCATGGGGCTCTTCACGCGGTGCCTCACGGGGTGGTTCATTGTGCTGTGGCTGCTGCATTGGCTGTGGACGCTGTTGAGGCTCCGGTCTTTGCTGCGGCTGCGGACGTTGCTGCGGCGGCTGTTGTGGTTGTGGCCTTTGTTGCGGTTGCTGACGTTGTTGCGGCGGCTGGGCAGGTTGCGGCCTTTGTTGCGGTTGAGGGCGTTGTTGTGGTTGTGGTGCTGGTTGGGGCCTTTGCTGCGGTTGCGGGCGTTGTTGCGGTTGTGGTGCTGGTTGGGGCCTTTGCTGCGGCTGTCCTTGCGGCCTGCCTCCCGTTTGCTGCGGCTGCCCCTGTGGCCTGCCTCCCGTTTGCTGCGGCTGCCCCTGTGGCCTGCCTGCTGCTTGTTGCACCTGCTGCCTGAAAGCAGGTTGTTTGTTTGCGGTTATATTAGTATGGTTTTGCGGGGCACCTATAGCTCTTGGTGCTGGCATTACATTGGCCGGACGGGCTGTGCTCACAGTAGCTCTGTTCACCGCGGGGCGGTATATGCTTACCCTGTTTCCGCTGATGCCGGGTGCCCCAGGCCTGCCGGATGCAGAAACATGATATACAGTCACCGGTTGGTGTGTGACACGTTGAATGTCTTCACCACGTGGCCCATAATTATAACGTACATGGGTTCCATTATCCACATAATAATTATTCACAATAGTCGTCTGGTGGATATAGGTGTTATTATAATCAGGCCCCCTCCAGTACTGCATGCAGTTAGGTTCGTACATGTATTGCGGGCCTACAAATATCCACCAGCTTGAAGGACAGTCGTAAGTGAGCCCAGCTCCGGGGCCCAGCGGTGCCCAGCCGGAATAGCCTCCGCCAAAGCGCCAGCTCACCCATGCTGGGGCCCATTCGTAACCGGGTATCCACACCCAGCCATAGTAGGAGTCGTATGTCCAGCGGCCGTAGTGGTAACATGCCCAGCCCCATGGATCATCAGATACCCAGGTATTACCATAATCGGTCATTACCCAGTGGCCGCGGCTGCCGTAAGGGCGGAAATCGCCGCCTTCATTAGACACAAACACGTTGCCATACTGAGGGTCGCTGACCCACTGGCCATAAGGGGATAAATTGTCATAAAAGCTCTGGTAAGAAACAGTAACATCCTGCGCCTGTACTTTTTGCCAGCTACCAGCAATAAGCAATAAGCTCAATAGAGCGGCGCTCATTAATCGGTTCATTGTCTTTTTCATTTTTTATGTTGATTTAGTGGTGTGTTTAAGTATATCCAATATAGAGTCCAAAAACTGTGAAGGTGGTGTTAATCCATGGTCTTTCAAGGTCTTACCCAATAATGATGCCACCACGCAGCATAAATGCAAAAAAGGAAAAAACAAAATCCAAAACGGAGCGGATTGTACCGCTGTGAACTTGCCCGTGTGGAGACGTCGCATTGCAACGTCTCTACGGAACACCCTATTTTCATCATCATACAACTATAAAACAAAAATCCCCGGCATTTGCCGGGGACGCTATAGTTTTTGGATTTTGGATTTTTTTTTGCGTTTGCCTTTAGGCTGTAACTGCAAGCACATCAGCCATTGTTTTGCCGATGTTTGCGGGGCTGTCAACCACGTGTATGCCGCACTCGCGCATGATCTTCATTTTTGCAGCAGCAGTATCGTCTGCACCACCTATTATGGCGCCAGCGTGGCCCATACGACGGCCTGCCGGTGCTGTTTGGCCGGCAATGAACCCGACTACAGGTTTAGTCATATTGTTCTTTAGCCAGTATGCAGCTTCTGCCTCCATATTACCGCCTATCTCACCTATCATAATGATGCCATCTGTTTCCGAGTCGTTCATCAGCAGTTCCACCGCTTCTTTGGTAGTCGTGCCAATGATCGGGTCACCGCCTATGCCTATAGCGGTGGATACGCCAAGGCCCGCTTTCACGGCCTGGTCGGCAGCCTCGTAAGTAAGCGTACCTGATTTGGATACAATGCCTATGCGGCCTGGCTTGAACACGAAGCCGGGCATAATACCCACCTTAGCCTCGCCAGCGGTAATCACACCAGGACAATTAGGCCCTATAAGCCTGCAGTTGCGGCCCTTTATGAATTCACGGGCTTTTACCATATCCTGTACAGGTATGCCTTCCGTAATGCAGATGATCACTTTAATACCCGCATCGGCAGCTTCCATGATCGCGTCGCCAGCAAAAGCAGGTGGAACGAAAATGATAGATACATCGGCACCGGTGCCGTCCACCGCGTCTTTAACGGTATTGAACACTGGCTTGTCCAGGTGCTGCGTGCCGCCCTTTGCCGGGGTTACACCGCCTACTACGTTGGTACCATATTCTATCATCTGCGTAGCATGAAAAGTACCTTCCGTGCCGGTGAAACCCTGTACGATAACCCTTGATTCCTTATTTACTAAAACTGCCATGTGCTTTTGTTTGGAGTGCGCAAATTTAATAGAATTTACGGGATTTGGAATTAAGTCTTTTTTGTAATCGGAATTAATACCCCCGAGCCACAAATTAACCGACAATTAATAATAAAAAATAATCTTATTTTTTCCTCACGTTTTACTTCGGTCCATCGTCAATATAATTGAACTATTGTCTTAACCACAAAAAACAAGTTTATGAAAAAAACACTTTACCTAAGCCTTTGCGCACTGGCTGCGCTAACATTTGGGACTGCGAGAAAAGCAGGCGCCCAAACAATTACTTCCCATTATGAATATACAAATTGCTCCAATCCAATAGACAGTTTCAGCGTGGGGGTTTCCGGATTTATTTCTGGGCAAACGATAGAAACTTTTTATGGTGACGGCACTTCTGATATCAATACATTGAGTGGCAGCGGTGGTAGCGGATACGCTTCTTTCGCCCATTATTATGGTGCATCGGGCGTGTACACCGTAAAAGAAGTTTTGATCTCTGGCGGAGCAGATGTTGATTCAGTAACTTTTACGGTTAATTATCTTATGTGCCAGGATATGTATGTGAACTTGTTCAATGACCTGAATTCAAATTGCCTGTTCGATGCCTCTGATGCGCTGATTAATGATGCTGCAACCGTGGAAGTGGACTCGGCAGGAGTACCGGTGGACACTATTAGTGCTACATGGTATATTGATTATATAGCCTACGGGCCAGTGGGTACTATTTACACATTCAAGGTTATCGGCAATCCTCACGGATACATGCCTTCCTGCCCGGCGAGCGGCATTGTTTATGACACGGTAAGTTTCGCCTCACCTTCCGGCAAGCTGATGGCTTTTGCCTGCGATCCATCGGCATGTCTCGATAATGCTGTTTACGGCTGGTTTTCACCCGGGGTTACCGGTGCGGGTTCCCATATCTGGGTCACATCCTCTTCATGTACACCAGTGGCCGCAACTCTTACTCTTACGTTCAGCCCCAAATATTCGTACGCATCGCTCGCTTATGCAACTGCTGGCGTAACTGCTTCTGCCTCCGGAAATATCCTTACGGTAAATATACCTTCAGTGTCCCAGAGCACCACGGCTTATTTTGTGCCACTATTTAGCCCTGTAGGTACACTGACGCTGGGAGATACCGTGCAGTCCAGGTTTGTCCTGACTCCCTTTACCGGCGACTGCGACACAGCGAATAATACCTTTACGGAAGTAGATACCATCCGTTTATCGCACGACCCGAATTACAAATCTGTAACGCCTGGTGGCAACATTACTGCCGGCACTACATTGCAGTACACGATAGGTTTTGAAAATACCGGCAACGACACAGCCCATAATATCCATATTATGGACACACTGTCGGACAACCTGGATATAAGCACCTTTAAGGAGATAACAAGTACAGCGCAGGTAAATGTGATATTCCTGACTTCGGGCGGACACAACATCGTAAAATTCGATTTCCCCAACATCAACCTGCTCGACAGTTCGCATCATGGCCTGTGTGATGGCATGGTTGCTTATACCATAAAGGCAAAAACAGCGCTTGCAACCGGCACTGCAATAGATAACAGGGCTGGAATTTACTTTGATGTAAACCCAGTGGTGATGACCAACAACGTGGAGAACAAGATAGGAGCGCTAACCACATCTGTAGCCATAATGAGCAACATAAAGGTCGTTGTGTATCCTAACCCGGTAAGTGACGAGCTTACCATACAAACAGACGGCACCTACGCATCGTTTACGATCACAAACACTATAGGCCAGTTAATGATGACGCAACAAATAAACCCTGGTACATCTGCGATGCATAGTACAAACCAGAAAGTAGATGTAAAAACATTACCCGCAGGCCTCTATTACCTTACACTGAGAGGGGAGCTCGGTGCCAAGGTCGTGAAGTTTGAGAAAATGTAGTTTTTTTGATGTGTGTTTTAATTGCCACAGGGCGCATAGGGGATATACCTTATGTGCCTTGTGTTTTTTATGGGCGCAAACCCGCGCCAATAGGGCTCACTCAGTATAAATACTGATTTTTAAAAATCAGTATTTATACTGAGTTTTTTCTGCACGAGACTGGCTATTTTTACATTATAAAATTATATTTTATGAAAAAGATACTTTACCTGATGCTATTATTGAGTGCCTTTACTTTCAGGAGTAACGCGCAATATCACATTATCTCCCATAACTGGTACCAGGATACCACGAGAGCAGAGTTCGATGCATCTTTTGCTCCGGTGCTGCTTACCGATCTTGGAGTTGGGAGCGGAGACACAGCGTATTTCTGCAATAACCCTGTGTTTTCGCTCTTTACAAATTTATATGACACAGGGTTGACTGTAAGGACTTATTTCGGGGACGGGACTTATTGCACTCAGCCAGTGGTGGATAGCGGAGGGTATGGATATGTAAGCTGCTATTCGATATACTATGACTATTATTTTATGTCTGGTACCTATTCTGTAAAACAGGTGCTTTATCAAAGTGGTGTGCCCGTTGATTCTGTATCTGGATACATCGAACATTTTATTTGTGATGGGATGCAAAACATATCGTATTATGATCTGTCTGGTGCAGGACATTTTGTTCCAGGAACAGATGTACCAATATATTTACCAATGTCGTATGTTGTTGATTCGGGAAGCGTAATAACAGATACCTCATCAGGTAACGCATATTCTTACACGTGTTTGCCTGCTGTTGCCGGAACAATATATGGGTTTAGAGAACTGCCTGCTTATGGATTAGTAACAACTACACCTGCAGGAAGCATAAATTATGATACAGTAACGACAGCTGCTTCGCGTCAACACTTTGTTAACTACACGGGTAATGTTTGCAGTAGTTCTTCTGGTTTTGATCTTGCCGTATATTCATATCACCGATCAACGACAAGTCGTGCACGTTTGTCGATTTCAATTGATAATCTTTCTTGCCCTGCACAAGACGCAACTGTAACCATGCATTTCAGCCCGAAGTATAATTTTACAAGTTCTTACCCGGCACCACTTTCTGTAATTGGAAATACAGTAACATGGCTTTTACCTGCGTTGTCAATATATTCACATGGATATATATGTGTCGATTTAACTGTGCCCGGTGCTTATCTCGTGATTGGTGATACCTTACATTATGACATCTCGGTTACTCCAACAACCGGAGATATCAATCCTGCTAATAATTCAATGGTCATTATTGATACTTGCAGAGGGCCGTGGGACCCCAATGAAATGTCCGTAACGCCATCTGGCACTATAACCACAGGTACACAACTACAATACACGATAGGCTTTGAGAATACCGGCAACGATACTGCCTTCAATATCAATGTATATGATACGCTGTCGCCAAATGTAGATGCACATTCATTAAAGTTTGTTACAGCATCCGCATATGTGAATACCACAACGCTCTGGTTTAATGGCCAAACGATCGTTAAGTTCGATTTTCCGCATATTAATTTACTAGACAGCAGCCATCACAACCAGTGCGATGGTATGCTGATATTTACAGTAAATAGTAAGAGCGGCCTGCCAAATGGCACTACTATTTTTAATCATGCAGGCATTGTCTTTGATGATAATCCGGTTGTGGTAACAGATACCGTGGAGAATATTATTAGTACTCCCCCCGCTAAAATTGCGCCTGTGACAGCACAGCAAGTTGTTACGATTTACCCCAATCCTGCAAACGACGAAGTAACCATCAGCGCTGATAATACCAGCTATGCTACGGCAACATTTACAAACGTATTAGGCCAGCAGGTGCTTACACAATCGCTAACTGCATCGCAAACGAAAGTGATTGTGAGCAGCCTTGCTCCGGGAATATATTACGTAACATTAACCGGCGCGGTAGGAGTGAAAGTGGTGAAGTTGGAGAAAATGTAAATCAATATTGACCCGTACTGAGCATCACCAGCGTACATGCCTCCAGCACATCAATGCCTTCTTGCGCGGCAATGCGCTCCAACTCCTCATTTTCAGCGCCGGGGTTGAAAATGATGCGGCGCGGTTTTAAAGAAACTATATAGTCGTAGTATGGCTTCTGATGAAGTGGATTAAGATATAGCGTAACGGTATCAATATCTTCGGATGGTACCTGTTGCGTGTTTATCTCCACCCCATTCACATTGCCTTTTACTTTGCCAATGGCTAACACTTCCCTACCCTTGCTTTGAAGTTTAAGGATGGCTTTGTTACTGTATCTCTCCGGATTTTCCGACGCGCCTAATACTAATGTCTTGTCTTTCATAAATTGAACTCCGTAATGGAACTGCTTACTCTAATCCAAAATTATGCCAGAATAGTAGTATGATCCATTGTTAACGGTTATAGCCTTATTGCTATTTAGCGGCTTTGGATTTTGGATTTTTCTATTTTTTGGATTTTCACATGGACATTGCCACCATCTCCGCTATATCCATCACTTTCACAGTGTCCTCTTTCTCTTTGTTCTTTACACCATCGGTGAGCATGGTGGTGCAGAATGGGCAGTTCGCAGCAATGATGGTAGCACCGGTCTCCAGCGCCTGTTCTGCCCTGTCGAAATTGATGCGGGTTGCACCTGCCTCTTCTTCCTTGAACATCTGCGCGCCACCAGCACCGCAGCACATACCGTTGCTGCGGCAGCGCTTCATTTCTATAAGCTCGGTGTCAAACGCCTGTAGCACTTCGCGGGGCGCTTCATAAATATTGTTGCCGCGCCCCAGGTAGCAGCTGTCGTGGTAGGTGATCTTTTTGCCCTTGAAAGCGCCGCCATCCTTCAGCTTCACCCGTCCATCATTGATAAGCTGCTGCAGGAAGGTAGTATGGTGCATCACCTCGTAGTTGCCACCAAGTGCGGGGTATTCGTTCTTAAAAATATTGAAGCAGTGCGGGCATATGGTCACCACCTTCTTAATACCATAGCCATTGAGCGTATGTATATTGTTATAAGCCATCATCTGGAACAAGAACTCATTGCCCGCCCTGCGGGCAGGGTCGCCGGTACACATTTCTTCTTTGCCCAGTATTGCGAACTTAATGCCCACTTTATCCAGGATCTGTGTAAAAGCGCGGGTTATCTTCTGTGCACGCTGGTCGAAACTACCCGCACAGCCCACCCAGAAGAGGACTTCAGGCATTTCGCCGCTTGCAGCATATTCGGACATGTTTTTTATCATCATCTCTATCTGTTTTTTGTGCCTCAGCTCCATTGTTCTGCCAGAGGCAGAAGGCAGGGGCAGAAGGCAGACGTGTTATGTAATACACCGATTGAAAGCACAATATGCAGTTGTTCGGCTCACTTAATTTAGAAAATTATCCGGTTTATTAATTATTGCACCTAATATTTTGCCTACTTCGAGATAGCCGTTCCTGATTTTTTCAAAATAGGCAACATCAATATATCCGCAATCTTTAGAAAACATCAAATGCACGATTGTTTCTGCACACTCTCCATCAGCATCAACCAATTTAGATACAAAACTCTTGGGATAGATTTTTTTTCTATACCCCTCTCCAATGTTTGCACAAACACTTCTTGACGATCTCCTTATTTGGTCAATCAAAGAATACTTTTCTTCTGGCGGAAAAGTCTTTGTCATTTCAAAAACTTCCATAGCAAGGCTATACGCTTTATTAAACACTATCAGGTTCTCTAATGCCATGAGGTATTGTTTTTCATATTTTCTGCGATGCTCGCTGCCCCTGAATACTGCTCCTGCTTACTGCTTTCTGCCACTATTCTGCATACTGCCCCTGCATACTGCTCCTGCCATCTGCCCCTGCAATCTGCTCTACCCATTCACCCACGCATCCCTGTCATCCGGGCTGAACTTCCAGGGGGCCATGTTGTTTTCTATGTTGCCAAACATGAGGTTCCATTCCTGTGGGGCATTACTGTCGTCCATTACCAGGCTGCGACGCAGTTGCATGATGATGGAAAGCGGGTCTATCATCACCGGGCACTCCTCCACGCACGCCTGGCAGGTAGTGCAGGCGCGCAACTCTTCTACAGTAATATAGTCGTTAATCAGTTGCTTGCCATCGGGTTTGAACTCTTTGTTTGCATTGATGTTCTTACCTACTTCCTCCAGCCGATCGCGCGTATCCATCATTATCTTGCGCGGGGAGAGTTTTTTACCGGTAAGATTGGCCGGACATACAGAGGTACAGCGGCCACATTCGGTGCAGGAATAGGCATCCAGCAGGTTTTTCCAGCTTAGGTCGGTAACATCTTTTGCGCCAAAATTTTTATGCTCAGCAGGTTCTGCAGGCGCGGGCGGCGCTTTGTCCGGTTCCATCATGTACAGCACCTCGTTTTGTATCTCGGGCATGTTCTTTACTTCGCCCTGCGGCATCAGCTTGGAGTAGTAAGCATTTGGGAAAGCAAGCAATATATGAAAGTGTTTTGAGTATGGGAGATAGTTGAGAAAAGCGAACACACCTATAATGTGCAGCCACCAGCAACTGCGCTCTATAGCCACCAAAGTACCGGCAGACAAACCGGCAAACATTCCCGTAAAGTTGCTCGTAATCCAAAATGGACAAGTGGGTGTATAGTGTTCTGCGCCCAGTTTTTGCAACGACTGGTCGGCAGTATTCATGGTAAGGAACAAAGCCATGAGGATGATCTCTGTAATGAGGATGAGGTTGGCATCTTCGCGTGGCCAGCCGTTAAGTTCCTTCATGTTTAGGCGCTTTACCTTTAGCACATTCCTGCGAACAAGAAAAATAGCGCAACCAATAAGTACCAGGGCAGCCAGTATTTCAAAGAAGCCGATCAGGAAGGCATACAGCCCGCCCAGCATGGGTGCAAACAGCCGGTGCATACCAAGCGTCCCATCCAGGAATATCTCCAGTATCTCCGCATTGATAATGACAAAGCCCGCATAAACGAAGAGGTGAAGGATCGCCGGTACCGGTCTTTTGAACATTTTTTTCTGGCCCAGCGCCAGTAAAATCATGTTTTTCCAGCGCTGGCCTTTGTTGTCATTCAGGTCTTCATCCCGCCCCAATAGTATGTTGCGGCGCATCTCCCTGACCTTTTTCGCGAAAATATAGATAGCGGCAGCCGCCAGTATTATGAAGAGTATCTGTTGTACCAGGTGCATCAGCAGTGCTAATTTTACCCGAAAATAATGGCTTTTACGGGAAAAACATAGTTATAGTCGTAAGTCATAAGTCATAAGTCGAAAGTCACAGGCCGGAATTGGTATGCGATGTTCATTTAAAATAAAGCTAAAACAGGTCTTTGAAGATTGGAGGCATAGTGGTTTTTACAAAAAAATGTTTAGGTTTGATGTATTCAAAATAATGGCAATGGCAGTTAATAAATATAGTTGTGCAGGCATATGCAGGGTCTTCATGGCAATAGCTTTTGTTTTTTTATTATCTCACGGAGCAGGTTTTTCGCAGAGCATTGCACCGCAGGATATGGACAAATTTCACATAATGGAAGATTCCATGGTCGTTACTTCAGACTCTATGTATGACTCTTTCATACCAGACGACCATATTATGTATAGTGAGCGCTTTGTGAGGCAATTGGTAAGAGCATTAAAGATCCCAAATTCTTATTTGTATCCATTTGATAAGTTAAAGGACAAAATAAACATTATCTATTCCGATGACAATAGTTTCCGGGTATTCAACTGGGCGGTGGTACCTACTGTGCTTACAAAACATTATTACGGTGCGATACAGATGCCGGGCGAAAAATTAAAACTATATGGGCTGCATGATTACACTGAAGAAGTGGGCAAGGGCGCTGAAGATAGCATTCTTACCAATGGAAAGTGGTTTGGCGCTATCTATTACCGCATTATGGCACACGAGGTGGAAGGACATAAGGTATATACACTTTTCGGACTGAATGAGTCGAGCCCGGTAAGCAATAAAAAGGTGTTGGACCCGCTTACGATAGACGATCATGGTGTTACCTTTGGGGCGCCAATATTTGGCGTAGTGTCTGAGAATTTCCCGCAGCGGCGGGTGAACAGGTTCATATTGGAATACAAAAAAGGCACCCAGGTATCTCTGAACTGGGACCAGGAAAAAGGGGTGATCATTTTTGACAAACTGGTATCGCAGATGAACGACCCGCACCGCAAATACACCTTTGTGCCCAGCGGCGAGTATGATGGCTTCAAATGGGACAATGAAATGTGGAATTATATGCGCGGCCTGATGCAGGCGAGGATACTGCAGGACGGGGAACAGCCGCCAATGGATGACGCGGAAAAACCGAAGCAGTAACGCCACGTATAGAATCTAAATTCCGAATTCGAAAGCCCAAATTCCAATAGGGCAAGTCCTTATTTTTTTTTAACTTCGCACCCGCTTGAACAAAATCGTTCAGGTATGTATAAAATCTGAGTACCGGCCCGGTAGCTCAGCTGGATAGAGCACCAGCCTTCTAAGCTGGGGGTCATTGGTTCGAATCCAATCCGGGTCACAAGTAGAGTTGTAAAGCGTTGTAAATCAAGTATTTGCAACGCTTTATTTTCATTTGTGGCAGAATTTGTGGCAGTTTTTCCAATCCATTTAAAAGCAAAGACCCCATTTCAGGGGTCTTTTGCTTTGTATATATGTCAAGATTAGATTTCACCACGCTCTCGCCAAGCATTACGCATGATATCTGCGTTCTCTTCTCCATTGGATTTTACATAGTTCTTGAACACCTTAACATCCTTGTGTCCAGAGATAGCCATTATGGTAAATATCGGCGTGCCTTTCATATGCTCTAATGTGCAATATGTCCTTCTTGCAGTATGGCTTTGGAGTAATTGCCATTTCTCATATTTTTCTACCTGCACCTGCCCGCCTCTGGTTATTTTTTTAAGAAACTCCGTCTTTAACGATGGTATTTTTTTGCCGATTTCTTTTAGATAATCATTGAATGGCTGGTTCGTAGGACATGGAGGAAAGCCTGCCGAATACTTATCAAAAATTCTTTGGGCAATTGGGTGAATAGGTATCGTTACTTTAGCCTTGGTCTTCGTTTGCAGCACATAAATGTTGCCATTACGAATTTGCTCCTGAGTTAAATTTGAAAAATCACTATATCTTAGTCCGGTTTTACAAGCTGCAATAAATAAATCCCGTACAACTTCATAAGTTGGGTTTGAAAATTCATTGTGGCTCATCATGTCCTCAATCTCATTGTCAGTCAAATAGATACTATCACTATTTTCAGAACCTAACATTCCCTTCCAGTTCAACTCTATACCCTTGTCTATCAATTTATTTTCTATTGCATAGTCAATCATAAGCCCAAACTTTTTTAGGTAAGTGCTTTTAGTATTTAACGCCAGCCCTTGTATGTTAGAGAGGTAATCCTCATAATCTTCAATGAGTTGCTGAGAGACATTATTTAAATAGTAGCTTTTACCAATATACTCTTCAAATTTTTCGAAGCTTCTTAATGTTGATCCGTAAGACTTTATGCTATCCGCTTTTATCCTTAGTTTGTTGTTTGATTTTCTTTTGCCCGCTTTGGTATCATCAATAAATTGTCGAAAGAAGCTTGTTATTATAATGCGTTGCTTTTTTTCTGGCGGGTTGTAACGAACAGACAGAAGATGAAATAGCTGGTTGGGTGTCACAATTGCGGATTTTAGAAGAAGAAGGTGTCGAAATAGATTTAAGCGAAGAGGATATAGATATGCTTATCGAAGATTCGGAGGATGGCGGTTATAGTCTCGCCGATAAAATAACCGATGTAACAGGAGAGTACGTCAATTGGATAAATGATAATCATATACCAAGATTGAAGGCATTAAAAATAGCAATTTACAGGGATAAACAAATTGATGAAATATTAAAATAGAAAAAATGAATATAGAATTTATTATAGACGGACAGGATTCCTTTGGTAGAGAAGTCACGGTTGACAGGACAGGATTATATTTTGAATTGGGCAACACATGCCCCTGTTGTGGTAGCACCGAGTTAGAATACTTAGATTATGATTTAAGAATCGATGATGCCACCAAAGAAGAAGATTATAGCTGTTCGGAATGTGGTAGTATGCTTACTTGTATATGGGATTTCGATTGTGATTTAATTGCAGAACTAGATTATGATGAGGATTTTGACGAAATGATAGGTATAGTTAATGATACCATGGATTACAGAAGCACAATGGTTGTAGAGGATTGCTTCGTAGCAGGTAGAACAGCATACATTAGAGATAAGCAAATTGACGAAATATTAAATTAAATTATGAATAAGAAATTAAAACCGGAATGTCCTAAATGTGGTGAAGTAGATGATATTGGTATAGATGCATTATCTAATGGAGTTGGATTAGTAGCTGCAGGAACAAAATATCTTCATTGTTTTACTTGCAAACAAATTACAAGTTTTGACAAAGAACTAATAGAAATAGTTGAGGTTGAATATAATAGGCGTAAAGCAATAAGGAGAGAAGATAAAATTAATGAAATCTTAAACGAATAAGTAAAAGCCCGGTGTAAAACTGGGCTTTCTTTTTTATGCATTGCCTCAACTTATTTCAACAGTTAAATAACCACAAAAATTGGCGATCTGATTTTTTAAAAAAGCATGGGATCGCTTTCTCATTTATCGCCAAAAATTTGCATCATTTTTCACCATGAAAATATTTGTTGAAAAAATATCAAAACATTGAAAATGGCTATGGTGGCCATTTTCAGCGGATGCGGCCTCAATAAATTTCAACAGTTAAATAACCACAAAAAATGGCGAACTGATTTATTAAAAAAGCATGGAATCGGTTTCTCATTTATCGCCAAAAAATAGCATCATTTATCGCCATGATAATTTTTGTTGAAAAAATATAAAATCCATGAAACTGGCTATGGCGGCCATTTTCAGCGGATGCGGCCTCAATAAATTTCAACAATTAAATTGACACGCTAGGAGATCGTTAAAATGCCCGAAAACAGGGGTTTCCAGCGTGGTCTGTCGTATATTTACTGCTAAGTAATTAAATACTACAAAATGAAAGTAAAATACATTCGCTGGTCAACTTTATCACAATCCGGCTCAAGACAGTTACTCGATAATAGGGAATATGACCTAATAGCTCAGGAACAAATAAGCGGGTCCATTGCTTTTGCAAAAAGACCACAAGGTGCTGCGGTTTTAAAATTGATTGAAGCCGGCAAGGTTACTGATCTATATGTTGAAGAGTTCAGCCGCCTGGGCAGGAATGCTTTTGATACACTCACAACTTTGAAGCTGTGTGAAGAGCATGGAGTGAATGTTCATATTCAGAACATGAATCTTGATAGCATAGTTGATGGCAAGCCAAATCCGATTTTTAAATTGTTCAGCCATATCGTGTCAGTGATTGCTGAACAGGAGAAAGAATTAATCCGGGAAAGAACAGAAGCCGGGAAAGTTGCAGCCCGAAATAATGGTGTTGTTTTTGGAAGGAAAGCCGGATCCAATGAACGTAAGGTTGATTTTCTGAAAAAAGAAAACAATAAACTCATTTTGAAGTACCTGAATGAAGGCAACACCACTATTAGGGAAATTGCCAAGATAACCGATGCTTCAACCGCCACTATAATGAAAGTAAAGAAGGTGGCGTTGGAAACTAAACAATTAAAAGTAGCATAATGGAAATCACGATTAAGCATCAAACAGAATTTACTAGCCACACTTTTGACGTTGTGGATCCAAACAAGCTCGCATCGGTTGAAGTTTGGGTAATCTGCACAGAGATGAATGTACAGGCAATATTAGTAAATGGAAAATATTACGAGTGTAAAAAAATAAACTCAATATTCGAAGAAACTAAAATTAGAGGCTTTTCAAGTTTAAATTAGCTAATCATTATTAGTGTATAATTTCGATATTAGTAATGGGGTGAATTTCCCAACAACTTGCACGCCAATTTCTTTCTCCGGCAGGATTAGTGGCAAATGATTGGCTTTTATGCTCTTCATCATAAAATAGCCAGCCTGAAACTTTTACGGAATGGCCAATTAATGTGCTTTTTAATTCTTCAGTTGACCAGTCTATACCCTTTACAGACATTAGCGTACGAATCCTCGGTGTGACTTCAACAATTAATCTGTATTCAGGACCAGTATGTTCTTTGTCCGGCGTCAACTCAATGTGCGTATCTCTGAATCTCTCATCAGTGTTTTTACAATTACAAGTTTCAATTCCACCCATTTTAACATTAAAAACATACCCGGATATTACTACGGCTTTTTCAATTGGGAATTCATTTTCATTACCACTTAATATCAGCTGATTTATCGTAATCTCATCAATATAATCACTTTTTTGGGGTATTGAATACCTGTTTTTATATACATTCAGGCTATATTCAGGCCTATGTGGATTTGCTGATCCGTGAACATCACAATCTGTTCCAACTGGGTCTGTTTGTGATTCCCTTTCTTTTTGTTGGGATGTTTCCGTGTATTGCTTTGTCGCATTGTGTTGCTCTGGTTCTGTTTCTTGCTCACCAAAATTGCAACACGCAAAAAATAGAAAAAGTATCGGAAGAAATATCATTCTATTCATCGCTGTAATGTATTAAAATTCAAAAGCAAACTATTCAAATACTATTTCATTATTCTCATAATCAATGGTTATTTTACCAAATTTTGCAAGAGCAGTTTGACCAAGTAAAAGTGGAGCATTAATATTATGTGTTACCGAGGCCTGTACATTGTATATTGTTCTACCTCCTATGGACACTTCTTTTAGATTAATAATTACTCCCTCAGAAATATTACCTGTCGCGTCTTGGAAGTTTTCTTTACCAATAATATCATCTTTCCCAATCTTTCCTTGTTTATATAAATAGGATGCTTCAAGGTCTGAAATTGATATTATTCCTGCTCCAGTGTCAAAAATGAAGTCCATTTCAGTTCCGTTGATCCTAATTGGAATTTTATAGACACCACCTTCTTTTGTCATCTTAATGATAACTTTCCCCCTTGTGTGATCAACCTTAGGTTCATTTTCATTGTATTTATCCTCTTTTTGATCTGAATTGATTTTCTTAGCAGCAATATAATTGTCATCATCACCACACCCGGTGCATGCCTGAAAAAAAACAGTAACAACAAACAATGAAATTAAGAATGCTATTTTCATTTAATCTCCCCAATTTTGGGTATAATTTGAATAAGAAACCTTTGATTAGCTTCCTCGTTTTGAATATCTCTACCAATGCCACCTTCCCCACTCCCAGCAACTTGCACATCACATATATTTGGGTCGAAATTTATCCCATTTTCATTCCACATTTTTAACAGAGACAATGATCTTTGATAACTTAGAACATCATTATTTCTATACTCATCAACATTATAGTGGCTCTTTGATGACATCCCTTCAATTACAATTAGATATTTGATATTGTCATTGTTGTATTTCTTTTTCAGTTTTTGTATTAAATCCATAATGCACTTTCCTACACTATGCAGATAAGTAACGTCGCCGGGATTTATCAAACTACTTCCCTTTTCAAAATGGATTTGCTTGTTCAGCGTAAATCTCTTGTACTCAGGCTGATAAGAAAAATAGACCGTATCTAATTCTTTCACTGCACTTTGAACCTCTTTTATTTTGTTCAGTTGTTCCAATGTAGCCTGTTGCTGATACTTAAGTTTTACAAAAGTCAACACATATAGCACAAGCATTACGAAAAAAAGACTGGTCATTAAATCCGTATAACTCGGCCAAAAGAAATTAGATTCCTTAGTTCTCATTTATTCCATTTTTTCTAAACAACTTCCAATTCCTGAGGCGTTTTTTTATGTTATAAGTAACATCACTGTTCTTTATTTCTTCCAACTCTGCAACTGTATTCAGTAAATTCTCATTAATCTCTTTAAGCTCCTCTTTTAGGCTTCCAATTTGACCCGCGTTACTTAACTTAATCTCATTAATTGACGCGCTAATTTTTTCCAGATGGCTAAGATTATCAAGTTTCTTCCATTTTTCAGGATATTTATTTTCCATCAAATCAATTTCCTTTAACGTCAGTTCTTTTACTTCATTTATCTTAGACATAGTAAACTCCTTCAATTGATTTAACGCTTTATCTAGGATGTCACTAACAGTCCCAACCGAATCAGATATCATTTGTTTACTCTCGTCAAGTGAAGAATAGTGACTTTGTAGGAATCCTAATAATTTCTTATTTTCTTCGAACGTCGAAATTATTTTCACTGCCACCTGATCTAAATTATCCGTTCTCTTAAGCAAATCGTTTATTTTAGTTACTATATTCGAAGTCCCAAGTAAAGCATCATTTATATGATCAATATAAAGATTAAATGTACCAAAAGAATCAGTTGACTTCTGCAACTCCTTAAGCACTTTGACATTTGCCTTAGCAAATTCGTTTATGTCGACCCGTTCGAGAGAAGTAAGAATTTTCTCCTGGGCAATTAATGCATCATGATTCTTATTCAGCAGCCCTCCAAGTTTATTAATATTAACTGTAAAATCTTCATTGAACTTATGAAGATTATGTTGCAATGAGGATAGCGACGAGTTGACACTCTGATTTAATGCCGGTAGCAACTCGGCTTGAATGAAAGAATAAAAGTCATTCTTCTTACGTCTTAATTTTGTTTTTGCCTTACGAAAGAACATACCACTATTCAATACTGTAAGCGCTAAGCCTGTAAAACTTGCAACCATAGCTATTTTCACACCACCAAGTAACACCTTAATTGATTCGTCTAGAATAGCTGAACTTTGATTAGGATCGGATGTAGCTGGCAAATCGGAAATATTGAACAACCCAAAAATAATCCCTAATAATGTGCCAAGTAATCCCAAATAAAGAGGAACAGAAATCGTACTGTTAATTTCATCTTCTACCGTTTCATCAGTTCGCTCGACTATATCTTTCATTAAATTGAAATCAGCTACTGCCGATCTATTTCGAATGAGATAAACGTTTAACGATTCCAAAATATACATAAAGTTGATGCTGTCTTTGCTTTTAGGTTTAAAGCCAAGAAATTTAACTAATAGGTCATTAAACCTATCTGACAGATTTTTAGAGATATTTTTTAGTGAATAGATAATACCACTGCTAATATCTGAATCAGAATTTTCAGTTGCAATTAAACTAATTTCTATCTTGGACTCAGGGTTATAGGCCAATTCATCATCCTTGTTAGGATACTTAGAAAGATTTGACAAAATAATTTTTGGATCAACATTGTCTAAAACATCTAACGGTATTAAAACCTTAGTGATTTTGAAAAATCTACGTCTTAAAAGTATATTCTTATATTCACTAACTCTATAGAGAGTAAGACCAAAAAAATATAGTTGCAGACATACAATAGCAACTACTCCAAAAATTTCAAAGTTTTCAAACATACTATTCAAATTTTATCAAGGCTTTTTCTATAATATTCCATCTGTCATTGTCAAACCGCGCAAAACCTTTACTTATTGTCCTAACGGTGTTTGTATTGGTGGAAGGGGAATTTTGAGAGTTGCAGGCAGGGTTTACCAATTCCATTGAATTACTGCGAATGTGTTTAATTGTTTCCTCGTCTGAAACAAACTCAAATTGAGCCTCATTTTGGTTTTGGGTTTGAAAAAACTTGTAAAGGACTAATCCCTTTTTATATTCATTTGAACGAGAATTCTTTGGGAAAAAATTCTCGATTGGGCTACCCATATAAAAAGTGTTTGATTCCGGCTGTTTTGAAGCAACATTTTGAACTGGAATTGGTGTGTGTATTTCTTGCCGTTGACTGTAAGAATTGTTTTCTAGTTTTTCCTGTTTTTGCTTTTTCAAAAAATCAATATCACTTTGTATTAATGACATCGAGTATCTAAGATCTTCAATCTTCTTATCAAGCCTTGAATAATCTCTATCCGAATTCCCGGCAAAAGACTTATGTCCCAAATCAGTAATTTCATTTTTCCTTCTCTCTATTCGCCCATTGACAGTACCAAATTTTACGAGACAAATAATAAAGAATAGCAATGATAGTCCTATTGGCAAAACATGATTCCACAAATTGAAATTTAGGCTTAAAAAATTGCTTTTAGGTTCTTTTGTCTCTTCCGTGGTGCTGCCACTTTGGGTTGATTCATTTGAACTAGTTTTTCCACTCACGGGCTTTGTAGGAACTCCACTATTTAAATTTGATTCTATTTCCTTCAGTAACGGTTCCCTAATGCTATTGGCCGCACTTGACTTAAGGGCAACATTTTCAACGTCATAGATTGCCTTAACTATCGAATTTGCAATTTCGCTTGGATTGGCTGTTGGGTCGGTTTGAATGTCGTTTAGTTTGTCAACAAATACTAATTTTGTGTTCTTAAATCCGTTTGCCTCCAAAAGAGCTCTTAAAGTATCAAGAGTCATTGGCGAACTAATTTTGTTAGATTCAAGTTTTGATTTTATCGCATCGAAGTTTTTTGTCTTATTTTTCTCTTTACTGGCCTCTTTTAGATATTCATATACTACTCTTGCAATTGCATAGTTCTTTACATTATCAATGTTGGTTTGAGAGATTTGTCCAATGCTATGATAAGAAAAACAAAGTAGCAGAAATAAAGCGATGCTATTTTTCATTTTTTAGTTTTCAACGTTAGAAAATATATTTTGAGACAATTTATTTAATGCCCCTATTAGAGGATAGAAAAATAACGTTTCTTCAATGTGAACATTGTTGTTATTTTGCACTTCGATTTGTTTCTCCTTGACACCAGCCATGAGAAACTGCATTAGATCTTCCTTCAAAGTTGCTTTTTGTGCTTCAAGCCCTTGAGGATTGATTCCAAACTTATTTGCATAGTTGTATCGCTCATTCCAACCAAAAAACTTATCTATAAATTCAATTACTTCTGCCTGGACAGATGTTAGTAATTTCGGGTCATTAATTTCATTGTATTTTAACATCGTTTCAGGGACAAGTTGTGTTTCCTGACTTCCAACAAGTACCGTTTTGATATCATCAATGTCAGCATAATTATCACATAGTAATCCTCCTTTGCAAGTAATTTCTTTAGGCTCGTCATACTGACGCAACTCTATGTTCAAATTTTCTTCATTATAAATGTCTTCAAAAATCAGTTTCGTAAATGCAGTTAGATTTTTTAAGCCAATACTAACATCGGCTATATTAATAATTTTAGAACCAGTCCCACTAAAAGTAATATACCTCGGATAGCTTAAATTTTTTGCTTTCATTAATTTTGCGAGATGATATACTATAGCAGCATAGAAGAATAAGAACACCAATTTGAAGTCTCTGTCATTTTTTAGCTCTTTGCTAAAAGAAATAGGAAAATTACCATCCTTAATAATTCTGTTTGATTCAAGCGAAAAAAAGAACGTAATAAGTTCTTGCGACGAATCATTCTCCTTTATCTGTTCTAAAGCTTTAAGTAATTTCTCAAGACCTGCGTTTGACAATTTCTCCTTTATAAGCGGATAATATTTCATTACAAAGCCATTATTGGAAAGAGAGTTACCATACCCATCTCCAAAAATCGAATTTGCAGCAAATTTGAAGGAAGTTAAGAAAATCGGTAGATTGTCTTTATATATGACGATGTCAGTGGTTCCTCCGCCAATATCAATGCTTGCGACAGGCTTATCGAATGCTAATATTCCGCCCTTATTTTTGAAATAATAAAAGGGTGCAACTGATTCCGACAGTTTGTATGGTGTTGTTACTGGGGAGATGTATTTTTTTGAAAAACTATTCCATGCATCTTCTAATGCATTGCGCCTATATTCTGACATGCTTGATGGGTAAAACCAAATAATTTTTGTCGTCTCAAGGTTTCCTCCATTCAGAAGCACCTTGTTTCTGATCAAAATTAATAGCTTCTCTATAAATGCCTCAACACGTCTTCTGTTATTAGTGGCGTTACTGAAGTCAGACCATTTCAAATTCGACGTAAGTTTAAAATTTGGGGGCAAGTCAGTTTTTTCATATACAAATGGGATATTATAGTCCGCCAGTGTGTATGTTGGGATATCAATTTTTAGTGACTTATTTTCAGTAATTACAGTACGCATCGGGAATTTATGTTCAAAATCCTTCCCAATCTTTTCAGGTAAAAATTCTATTGGAATCAGTTCGGTAATATTATGTGCGCCAATTCCCAACCGAATGTCTCTTAGTAAAATATCCGTGTCTCTGGTATTATAATGCAAAGAGCCAAGCTGAACATCACTATCAGTGATTTCAAAAGGTTTGGGGCTACCATTATCAATTTTATACTCGATATGCGTATTCGTTGTGCCAAAATCAATCGCAAAAGAAAATTGAGAAGCACCAGAATTAGTGCTTTTTAGCAGAGGAATTAATATTCCGGTGCAAGAACTATTAGGTTTTAATTCTACGAGATCGAATTCCTTGTCTATGACGTAATACAAAGAAGTCGCCCTGTCATTTTCGATATTTTTATTACTTCTCGAACTCTTACTTACTACGCTTAGAGGTGTTTCAATATCGTTTTCCTTAAAAAAAGTCAGATTATATTCATTGTACTTGGTCAAAGGGCTTTTATCGCGATCTATCAATAGAATTCGATAGTTCGCTCCCACATCACTACCGGTTCTTAAAAAAGGATAAATCGTCAAGCCGAATTGATATTCAACAATCACACCTTTATTTCTTTCAATTGCTGGTTGCTGTATTTTCTCTTGAAATTGGTTTGGAATATAAAGACGGCTAAATTGTATATACCGATTGTTTTGAATTGGTATTCTCAAAACCACCTCAATGGAATCTCCCGGTTTCTCAATTAGTTCAAATCGCTTTTTCCCATCAGCAACTGTATTTTGCAAATCTTGGATTGAAAAATATTTAAAAAACAGTTTCTTAATTGGCAGCGCATAACCGAACGTTTCGCTGTCCATGTAACCATTAAAGTATTTGTCTTTATTAATAGGATAGGGCAAACGGACAATATAGGGTTCAAGCAGATCACTTACGGTCAGGTATGGGTGTTTTACATGTTCTTGATATGGAAGCGTTCTCTCACTTAATGGACGATTGTCTGAATACGGTGCTCGATAATCAGTTTTCCAAGTGCCGTTTACATAGTTCAAAGGCTCATTAAAGCTATCATTAGGTAGAATTAAAGGCAGTAAGCCCGCTTGAGGCTTGCTCGGTTCAATTTCAAAATCGCTTCTTATTATTCCAAGACGTATTCCCTTTATTTTATGTCCTAAAATTTCAGGATTAAAGTTTTCATTTCCTTCAATTGCAATGTCTTTATAATTCTGGTTATAAGTACCGGGTGTGAAATTTCTTATTTCTTCTTTTAGAGCAGGAGATAACCGATTATAAGTTAACGTTAAGTAATCATCGATGTCTTTAAACTTTGAAGAGAAGTCGGGTATAGAACGACGAAGTGCATAGAAAAAACTAACAAAATCATCGCTACGTTGATATAGTGGGCAGTAAAGGCTGTCAAACGGCTTGTCACCGCCAAATTGTATGTCTACAAAAGTGCTTAACCCTTCGTTCGAGGTTGAGAAGAAAAGAGAAGCAGGAGATGTACCTCCAATAATATTGATCTCATCCGGTGCGTTCTCCCCGATATAATTAATAAGATAAATACTGTTTAAATACTTGAAATTGTAAGCATCACTATCTTGAATTAGAAATAGCTTTAGTGTTTCGCCAAGTAATCTGTGTTTTGGATTTGGTGAATTAATAAGGTTTCCCAAATCACTATTGGCATCAATAGTGATTTTGTCATCAGTAAGAATAATGCCTGGATTCCATGTAATAATTTGAATTTTACTTTTTAGTGCTTCGGCATTAAAAAATATTTCCGCTATATCTAAACTATCTGAGATAATTCGATGGTGAATTGTATCGCCATCGAGTTTCTGAGAGTTACTAATCCTTCTAAAAGCAGTACGCACCAAGTCAATTCTGGCAAATGGACTCGGTATAGACGTTATCTGCTTTTTTGCATTCTCACCTGCTGGATCATCAATTGTATTAATAAAAGTATCTGATAAATGACCGTTAATTGCTGTCCAGTCCACTATTGAATCAGAACCTCCTTTATGTAATCGAAAAATTTTGCTCATAGCATTATTATTTAGAGGGATATTTTTTCTTCAATTGTCTTCTTCGTGGCTTTTGAAAATGTTGCTAAAAGCTTTTTATTACTATCTTCTAAGCTATCGAAGCCATCTGTTTTATCTACCCTATTCAAATTTTGAATGTAATACTCGTCGCCCCTTACCTCCAAGGGATTCCACTTGTTCTTAATCTCAGAACTACCAACCACCAAATCAAGGATTCCCTTTTTAGAAACATCGAGATTTATAGGTTGAAAAGAAACATTGCTTATAGACATTTCTTTAAGCCACTCTTCAAAATGACCGATGAATACTTTTAGATCGGCAGAAAATCGTTTATCAAGGTGCTGCATCTGCAATTTGTTATTCCCATTTTTTGCAAATGCCATTTCATCCGCCTCTATAAAATACTTTTTAAAGAACAATTCAAAAAGAGAAAATTGAGCGAGTGGTTTGGAGACTTCGTCATGTGTATTATTTGCAAGGTCTTTAAAAGTAATTTTGCTCGTTTTGTTTTTTAAACCGTATTCATAGTATTTTGGAGATGGAACTTTCCCGTCCGCTACCACTAATTCACTATCACTTTTACTCATAAAATCAACTATTGCCAGTGCTGACGCAAGTTCAATAAAATGTGCATTATTTTTTTGCTTGGTTGCGCCATCTGCCCCATCTACTTTATTATCTGTAAATTCATCGCCAATGTAATAAAGTGCATTTATTGATTGACTCCCACTGACGTTCCGCGCATAGTAGCTAAGTGCTGCTTTTGTTTTAGAAATGAAAGTATCGCTTTCGATTACAGTTTGATTATCTATATTGTTTATACTGAAATATGGTAAAATAGTAACAGCGCCGATTTTAGCGTTCTGCAAACTGGCATAATTGGGAACCGGATTTTCAGCGCCTCTGATATTTTTTAAAATAAGTGGGAATCCGGACGCCCCCGTGCCTCCAAAAATCGAGCTAATGATAAATACACGGTCTTTTTGACCAAAAGATTGAGCGAATTTTTTAAAAAATGAGGTGTCTTTAAATTTATTCAAAACGACACTTCCAATATTTGGGTTACCCTTGAAACCCACTTCCATATTAGCGTTTAAGTTGTCCTTTGAAAATAGGAGCGATGTAAACGCTTTATTATTGTAATCAAGCGCACTGTAGTCAATGAAATCTTTAAATAGCGCATCTTTTACCCCGCCAATTTCAAATCTGAAATTATCCGAGACAAATCCACCTTCACCAATTTCGTCAAGTGAATTAAACTTTGTGCTAAAAAATGAGCTTTCGTTAGAGTGACCTTTCTGATAGATGTTTTTATATAATCTTAGTATTTCCTCAGTTCGCGTCAAATCCCCATTTGCACTATCAGGGTCAATTATGATCGGCACGATGGTATCTGTGTTATCCATCTTTACACCACTTGCAAGAAGCATCGTTAGAGCTTTTATTACTCTTGAACCAGTGCCGCCGATTCCGAAAATGAACAGTTTAGCCATAACTTCAATTTAAAAAGGAACTTTTTTATTATTTAAACTCCACCATTTGATGAACACCGAAAGGATAATATAAAAGAGAATTGTATAGACCACAGCGGTAAATGCGAATAGCATACAATCAGTAGAATGAAAATGTAAGTCCTGACAATGATTTCCTTCATGCATCCCGGACGATGACATTACATAAGCAGTAATAAACACAATAATTGACATGACCATTATATTCAGGAACCAAACAAATATTCTACTAAATTTTGGCCTATTGAAAAGTCCATAGTAATAGTTAATTGTTCCAAGTAGCGTAATAACAAGCATAATAAAGAAAACAGCTTGGTATGTAGACTGCCTTGTGTATCCGCTATTACAATCAACCGCCCAACCTTTCAGATGGATATGTAGATCTTTAGCGTAATCAAATCTGAATATTTTGTCCCAAATGCTCATGTCTAATTTATTGTTATTGTTTTTGTGAAATAATTTGTCGAATTATAGTGTTGTTTATAGATTTCCGTTATTGATTCAAGTAGTTGAGGCATATCGGTTTTATTAGCTAAAATTGAGGAATCTAATTTTTTATTTCTCAGGCCTAACTCAATTTTGCCTTTATTTAGTTTTTGGGATTCCAATTCAATGATATGAGTAAAAGGGGTTTGTTCTGTGGTTATTTTTAACTTATAGCTGTCTGGGAAAGTATAATTATTTATGTCGGCTAAATAGGCATCGCTGTATGGAACACTACTCATATTAATTCGGATGGCACACCTAAAAATATTATCGCTACATTTTGCATTTTCTGTGATGAGACTTGTTGCCGGTGCATGAATTCCATAATACTCAGGCAGCAATTTTAACTGGGCAGCAATATCTTTATTGGGATTAGACAATTCATAGAAATCGTCAAACCCTAATGAACTGTAGTTATGATGTAGAACATATAATAGTATATCGTTGATCTTATTTTCATTGCCGAATAGCATCATGTAGTAGGGCTTCTGTGGATCATTTCTCCATTTGGAATGAAATTTTAGAACTAATGTTGATAAATCAAAAGCATTTAACTTATCGTCTAAATGATGTGAAATTTGGTCTCTTAGCGTGGTCTTGTCTGCGACATTTTTACCATCGAAAATGAAATCTGAAATAATTACCGTAATATCATTTCTATCAAGACCTTCGATAATTTTTGTCAATATCCTCTCTAATTCGGTATTGTTAGGGTTGCCTTTTTTTAACTTACCTGCTGCCAAATCATTAATAAAAGAATCAATGCTTTCTCGCTTCTTAAAATTCCTATTAAGAGTATCAATTCCTGTATTGAAAGTATAAATTTTATAAGTATTAGTTTGTGGCTGAAAGAGATATTGAATGAAGTTTGAAAGACATCGCTGATACTCGGTTGCGTTTTTACCATTAATGGGGGTAAAATCTTTCATACTTCCTGAATTATCGACAAATAAGTTATAATTATATTTTTCGTTGAATACTTTGGCTATCTGCGTTTTTGCACTAGCTTGATTTTCGTCGTTATTTGAACTTCCGAAATTGCATGAGAAGCCAATTATAGAAATGACTATAATTACAACAATAGAAAAAGATGCTGAGAAGAACGCTTTTATTTTGCTCATCCTACAGTGTTTTGATTAGGGGTGAAATTAGTTAATTTAATTCTTTTTTTTTAATATTTTAGCTTTTCTGTGCATTTTTTATTAAAAAACTTCACAACTATCCGAAACTTTTTTGCCTGAATAGCGGCCATACCTTTGGTTAAGAACGACCAAAACACAAAAATATGGGGCTATTCAAACGTAGTAAAAATAATAACAAACCGTTACTGCGCCAAATTCTGGATTTAAT
>CAISPO010000058.1 GCA_903887415.1 uncultured Bacteroidota bacterium | reverse complement strand
TTTACTACGTTTGAATAGCCCCATATTTTTGTGTTTTGGTCGTTCTTAACCAAAGGTATGGCCGCTATTCAGGCAAAAAAGTTTCGGATAGTTGTGATCCTCTTCATGTATCTCATTGGTGTGCTTTGCCTTGCTTTCATGGCGGGGTGTATCCTAAACCAGTAGCGTGAGTTCCCGAAAAACTCACGTATATTCAACGAAAGTAGTCGCCTTAAAAATCAAGAATTGTATTTCAATATCCATACACATTATTCAGCCAACGAAGCGGATAGCACTGTCTCTATACGGAGCTTTTATTCAGACTTTGCGCATGCTTCATCTGGTATTTTATGTAGTCTCGGGTTACATCCCTGGTACCTGAAAAATTATGAGCAGCCACTCAAAGAACTTAAACAATTTGTGGGACTACCCAATGTACTTGCAATAGGCGAGTGTGGGCTGGACAAAGTATGCCAGACAGATTGGGCTTTGCAAATAGCTGTTTTCAGGTGCCAAATAAAATTGGCTAATGAGCTAAACAAGCCACTCATTATTCACTGTGTGCGGGCATTTGACGAGTTCCTTAAAATCATTGACGAAAATCCGCCTGCAGTTCCCGTTATTGTTCATGGATTCAATAAAAAAGGCGGCATCTCCGAAAGGCTGCTTGAAAAGGGGATGTACCTCTCGTTTGGAGCAGCTATCTTAAATAAGGAATCTCCAGCAGCAGGTGTTCTGAAACTCATACGGGCAGACAAGTTCTTCCTGGAAACTGATGATGCGGATATCCCGATCGGTGATATTTACCGTGCAACGGCTGCGATAAGAGAAATCAGCGAAGAAGCGGTTATTTTGCAGGTGCAACAAAATTTCGCAACCGTATTCAAGTATAACAAATGATGGAAGATACCACCTGGCTTTCGCGTACAGAGCTGCTGATAGGGAAAGAAAAGCTAAACAAGCTGATAGGAGCGCATGTAATGATAGTAGGCCTTGGAGGCGTGGGGTCATTCGCCGCAGAGTTCATTGCCCGGTCAGGGATAGGGGAGATGACCATAGTTGACGGTGACAAAGTAGATCCAAGTAACCGCAACAGGCAGTTGCCTGCGCTTGCCACTAATCATGGTCAAATGAAGGCTGATATTATGGCCGACCGGCTCAAACAGATAAACCCGGAGCTGCAACTGCATGTAATTAAGGATTTCATCATGCCGGAAAAAGTGGATGAGCTACTTAGCTCATCGTTGGATTATGTGGTGGATGCGATAGATAGCATTACACCAAAGCTCACATTCATCAGGGCGGCATACGCGAAAGGCATGCGGTTGGTAAGTTCTATGGGCGCCGGTGGTAAAATGGACCCTACACAACTGCAGGTAACCGATATCTCAAAAACGTACAACTGCCCTTTCGCCCAGCAGATACGTAAGCAGCTAAAAGGCTATGGAATAAGGAAGGGCGTAAAAGTCGTATTCTCTCCCGAAGAAAACGATAAAGAATCGCTGATGCTTACTGACGGCTCCAACTTCAAAAAATCGGCCTACGGTACTATGTCTTATCTGCCCGCTACTTTCGGGGCGACCCTGGCATCTGTAGTGATTCGGGATTTGATGGAGGGGTAGGCTTCTCTCTGTTCCCCTTCAGTGTAGCCTCACCAGAAAATCTACGCTTAGTAAATTTCTGCTAAATCAATTATTCAATATCGGGATCAAGTGATCTACTACAACTTATTGTCTAATAGTAGAAATAAAAGTCATTACTTTTATAACAGCTCTATAAAAGAGCAATAACAATGTATGGTTTCATTTAAATATTTGCTTGCCTGTTCTCTTTTGCTTCTGGCAAGTAATTCTTATTCGCAGGATATTGGAAAGAAAATAAAAATTGACCCTTATCATTATGCTATTCAAAAAGATGCGGAAGGGAAACACGGTATAGTGGTATGTGCGCATACGCTCGCGGCAAAGGTGGGTAAGGATATAATGATGCAGGGCGGCAATGCTATAGACGCGGCCATTGCAGTGCAGCTAGCCCTTGCGGTGGTGTATCCCGATGCAGGGAACCTGGGTGGCGGTGGCTTTATGGTTGCCACATTGGGCAGTAAAAAGATCGCGCTCGATTTCAGGGAAGTAGCGCCCGGCAACGCCATTGAAGATATGTACGTGGACAAAGCAACTGGTAAGGCAAACCTGGAACTGTCACAAGAAGGGCACCTGGCCTCCGGTGTGCCGGGCACAGTGGCAGGGCTGTTTGCAGCCATGAAGTATGCAAAGCTCCCTTTTGAAACACTGATAAAGCCAGCCATTGAACTGGCAGATAAAGGATTTGTGATCAGTGAGCGGGAAGCAAATTCCCTTAACAACCTTGCCGGTGAATTCAGGAAGAATAATAAAATATTGCCAGTGTTTGTGCGCGCTGAAGGCCGCTGGAAGGCAGGGGATACTCTTGTACAGAAAGAACTGGCGCATACGCTCAGCAGGATTCAGCGTGACGGAGCGAAAGGTTTTTATGAAGGGGAAACCGCAAAGCTGATCGTTGATGAAATGAAGATCAGCGGCGGCATCATTAGCTTTGCCGATCTTAAAAACTATAAAGTCGCAGAGCGGGTTGCAGATGAATTTGATTACAGGGGCTATCATATCATTACCATGCCGTTGCCGGGTAGTGGGGGCATATTGCTGCACCAAATGTTGAAGATGCTGGAAGCAAGGCCGGTGGGGACCTATGGGTTTCATACAGCAAAGAGTGTGCAACTCATAACAGAAGTGGAGCGCAGGGCATATGCCGACAGAGCTGAGTACCTTGGCGACCCTGATTTTATCAAAGTACCCGTAAAAACTTTAGTAAGTGATGCCTACGTCAAAGAACGGATGTCTGATTTTGACAGCGCACATGCAAGTGTCAGCGCCAATATAAAGCCCGGCTACGTAAAAGAAAGCGAAGAGACCACGCACTTGAGCATCATAGATAAGGACGGCAATTGCGTATCAGTTACCACCACACTCAACGGGTCTTATGGCAGTAAATGTGTAGTTGCAGGTGCAGGATTTATACTAAATAATGAGATGGACGATTTCAGTGTGCAGCCGGGCGTGCCCAACCAGTATGGAGCTATAGGAGGAAAAGCCAATGCCATAGCGCCGCACAAAAGAATGCTGAGCAGCATGTCGCCCACTATTGTGTTTAAGGATGATAAGCCCTTTATGGTTGTAGGCACACCGGGGGGCACTACTATCATTACCTCTGTTTTGCAAAGCATTGTCAATGTCATTGATTTCGGCATGAACGCACATGATGCCGTAAACGAACCTAAATTTCACCATCAGTGGCTGCCTGACCAGGTGGACCTTGAAAAAGATTTTCCCGCAGATGTGTGCAAACAGTTGCAGGGCATGGGTTACAAGATCAATGAGAGAAAAGCATGGAGCCGTACTGAACTGATTAAGTACAAAACCAGTACACTATACGAAGCTGCTGCAGATAAAAGGGGCGATGATGATGCAGAAGGGTATTGAGGATTGAAGAACAGAGCCAGCGTGTACGGCTGAACGCTGTTCGGACGGGTATCAAGAGTTCAGTAAACTCCTGGGGTTGATTCCCCTAAAAATTCTTTCTTCATCATCTTAAAGTCAATTGCTTTTTACAGACCGGGCGAAGTTTTTTTGCGAGCATCCGTTAAAAAACGGATATGATGCAATGTTTTAATGTGATACTTTTGAAGTCTTAAAATATTCCATTCCCATAACTCTAAAAAAAACTTTTATGAAAAAACTTGTAACCTTATTCAGTTTCGTTGCGCTGCAGATAATCTCGGGCAGCAACTTATTACGTGCGCAAAATATCACTGTTACTGTTGCCGGCAATGGCACCGGGTTGCTCCAGGAAGATGGGGGCATGAGCTACCTTGCCGAGATGGGTTCGCCTACGGATGTATGTACAGACGCCGCAGGCAATATATATATTACAGACAATGACAATGCTGTAATACGAAAGGTATCTGCAAAAAACGGTATCATCAGTACTTATGCTGGTGGCGGCACTTCCACTGCCGATGGGATTCCTGCTACAGATGCCGCACTGCCATCGCCGGAAAATATGTGCATAGATGCTGCGGGCAATCTATATGTAACTACAGGCAGCCAGGTAAGAAAGATAAATTTGGCTACAGGCATCATCACAACCGCTGCTGGAACCGGAACAGCCGGTTTCGCAGGCGATGGGGGCGCGGCTACAGCGGCAGAGCTAGACCTGCCCGGCGGTATTTGTGTTGACAACGCCGGTAACTTATACATCGTAGATGGCGCCTTCGATTTTGGCTCGGCTACCCACATCAGAAAGGTGGCCGCTGCAACCGGTATAATTACAACAATGGCAGGCACGGCAATACCCGGCTATTCCGGCGATGGCGGCGCTGCAACACTTGCCCAGATAGCAAGCCCAACAGTCATCTGTGTTGACCTCGCCGGCAATGTGTTCTTCGCCGACCAGCCTACGTTATTGGGAGGTGGGGCTTATATAAGGAGGATAGATGCTGTATCCGGCATGATAACGACCATAGCCGGAACAGGCGGAACCCTTGCCAACGGAGACGGCGGCCCCGCATCAGCGGCATGCCTGGGAAATGTTTATGGCCTGGGCTTTGATGCGGACAACCACAACCTTTATTTAGATGATATAAGTTGTGCCTGCCGTAAAATAGACATGACTACTGGTATTATCACCACGGTTGCCGGTAACATTACAGCCAGCGGTTATTCCGGGGACGGGAGCAATTCACTCACAGAATTATTCGGCACACCTTATGGCCTGCGTATAGACGGGGCGGGCAACCTGCTGATAGCAGACAATGCCAATTACCGTTTAAGAAAAGTGATGATGCTTTCACATACCCCAATGTATGCCTATGGCAGCGGCCAGTACCTTAATGCCTGCCCCGGAATTGCATACCCGCTCGAATTTCAATTGTCTGTTGGCGGCGTGGATACAGGCCAGGTGGAAACATGGACCGTTATAACTCCCCCGGTGCATGGCATACTCTCTGGCTTCCCGGCAAACATGATCTCCAAAGGAACGGATACCGTGTCCGTTCCGGAAGGAACTGCTTACATATCTGGTGGATCATACAGTGGTATAGACTCTTTCCAGGTCCGTGTTTCCGATGGAGCTTTATCGAGTACAACAACTATTTATGTTTCTGTGAACATGGCGCCTTTAGGATCAGTTTCTATATTATTAGGCGACTTATGCGCCGGCGATACCGCTTATGTGTCTGCCGGGTCACCAAATGGTGTATGGGGCAGCTACAACACTACCATCGCTACAGTTGATTCCTACGGCATGGCGTTAGCGGTAAGCGCAGGAATGGATACTATATTCTATTCCACACCATTGGGTTGCAAAGCCTCGGCCTTCAATGTTGGGCCCTATGCCGGAACCATAGCCGGGCCCGAATCTGTATGTGTTGGATCCGGTGTAACGGTGACCAATGCTGTGCCGGGTGGTGTCTGGAGCGCAAATAACGGTAATGCCGCGATCTCAGGTACAGGAGTTGTAACCGGAATTTTAGCAGGAACTGATATTATTTCCTATACTGTAAATAATGGATGCGGAACGGCTACTGCATCCCAGGAGATAGTGGTCAATGATTGTGCGACCGGTGTAAATACGGTATCAACAGTTCCGGCACTTGGTATTTTCCCTAACCCTGCAACTTCGGTAATTAATATTGAATTAGCGAATGGTCAAAATATCAGCTCACTCGTTATCACCGACATCACCGGACGGGAACTTTACAAGGCTACACCAGCCAACAATAGCGGAGGGTCAATGCAGATAGATATTGCAAACCTGTCTGCGGGTGTTTACTTTGTGAAGTTTAACGGTAGCGAAGTAAAGAAGTTTGTGAAAGAATAAGTGAAGCACAGCAAAATTGTGCTGGAAGCTGTCTCTGAATGCAGGGACGGCTTTTTTATTCGGATACTTGAGGAGGTTGTAAAACTCTCTGACCTAATCTTTCGTGTTGCAGATATTAGCTAAAAAATGAAATAGTGCAGAAGCAGGAGGAAAGAAAAACGAGAGCGGAGAAACGCAGGAGCACTTCGCTCTGTTTCTCCGCTCTTGTTTTAGTGGACTCCCCCGACGAATTGTCGAACCAGCTAATGGAGTTTTTCAGGCAGATATACGAATTAAGGAAACATTTTTAGATTACAGACGATAGCCGCAGCTTTGTATTCCTTGCATTTGCAGCTTGAAATAGTTGCGGATGTTTCTAATTATTCTACAGCCTGTTGACCCTAACCTGACTAAATTGGTCCCTGATACAGATAGCGGTTATAGAAAAACTAAGCTATTTTTAGAAACTCAAATACGTAATTCAGCCATATTCTCTGAAAAGATAACAGTAGCTACAAAGGCGGCAATCAATTACGCTGAATACCAATTAACCCCAACCCTAAAGGCGCTTCAACTGCCAAGACCTCGACTGCTGATTGCCGATGGTGTAGGTCTTGGAAAGACTATTGAGGTGGGCATTTTTCTTGCTGAAATGATTAAGAGAGGAAAAGGCAAGCGTATTATGGTGCTTGCTCCTAAATCTATCTTGGCACAATTTCAGCAGGAACTCTGGAACCGGTTTGCAATACCATTAGTGAGATTGGATTCTGAAGGGATTGCCAAAATTAAGTCCCAATTACCTGCAAATAAAAATCCTTTTGAATTCTATGATAAGACCATTATTTCCATTGATACGCTGAAGAAAAATGCAAAATTCAGGCACTACCTTGAAAAATCAAGGTGGGATATTATTGTTATTGACGAGTGCCATACAGTAGCAAATGATAACAGCCAGAAGGGTGATCTGGCACAGTTTATTGCCAAGAAGTGTGAGTCGCTGATTCTTACATCTGCTACTCCGCATAATGGCAGGAAGGAAAACTTTGCCAACCTGATTAATATGATAGAGCCTACCGCTATTCCTAAAAGCGGTGATTATGATAAAAGCGATGTTGAACCTTATTATGTTCGCCGGTTTAAAAATGACATTATAGATAAAGAGGTCAGGAAAAACTTTCAGGAACGGGAAATTATAAGGATTTCTGCGCCGCTCAGTGACGATGAAATTGATTTTTTGCAGTATCAGCAAGATCTGAAATTTAAAGCAATTGATGCAGTTAAACACGGCAAGCCAAAGGATGATTTTCTTTTTTCAATAGGAATTTTTAAGGCTTTTATGTCCTCTCCTATGGCTGCACTGGAAAGTGTGAAGCGGCGAATTGAAAAGGTAACAGCTAAAAACAATGTTGATAGTATTTATGAGGAGAACCTTGAAATACTGGATGCACTGAAAGTGAAGCTGGAAAAAATACTTCATCATAAATCTGATACCAAATATTCAAAACTCAAGAAAACTATTCTTGAACTGGGTTGGTCTGGTAAAAAGCACGATGAACGGTATGTTATTTTTGCGGAAAGAATTAATACACTTGAGTACCTGAAAAAGCATTTGCAAAACGATTTCAACATTCCGGACGAAGCAATTCAGTTTTTTCATGGAGGATTAAGTGATACTGAGCAGAAAGATATTATTGAAGATTTTGGTAAACAGGACAGTCCGGTAAAGATACTGCTCAGTTCGGATGCTGGTTCTCAGGGAGTCAACTTACATTACTACTGCAACAGAATGTTCAATTATGATATTCCATGGTCATTAATTACTCTGGAGCAGCGCAACGGACGTATAGACCGATACGGCCAGAAGAAAACTCCTTATATCCACTATTTAATTGCTGAATCAAATGTGCCCGGCCTCAAAACAGATTTGCATATAGTTAAGCGGCTTACCGAAAAAGAAGAGGTTGTTTATAGAACATTAGGTGATGCAGGGTCCGTTATGAAACTATATGACTCTGCAAAAGAAGAAAAATTGGTTGAGCGAGCCATACTGAAGCAGGACGATGACTTTCTGGAAACGAGCGATAATGGTTTAAGTGATTTTGACTTTTCTACTTTGTTTGCCAACAATGACGATAAAACCGAGGTGCTCATTACAGATGATCCGTTTGAAAAACCACTTTCCATATATTCAAATGACGGCAGGTTTTACAAAGAGTTATTTGAGCAATTAAGCACAGCAAATCAGGTAAGCAAAAACGAGGTGACTGTAAAGGATGGCTATGTTGAAATTGTGAACCACAAAGAATTGAATCAGATTCTTTTTGATTTACCAACTGAATCAAAACCCGCAGTAGGCGGGCTGTATAAATTATCTCTTGATAAAGATTTAGTGCAAAAATCAATTGATGATGCCAGAAAGACTAAAGGTGAATGGGCGGAATTCCAGGTGCTGTACGAGCTGCATCCGGTTATCAGGTATTACATGACAAAGCTGGAAGCCAGCATTGATAAAGATGTAGCTCTTATAGCACGGTCAAAAGTTTTTCCTGTTAATACAGCTTGGTTTATTTTTCAAGGGCAGGTATCCAACAATCTGGGACAACCTGTGTTGGCTGACTTCTTGGTTGTCGGGCTGAAATCTGATGGGAGCATCCTGCGGAAAACGTTTGCCTTAAATAGTTTCATTGATGAGTTTAAGTTGATGGATACTTTATACACTGAAAATATAACCGATGAAGAAGTTGAAAATCTGCAAAAGATATTACCTGATTCTGTTCGCTGGGCAACACATCATATGATTGAAGAGCAGCAAAAACTGGAGGGCAGGATGGAAGAAAAGCTACTGGCATATAAAGCCAAAACGGAACGATGGCATAGAGCGGCAATGCAACAGTTGGAATTGGATTTTGGTGACAGATCGGGAGGAAGTTTTTGGGCCAGAATTAAAGATTCCAGACAAAGAGAGATTGAAACAATTTTAAGTACTTCAAGCCAATACTATAAAGACCTAACATCACTGCATGGAGAGTCTTATTTAAAAGTACTGGCGGTGTTTTACAATTAAGGAACATGATCAAGTTTATAAAAAATATTGGTGATTATTTTTCGTCAAATTATTTTGACGAGGATTTTACTGCCAAGGTATTATCCAAGACAGGGTATGCCTCGGATGATATAAAAGAGTTCAATAAAAAGATTACTCCAGTAAAAGATAGATATTTCAGGTTTAAGCAATTATTTATTGAAGGGGGTTACGGCCAAAGGACGAAATATTTCAAGTTCACCAATTTCACACCCTTTTGCTAAATGCTTTAGGTTATAACGGCAATCAAAATCAATATGACAACCTGTTTCATTTATCTGAATTTGAGGTAATTCCTGTAAGGCATATTTTATATCGTGGAGATCAACCGCACCTGATGATAATGGAAATGCAGGCGCTGATAATGGAAGATGATCAGGAACCTGATGGGTTATTTGAACAGCGGTATAATGTAGCGGATGAAGAACAGACCAATCCGCCACAACGATACCACAGAAGCCAATGGGAAAAGGTATTCACTCCCAAAAAAGATCAGAAAATATCACCTGCTGAAATCAACAAATGTGTATCCGAATTGTTCTTATTGGAGCAACACCTAAGACCTAAGTACATCTTACTACTGGCGGGTAATATCCTATTCTTGCTTGAGCAGGAAAAATGGTTCAGAGGTAGTTATCTTGAATTTGACCTGGAGGAACTTTTTTCGGAAGCTACTGCCAACCGAAATGCCAATTATTATGCCCTGTTTTACTTTCTGACTGGTAAAGAAACTCTGGCACCCGATAGCAATATGGTGCTGCTGGATCAACTGGATGAAGACAGCCATAAAAGCGCCTATGAGGTCACTAAAGACTTAAAAGAAGGAATAGTACATGCAGTAGAGGCATTGGCTAATGAGGCTTTGTATTACCAGAAAGAGAAGCTACAAGAGATATTTGATGAAACGGATGATAAATTTGAACAGGAGATAAAAGATGACTGCCTACGCATTATTTACCGGCTGCTGTTTATCTTTTATGCCGAGAGCCGGGAAGACCTGGATATATTACCCAGTAATGACCCAGTTTACAATAAAGGTTATTCACTGGAGATGCTCAGGGAACTTGAACAAGTGCCACTATATTCTGAAAGCAGCCTGAATGGCTATTTCTTTCACGAGTCGTTAGACAAACTATTTGGTGTATTAAGCTCTGGCTACAGAGAGCGTGAAAACGGGGAAAACAAAAGTTTCCGGGTAAGGCATATTGATTCACCGATATTTGATAACCGGAAGCTGCATCATCTGCACAAGGTAAAATTCAGAAATAAAGTATGGCAGGATATTATCTGTCATCTTTCTCTTTCTAAAGAGCAACATAAGAAAGCTCGTGGACGAATATCGTATGCCAACCTGGGCATAAACCAGTTAGGCAGTGTGTATGAAAGCTTACTGGCTTTCCGTGGCTTCTATGCCGAGCAGGATTATATAGAAGTGCATAAAGCTGGTAAGCCGGAAGAAGGCACTTACTTAGTACCCCGCAGCCGCAGGGATGATTTCGAGGAAAACGAGATACTTAAGGATAGCAAGGGACACGACATCATTATCAAAAAAGGGTTATTTGTTTATCGGCTAAGTGGGCGTGACCGGCAGAAATCGGCTTCTTATTATACCCCGGAGGTTTTAACACAGTGTACGGTAAAATATACTCTAAAGCCAATTCTCGAAAAATTAGAGAAGGCCGAAATGAAAGCCGTGCAGCTTTTAGACCTCAAACTGCTGGAGCCAGCAATGGGAGCTGCCGCATTTCATAATGAAATGATCAATCAACTGGCTGATGCTTATGTGAGTTACCGCCAAAAGGAACTGCGTGATGCCGGAAGGAAAGAATGGAAGATAGAACCAGATAAATATAAAGAAGAGCTACAAAAGGTAAAAGCCTACATTGCCACCAACAATGTGTATGGCGTGGATTTGAACCCCACTGCTATTGAACTGGGCAAGCTGAGCCTGTGGCTGAACGTGATACACAAAGACATGGAAACCCCCTTTTTCAGCAACCGTATATGTGTGGGGAATGCGGTGGTGGGCGCATGGCTGAAGGTATATGCGGCTAAGGATGTGGTAGAGGAGAAAGATAAGGGAGGAAAAATACAAAAGCAGGAATGGTGGGAAACCGCCCCACGGCAACTGGAGTTTACCCCCAACACCGGCTTTGATAAAATAAAGACCAACCGCAAGCCAGATGATATTTACCACTTTCTGCTGCCAGATAAAAACATGGCTCCCTCGGCTGGTATAAAGATGCTGAAGGAGGAATACCCTGAGGAAAGCAAGCGTGTGGCCGACTGGAAGAAAGATTGGTGCAAGCCGCTGCGGAAAGCTGAAGTAGAGCAGGTAAAGGCGATAAGCAAGAAGATAGATGAACTGCTGGCTGAGTATTACCGTTTTCAAAGAACCATAAACTTACAGACAGCATCTAGCAAGACACTAACAGGAAGTGCCTCAAAAGGAAGAAGCGCACGTTACTATTACTATCATTGCAAAAATGAATGCAATGAACGCTTCCGTGCAAATGAGGCAAACGAAAGTTTTGAGCAGCTGCTGGAATATATCAGCAGCATGGATAAAATTTATCGGTCTTGCGAATTGATAATGGCAGGTGCATCTAAGAAGAACGGGCAGGACAAGTCCAATGAATTGCTTCAACAAAAGAAGGAATTAGAGACTTACAAAAAGCGATTGGATAATGCCCAAATGCTTATGCTTGATGGCGAACTGGATGCAGCAGACTACCGGAAAATCAAGACAAAACTAGAGCCTGAAATAGAACGGTTAGCATCGAAAATTGCTCAGTTAAGTAAGAACGATAACAATGAGAAGGGGATAATAGACTTTGGCTTTTATTTTCTGCGGAATATGAGCAAACTCTTTACCAGTGCGAGTTTGGACAAGAAGCGATATATTCTCGGTTCGACCTTCCCGGAAAAATTGATTTATGACAATGGCTCCTATCGAACCGCATCGGATGAAAATGTTCTTATCCTGATAGCTAATACAGGCAAGGATTTGGGAGAAAAAAAGAAAGGAAGGCGAGATTTATTTCGCCTTCCTTCCCGTAGAGTGGACGATACCGGAATCGAACCGATGACCTTTTGCATGTCAAGCAAACGCTCTAACCAACTGAGCTAATCCTCCATCTTACAGCTCCCGTTAAACAGAAACAGTAACAGAGCGGGAGCGGAGGGAAAAATGAGAGCGGAGAAACGCAGCCGCCCTTCGCTCTGTTTCTCCGCTCTTTTTTAGTGGTCTCGCCGGGAATCGAACCTGGATCTAAAGTTTAGGAAACTTCTATTCTATCCGTTGAACTACGAGACCGATCTGTATAACAATCGTAAATTGAGGCGCAAAGGTAATTATTCCGGCTGAAATCTGAACGGTGTTATTTATTCAGCCTATAGGCGGCGTTAAGCATGTTCCAGCGCCCCTAAATATCGCTCGGCATCCAGTGCGGCCATGCAGCCACTGCCGGCTGCGCTTACCGCCTGGCGGTATATTTTATCCTGCACATCACCGCACGCAAAAACGCCTTCGATATTGGTGCGCGTTGATCCAGGCTGTGTGATCAAGTAGCCCTGTTCGTCCATATCCAGCATGCCTTTAAACAGGCCGGAGTTTGGCTCATGGCCTATAGCCACAAAAAATGCTTTTACGGGTATGATGCTGATTTCATTGGTCTGGGTATTCCTCACTTTCACACTATCTACTTTATGCTCACCCATTACCTCTACTGTGTCGGTATTCCAGTAAACCTTTATATTGGCCGTTTTCATGACCCGGTCCTGCATCACTTTACTGGCCCTCATTTCACTGCGGCGGATGAACATGTGCACTATAGTGCAGAGCTTGGAGAGATAAAGCGCTTCTTCACATGCCGTGTCGCCGGCGCCCACTATTGCCACTTCCTGGTTTTTGAAGAAGAAACCATCGCATACCGCACAGGCAGAAACCCCATGCCCGTTAAGCCGGTCTTCAGACTCCAGTCCCAGCCATTTCGCTGATGCACCTGTAGCTATGATTACCGCATCGGCCTCTATCCATTTTTCTTCATCAACCTCTATCCTGTATGGTTTCTTCGATAAGTCAACCTTTGTCACCATGCCCCAGCGAATATCCGCGCCCATGCGCTGCGCCTGCTGTTCAAAATCCACCATCATCTGCGGGCCCATAATGCCATTTGGGTAGCCTGGATAGTTCTCCACATCGGTAGTAATGGTAAGCTGGCCGCCGGGCTGCAGGCCCTGGTATAGCACTGGTTTCAGGTTTGCACGTGCAGCATATATCGCGGCCGTATATCCGGCGGGTCCGGAGCCAATAATAAAACAATGTACTTTTTCTATTTCACTCATTTTTGTGTGCTGTTTGATCTGTAGCCGTTCAATAACGGGCGGTAAAAATAAGATAATGAAGATAACAAAAGAAATGCAGAAATGAGAAATGATGTGAATGTGGATTAATGAGGAACAACCTTTGTGGTCAGTATGCTGCCATAACCGCACCATACACCAAGTGCGCCATTGGTAATGTTTGTTTTTATATTTATTGGCGATGCAAACGGGTTGCCTATCGCATTGCTGGCATATGCATAGGTATTCCAGAAATCATAAACGCCTTTGTCTATTTCACACCATTTCAGCGTGACTGAATCACCGGGATAAAAATAGCTCAATGAATCTCCATTTACATGCGTACTATCGTCATAGCCAGCGAAGAGATCAATATTCCTGATCGTTTCACCGTTCACGAGATCGTCTGTAAATATGCCTGCAGGATAAAAATTCTCATTATTTCTCCTGGTGAAATACCGGACATAATTGCCGGGAGTATCAGGGTCGGTATAGTTGGCGAACATTTCCATGGCGCTGTCTGGCGTGTTCTTATTCTTAAACACCGGAGTGCCAAACCAAACTGAGTCCACGCCTTTGGGGTTTGGTATTTTAGTGATGGATGTGTAAATAATACCATTATAGGTAATAGTAAGCGTATAAAACTTGCCTACCTGCCCATACATGATATTTGTAAGATTGGTGGTGTCAACAGTATAAACATAAAACTTGTTATTGTTGATGGTGTCTATGGAATATTCTTTGAGTGTTACCGTGCTGCTACCATCCGACACCGTTATATTGGCTCCGTGCAGAAAACTGTTTTGAAGCGTGCCCAGGTCTATGTTGGAAAAAAAGCCAATGGTGCTGGTCAGTATAACATAAGGGGGGACATTCGTTTCAATTGCGCCCTGCACAACCACTTGCGCAGGCGAAGACCCGAGATTGATATGCACTTCCTTTTGGCAGGAAAGGAGTGCAACAATGAAAGCAAATGCTATGCTCGTGCCCAGGCTATAGGGCTTAAGCCTCTTGTTACGGTTCATATTTCCAGGTGTGGCCTCCATTAAGAAGTGCAAAGATAGGGTTTTTGGGAAGTGGGTAGTCAGGACCGATGATTAAATAACTTCCACCATCTTACTTGTTCTTTTCCATTTTTACGTTAATGCAAAAGTCCTTAAATAGCTCACTGTTCGCGGCTTCTGCGCCTGGTAAAAAAGAAAAATAACTTCGCAATGCGGTAGAACCTATTTAATCATCGTTCCTTATTTGCAATTTTCCTTTATTTCTGCCGCAACATCTTTATCCCCTAATTCCAATGCTTTGTTGAGATCCAGGCATCCACTTTTTTTCTGTTTTAAGGATAATTTTATAGCCCCTCTGTTACTATAAAACATTGAGTTATCCGGCTCCAGTTGTATCGCCTTATCCATGTCCGTCAATGCCCCTTTACTATCCGCAACAGAGATTTTAGCCATTCCCCTGCTGTTGTAATATTCCGCATCGGCTGAGTCGATCTTTATGGCTATGTTATAATCGGTGATCGCTTCCCGATTATTTCCTAAAGCGCTCTTTGCATTACCCCTGTCGTTATAATATTTTGCATTCTTCGGATCGACAGCAATTGCATTGGCATAGTCTGCAATTGCACCTTTATAATCAGCTTTACCGAATTTTGCAGCTCCGCGGTTTTCATAATAATCTGCATTTTTAGGATCAATGGAAATTGCCTTACTGTAGTCTGCTATTGCGGCAGTATAGTTTTCTAAATCAAATTTTGCATCTCCTCTGTCTGCATAATATTCTGCGTTTTTCGGGTCTATATCAATTGCCTTATTATAGTCACTTATTGCACCGCTGTAGTCTTCGTTGTCAGCTTTAGCATATCCACGGCTATCATAGTAATATCCGTTTTTAGGATCGATCGCAATTGCGCTGTTGTAGTCTGCGATTGCACCGGCGTAATCGCCTGAATCACATTTTGCATCGCCTCTGTCGGTATAATAGTCTGCATTCTTCGGGTCAATTTCTATCGCTTTGCTGTAGTCGGCTATCGCTCCGTAAAAATTGTCTGAATTATACTTTGCGCTACCTCTTTCGTCATAATAATCAGCATCTTCCGGGCTGATCTGAATAGCTTTGTTCAGGTCTGTAACAGCACTCTGAAAATGCTGCAGGGTGGCTTCTGTAACGGCCCTTGCATAATAGTAATAGTCATCTTTAGGATCGATCTCAATCGCCTTACTATAGTCGGTTATTGCTTTTCCGTAGGCTTCAATGTGTTCTTCGGCATTTGCGCGGCCCGCATAATAACCGGCCCTGGCGGGCCCGATTGCAATTGCTTTGTCATAATCTGCTATTGCTATGAGACAGGCTCCTAAATTACATTTTGCGTTGCCTCTCAGGTAGTAGGGGGCAGCATCATCAGGGTTCAGTTCAATTGCTTTATTAAAATCAATAATGGCATTTTTGTAATCTTCCAAACTGCTTTTTGCTATACCCCTGTTGCAATAAAAATCGCTATTCACAGTGTTGAGCGAGATAGCCTTGTCATAATCAAGTATGGCTCCTTTTTGATCTTCAGAATTGCTTTTGGCATTTCCTCTGGCGTAGTACGCATTGGCGTAATTTGCATCCAGATTTATTGTAAGCGTAAATGCCGCTATCGCTTCTTTGTAATGCCCTGAGCGATCATAGACTACTCCCTTGTTGTAGGAGTCAATTACTTCATCAGACTGTGCATTGCTTGCATAGAAAACAAACATAAAAACAGATGACAGCAAGAATTTTCCTTTCATAAAACAAATTGTTACTGATGTCTGAAGATTAGTAAGAATTAATGCAAGACATATAATACGGTTTATTAATCTGTGTATTTTCTCTCTGGGGTGTACATTACCGGGAGCAGTTTGTGGTTCTTTTCAAAATAATCGTATCCTGTTTTTAGCTCTGTCCAGAACTGTTGTTTGGTAGCATCGTTCGGGAACTCCCTGCTTAGGTAGGCCATCCCGTTTTTATTAAGGCGGGTAGGGAAGATGTGTACCGGTATGAACTGCTGGCCGTTGAGGCGGGCATTTAGGCATACGGTATATATCTCTTGAATGCCTGGGTTTGTCATCGGCAGGCAGCCTACGGTGACAC
>CAISPO010000057.1 GCA_903887415.1 uncultured Bacteroidota bacterium | reverse complement strand
TTTTTTATATTCACCAGTTCCGATTTTAATTCGGGAAAAACTTTTACATTTAACCCGCAAAAATGTTGTTCATATTGCATACCGAACAATCCAAAACTTAAATAACAATTAATGAGCCAAATAAGCAAAGAACGTAACTGCCCTATCTGTGTTTCATCATCAAAAGACCTGGTAATAAAGATAGATTTTGAGCTGTTTGAAGGCCACCCAATGAATGGCGGCTATGACGTGGTGCAGTGTAATAATTGTGGCTTTGTTTATGCGAATACCCCTGTTACACAAAATGAGCTGGACAGATATTATACAGACTTATCAAAGTACGAAGACAAAACAATATCAACAGGTGGTGGATATACCCCGGCAGACAAACAAAGGCTTCATGAAGCGGCAATTGCTATAAGTGAACAGGTAACTGACAAACAAGCCCGGATAGTGGACCTAGGCTGTGCAAATGGGGGTTTATTGCGGGAACTGAAGAATTTGGGCTATACTAATGTAGTAGGCATTGATCCTTCATCGGCCTGTGTAAAAATCACGAAAGAAGAAGTGGGTTGCGAATGCTACCAATATTCGCTGTTTGATATACCGGATAACGTGGGGAAATTTGATGTCGTTATTTTGTCGCATGTCCTGGAACACCTACTAAACGTAAAACAGACAGTCGATATTATTGATAACTTACTTAACCAAAACGGGTACTTGTACCTGGAATGTCCGAATGCTGAATACTACTACGATGTAATACACGCTCCTTTGCAGGAGTTTAATGCGGAGCATATTAACCACTTTACAGTTACCGCTTTTAATAATTTAATGGGGCTATATCTTTATTCGACGATAACAGCAGGCGATAAACTTCTACCAATCGCTTCCGGCCAGGATTACCATGTGGTATATGGGGTGTTTAGAAAAGGCACTAACAATAATGGCGTGCCCGCTATGCACTTTGATAAAACTGTAAGAGGCCGAATAGAACAGTATATAACCGACTCCAATAAAATATTTGACGAAATAAAATCGTCTATTGCATCCATTCCGAAAGATAAACCGCTCGCGCTGTTTGGTATTGGCCAATTTGCTTTTAAGCTTTTAAAAACAGAAGTATTCCAACATGAACGGAAATATTCGTTGTTTGATAACAACAGTATGAACGTAGGAAAAAAAATCAGTGGCAAAGTGATAATGCGTGGAGGCGACTTAGTTTCTCAATACCAAAACGAACCTTTCACAATTATAATTACGTCCCTCATCCATGAGGCAGCAATACGAAAAGGCATTCAGGAACAATTTGAAAAGAGCGGAGAAAACGTGCCTGAAATTATTGGGTTTTCTCATTTACTTTCGTAGTAATAGCAGATATCTTACTAATCAATTTTTTTTTGCGATGGGTGCATTAAAAACAAATGTCCGCATCAGGAAAAAGGACAGAAGCGAAACAGGCAGCAATATCATGGCGCCGGCAATATAGGGGTTGGGAATACCCACTACAGCCAATCCTTTTAGCAGCCCCATTTGGACTGACATAGTGCAAAGGTACACACCGAAGAACCTGACTATTTTTGAGTTATCCTTCGACTTAAAAACCAGAGTACCATACGTTTTGAAATTAAACAGCACCGCAATTATCGTAGCTATAAAAACAGACAAATAGGCATTCTTCAAAAAGAATACAATAAGCGCGTAAATCAGGTATCCAAATGCAGTGTTGATCCCTGCTACAAATAAAAATTTTATGTAGGAAATCTGAAAAATCTTCCGGATAAGCTCACTGAAATTCATATTAATCCGGGATAGCGTATAAGACAAACTCAAACCCATCGAGGTGATGCGTTCTTACAAAGAACTTATAAAATGGAAATTTAGCCTTTAGATACAATGGGATGCTCCATGGATCATCGGGTAAATGATATAAGCAAACAGCTATTTTCGGCTTTGATTTCTCAATAGTCTTTTCTGCCCCTAAAAGAGCCCCTAACTCAGCGCCCTCGATATCAAACTTCATGTACGAGATTCGTTCTTCAAAAAACTTATCGTCTATCCGAACACATTCGACTTCAATTTCACCATTCCCGTTAGCTGAAATTCCCGCGCCAGGCCCGCCAGTGGCGTTAAAAGTTAGTGTGCAGTTTTCCTTTCCTACTGCGAATGGGTATATGTCAACTCTGTCCGTATTTAACGATTCTACTTTGCGTTGCAATTTTACCCTGTTGCCCGGATCTGGTTCCAGTGCTATATATCTGTCGAACTTGTATTCAACACGCTCAAGAAACTCTTGAAGTGTATCTCCATCGTAAGCACCAGCATCGAAGAAAACCTCCTGATCGTTTAATAACACAACGCCATGAGGAAAATATTGGTTCTTCGGATCGGATTCAGGCAGTCCTTCGAAATTCAGGTTTATCCTGCAATCAATGTGGGCCAGGTATTGCCTCTTCGATTCATCATCGGCGAAGGCATTATATACTTCTGCTATTTGCGCCCTGTGTTTAAAAAAATAATCTGGCGTCTGAAAATGAAAATGTGGCAAAAGCTCATTCGGAAACAATTGTAATACAGCAGCAACGTGCACAACGCGTTTTATGCCCAGGTCGGCCAATTGTTTTGTTGTTGTTGCGAAAGAATGTCCGGGCGACCATATAGTAACTATAAAAATCGCGTCGCCATGCAGTTTTGCAGCATCTGCAGGTGAAATAATGGTTATACCATTGATTTCGGCCCCCCATTTTTTTTCATTATTATCAGTGCAAGCAATAATACTGCATCCTTTTGATAAAAGAAGTTTCCCAACTTTACTCCCAAGGTAACCGCAACCGAAAATAACGATTGGCTGCACGAGCAATTCCTGCTCCAAGTCAGAAAGTTTCTTAACGGCATTATCTCGCGTACGTTCACTAAGTAATTCTACAATATCCATTGAACCTGCTTTGGAAGAACGTTTTATTAAAAATTGATCCTTTCCTTTTCTACGACTAAAGGCCTCTTCCTTACCTGGGTATGAATAGCACCTATGTATTCACCAATGATACCAATAAAGAAAAGCTGAACCGAAGAGAAAAAGAATACCCCTATTACCAACGGCGCCATACCAACCGAAAACCGGTTCCAGAAAATCAGTTTGTAAATTAAATAACCGATTGCCACTAACAGACTAAGGATTGCAGAAAATATGCCGATAAAAACGGAAAGGCGTAAAGGTAATTTTGAATGGTTTGTAAAACCAAGCATTGCCAGGTCATACAACGTGAAAAAATTATTCTTACTTTTTCCTCCCGTCCGTTGTTGTTGAGTATAGGCTATTTCGCAACGCTCAAATCCCAACTCAGTGATCATCCCACGGAAATAAGGATATGGATCATCGAGTGTCCTAACCACATCAATAAATTGCTTATCGTACAACCCGAATCCTGTAAAATTTTGAATAGGCTGCTCACCGGAATCAGACATTCTAATCAGAAGTCTATAGAAAAATTTCCTGATGCCAAACATCAAAGGATTCTCTTTACTCTTTGTTTTTACTGCGACTACAATTTTGAAACCTTCTTCCCATTTTTCGAGGAACGACTTGATCATTTCAGGCGGGTCTTGCAGGTCAGCAACAAGCACCACCATCGCGTCACCGGTGCACTGCATCAAGCCATAGAAAGGCGACCTTACGTGGCCAAAATTCCGGGCATTGACGATCACTTTTATATGCTTGTTGGTTGCCGCTATACTTCTTAAAATATCTACCGTTTTATCTTTTGAGCTATTATCTATAAACACATGCTCATAATCATATTGCGGCAAGCCCTTAAATACATCTGCTACTGCCTGTATCAGCTTCTCCACATTATCTTCCTCGTTGTAACAAGGGGTAAATATGGAGATCATTTTTTTCTTTTCCGGCAGCATAGGGTTATTCATTTATTATAGGGATGATCATGTTCTGCTGAAATTCTTCACGGTCGAGGAAGGGGAACATATCTTCCATTGGTTTGGTTACCAGGCGGCCATCGGGCTTCCTTTCAGATGATAGCTTTGGTGCAAATACATACTCTGTGGGCAATATCACCTCACATACTACCGGGCCGGGCATATCGAGTACAGCTTTTATCTGTGCGCCGAGGTCTTTGTCGCTTACTATTTGTGTTGCTTTCAGGTTGTAGGCTTCTGCTATCCGCATAATATCCGGGAAACCAACACCGGAGTTTTTGTCGGCGCCCATCCGGCGGCCAAAGAAATTGTCCTGTGTCTGCTTCATAGAGATGTAGCCACCGTTGTTGAGGTAGAACAACTTTATGGGCAGTTGCAGGTAGGTCATGGTCATTAGTTCCTGTATATTCATCTGCAGGCTGCCATCGCCGGCAAGGCAGATAACATCTTTGCCGCTTGCAACAGCAGCGCCAATAGACGCCGGGAGATCGTACCCCATGCTGGCGCAACCCGAGTTCCAGATCACATGCTGGCCCTTCTTCACTTTGCCCGCCTGGAAATAACATATACATGCTGTGGCATCGCCGGTAACTACTGTGGCATTTTCACCAAGCTGAAAGCCGAGCTGCTCCATAAAGTAGTAAGGGTTCACACAGTCTGCAAGGTTCTTGTAGCTATCTAATACCGCATTATATTTCAACTTACGCTCTGTGCACCATTTCAGCCAGGCTGAGAAATCGTAAGTTGCCGACGCTGTTTTCTCTTTCAGTAATGGCAACAAGTCTTTCAGATCAGCGCAAATGGGCAGGTCGTATTTTAAGAATGGTTTCTGCAATTCGGAGGAGTCAATGTCCACACATACTTTTTTAGCTGCGCGCGCCACTGACGGCCAGTTATAACTTACCTGCCTGATGTTGTTTCTTGTTCCGAGGAAAATAACCAGGTCGGCATTCTGCATGGCAAAATTACCGGCACGGGAGCCTATAGAACCGATAGTGCCAATAGCCAGCGGGTGATCGGTCTCCATAATATCAAAACCATTCAGGGTAGAAAGGATAGGGATACCCAGCTTTGTGATCATTCCTTTGAAAACGTCCATCATACCGCTGAGGCGTATGCCATGGCCGGCAACGATCACAGGGCGTTCGGCTTTATTTAAAAGCGCTACTATCTCATCTACTTCGCTGCTTAGCTTGTTGAGATCAGCAGCGGCGCTTGCTTCCGGTACATATGGCGCCAGAGTATCCTCGTCAACTGAAGATCCTTGTATATTCATCGGCACATCCACCCATACCGGGCCGGGCCTTCCGTGAGTAGCAATGTAGATAGCCTTCTCCAGTTCGTAGCGTATGGTATTGGCATCGGTGATAGTAACGGCATACTTGGTTACCGGCTTTACCACGTCCACTATCCTTACTTCCTGGTCGCCAAGCTGGCGAAGGTTCAGTTCGGGGCAAGCTAATACGGTGGTATCCAGGCGCACCTGGCCTGATACGTATAACACCGGTACAGAGTCTGTCCACTGGCCAAAAACGCCGTTGAGCGCATTTAGCCCACCGGGGCCTGCGGTCACATTCACTACTGCCAGCGACTGTTTCTGCCGGGCATACCCTTCTGCAGCAATAGCCGATGCCTGTTCGTGGTGATTGCAAATGCACCTTATCTTTTCAGACTTGCCAAAAGAATCATTCAGATGCATAGCGCCGCCGCCTGCTATGATAAATACGTCTGTGATGCCGTAGCTCTCTAAATGCTTTACAATGTAATCGGTAACTTTTATCATCTTAGAACCCACGGTTATAGATCATGTCTTTTAATTGCTGATTCCTGGAGTATGGGCTGTCTATAATGTCTATTTTCAGCGGCTCATCTTTTTTGAAGTCCTCGAGCAGTGTCTCGCCATTCATCACTTCCCTGCAGCTAACTTGCCCTTTCAGCAATGGGATAGCCAGGTAGAAGTCATTCTCGAAATTTTCATTTTTCACTACGTAGCCCTTGGGGAGATCGCGCTTTGCATATACGCCTCTTACCAACGCATTCAGGTATTCCACCTCCCTTTTGGGCGGGTTTCTTTTTTGAGTGCCAGGGGCGCCGCACATTTCCTTTACCTTGTTGTAGGCTTTGAACCAGATATCGGCCTGGTGCGGCAGTGTGCAATAAGGAGATACTGCAATACCATCGTCGTCAATATCTATGTGGCGCTCGAAGGTACGCGCGCCTTTAGCATAAGCTATTGCAATAGACAGGTCCCATGAAGTGGATTCATGCGTAGAGAAACCGATGACATTTTCCGGGTAACGCTCACGGAGAAAGTCAACCTGGTTGATCTCCAGCTCCGAATCATCGGAAGGATACAGAGATACACAGTGGTTTATTGCCAGCGGAATATTCCTGTTCTTAAAGAATTTCACCAGGTCGTCCATGTCCTTCAACGAAGAACCGCCGGTTGACACTATGGCAGGTATCTGCGTTTTGGCTATTTTTTCTATAAGCGGCCAGTCGTTAATGTCTGAGCTGGCTATCTTAATTAAAGGAAGGTCGAGCTCTACACAAAAGTCAACAGAGGCCTCATCGAATGGTGTAGCCATAGGGATACAGCCGAGCCTGCGGATGGTCTCTATCATTGTCTTTAGATGCTCGCGCGACATTTTAGTATCTAAAGTTTTCTTTATATACCGTATATCAGAGCGGTTTATGGCATCTTTATGGATAAAGGTGTCCACATCACGGAACTGTAATTTTATGGCAGCCTTTACATTATTAAATCTTACTACCTGGGCAAACTCCTCTATGATCTTCAATCCCCTGTCCAGTTTTCCCCAATGGTTATTAGCCAGCTCAAGGACAAAAAGCTCTTCAAAAATTGCGTTTCTTTTCATTTAAATTATTTATTTTTTAAATAGATTATTGCTTGTCACGTATTTGTACAAAAGTAGATAAATTATGGAAACGGTCAATCAGGTGATCCGGCTTTTTTTCGGCCAGTACGCTTTCGCTTTCATACCCATATGTCACTGCTATTGTTGTCAAATGTTCGTCTTTTCCAGCCATAATATCCCCGATTGAGTCGCCAATCATAAAGCCCTCAGAGAATGAGCCGAGGCGTTTTAATTCCGCTACCATTTCGCGCTTGGTCATCAGTATGCCCGGAGTCATTTCATAGCCCACGATCTCCGAAAAGAACTGCCTGATGTTTTTTGCCTCCAGTATCCGCAAGGTGGGCGTGTATCTTTTATTAGTGGCTATGTATAGCTTATGTCCCTGCTCCTTGAGAAATGCTAATGTTTCATACACCCCGTCATATAGATCTGTCTCCTCGTAACTGGAAGTATCATAGATTGAAGCAAACATTTTTTTAGCGGGCATGATATCATCATCACCATATACTCCACGCAACACATCATTTATATTTAACCCATAGTTCAGCTCCTCTGTTTTTGGCGGCACTTTGGGTGGTATCCGCTCAAAAACGACCTGGTAGGTTTTCAGTATTTCCTTTTTAGAATCTATGATCGTTCCATCAAGGTCGAAAATAATATGCTGCATCGGGTTTGGTTACTTGTCGGTGATAAGAAGGTTCCGGTCAATAGTGTTTTTGTTTGCCAAATACCAGGCATACAATTGTTCAATAGCATTTTCAATTGGCGTGAAATTCACTGCCGGGTATTCTGTGTGCAATAGTGTGTTATCACCGCTGTATTCCATGCCAAGGCCATCGTTCGCGACTTTTATTTCTATTGCTTTGCCGGATATTTTCTTTACGATCCTGGCTATATCCAAAAGCTCTATCGAGTTGTCTGGTGTTATATTGAACGATTTCTCTTTGGGATCGTGTTCAATAAAATGCTCCAAAACAGGCATCAGATCATCTATATAGAGGTAGTCGAATTTCCGGCTCTGGCGCAGGGTTATGGGCAAGTCATGGATAGCCTTACAAATGGCGTTTGAGATAAACCGAATTGCGTAGTCCTCATATTTTCCGAATATCCCAAATATCCTGAAGTCAAATACGTGGTCTGTGTGTGGCAGGAATTTACCTAAGATGTATTTATTATATCCATGCTCATCCGCAGGAATGTAAGTGCCGAAATAGGATTCTTTCATTTTGGGCACATAATGCCGCATATCATAGATAGCGCCGCTGCCCATGTTCAGAAACTTGCCCCATTTATCCTGGTGCTTGAGCAAGTTAAAGATCATACGTGAATTGGTGAGCAGCAGGCTGGTAGTGTCAGCAGCGTTTCTATGGCCTGGCTTGGCGGCAGAGTGTATAACGGCATCGAAGGAATGCGCTGCAAAATACGTGGCAACACTTTCATCATCGCTGCAATCAAGTTCGGAACGTTTAGGAATATGCAGCTCATATTTTTCCTTCAGATAAGATTCTGCAATGTTCCTGCCAATAAAACCCGAAGCTCCCGTTACTAATATCTTCTTCATACTATTTATTTGCGGTAGCCTGTTTTATGCTGTCCCGGGTAGCTTGTATCTGCGTCTTGTCTGCCGCTTTATTGGTGATGGCCACTTCTGAAATCTGCCCTATGTAATAACGCATAAACCCAAGATTGCCCACAAACAGTTTTTCGGGTGATGTTTTAAAAGGTTTTGGCAGCGGAAAAGAGCTGGCCATAGTCCCGTTCACGTACACCTCAAAATGGTCGGGATAGACATTCATCACCACGTATGCCCAGTCATTACCGGGAATTGCAGCGCCGGTGCCTTTACCGTTGACACCGAAAAAGTAATTGGGCGAGTTGAGAATATTTGCCATGATAAAACCACTGCTGTCGTTCATGTTTCCCATCAGGGTAGCGTATGGATATATCTGCTGTTGCGGCCTGAACAACACTTCTGCCGAGAATTCGGAGTTCAAATTTATCGCAGGCTGCCCTGCCCCATCATTTATCCGGGCATCCAGCCCTGCTGTATCATCTGTATATTTCCTGTGAAACACCTGCTGGTCAGCGTGGGTAAAAAAGGCTTGTGTGGGTAACTTATTTTTCCTTTTTACCAGCAAGGCCATCGACTTATTGGTATCCTTAACATCATAAGTTGCAGCCATAGCGGCAAAGGGCCGGTTAAGGAAATAATAGGCTGCGAGATTCGGTTCTATAAAAATATTGAATGATGAATCTCTTACCTCGTTCACCAGCTTATCGAGGTCTGTGTTCAGGAAAAAATCACCGAGGCCGGGGTTAAATGCGGATCTCCGCATATTACCGTCAAAATACAATGACTGCAACTGCCGTACGGTGAAAACATATATCTGCTCTTTCGGCTTGGAGTTCTTCAAAATAAAAGCGGTTTTGCTTTCCACGCGGTTTTGCTCATCCTGCTGCTTTGTTTTATCGTCTTCCTGCGACACCAGCTCGCTGATACGTTCCTTACCAAATACGACAGAGAAAAACGAGAATGAGATAACAAACAGGAAAACAACAAACAGCGCATTTAAAACCAACAGGTTTTTGCGCTTTACAATGCTCCATAATTCATCGCCAAGAATAGTGAGCAGCAGCAGGCACATACCAGAGCTCTGGGCAAGCTGCCAGTTGTGGCTGCGACCCTCAAAATAAACGAAGAAGCCAACACTAAGTACCGAAAGCAGAAATACCATAGAGGCCCTGGGTGTGATCTCTTTTTTATACCACTTACTGATAGAATAAGTCATACCCAGCATTACTATCAGCGCTACAATATTCCAGGGATGTACCAGCGACATAGGCAGCAGCCCGGAACCAACTTTGCTAAAAACGGCAATGGTAGAGAACAGATACGACAAATCGGGCGACGCGCCGTAACACGCTGTAATCAAAAGTTTGTAGATATAAAATGCCGCAATAAGCATCCCAATACCTGCAACCCAGTGAATAAGTATCCGCTTAACGTTTATTTTATTTTCTGCGGTATAAAAATCGTTGAAGGTATTCACTGCAAGCCATGATAAATAGCTAACCAGCCCTATCTCCGGGTTCCACAAGACAAAAAATGAAAGTAAAACAGTCGCAGTCCAGTAAACAATTTGAGCACGGTTCTTAAAATAAATTGCGGCTAAAAAAATAAGCGTACTTGGTATGATATAACGGATAGGATAAAAGGCAAAATTACAATCGAAGTTTTGCCCGAACTTAAAATTTAGAAACGGGAAAAATATGACAGCCAGCATACCCAAAAACAGGATGACTTTATTATTTACATACCGCTTCAAAGAATAAAAATTAGCAGCAAATGAAAGGCCGATAAATATGGCCATGACCAGTGAAAATTTATAAACGCTGAGGCCTGTGATGTGGAAAATAAGGTTTAGAAAATGAGGATAAAGGCCGTAAGTATTTGAAAAGCCATTCACGAGCATTGGTATGCCCGCATAAACCTGTGTCATGGAATAGTAGGCCGCATTGAAGTTGTATTTATTCTCGAATGAATAAGGAAAATAAAACACACTCATGCCCACACATGCTATAACAACACCGCCCAATACAATATACCCGATAACCGAGGTGGCGGCCTGGAATATCTTGTTGTCTTCCCAGTTGAACTTCCGGATACCTAAAAAGAAGAGACATGCCAGTGCGGGCACCAGGATGAATGTATAAAGCATCAGGTAATTGCCGAGAAAAAAGCCATCAAAGTAAAAATCAAAATTGGTACGGCCTACGTAATCGCGGCTGTTCTGCACCATATCGCCTCCATCTTTCACAAAAGGGTTTTGAGCAGTGAAGTCCATCCAGATCATGAACAATAGGAGCGCCACCGGGATCAATGAGATAATTAAGAACAATGGTTTCCGGGCGATGTCTTTTATCACCTGCATTTTGGAGAAGAGCGCGTAAAAACCAAGCAACCCTAATGTAATAACGATCACCCCTACCCTGAATAACATGGCCTCCATTGGCTCAGGCCTGGAACCTGCCGGTTCTATCAGCAGCCGCTGGGCATCTGCAAGCGCGGCACTGGTATCCGGGTGATACACCTTCAGAATGATCTGTGCTACACACCAGTAAACAAATATGGTGCAGCATATAGATAATATCCAGTTAAGTACCTGCTCCTTGAGCACCGGGTCGTCTTCATTAACTATTTTTTCTGTCCGCTGTTTTGCAACAGGCGGCGCAGCGGCGGCCTGCTGTTGCGTTACATTATTATTAACTATGGATTTTTTCTTATTTTTTCCGGTACTCATTACATCGGTTTTTATTTTCCAGGACTGTCTTAATAACAGCCGGCTGCCTATAATGCATGTGTGGCTAAAGATAGAGTTTTTTTAAAAAAATGCAGGGTAATGAAATTATTGCGCGAGAGCAATACATAGATTATTTGTTTTATTTACTAATGTTTATAGTATGAAATTCACGCTGCAGTTCTTAATTTCCTGAAATGCCGGATGTTTTTATTTACATTTACCTCAACTAATATCTCCTTTCTTGCCATCAATTCTTTCCATCAACAACATCTCGAAATCTTATGGGCCTATACAAGCCTTGAAGGGCGTTTCATTTGAAGTACCGGAGGGCTGTGTATTTGGCGTTTTGGGGCCTAATGGCAGCGGCAAGACCACACTGCTGGGTATAGTGCTTGATGTGCTACTGGCAAAGAACGGCAGTTTTAGTTGGTTTGGCGGTATGCCGCATGATGAAGCCCGACGGCAAATAGGCTCGCTGCTGGAAACACCCAATTTTTATCATTATCTGTCTGCGTACAACAACCTGGAAATAACGGCTGCAATCAGGCGCAAGGGTAAGGACGACCGTAACCGTGTACTGAAGCAGGTAGGTTTATTTGAGCGCAAGGATTCCAAGTTTCAGAGTTTTTCGCTGGGCATGAAGCAGCGGCTGGCAATAGGTGCCGCATTGCTGGGCGGCGCAAAAGTGCTGGTACTGGATGAGCCAACAAATGGGCTGGACCCCGCGGGGATCGCTGAGATAAGAGAACTGATACGCACACTGCATAAAGAAGGCATAACCATTATCATTGCCAGCCATCTGCTGGATGAAATAGAAAAGGTGTGTACTCATGTGGCGATACTAAAAAAAGGAGACCTGCTGTTAAGCGGTCCCGTGGATGAGGTGCTGGTAAGCGAAGACCAGGTAGAAGTGCGCTCCTCAGATATGGCTGCGCTGCAACAGGCACTGCAAACGATGAGCGGCATAAAAAAGATAAAGCTAGCCGATACCACACTGCAACTGGCCTGTGATAATAATGTAACACCGATGCAGGTAAATGAATTTTGCATTAGTAAAGGAATAGTGCTGTCCCACCTTCTGCTGAGGAAGAAGAGCCTGGAGAGCAAGTTTATGGAACTGACTAATTAATTTGCAAATTTTTGAATGTCAAAATGTGAAAATTCCTGTTTTATAATAAAGACCGTCAATGACCTTCGGAGTAATAAAATTTCAATAATTTATGAGAGACCTGTTGGCGATAGAATGGCTTAAAATAAAACGTTACCGTACGTTCTGGATACTGACTGGCTTCTTCCTGCTCCTGCTGCTGCTTTGGAATTATGAGGCTTCGCAGGGAAATATCAATATAGGCGGCGGTAAGAAGAATCATGGTATGAGCATTGTCAATTCCGATTATTCGTTTCCGCTTACGTGGGGCAGCACGGGCTACTGGGGCAGCATATTTGTCATGTTCATCTCCATACTTGTTATTATACTTACAACTAATGAATACTCTTACCGCACAAACCGGCAGAACGTTTTAGACGGCTGGACCAAGATGAAATTTTTTCACGCTAAAATATTGCTGGTGGTAGTGCTAAGCGCTGCCACTACCTTAAGCGTTGTTGTGACCGGCGCTATACTGGGCTGGATGCACGCCCGTTCTTTTAGCGGCTTTTTTTCAGAGTTCAGGCAAATAGGCTATTTCTTTTTACTATCGCTCGATTATTTAGGGTTTGCTTTGTTATTGGCAATCCTAATACGGAGAAGCGGGCTTGCAATAGGGATTTTTCTGCTGTACGCCATGTTTATTGAAACTATTCTATGGGCGATAATCAATCATTATGCCAACAAACCTTTAGGCGACTTGCTGCCGCTGCAGGCCAGTGACTCGCTGCTGCCGTTCCCGTTCCCGCCAATGATCAGAATGATGAACGTAGTGCCGCCATCTCTTTCTATGACCACGTATTTGATTGCTACATGCGCATGGTGCGGCGTATATTATTTTGCAGGGCGGGCGCTACTGCTTCGTAAAGATTGGTGATGTCAAAGGATTGCCACCCTGCTATTCAATAAGGTAAAAAATAAAATTGAATAGAGCCAGGCAGATTTAATGCGTAATAAGAGCAGTTTTAACACACATGCGTTACCTTCGCCTATTATTATTTCTGAATCTTGCTTAAATTTGCGGATGCTTACAGGTAAAGAATTGATATTGGCAACAAAGCCGTTTGCTAAAGAGATACGGTGGAGAAGCTGGTACACTACTATAACTTCATTTTTTTTGTTGATCGGCAGTATCTACTGTACCATGCCGTTTGTGCCTAAGTTTTTAGGAATGCCGCAGGCCGCGGGGGTCTTTTTCCGCATTGCCGCCAGCATTTTTGCTGCCATGATGTTATCCCGCGTGTTCATTATTTTTCATGACTACCAGCACCATACTATATTAAGGAATGCGCCTGTGGCAAATGTGATGTTTACAATATTCGGAGTGTATATGATAACCCCGCCCAATATTTGGAAACGCTCGCATGACCATCACCACAATCACAATGCAAAGCTGTTCAGCGCCAGCATCGGCTCTTTCCCGGTAATGACGCGACAGAAATTTATGGAAGCCAGCAAGAATGAACGAATGGTTTACCTGGCTATCCGGCACCCAATAAATATGTTTTTTGCCTACTTCACCACCTTTATGTTTGGCATGTGCATCCAGTCGTTCATGAGCAGTTTCCGCAGGCATTGGGATTCCCTTGTAGTGTTGATATTACATGTTGCTATAGCGGTGTTCCTGTTCATACATTATGGTTGGCTTACCTGGTTCCTTACCTTTTTCCTGCCTTTCTTTCTGTCGCAAATGCTGGGCTCTTATTTGTTTTATGCGCAGCATAATTTCCCAGGCGTTGTTTTCAGGAAAAATGTGGAGTGGAGCTATACCAATGCAGCGCTGGAATCGTCGAGCTATATGAAAATGCCCCCCTTCCTGCAATGGGTCACTGCCAATATCGGTTTTCATCATATACACCACCTGAATTCAAAGATCCCGTTTTACCGGCTGCCGGAAGCTATGGCGGCAATACCCGAACTGCAAAAAGCCAAAGTAACAACGCTAAGGCCGAGTGATATAGCTGCCTGCCTGCACCTGAAAGTGTGGGATGCCGACCAGAACAGGATGATAGGATTTGATGAAATGGACGAGGCTGGCGGGAATCTTGTAAGGGGATAGGATAATAAGTGTCTCCTAAATATTTACCCCTGCGCTCAATATCTACAAAATATAAAAGTGACTGGCCAGATTTTTCAAAGTATAGACCTTAATGTTTGGCTGTGGAATAATTTCATGGTGTTGTAGGCAAATTCCTTAATGATAATATTCAATGGTATATTCTGTTATGAGTATAGGCACTCCCGCAGCAATTTCCACTTTTTTTATGAGGTTGCCAATATTATCGTAGGTGTAGCTATAAGTTTCGATATGCCTCTCGTCGCGACACTTGCGCGACTGGGGCGTAGAAAATGAGCCATTGCCCTCTATAGTTCTGTCCTCGGCCCTGGTTATCATGTTATGATTGTCGTAGGTCATTACTTTATATTGTTTGTAAGATATCCCACCATTTATGTTATAGAAATATTGTACAGAAAGTATTTCGTTCTCATGCTTGTCATATTTATCGTGCTCTGTTAGCTTAAAATTAATGTAGATGTCCCTAGTAGCAATTTTTTCATGCTCATCAAAATACTCAATTGCGCTGTCCACTTTGCCCGGATTGCTATAATCGATCCGATTTTCCCTGGTTTTGTTTCCATTGCTGCCATGGGTATAAAGCGATCTCAATTCTATACTACCATGTGAACTGTATTTAACTTCTTCAATAATTCTGGAATTCTTATCGAACACATAAGATCGTTTACCGGACAGTGTATCCTGATGATACCAACTTTCTTCAACAAGATTGTTGGTGGCATTATAGGTGTATTGGATGCGGAGGGGTTTTTCTTTACCACTAAAATATTCCTTGCGGACAATATCCATATGCTCATTGTAATATATCAAACTAATATTCTCGACTTCTCCATAAAACCTTCTTTCCTCTATGCATTTGCCGTTATTGTTGTACTTATATGTAGTACTGTCAGACAATAGTCCTTTTGGTTTGTAAGTCTTGGTCATGGAAAGGTTACCGTGGGAATCATACGTATATTCTGTAGAATCTGACAAACTGTCTTTACAGTCATACGTCAATTCAAAAATTTCCCGGTTATTTGTATCATAGGCTTTTTTCCCATTCGAGGCGTCCATTGTAATATAAAGTTCACGACCACTTTCTTTTCTAGTAAAATGAATATCGCAATTCCCTTTGTAAACAGTTTCCATACCTTTTTGATCGTAGGTTACAAATCTGTCTTCAATTAGTCGCCCCTTCTTATACCGCCCTGAGTCACTGCCAGCTTCCCACATGGCGGTATGGACCTTCTTGATTTTGCCTTTTAGGTTCCTTTCCTCAAGGTCGTTTTTCCCAAATACAACTATTCCTTGCGCCGTGCAAAGAAGATAGATAAGCATAAATAAGTATGCGTTTCTCATGATCCCTCAAAACTAAAAAATGTATTATGACGTTGTCTTTTTTTGAGAGGTAAGGACTTTCTACGTCCACAAATACTGCCTGATATTTATGAGCCTAATGAGCATCTCGTTATCTTTATTGTAGTGTATATTTTCCTGTCCACCATTCATGACACTATTATCTTCATTTTTTCTCTGTAACCACCAATCATAAAGTGCCTGTATTTCTACCTTTATTTTCCCATGATCTTCTGAATGATCCCAGTCGGTATTGCCTGTAAGTAATTTTTCACCTTCCACGCAATCCGACAAAAGCTGAAAACAAGCGTGAAGCATAACAATATCTTTGTCACACCAGTCGGCAGTTAGCGTTTTAATATGTAGGACCTCTGGATTATGCATAATCAAATGTATTGAATTTATCCCGTTATTATTCCTAATTTGCCCTGTCAAATTTTCCCCATGGACGTAACCATAGAACAAAGCTGGAAGCTGGAGCTCAAGGAAGAGTTTGATAAGCCGTATTTTGAGAAGATCGTCAATTTTCTAAAACAGGAGAAGAAGGCGGGCAAGATTATTTACCCTCCCGGCAAGCTGATCTTTAATGCATTTGAGTGTACTCCCTTCAGCAAAGTAAAAGTTGTCATCATCGGGCAGGACCCATATCATAATCCAGGGCAGGCACATGGGCTGTGCTTTTCGGTGCCAGATGGCCTAGCTCCGCCTCCATCGTTAGTGAATATTTTTAAGGAAATAAATAGTGATCTGGACATACCCATCCCTAAAACCGGCAATCTAGAAGAGTGGGCAAGGCAAGGCGTCTTGTTACTAAATGCGTCATTGACCGTTGAGGCTAATGCTCCAATGTCTCACAGCCAGGTAGGATGGCATATCTTTACCGATGAAGTGATAAAACACATTTCAAAAGATAAAGAGCATGTGGTTTTTTTACTGTGGGGGAAATTTGCGCAAAACAAAGAAGCATTAATAGATACAACAAAACATAAAGTGCTGAAAGCTGCTCACCCTTCGCCATTGTCGGCATACAATGGTTTTTTCGGTTGCGGGCATTTCAGTAAAACAAATAACTGGCTCCGCGAAATGGGCGAAAAACCAATAGACTGGAGCTTAAACTAATTATCCCGTACTTACGACTCATGACTTACAACTTACGACTTGTTACTACCGCATGAAGGGTATAAAAAACATATTAGGGCGCGTATTCCTGGTGTATGCAATGATCATTTTCATCATTACCATGTTCATTGTGTTTATCCCTATCTGGATCATTTCCCTGCTGCCTGAACCACAGCGGGCGCGGTCACTGCATGTAGTGTTTCGGGGGTGGATGGGCGTTTTTATGCCATTATCTTTTTGCCCGGTTTTAAGAAAAGGAAAGAAACATTTTAAAAAGGGAGAGAATTATGTGGTTGTCATCAATCATAACTCACTGGCGGATATACCGGTATCATCGCCGTGGATCCCTGGCCCCAATAAGACGCTAGCAAAAATAGAGATGTCTAAAATACCGTTCTTTGGCATTATCTATAAATGCGGATCAATAATAGTGGACAGGAAGAGCGAGGGAAGCCGCCGGGAGAGCTTTACAAAGATGCAGGAAACACTGGCAATGGGCATACACCTCTGCCTATACCCAGAAGGAACACGGAATAAGACCAGCTTGCCATTGCAGGCGTTCTTTGACGGCGCTTTTGTAACTGCAATAAAAGCACAGAAAGCGATCATGCCAGGCGTTATCTTCAATACCGGAACAATACTGCCGCACGATAAAAAACTGTGGGCGTGGCCGATGCCTATCCGGATCCACTTCCTGGAAGCAATACCAACCGCAGGGCTTACGCTGGATGATGTTCCCGCCTTGAAACAACGCGTACACGACACAATGGAAAGCTATTATGTAGCGTACAAAAACCGCAAGCGATGACCTTCAGCATCATAGGTACGGGCAACATAGCATGGTTCTTCGGGCAGCGGCTGGTGACGGGGCGGCACCACTGCATAGGCGTGTACAGCCGCAATACAGATGCAGCGAAACAGCTTGCAGATGCATTGATGGCGCAAAAGCATGGCGCCACTACAGATTTTACCGATGGCGATGCTGATATTTGCATTCTCGCCGTTTCTGATGCGGCGATCGAACCGGTTGCCTCACAATTGTCGTTTAGCAAAACTATGCTGATACATACTGCCGGAGCTGTAGGACTGGACGCTATTCAGGGCGCTGCAAAAGACTGCGCAGTGCTGTGGCCGGTTTACTCCATCCTGAAGAATAACCCGCCGGACCACCGGAATATACCCTGCGCCTGGGAAGCCTCGACAAAAAAAGCGGAAACATATGTACAGTCAGTGGGGCATGCAATAACAGATGTGTTATTTGAAGCAAAGCATGAACAGCGCAAATGGCTGCATCTCTCTGCTGTTATCAGCAACAACTTTATCAATCACCTTATGGCCATTTGTGAGCGGGTATGTGCCGAAAATAATCTGCCGTTTTCTACATTACTGCCGATCATTGAGCAAACTTTCGAACGGATAAAACATGCTTCGCCCAAAAACCTACAGACTGGGCCGGCTATTAGAAAGGATACAAACACGATCGAAGAGCACATTAATTTACTAGGCGGCCACCCGCAATGGCGGGAAGTGTACAAAGCGATAACGGCGTCTATTCAGTCTCCAGGTTAAATTTCATTTTGGCCAGTTTATAACACTCCGGTCATTAACAGGAGTTTAAAATGTCGTATAGCCCTATAAAAAAAATGAGCGCGCGCCCCTGTAGGGGTTTGGGGTTTTTCATACTACCTTTGCCTCAAATTCGATAAAAATTTAATGTACACCATCAAGTTTAATTTTGAACAAAAGGGCTTAACGTCCATCACCCTGGAAAATATTGGCCCTGACCAAAGTATATTGGAAGTGGCGCTGGATAACGGGATAGAGCTGCACCATAATTGTGGTATGGTCTGTGCCTGCAGCACCTGCCATTTGTATGTAGAGAAAGGAGATGAATTTTTACCTGAGCTTACCGACAAGGAAGAAGATTTCATTGATCGTGCTGTGAGCCCAAGGATAAATTCAAGGCTGGGATGCCAATGTATCCTTGAGCCAGGCAGTGGGACGATTGAAGTCACGCTTCCGGATCAGACACAATTTTTAGGAGAATAATTTTCAAATCCCCAAATTTTCAAATTAAGATGTACGAACCGCCCATAAACTGGAAAGACCACGAAGACATTGCAATGAAGCTATATGAGCGCTTTGGCGATGATTTTGGCGAGAGCAAGATATACCGTATCAGGTTTACCGAACTCATAGAATGGGTGCTCGAGATACCCCATTTTGAAGGTAAACGTGAAGATTGCAACGAGGGCCACCTGGAGATGATACAGTCAGGGTGGGTGTATGAGTGGCGGGATAACCAGAAGTAATTTGGAAATGTGGAATTCCTATATTGTTTCCTCTCTCCTAATTTGCACATCTTCATATATTCAAATTTGCACATCAACACATGCTCAACCTGTTTTCTGAAATTTCCACTTTTGTATTTGATATAGACGGCGTGCTTGCTGATAGCAGCATGTATATTTCCGATGATGGAAATATGCTTCGCAGTATGAACTTAAAGGACGGTTATGCTTTGCGTCTTGCGGTAAAAAATGGCTATGGAATTTGGGTGATCTCTCATGGAGCATCAGAAGGTGCGCGCGTACACCTGAACAGGCTTGGCATAGAAAACGTACACATCGGCGTGGAAAACAAAAAAGAATTTTTGTTGCAAATGAACATGAAGTATGGCATTACGGCAGCGAGTATGCTATACATGGGTGATGACATTCCTGACTATGCGGCTATGCAACTCTGTGCCCTACCCTGCTGCCCCTGTGATGCAGTCCCGGAAATAAAACAAGTCTCTAAATATATTTCTCCATTTGCCGGTGGCAAAGGCTGCGTGCGTGATGTAATAGAAAAGGTGCTGAAGCTCAATGGCCATTGGGAAATCCCGGAATAGGAAGCCTACACTGCATTTTTAAATTGGCACATTGTCATATTGCGGAATTGAAAAATTACCTCGCTATAAACACCGGTATATCTATCATATGCCTTACGGTGTTGATGGTTTCACCAAAAAGCCAGTCCAGAACGCCGGTGTGTCCGTGGCTGCCTATAATGAGCAGGTCGCAATTGTTTTCCTTTATTAACCGGGCTATTTCTGCAGAGCGCTTGTTGAAGCCCAGTATCCCGGTTGCTTTATAGCCTTGCTCCTCCAGCAGCTTCACATATTCATCTATATGTTCCTGGTCTTTGCGCGCTTCATAATCGTCCGCCTCATTGCCCATCATATGTGCGGATACGCTTTCCACTATATGTATCAGCACCAGCTCTGTACCTGTATTTGCGAGGCGCATGGCATAGTGCATTACTTTCAGGTCATTGTCGCCGTAGTCAAGCGCAAGCGCTATCTTGCTGAAGGGTTTTATGCCTTCTGCGGTAAGTGTGTGAGGTATGTTGCCATGCACGCTGATATTTCTTGCCCGTCTTTTCAACAAAAAGGGATAAATAATGGTAATCAGCAGCAATATCCCCACGAGTATCACAAAGAGCACTAAGAGCATCTGAACCGCCAGGCTGGTAGTGCCATGCATCCAATCGGAAATGCTTTCCAGGAACAACTTCAAATTTAGTACCAGGATCACTGCGGCGACACACCATGCTGCTATCTTTGTCGGTTTACTGATCGTGTAAACGCCCATTTTTTTCTGATCACTTACAAAGTGTATCAGTGGTATCACAGCAAAAGCCAGCTGCATGCTCAGCAACACCTGGCTGAAAATGAGCAACTGGTCTATCATTTTATCACCTGCCACCATTATTACGATGAGCGTGGGCACTATGGCCAGCAGACGGGTAATGAGCCTGCGTACAACGGGGTTTATGCGTATTCTCAGATAGCCTTCCATTACTATTTGCCCTGCAAGTGTACCGGTGACCGTGGAGCTTTGCCCGGCTGCTATCAGGGCAATGGCAAACAGGATCGGCGCCCATTTGCTGCCCAGCAGTGGTGCCAGCAATTTGTGCGCATCCTGCAAGGATGCTATCTCGTGATGTCCTGTATTAAAAAACGCAGCAGCGGCAAGTATAAGAATAGCGGCGTTCACAAAGAAGGCGATATTGAGTGCAAGAGCGCTGTCAATGTTATTGAGCCGCAATGATTTCATTATTGAGCCATGGTTACGGTTTATCTTGCGGGTCTGTACCAGCGCCGAGTGCAGGTACAGATTGTGGGGCATCACCGTTGCACCTATAATCCCGATGGCTATATACAGCGCTGCATGGTTTGGCAGGCGGGGCACAAATCCTTTCACCACCTCGTGCAGGTCGGGTTTTGCATAAAACATTTCTATAAGAAAACATCCGCCAATGATAGCAATAAGGGTAATGATAAATGCCTCCAGCTTGCGCATGCCTAGCTTTTGCAGATAAAGCAGCAATATAGTATCCAGCAGGGTTACCAGCACGCCCCAAATGATGGGCAGGCCGCACAACAGATTAAGCCCTATGGCCATGCCCAGCACCTCGGCGAGATCACATGCAGCTATGGCTATTTCCGCAAGCAGGTACAAAGTGAAATTGATTGCCGGGGGATATGCTTCGCGGCTGCACTGCGCCAGGTCGCGCCCCTGCACTATGCCAAGGCGGGCGCTCAGCGATTGCAGGAATAGAGCGATGAAGTTGCTCATCAGCAGCACCCATATGAGCCCATAGCCAAACTGGCTGCCGCCTGCAATGTCGGTAGCCCAGTTCCCCGGGTCCATATACCCCACGCTCACCAGGTAAGCGGGGCCGAAGAAAGCAAATATCTTCTTCCATTTTTTCCCCGCTTTCGATGGGTCTATCTTATGGTGCACCTCATTTAGCGATCTGTCTTTTTCCACACTCATTATTAGGCAAATCTAATTAATTATTTTAGATAAACCATACAATCTATTTTTTGTTTGGAATATTACTTGAAAATGAGAACGAACAAATAAAATTTACCGATTTTATATTTCCGGCTTTCCATGCGGCGTATTTCTTCCCTTACCCATTATCTTTGCGCCATGAGCAAGGAGATTGTAGTGAGCGGCATACGCTCCACGGGGCAGTTGCACCTCGGTAATTATTTTGGCGCTATACAGAACTATGTAAAAATGCAGGAAGAGCATGATTGCTACTTTTTTGTTGCAGATTATCACTCGCTCACAACGCATCCGGATCCCAAAGACCTGAAACAAAATGTATTCCATGTTGTTGCGGAAAATATGGCCTGTGGACTTGACCCGGAAAAAGTAGCACTCTACGCACAAAGCGATGTGCCGGAAATACCGGAGCTATACCTGATGCTGAATATGATGGCCTATGTAGGCGAGCTGGAAAAGGTGCCCACTTTTAAAGATAAGGTGCGCGCGCAGCCCGACAATGTAAATGCCGGCCTGCTCACCTACCCAGTGCTCATGGCCGCGGACATTCTCATACACCGTGCCGTAAAGGTGCCTGTGGGCCGAGACCAGGAGCAGCACCTGGAGATGGCCCGAAACTTCGCACATCGGTTCAATACCCGTTATGGCGAGTTTTTCCCTGAGCCACAGGTGTTCCGGTTCAACCAGGATACTGTAAAGATCATGAGCCTGGACGGTGAGGGAAAAATGAGCAAGAGCGAGAATGTGAACGCCACTATATACCTCAGCGATGATGACGATACCATAAAGAAAAAGATAATGAAGGCAAAGACGGATGCAGGCCCCACCGAGCCAAATGCTGAGATGCCGGACTATATCCAGAACCTGTTCCTGCTTATGCATCTGGCATCCAATCCGGCCGTAACAGATACCTTCAGAACCGCTTACAACAACTGCAACATCCGCTATGGAGATATGAAGAAGCAACTGGCGGAGGACATGGCGGCCTTTGTGCGCCCTATACGCGAACATGCCACTGCGCTGCAGCAGGACGAGACACTGTTAAGGAAAATACTGAAAGAAGGTGCAGAAAAAGCCAGGGCCAGTGCATCAATAACGATAGATGGCGCGAGAAAAAGGATAGGGATAAATTATTATTAAGCTCAAACAGTTAATTTATCTTACATTACTTTTGATTTTTGAACTTTTACTTTTTACTTTTAATACATGCCCCCAAAGTCCACCACCAAACATATAGCTATAGCCGGCAACATAGGCTCCGGAAAAACGACCTTGACCGGTATGCTTGCAAAGCATTATAAATGGGAGCCGCACTTTGAGGACATTGAACACAATCCCTACCTGGTTGATTTTTATGAGGATATGCCCCGCTGGTCGTTCAACCTGCAGATATACTTCCTCAACCACCGTATTAAAAACCTTACAGATATCCGCAATGGCAAGGACACGGTGATACAGGACCGCACTGTGTATGAAGATGCTTACATCTTTGCACCCAACCTTTTTGATATGGGCCTGATGACCAAGCGCGATTTCGAAAACTACTCGTCTTTCTTCGAGCATCTGAAACCATTGATAAAAGCCCCGGATCTGCTCATTTATCTAAAGGCATCACTGCCCACCCTCGTTGACCAGATACAGAAACGCGGCAGGGAGTATGAAGAGAACATCCGGCTCGATTACCTGAAACGGTTAAATGGCTTTTACAACAAATGGATAGACAAATACGATGATGGCCCGCTTTTAGTAATAGATGTTGATAACTGCAATTTCGCAGATAAAGAAGAAGATCTGGCAGATGTTGTGCGTAAGATAGATGCACAGTTGCACGGCTTGTTTAGTAAAAAGTAAGTTAGCATTCGCGGGGATGTTATTGTGGACTTATGTATTTTATAAAAAGTGTAACAATTTGTTGTCTTCCTGCGATGTAGCTTTAGCTCGGGTACGGTCTTTTCCCTGTATGAATAAAATCAGATACTGTTTTATAGTTATCGCGTTCCTGCTTCCCTATTGCGTTCTGGCTGGCGTACTTAAAGGCAAGGTGACAGATGAAAAAGGCACTTCAATGCCTTATGCCACCATATACTTGCAGGGTACCACTATAGGAGTAAGCGCTAATGGTAATGGTGACTATGAGCTGCCTGTCGCACCCGGCTTGTACAAGGTTATTTGCCAGTATGTTGGGTACAAGCAAACTACTTTCAATCTTACTATTAAGGGTGACGAAACCATAAATCATGTGTTCGTCTTGAAGGATGAAACACTGGATATGAAGGAGGTAGTGGTACATGCATCTGCGGAAGACCCTGCATATGCCATTATTCGCAGTGCAATAAAGAAAAGAAAATTCCACCTGGACCAGGTGAATTCTTTTCAGACAGCCATATACTTAAAAGGAGTGGCTCGCTCCCGCAAAATGCCGGAGAAATTTATGGGCCAAAAGGTAAAGGATGAGACGGACGCCATAGACAGCGCAGGCAAGGGCGTATTGTACCTTACCGAAGAAGAGGCGGATTATTATACCGATGGCAGCAGGCAGAAAACCGTGATACACTCGGTGCATAAAAGCGGCAACGAGAGCGGGCTGGGATTCTCGCAATTTCCGTCCGTCATCACGTTCTACGACAATAATGTAAATATTTTCAGGAACAATTCACGCGGTTTCATTTCGCCCATCAGTGACAATGCACTGAACTACTACAAGTATAAATTAATGGGGCAATTTGTACAGCAGGGCAAAACAATATACAAAATACAGGTAACCCAGAAAAGAAACTACGAACCCTGCTTCAATGGTACAATATACATTGTGGACGAAGACTGGGCCATACACAGCCTGAACATGACGCTGGCAAAACAGTCGGGTATGGATATAGTAGATACATTAAAGGTAGATCAACTATACCTGCCGCTGACAAAAGATAACTGGGTGATAAAGAACCAGGTGATCTATTTTACAATCAATCTTTTAGGATTCGATATCACAGCAAGCGGAGTAACTGTGTATAATAATCAAAAGGTCAACGAGGCGATTCCTGACTCTATATTCGCCGGTAAAATCATCAGCACGTACGATAAAACGGCTAACAAAAAGGATACGTCTTACTGGAACAACCGCCCTATACCGCTGGAGCATGACGAGAAACGCGACTTTGTCATGAAGGACAGCCTCATTAAAAAGTTTGATAATCCCGAGCACCAGGACTCTATGCGGAGGAAAAGAAATAAATTCAAACCCCTGAGCTTTTTACTTTTCGACTATACCTATACTACGAAAAAAGATAAAGACCGCTTCACGATCAATAACCTGCTGCTTGGATTAGGGGAAGCAAACATCATCAACTACAATATAGTGGAGGGCTTCAATGTAGCACCGAAGCTGAATTGGCAGCATAGAATAGACACAGGTAAATACCTCTATGGAGATGCCGCAGTACGTTATGGTTTCAGCAATACACATTTCAACGCCATAGGCAGGCTATACTATATTGATCGCGATAGGGCATGGCGCGGGCGCTCATGGATGTACGGTATAGAAGGCGGCAAGTATGTTTTTCAGTACAATCCCGAAAACCCGGTGCTACCTTGGTTTGATACTTACACTGCTCTTTTTTACCAGGAAAATGACTTGAAGCTGTATGAGCGATATGAAGGGAACGCCTTTGTGGGGCGCAACTATGGCAATGGGCTGAATTGGTTTGTAAAGGCGTCTTACCAGCATAGGTTACCACTGGAAAATACAACCAATTATGTACTGACCCGGTGGGGCGATGTTCCCTTTGATTCAAATTTGCCGGCCCACCTTGCTGCCGTAGCCCCTGCCTGGGTACCGAATGACGCTGCATTAATCCACGCTTCCATCTCCTATAAACCGGGCTTTACCTATACGCAATATCCAGACTACAAAGTGGCTAATGGTAGTTCGTGGCCGCGCATGACACTGACTTATGACAAGGGTATCCCTGGCATAGGCAACAGCGTTTCTGATTTTGATAAGTGGCGCTTTATGATACATGACGATGTGCCGCTGAAATTGTTTGGGCTGCTAAAGTATAATATGGGCTGCGGCGGCTTTCTGAACAGTAACTATGTAGCGATACCTGATCTCATGCATTTATACGGCGACAGGGGCATTGGCTATGCAGCGCCATACCTGCAAAGTTTTCAGATGGCGCAGTATTATGACTTCAGCAACAAGGAGCCGTTCTATGGCGAAGCCCACCTGGAGTACCATCTGAATGGCCTGCTGAGCAATAAGATACCGCTGCTGCGCCAGGCGCGCTTTTACCTGGTGATGGGCGGTAATGCTTTTTATGCCCGCCAGAACGACTACTACACGGAGGCCTTTATCGGGATAGATAACATTGGCTGGAAGCTGGTGCGGATACTGCGCATTGATTTCGTGCAATCATGGGACAGCTACATGGGCCGCAATTCCGGTATCCGGTTTGGGCTTAGTTTGCGCGGCGTTACAAATACAGGGAATAATGTAACACACAGCGAGTGGTAAAAATGGCCTTATTAACATAGGCGTTAAACAGATCAATATGAATCTGTTAAAATGCAGTCGGCTAGACTACCCATTATTAATTCTCACGATTGTTAGCTACATTTCGGAGAAAATCGGCCAATATGAAAATTGGGAAACCGGCCCTGTCATTTAAAGAAGGCTTTGTCGCATACCTTGCCAACCAGAAAAAATCCCTGGCCATCTGGTTTTCCGTGGTACTTATCCAGGGTGCACTGCTGAATTTTCTGTTCCCCTACCCGGACTTCTTTTCCGACTCTTATACCTATGTGCAAGATGCGATCACCGACCTCGGTCTTAGCTTTCGCCCCCAGGGCTACCCAGACTATTTAATCCATCTTCACCGGATACTTCCATCGGCCGGTTTTGCTGTTTTTATTCAATACCTGCTTTTCGTTTTAAGTTCTTTATTGTGTGTACTCAGTTGCGGTTACCTGTTTGGATTGAGCCACCGGAAAACGAACTGGCTGCTCGCAGCAGTGTTATTAAACCCAATGCTTGTATTTACCAGCAACCTTGTTTCCAGCGACAGCCTTTTCTGCTCTTTAACAGTATTTTGGTTTACCTCGCTACTGTGGATGATAAGAAAAGCTGGCTGGGCAAACGTCGTTATACATGCCATATTATTGGTAGCATGTCTGCACGTAAGGTACACGGCATTATTTTACATCTTCGTATCCGCCATTACTTTCATAGTGGCCGGGGGCAAACCATCTATAAAGATCATGGGCATCCTGGCCAGCGTTTTAGTCATCTGGACCTACATAAACCGGCAAGAGGACAAAACAGAAAAACTGGTGAACGAGCGCGTCTTTTCCGCCTTCTCCAACTGGCAGATAGCCAACAACGTTCTTTGTTACTATAAAAAAATAGACGTTCAGGGGTCAGATATGCCATCGAAGGAAGACTCAATAATAAATTATGCCGTGAAGCGGTTTATAGATACAATATATACCGATGGCCATCTGGGCACGCAGTATATGTGGGACAAAAGATCTCCATTAAAACGTTACGTGGTAATGCGGGCCCGTCTCGACAAAGAAAAGTATTTCCAGGAATGGATACTGCGTTCCGTGGAGATCGGCGAGTACGGACGAACATTGGTAAAGCAGCATCCAATGGCCTATGTACGGTATTTTATGTTCCCCAACTTCAAGAACTTCCTGGTACCTGACCTGGAAGCGCTGGAAGATTATAACATTTATGATCTAACTGTAACCAAAGACTGCAAAGAATGGTATAACCTCGATACTGATTTTCTTTCTCCCCGGTACCTGCGCCTGGAAAAATACCTGATGAGGGTCTTTCCCTATTTGAATTGCGGGCTAAATCTGTTTAACATTGCCTTCCTCTTTTTATTTCTGTTCAGCAACTGGAAAAGATGGAAACTCCTCGGGAAAGATATCCGCAGCCTTTTCCTGGTATGGGGCGCATTTTATTTTGGTTATATGCTGTTCAGCGTTGTTTCTGCCTATATTGTTTTCCGCTACCTGGAAGTAATTTTTGTTTTAGGTGTGATCATACCCGTTGTTTTATATAGCCATTCCTATAAAAGCTGGCAGGCCGCAGGCAGTAAAATAGCAGGTAGCAACCTCAAGTAAGGCCGCCACCTGCTCTTCTTAGCAATGAATGAGCCCGTTATTGAGCGGGCGTAGTCTTTACTACTGTTTTTACGTGCTTTGTCTTTTTACCATTGTATTTCTTGTCTTTGCTGAAAGTGTTATGTACCTTCTGTGGAACCGAGGATGTCTTCTTGGTGGTTTTTTCGTCTTTTACAACAGTCGTTTTTTCCTGGGCTGTCGCTGCCACTGAAACAAAGGTCATAAGCAAAATAGAACACAGTACTTTTTTCATACTTGAATAATTTAGTTTAGTTTAGTACGCTTAGTAAAATATCATGCCATCTATCTTTTTATTAAAAAATTATTACTTTTGACCCAATTTCAATAACAAGATCATTTTTTAACCAAACTGAAAAAATCTTTATGAAAAAAACTGTACAAATCATCAGCCTCGCCCTCGTAACATTTTTTGCCTTTTCCGGCTGCACAAAATCCGGCAGTAGCACAGATTATGCCACCCAATTCGCCGGCACGTGGACAGGGACCAGTTCATGCGGGGGAACTGCATCCATTACACTTACGCGCGTTAACAATACAACTTTAACCAGCTCCGGCTCGGTGGGCGGCACTGGTTGCGTAAAGTCAGTTACCCTTAATCACACTGCAAGCGGAAACACACTTACAATTCCTACCCAAACCTTTACAGATGGTTGCGGAAATTCATATACCATCAGCGGAAGCGGTGTACTGAGCGGCTCTACATTAACTTATACGGAAAATGTGACTGGCGCAGTAACTGCTTCCTGCGTCTTTACCGGCACCAAGTAATTATTTTCATTTTTCTTAAAAACATTGCAGATGTCTGCAATGTTTTTTTATGGGGTGCAATTGCAGTAAATAACCTCAATCACTTAACTTAGCCACTTCAAAGACTTTGCGGTATTATGCGGATGCAAGAAGTAAAGACTGAAGCCGATAAACAGGCTTTTCTACAGGTAGCTATTAATATTTATAAAAACGACCCAAGCTGGATACGCCCGCTGGACAAAGACATCAACGAGGTATTTGACCCGGAGAAAAACAAATTCATAAAGCGCGGTGGCGAATATATCCGATGGCTGCTGAAAGATGAAGCGGGCAACTGCCTGGGCCGGGTAGCAGCATTCGTAAATAAACAATATAAGAATGAGCAGCCTACCGGCGGTATCGGTTTTTTTGAGTGCATTAATGACCAGGCAAGCGCCAACCTGATATTCGACAACTGCAGGAAATGGCTGCAGGAGCGTGGTATGGAAGCTATGGACGGACCTATCAATTTTGGCGAACGCGACAAATGGTGGGGGCTGGTAACGGAAGGTTTTTTCGCTCCGCTATATGGCATGAACTATAATCCGCCCTATTATGTACAGCTTTTTGAAAATTACGGTTTTAAGATATATTTCAACCAGGTGTGCTTCGGGCTGACGGTACAAAACAGGCTGCAGGAAAAATTTTACCAGCGACATGATCTTATAGCTAAAGACCCTGATTACAGGGCAGTAATGATCAAAAAAAGCCAGATTGAGCAATTTGCCAGAGACTTTACATACATCTATAACAAAGCATGGGCCGGGCATGGCGGAGGAAAGTCGCTGGAAGAGCGAACAGTACAAAAGATGTTTAAGACCATGAAACCGGTAATGGACGAACACCTTACCTGGTTTGTATATTACAAAGATGAACCCATAGCCATGTGGGTAAACCTGCCCGATCTAAACCAATTCTTCAAGTATATGAACGGACAGTTCGGGCTGCTAAAAAAGATCCAGTTCTTTCTTCTGCAAAAATTTGGGAAGTGCAGCCGGTTTGTGGGCCTTGTGTTTGGTATCATACCGGAATTTCAAGGGAAGGGTATTGATGCTTTTATGATAGTAGAAGGCGCCAAGGTGATACAGGCGCAAGCAAGGTATGAAGAATATGAAATGCAGTGGATAGGCGATTTTAATCCTAAGATGATAAATATTGCGGAGAGCCTGGGCACTCACCGCAGCCGTATCCTGAGCACATACCGTTATTTATTCGACAGGCAGAAGGAATTTAAACGGCACCCTATGCTATAAATACCAAACGGCCATCTTCCTGCAGTGGGTAGTATGTCTAACTGAAATTCTTAAACTCTGAACGCCATGATGGCAAAAAACAGTCGTTTTCTATTCGGTTTATTATTACTCGTCACATTTGTAAATCCAAGCCTTTGGGGGCAGGCACAAAATAATAACAAAGATTCTGTTGGCACCGCACACTATCGTCATCGTTATGGCCTGTGGTTTGCCCCGGTGCGCCGTTCAACAATAATTGATGGCATATCCCTGAGTATCGCGGCTGTACCCTTAAATAAGGAAAGGCTCATTATTAATGGGCTCAATTTAGAACCGGACCCGGTGCCCATTATTGCCCTGCCCGTTCTGGGTGTAGGAGGGTTGATAAGCGGAGGTGCTTTGATTTTTGGCAAAAAACATTCAAATGATACGACCCATAAACGAAGGCACAGGTGGGCTTCCAATCCGATTGACACTGTCTTCAGGACAACAATAAATGGTCTCAGTGTCACTACTGGTACAATAGTAGATCAAGTCAAAATAAATGGAGTTGTAGTAGATATAATCTGCGGTGTCGAAAATAACATAACCGGATTCGGGCTATCCGGACTGGTAAGTAAGCACCAGGTTTTCAGTGGTGTTACAATAGCAGGAATTCTCAATGCTGCAAAAAGAGGGGATGGCATACAGATTGGGCTTGTAAATAAGTGCCAGGACGGGGAACTCGTCCAAATTGGCCTTATTAACAAAATTGGTAAACGCGTAACACCATTTATCAATTTCCGGTTTAAAAGAAAAGATTAAGCTATTTCCAATAATCCTTCATCAGGTCTGCTACCCATTTCGGCTGCATTACTTCTTTGCGGGGCTCAAATTCCTTCACTGCTGGCTTTATGTCCAGCACAGGCGTGCCATCTATTGCATCCAGTCCCTTTACTATAATGGTACGGCTATTGTGGGCTATGAGTTCTACCGTTGTAAGACCCAAATGGTTTGGCCGGTCTTTCTTCCGCTGGCAGAATATGCCCATTACCGGAAAATCAGGATTACCGCGCGGCCTGCCTGAATAAACCATTTGCTCACTTTCTGCCTTGTTGAAGTAAAAGATAATCTCCAGGTGAGAATATTTTTCAATGTTCTCAAATGCTTCTGCCGGAATATGGGGCTCCAGCGTTATCTCGGTGATCACTTCGCCCCAGTAGTCATCAGTGGCTTCAATACGTGAATTGCGGATGGTTGCGACCGGTTTAAGTGTAATATCCATGCTTAGAAAGATTTAGGGGTTGGCAATAGTCCTAAATTATTGCGTTTTCTTAAACGGCTGTCATTTTATGGGGTAAACAGGTGAAGTTCTGTGGAGAATATGCAAAATGATTACTGTGGGTGCACAACTAAAATGCCCCGCATTGATTGTGCAGGGCATTCATTTATAACTATATCCGTCTTACTAACAACCTTTGCATTTCTCAGGATGTCGCTGATGATGCCTCACGCAACGGTCATACTTTCTTTCGCATCTGTTGTCTGCATAGTAATTACCCGATGAATGGTCGTGGGTAACATAGTTATGGTAATGATAGTGCCAATGGTGCTCATGGTGGCCGGAGCCGCTGTGATGAGTATGGTTGTGGTTGTGGCTGTGAGGCAGCTCAACTGACCTTGCGCTTACATTCAGTGATACCAATACAACCAGCATTGCGCTTAACATGATTCTCAGTTTCATAAAAAGTGTGTTTAGTGTACTTATTCAAATGCAACTACTTTGCCAGATTCTCATAACAGATCGCTACTTATCTCTCCGGGAGGTTGTTTTAACAAATGATTGAACAATCCTTACAGCAACAGCGCCCTGCATGAATCCATGCAGGGCGCGGTATATCGTGGAAATGCTATCTTATTTTATACCCAGTTTGGCTTTCACAAGCGAAGTAACATCGTATTCTTCCTTACCAAACACAATAGTGCCGCCGGATGCCATGTCAAAAATATAGTCGTATTTTTTCTCTTCAGCTAATGCCTTGATCGCCTTATTTACTTTCTCTATTATAGGAGAATAAACATCCTGCTTCTTCTGCTGCACTTTTTCCTGCGCGCTTTGCTGCGTTGACTCTATACGGTTCTGGAGGTCCTGTATCTCTTTCATTTTCACTTCCTTCATCGCATCGGTCATTGTTTTTTCGTTGGCCTGGTATTGCTGCCCCTTCGTCTGGTATTCCTTCATCATCATATCTATCTGGTCCTGGAACGATTTGGCGTATTTTGAAAGTACGGTATCGGCTTTTTCCCGCTCAGGCATTGCCTGTAATAATACTGCAGAGTTGATATATACAATTTTCAGGCTGGTTTGTGCGAACACTATATTGCTGATCAATAAGCCGCATACGAGGGACAATACGATTTTTTTCATTACAGTTTTTTGGTTTTGTTTTTTTAGAAGTGCAAAGTAAATGCCATTATTTGTTTATTCCAAGAATTTTTAAAACATCATCACTCCTGTCCAGCTTAGGATCTGCATAGAACAAGGTAACGCCTCCCGCTTTGTCCAGTACGATATCAAAGCCTTTTGAACTGGCCATTTTCTGAACGGCATTGAATACACGGTCCTGTATGGGTTTTACATATTCCTGGCGCTTTTTAAACAGGTCGCCCTCGTAACCAAAACGCTGTTTCTGCAGGTCTTTGGCCGTTTTTTCTTTAGCCACTATCTCATCCTGCCGCTTATTACGCATATCGTCAGACAGCATCGGTTTTTCCGCCTGGTATCCTTTATACATCCTGTCCACTTCTGCCATGCGGTTATCTATCTCATCCTGCCATGTCTTAGAGAGCGCGTCCAGCTTTGCCTGCGCATCCTTATAGTCGCTCATTTTCTCCAGTATGTACTTTGAGTCTATAATGCAATAATGCTGCTGTGCTTTTACTCCGGTTACTGCTCCTAAAATGATGAGCAGGCTTACTAATATCTTTTTCATAATTGTTAGTTTTAGTCACCCAAACCCCTAAAGGGGCTTTCCCCTCGGAGCTTAAAAGATCATTTTTGAATTTGACTCCTTGCTGCCATTAAAGTTAAACTACAATCTCTCTACTTAATAACATTTCAGCAAATCTTAACACAAACAAATAATATGTTCTACAAATGCCTAAAAAGCCGAATCTAAATACGAAGCTCAATATTTGGTTCCCCCTTTTAGGGCGATAAGTGGTTATTCCGGCTCAAACCCAAGCATAAAGTTAAACTTGGCAATGTCCTTAAGGCTGGTTGTACCGGTAGCCTGGTCATACCTGTCTATCCCTATGCCATAATCAAGACCTAACAAACCAAACATCGGCAGGAATATCCTTATACCCACGCCCACGTCCCTGTTCAGCTTGAAAGGGTTATAGGTGGCAAAGTTATCCCAGCCGTTGGCTGCATCTGCAAACATCAGGCCGTATATAGTTGCCGTAGGACTCAATGAGAACGGATAACGAAGCTCACACTGGTATTTATTAAATATTGTTCCCGATGACTCATATATTTCGTAGCCACGCTGGCTGATGATGTCCTTGCCAATAAAGTAAGAATACCCGGAAAGCCCATCGCCTCCAACCTGGAAACGTTCGAAAGGAGAGAAACCAATACCAGAATTATAGTAACCCAGGAAGCCATATTTAGCCACCACCCTAAGCACAAGGTTGCCATAAACCTGCTGGTAGAAGTCTGCAGTGAACTTGTACTTATGGTACTCGATCCATTTATATTTCTGCTGGTAAGATTCATTGGTATAATCCAGGCCCGTAAATGCACTGTATGGCGGCGTTAGCTGCAAAGTGAAGGAAATATTGGAGCCTCCTTTAGGGTAAAGCGGTGATGGTGTGATAGAGTTGCGTGACAACACAAATTTAAAATGGAAGTCGTTGCTATAACCATCGGTAAAATTCGGCACCAGCGCGTAATCCTTCAGACGGTAGTTGTTGTAAAAAATACCGTAGTTAAACACAAAGAAGTTATCCGGCCAGTTCAGGCGTTTGCCCATTGACAGGCCACCGCCTGCCATGCGCAGGTAAGAAAGATTAGGATTGGTGCCAATAGCCGCCGCAGAATACTTACTATATACGATGTTGGCAGTAAGTGCGTTTGGCTTCCGCCCACCGAGCCAGGGCTCAGTAAATGCTGTGTTCAGCGAGTTATAATATGCTCCGTTTGACGCATAGCTGATAGAGAATTTCTGCCCATCACCCACCGGGAGCGGGTCCCAGAATTTAGGCTGGAACAGGTGGCGGATGGCGAAGTTATTAAAGGTCACACCCACATTGCCATAAAAGTTAACGCCGCCGCCGAAACCAGCGGAAAGCTGTAACTGGTCGCTCGATTTCTCTACAACAGAGTAATCAATGTCCACAGTTCCGTCTTCAGGGTGTGGCTTGGGGTTGATGCCTATTTTTTCCTGGTCAAAGAAGCCAAGGTTAGCGATCTCCCGCTGTGAGCGGATAAGATCTGTGCGGCTGAATTTATTACCAGGATAGGTACGCAGTTCACGGCGTATCACATGTTCATTTGTACGCTCATTGCCGGTAATATTAATGTCGCGTATAGTAGCCTGGGAACCTTCGGAGATACGCATTTCAAAATTGATGGTATCCCCGATAATCGCAATTTCCACCGGCTCTATGTTAAAAAACAAGTAGCCATCATCCATATACAGGCTGCTCACATCTTCTCCCCCGCCCTCTGGGCTAAGCTGGCGGCCCATACGGGTTTCCAGCAGAGACATATTATAGGTGTCACCTTTCTTGATGGCTAGCGTACGCGAAAGGAACTCACTCGAATACTTGGTATTGCCCTTCCATGTAATGTCCCCAAAATAGTATTTGTGGCCTTCTTTCACCCTGATGTCCACATTAATATTGCCGTTCTTTACCGGGTAAACGGTATCCGAAACCACAGACGCATCGCGGTAGCCGAGTGTGTTATAATAGCTGATCATTGACTGCTTATCTTCATCAAACTTCGACTGGTTGAACTTCGAGGATGCAAATAGCTTGAACCGGAAATAAGGGTCAAGCGCGTCAAGTGTTTTTGTGGGTGATAGGAAACCAAACTGACTGATATACTTTTTAAAGGACCTTTTCGGAACAGGATAAACATTTGTTTCTGCATCCGGGTGTAGCGTAATACGGGTATTCTCCTTGGTTCCTTTCAATGTGCGCTTCAGGCGGGTATCGGCAGCAGCTTGATTCCCCACAATATTTACCTGGTTGATGTGCGTCTTGTTTCCTTTGTCGATCACAAATGTGAGTATCACTTTATTTATCGCGGCCGTATCGGCCCTTTCCAAAACCTTAACCGTTACCCTGCCAAAACCCTTATCGGTGTAAAATTTGCGTATGCGCTCTACAGCTTCTTTCTTGGTAGCCTCTGTTACCACCTTATTGCTTACCAGCGAAACCTTGCTTTTCAGGTCTTTGGCTTCCGCAGGTTTTATGTTCCTGAAATTAAAGCGGCTCAGGCGCGGCCGCTCTTCCACAGCTATGTTAATAAATACTTTGTCCTCAATATACTTGGTGATCGTGATTTCCACATTCGAAAATAATTCCTGCTTCCAGAGGGCTTTTATCGCTTTCGCAAAACCTTCGTCGTTGGGCAGGTGCACCTTTTGGCCCACCGTCAGGCTGGTTACTGCTATCAGCAGGTCCTGGTCCAGGTACTTGGCCCCCGATACGGTAATGCCCGCAAGCTCATACTCCTTTACTTTAGGGAGGTTGTCGGGTACCGCCTGGTTTTGCTGTAGCTTCAGCCCGCTGCCGGTACCGTTGCCTATCTGCGCCGATGACCGCGAAGTACAAAAAAAGCAAAAAAGTAAAACACAATATCTGATAACGCTTTTATACATGCTGGTGGGTGCTAGTTTGAATTTGTTCACTTGTCTTGCCAAAACGGCGCTCGCGCTGCTGGTAATTCAGCAGTGCTTCATATAAATTTTGTTTCCTGAAATCCGGCCAATGCACATTGGTAAAATAAAGCTCTGCGTATGCTGCCTGGTACAGGAGGTAATTGCTGATACGGTATTCGCCGCTGGTCCGTATCATCAACTCGGGATCAGGGAACGGAGCCGTATAGAGGTAATTGCTAAAACTAGCCTCGGTAATATCTTCCGGTTTCAGCTCACCTTTTGCCACACCTTCAGCTATTTTTCTTGCCGCCATCGCTATTTCCTGGCGGGAGCTGTAGCTCAGCGCAAGAATGAGGTTCAGGCCGGTGTTCATAGAAGTTATTTCTTTAGCCTCGTTCAGTTCCTTCTGGCATATTTCCGGGAGGCTGGCAAAATCGCCTATTACATGGAGCTTTACATTGTTCTTCTTCAGCTCTTCCGCCTCTTTCCTTATCGTATTTACCAGCAGTTCCATCAGCGCATCCACTTCCTCTTTGGGCCGGTTCCAGTTCTCGGCAGAAAACGCATAAAGCGTCAGGTATTTTATGCCTATTTCTCCGCAGGCGTTTACTATTTCGCGCACACTGACCACCCCTTCGTAATGGCCATATACCCTGTCCTGCCCGCGGTCTTTCGCCCAACGCCCGTTGCCATCCATAATAATGGCTATATGAGCGGGCAGCTTGCTGCGGTCAAGAGATTGCAATTGGTCCATCTGGTATCTAAGAAAAAGCCTGCCTGCTTTGCAAACAAGTGTGCGAAGGTACAAAAATAGGCTGTAGCCAATGGTAACAAAATCTGCATATACAGTTTAACGCGATTTTAACTGCGAATGGCATAATTGTAAATGGCTTTTATTGCATATGATTTCGCGCGATAATTTGTTGACAGAACGAAAATGAGCATTGAGCAGCTATACTAATCTTTCATAACAAAATAAAAATAGCGGGCCTCCTATAAAAAATCTTTCATTATCCATTTCTTTGTAATTTTGAATAAATAAATCACGCAATGCCCCATTATCATTCGGCAGGAAAAATACCCCCCAAGCGCCATACCCAGTTTCGTAAACCGGATGGTGGGTTGTATTCAGAACAATTGTTCAGCACAGAGGGTTTTTCGTCCAACTCATCCTTATTATACCATGTTCACCCGCCAACTAAGATTGTAAGAACGGAAGAACCGGTGAATGTGGCGCCTATCGCTGCCACGCCCAACATACTGAAACATCGGAGTTTTAAAGGTTTTAAGGTTACCCCCAATGCCGACTACCTGAAAAGCCGCAAGACAGTACTGTTCAATAATGATGTGCAACTGACGCTTGCTGCACCTACTAGAGGATTGACAGAAAATGTGTTTTATAAAAATGCCGATACCGATGAAGTGCTTTTCATTCATGAAGGTAAGGGGACGCTGAAAACACAGTATGGGCAGATACCATTCGGGTATGGGGATTATGTGGTCGTGCCCCGCGGAACGATCTACCAGATCGAGTTTGAGAATGAGAATAACCGCCTGTTCATAATAGAATCATTCAGCCCGATTACGTTCCCAAAACGTTATCTAAGCAAGTATGGCCAGTTGCTGGAAAACTCGCCATTTTGTGAGCGCGATCTCCGCCTGCCGCAAGACCTGGAGACCATAGATAAGGAAGGCGAATACCTGGTACAGGTAAAAAAGAAAGGCTTTCTCTACCCCATATGGTATGGCCACCATCCTTTTGATGTGATCGGCTGGGATGGCTGCGAGTACCCTTATGCGCTGAGCATCCACGATTTTGAACCGATTACAGGCCGCGTACATCAGCCGCCACCGGTACACCAGACGTTTGACGCGCACAATTTTGTGATATGCTCGTTCGTGCCGCGCCTGTTCGATTATCACCCTTTATCGATACCGGCTCCTTACAATCACAGCAACATAGACAGTGATGAAGTGCTGTATTATGTGGATGGGGACTTTATGAGCCGTAAGCATGTGGAACGCGGCATGATAACGCTGCACCCTGCCGGCATTCCGCATGGCCCGCATCCTGGTACAGTGGAAAAAAGTATAGGCGCAAAAGAAACCAAAGAGCTTGCCGTAATGGTGGATACTTTTCATCCGCTGATACTTACCCAGGATGCTATAGATATTGAGGACGATAGCTATGTATATAGCTGGATAGAATAAAGACGGAATTAGGAATTGGGACTGGGTAATTAGGATTGTTAGTCTAAAAGTGCATATATTTCAATCCAAAAAAAACAATCCAAATTTCAAAAAACAAATTCCAAATTCCAAACAAAAAACAATCCAAATTCCCAAAGACAAATTCCAAATTCCTAAAAAAATGAGCACACTTACCACCAGCCAGAAAATGACATTGGCAAAAGATTTTTTACCGATCAATGGTACAGACCATATTGAACTGTATGTAGGCAACGCGAAGCAAGCCGCCCATTTCTATAAAACTGCATTCGGTTTCCAATCGCTGGCCTATGCGGGGCCGGAGACCGGGATGCGAGATATTGCTTCTTATGTACTCCAACAGGGCAAGATAAGGCTTGTGCTAACTACGCCCCTCAAATCTGCCAGCACCATATCAGAGCATATATACAAGCACGGCGATGGTGTGAAGATACTGGCGCTGTGGGTTGATGATGCGTATAAGTCTTTTGAAGAAACGGTGAACCGCGGTGCTAAAGTGTATATGGCGCCAAAAACGATCAAGGATGACCAGGGAGAAGTGCGCCTGGCGGGTATCTATACCTATGGCGAAACCGTGCACATGTTTGTAGAACGCAAGAACTATAATGGAATCTTCATGCCTGGATACAGAGAATGGAAAAGCAGCTACAATCCCCAGGATGCCGGGCTGCTGCATGTGGACCATTGTGTAGGCAATGTGGGCTGGAACCGCATGAACCCAACCATTAAATGGTATGAAGATGTGATGGGCTTTGTGAACATCCTGTCTTTTGACGACAAGCAGATAAACACCGAATATTCTGCGCTCATGAGCAAAGTGATGAGCAATGGCAATGGCTTTGTGAAATTCCCCATCAATGAGCCGGCAGAAGGCAAGAAAAAGTCGCAGATAGAAGAATATCTGGATTATTACGAAGGCGAGGGTGTGCAGCACATAGCTATAGCTACCAAGGACATCATTGCCACTGTTCGTGATCTGAAATCACGTGGCGTAGAATTCCTGGATGCACCGCCCGATGCCTATTATGACGAGTTACCAACTCGTGTGGGGAAAATAGATGAAGACATTGCTCCGCTGAAAGAACTGGGTATTTTGGTTGATTGTGATGAAGAAGGTTACCTGCTGCAACTGTTTACCAAACCAGTAGAAGACCGCCCCACCCTGTTCTTTGAGATCATACAGCGCAAGGGCGCGCAGAGCTTTGGTGCCGGTAACTTCAAAGCATTGTTTGAAGCTATAGAACGCGAGCAAGCCAAGAGAGGGAATCTGTAAAGAACTTTATTCATAGTAAATTGAACCTATGTGGAAAACATCCCTGAACATATTGCAAATGGCCCTTTGGGTCATTTGCTGTTTTATGGCAAACCCTATATCAGCCCAGACTGTTATTAAACTGGATAGAGAAGGCAGCCAGTACACGACCCATTGCGAGGTTAATGGCCTTAAACTGAAATTGGAGATCGCTACAGGTGCTTTTGAAGTGGGCATCTCGCCGGTGGAAGCCGCCTTTATGATAAAGAACAACTACATTAAGAAATCAGATATTCTTGATGGCAAGTATTATGAGTCAGCCGACGGGGAAGTCAGAGGTGGTGCCGAAATCATACTCCGGAAGATCGACATCTCAGGCTATGTATTAAAAGACGTAAAGGCCATAGTCATCGGCTCGCAGAATATGCCACTGCTTATCGGTCCTCGGGAACTACAACCATAAGCTATACCGTTACAGGCTGTGGTGGAACCGCTTCTGCTACCCAGGTAGTTACTGTTTCTCCGCTTGATGGTATTTCCGGCAGCGTATTATTCTCTGGCGCTTACTATGGCGAGGTTAAGGTATGGCTGATCACCTACAATCCAGGTACTTCGCTTCTTGAAGCTATTGACAGTACCAGTCTCTACTGCAGCGGTACAAGTGTTGACTACCAATTTATTGGTTTAGCATCCGACTCCTTCCGGGTTAAGGCAGCAACACCGGATACAACAGGCTTCACCACAGGTTACATCCCTACTTATCACAGCAGCGCCTTTTACTGGCATGATGCAGATGTCATTAACCATGTTAGCGGCACAGCAGACATCACCGAAAATATCACTATGCTGACCGGTACCGCAAGCTCCGGCCCCGGCTTTATTTCAGGCAGTGTACTTACCGGTGCAAACAAAGGCACTTCGGGCAGCATACCAGTTGTAGGCCTCCATATGGTTGCTTTGACTTCAACTGGCTCTGTAGCACAAATGGCTTATACTGACGCAACCGGTGCTTATACATTGAGTAACCTGCCAGTGGGGACTTATACCGTGTTCCCTGATTCACTCAATTATCTGACTACTCCTTATACAAGCATTACGTTAACGTCAGGTACCCCAACTTATAATACCGCGGCTTTTACTCAGCACACGCTCTCTAAAACCATTACACCTGGTGCTGAAGCTGTTAAAAATCTCTCCGTGGTTTCTTTTGTAGTTGCATTCCCTAACCCAACAAGCGGACGGCTGAATATTATGTGGAACGAAAAAACTACCGAAAATGCCAGTGTGGTTATCTCTGACATCACCGGCCGCCAGGTTTATATAGCTAACCTTACTTTAATGGATGGCAATGGTATTTCTCCTATTGACTTATCTGCGCTCAATAATGGCCTGTACATCGTCAATGTTAAGACGGCAACGATGAATTACAATAACAAAATAGAGATACGCCATTAGTAAATTAACTAACAGTTATTAATAAAACGCCCTGCATCTGCAGGGCATTTTTTAATATATGGTTAAGGTAACAAAATAGTATTATTTTATAAAAAATAAACGCTTTCTTTATAGCCTATTCTTTTAACTAAAAAATTCATTCATGAAAAAAATTCTTATTGCCCTAAGTTTGCTCCTCCCAATTATTGGGCATTCACAAATTATTGCTACCAGTGTTGGAACCGGTGTCGCTGGCTATAGCGGCGATGGATCGCTTGCGATCAATGCCAAAATAAACCTGCCTATCGGCTGCTTTACTGACGCAGCAGGTAACTTATATATTTCGGATCAGAGAAATAACTGCATCAGAAAAGTAAATACTTCGGGTATTATTTCCACAATTGCGGGTACTGGAATTGCTGGGTATAGTGGAGATGGGGGGCTTGCTACAGCCGCTCAAATAAACACTCCCGGAGGCGTTTTTGTAGATGCTTCAGGCAATGTATATTTTGCAGATGGCTTGAATAACCGAATCAGAAAAATTAATACCTCTGGTATTATATCTACCATCGCCGGCAATGGCACTGCTGGTTACAGCGGTGATGGAATTGCGGCAGTATCAGCTGAATTAAATAATCCGATAGGAATTGCTGTAGATGCGGCGGGTAATTTTTATATTGGCGACCAACAGAATCAGCGTGTTCGTAAAGTAAGTGCAAGCGGTACAATTTCAACTATAGCAGGAACAGGAACTTCCGGATATAGCGGTGATTCCGGACCTGCTAGCACAGCTCAAATATCCTATCCCAATTATGTCATTGTTGACGCTACCGGTAATGTATTTCTTACAGACAACGGAAATCATCGCATAAGAAAAATAAACACAAGTGGTACTATCACCACCATTGCAGGTAATGGAAGCCCGGGCTATAGCGGTGATCTAGGTTTGGCAACTGCCGCTAAATTGTATTACCCAGCCGGCATACGGTTTGATTCAACAGGAAGTCTCTATATTGCAGATTACGGAAATAACGTAATTCGTAAAGTTAATTCTGGTGGTATTATCTCTACAATAGCCGGAGATGGCGTTGGAGGCTATGCCGGAGACGGCGGCCTGGCGACTCTGGCCAAACTCAATGAGCCTTCCGATATTGCTGTTGGTCATGGCTATTTTTATATGGCAGACTATAACAACAGTCGAATGAGGGTATTAGATTATGCACCCCATTTTACCGGGGGCCATATACAAACTCTGTCCGTGTGTGAAAATTCGATTGTTGATCCTGTTAACTCTTTGCTGGCCGTGATAGATACTGATGCCGGACAAACCGAGACATGGAGCATAGTTACTGCCCCTGCTCATGGAACAGCGGTGGTTGCTTATACAACTATATCAACTGGGGGCATCCTTACACCAACAGGTTTGTCTTATACCCCTTTGGCCGGATATAGCGGAACAGATGTGATCAAAGTTAGAGTAACTGATGGCATTGCATCAGACACTACTCAAATAAATGTCGTAGTAAATGCCTTGCCGGTCGCAGGTACTATTCTTGGGTCATCAACAGTATGTGCTGGTTCTTCCATTACGTTATCTGATACATTGGCCGGTACTTGGAACAGTACTAATACTGCAATCGCTACTGTCGGAAGCTCATCAGGAGTTGTAACTGGTATCACTGCCGGGGTGGTTGAAATTATATGTATAAGCACAAACTCCTGTGGCAGTGACACAGCATACAAGGCTGTTACTGTTGATGCTTTACCGTCTGCTATACTCGGCGGGCTGAGTGTCTGCGTTGGTGGTACAACTCAATTGACTGATGCAGTAAGTGGAGGCTCATGGGCTAGTAGCACACCAGGAGTTGCCACTATATCTTCAGGAGGCTTAGTCACCGGAGTCTCCGTTGGAACTTCAACTATTACTTACATGCTCACAACCGGCTGTTTTGCGACAACCGTTGTGACAGTCACTTCAGCACCTGCGACAATACTTGGCAGCCTCACTGTTTGCGTCGGTGCAACGACTCAACTGACAGACATATCAAGCGGCGGTACATGGGTCAGCAGCACACCTGGGGTTGCCACCGTTTCTTCAGGCGCCCTCGTTACGGGTATATCGGCTGGCACTACAACTATCTCTTATTCTTTGGGAAGCTGTCACACCACGTCAATAGTAACTGTAGTTCCTACGCCAACAATTACAGGCTCACATTCTCTTTGTGTGGGCATCACTGACACACTTACTGGTCCCTCTGGCAGTACGTGGAGCAGCAGCACTCCAGCCGTTGCCACGGTCTCAACAGCAGGCTTGGTCACTGGCCTTTCAGCCGGCGTTGCAACCATAACTTGTGTTGCCTCTACCGGTTGTATAGCTACTTTCTCCGTAACCGTAAACCCCTCTCCTACCGCGATATTAGGTGGCAGCGGTGTTTCCATAGGTGGTACGCTTCCGCTGAGTGATGCGACGGGCGGCGGTACCTGGAGCAGCAGCAATATATCGATTGCAACTGTCGGTACTACCGGTATCGTAACCGGTGTATCGTCCGGTGTAATAACTATTACTTACAAGTTGCCAACGGGTTGTTATGCAACTCATTCCGTACAGGTTTCCGGAACGTTTGTCGTTGGCCCTATCAATGGCATTGCCACTGTTTGTGCCGGTGGCGGAGCGCTCTTGACCGACTCAACAGCGGGAGGCGTTTGGAGCAGCAGTAATAATGCTATTGCCGCTGTGGGTTCCTCAACTGGTATCGTTTCTGCGTTTACTGTTGGTACCTGTATCATTTCATATACAGTAGGTACCACAAGTGCTACGGTCATATTTACCGTTGCCCCTTTAGTGAGCGTGATCTCCGGCTCTACAAGTGTATGTGTTGGCTCCACAACGAATTTAACCGATTCTGTATCGGGAGGTACCTGGAACAGTAGTACAACTGGCGTTGCCACTGTGTCTTCAGGGGGTGTCGTTACCGGTATCAGCCCAGGCACTACACTCATCAGCTACACACTTGCGGGTTGCTTTGCCACAAAAATTGTGACGGTAAACCCTGGCCCTGCCATTTCAGGATCCACATCAGTCTGTACCGGAGGTACCACCACTCTTTCCACTACAGCAGGCAGCGTTACCTGGAACAGCAGCAATACCTCTGTTGCAACAGTCGGCGCCACTACCGGGATTGTGACTGGCGTCTCGGCCGGCGTAGCAACCATAACCTGCGTAGCATCAACAGGTTGCCATGCTACTATTGTTGTTACCGTAAATGCATCCTCACCTATTCTTCCAACAGGCGCCGTGAGCATTTGTTTGGGCGGCACCGCTGCGTTGACTGACGCTACCGGAGGCGGCGCCTGGAGCAGCAGCACCCCTGCCGTGGCAACTGTTGGCGGCATTGGAATTGTGACAGGAGTCGCAATCGGAACAAGTACTATCTCCTATATACTCACTTCAGGGTGCATTGCCACAAAAATTGTTACTGTCAACAATGCCCCCGTGGCAATAACGCCGCATAACCCATCTGTTTGCCTCGGCAGTACGCTTTTACTAACAGATGCGACAAGTGGCGGAACATGGACTTCCACCGTAACAGGTGTAGCTACTATTTCATCGGGCGGCCTTGTCACCAGCGTTGCTGCAGGAATTACAGAGATAGACTACAGTATTGGAACTTGCATCGCGCGCGACACGTTTACTGTTCTTTCCGGCCCTGCTGCTATTACCCCCGGCGCGGTTACACTTTGCCTTGGCGGCGGCACCTCGCTCACAGATGCTACAGCAGGTGGCACCTGGAGCAGCAGTTCCGTCAGCATAGTTTCTGTAACTACAGGCGGTGCGATCACAAGTCATGCCATCGGTACAGCAACGATCTCCTACACTATTGGGAGTTGTTCGGCAACAACAGTTGTTACAGTAAACACGGCTCCGGGAGCCATTTCGCCAGCCACCACTTCTGTTTGTGCGGGGAGTTCAACGACTCTTACTGATGCTGTTTCAGGCGGGGTATGGAGCAGCAGCAACACTACAGTGGCTACAGTAGCTGGCGGTGTGGTTACTGGCATTACCGCAGGCACTGCCACTATTTCTTATTCAATAGGTAGTTGCTCTTCGACTGCTATTGTTACGGTGAACCCTGCTCCGGGTACGATCTCGGGTGGTAGCACCGTTTTGGCAGGGTCCCAGATCACACTCAGTGATGCAACAACCGGTGGAACCTGGAGCAGCAGTAATACTTCTGTTGCAACTGTTGGCTCTTCAACAGGTATTGTTACAGGCGTATCGGCAGGTACAGTGACAATTTACTACACTACCGCTGGTGGCTGCCAGACCTCGCATATCGTAACGGTAACTGCATTAGGAGGCATACATGGCACAGCCAATGTTTGCGCCGGTTATTCAGTTACATTGATTGACTCTACCGCAGGCGGAAACTGGAGCAGCAGCAATACTTCGATTGCTACAGTAGGCTCTTCCACAGGTATTGTTACCGGTGTTGCTGCGGGCACTTGTACCATTTCCTATACAGTAGGCACCAGCGTTACTACGATCACATTTACTGTTTACGCAGCTCCAGGAACAATTTCAGGTAGCAGTACGGTAACAGCAGGTTCCCAGATCACACTTAGCGATGCTGTTACTGGTGGTACCTGGAGCAGCAGCAACACTTCTGTTGCAACGGTTGGCTCCGGCACGGGTATAGTAACAGGTGTTATCGCAGGCATAGTGACTATATCTTATACAACTACCGGAGGTTGCCTCACTACTCATATTGTAACCGTAACAGCACTCACCGGCATTCATGGCACCGCCAGTGTTTGCGCAGGTTCTTCAGTTACATTGATAGACTCGACCGCAGGCGGCCACTGGAGCAGCAGCAATACTGGTATTGCTACAGTAGGCTCTTCTACCGGCATTGTTACAGGTGTTTCCGCTGGCACATGTATCATTAGTTATACTGTGGGCACAAGTGTTACAACAATAACATTTACCGTTTTTGCTGTTCCTGCTACAATTTCAGGTAGCGGCACAGTAACGGCAGGATCCAATATTACACTTAGCGATGCCGTTACCGGTGGTACCTGGAGCAGCAGCAATACATCTGTTGCAACAGTTGGCTCTTCAACAGGGATTGTTACAGGCGTTTCGGCAGGCACGGTGATCATTACCTACACCACTGCCGGCGGTTGCCAGACTACTCATGGTGTAACAGTAACAGCGCTGGGCGGCATCACAGGCACAGCCAATGTTTGTGCCGGGTCTTCAGTCACTTTGAATGACACTACTGCTGGCGGCCATTGGAGCAGCAGTAATACTGCAATTGCTACAGTCGGCTCATCCACAGGTATTGTTACCGGTGTGGCTGCCGGCACATGCGTCATTTCTTATACGTTGGGCACCAGCAGCTCAACGGTTGTATTTACAGTTTATGCGGCTCCTGCCACAATTTCAGGTGGCAGCACCGTAATCGCGGGAACGACTTTGACGCTAAGTGATGCAGTTGCAGGCGGAACGTGGAGTAGCAGCAATACTTCTGTTGCTACAGTAGCGGCTGGCACAGTAACCGGCGTATCTCCCGGGACAGTCATTATCAGCTACACAATGGCAGGTGGTTGCCAGGTTACTCATATTGTAACTGTAACCGCGCTGACCGGCATCAGTGGTACTGCAAGTGCATGTGCAGGGTCAACGATCACATTGACCGATGCGAACGCAGGCGGCCACTGGAGCAGCAGCAATACGGGTATTGCTAGTGTAGGCTCGTCCAGTGGTGTGGTTACGGGTGTTTCTGCCGGCACTTGTACTATTTCATATACACTGGGCACAAGCAGTGTAATGGTTACTTTCACGGTTAACCCCTCCCCTGCTGCAATTTCGGGCGCAAGCACAGTAATTGTTGGCTTTACACTAACGCTCAGCGACGCAGTTGCCGGCGGCACCTGGAGCAGCAGCGGTACGTCCATTGCTACGGTAGCAAGCGGTGTAGTAACGGCCGTGTCGCCCGGTACAGTAACGATCGGCTACACGCTGGCGGGCGGCTGCGAAACTACGCACATCGTTACTGTAACGGCCCTTCCAGGCATTCAGGGCACTGATAATGTTTGTATAGGCTCTACAAGAACTTTGACTGACTCCATTGCAGGAGGCCACTGGAGCAGCAGTAATACTGCAATCGCGACGATAGGCTCATCCACTGGTGTTGTTACCGGCATTTCGTCCGGTACCTGTACACTTACTTATACGGTAGGCACTAACATAACAACCGTTACATTCACTGTTAATTTCGCCGCGCCTATCTCCGGCAGCTTGGTTGTAAGTGTTGGCGGTACTACAACATTAAGCGATGCTTCAGGTGGAGGAGTATGGCTGAGCAGTTTAACTCCAGTAGCTACAGCGGGTTCTGCAACCGGGGTTGTAACCGGTATTTCTGCGGGCACAGCCACTATTTATTATGTGGTTACCCTCACCGGCTGCAGCACATCGGTTGTTGTGACCGTTAATATTCCTATTCATGCCATTCATGGTGCTGCAAGTGTTTGCGATGGTTCTACCATAACATTAGCCGACTCTACTTCGGGCGGTGTCTGGAGTAGCAGCAATACGGCCATTGCTACAGTGGGCTCTTCTACAGGCGTTGTTACCGGTGTTTCCTCCGGCATATGCACTATTTCTTACACGGTAGGCTCCGCTAGTGCAACGTTTACAGTTACCGCCAACGCTGCTCCGGCCATATTGGGCAGTTCCATAGTAGGCCTCGGCGGCACTATAACACTCAGCGATGCATCCCCGGGAGGGACATGGCTAAGCAGCTTAACGACTGTTGCTACGGTAGGTTCTGCCACTGGCATTGTGAATGGTATCGCCGGAGGCACTGCCACCATTTATTATGTCACTACTGCGGGATGTTATGCCTATCACATCGTGACGGTTACAACCACTCCGGCTGTTCATAGTATTGGCGGCATAACTAGCGCTTGTGAAGGCTCTACGAGAACATTAACTGACTCCACAGCCGGCGGGCATTGGAGTAGCAGCAACACCGCTATTGCTACGGTTGGCTCATCAACGGGTGTTGTTACCGGCATTTCGGGCGGCACATGCATCATTACCTATACAGTGGGCGCTGGCTTTGCAACTATTGTATTTACGGTTGACGCAGTTGCTCCGATCTCGGGTGCAACAACGGTACACGCCGGATCCACAATAACTTTAAGTGATGCGGTTGCAGGCGGCTTATGGAGCAGCGGCAGCGCCACTATTGCTACCGTTGGTTCTTCAACTGGCATTGTAACGGGAGAATCGGTTGGTTCTGTAAACATATATTATGTAACAGCTGCGGGCTGCCTGAGCTATCATGCAGTAACCGTTACAGCCTCTGGCGGCCGTGAGTCTGGTGAGTCAACTGGAACTCCTGACCCTATGGATGCTGTCACATTTAACCTCTTCCCAAATCCTGCGTCAGACAACATAAATGTTACATGGCAAGGCCAATTATCTGATGCCGGACAAATTACAGTCACAGATATGGCCGGTCACGTCGTATATACATCGGCAATCGATTTAAGCAACTCCGCACACCAGGTACAGATACCTGCTTCCGGGTTTAAAAACGGAATGTATTTGTTAGATATCGTAAGCGGGAACACACACAGTTCAAGTAAGATCAGTGTAATGAAATAATAGTCACAGCATAGCTACTTGAGGAAGGCGCCCGTATCGTGGCGCCTTCTTCGTTTTAAGAAACGTTTTTTTGATGGAAGGAAAACAGTATTCTCTATATAGAACGGCCTAGTTAAGCTATAAGTCAAGATCAAATATTGTTAACCATTAGTTATCAATAAATGGCGATAAAAATAAATACTGAACAAAATTTAACTGTTGGTTATTAAAATTTGGAACGTGAATTCACCAATGGTTTTTCTGTTAAAAAGCGCGTTCTGTATTTTTAGGTTTGGCATAAAAATTGACTATAAGTTTATAGCGGAAAAACCGATATAAAAGAACTGTAGAAAGGATAAATTTTTAGGTGATCGATACCTGGTTTCTGACTAATTTTTTTCAGATTTTTCATTTTTTAAAAATTATTCCCATGATTAGACTTCTTACTCTGACATTATTAGCATGTCTCTTCTCGATCGCTTCCTATGCGGTTAGCCCCATCAGTGGCACAGACAGTGTCTGTGTTGGCTCAACAAGAACATTGACCGATGCTGCTACAGGTGGCACCTGGAACAGCAGCGATACATCTGTTGCTTCTGTTAATTTGGCTACGGGAGTTGTTACTGGTATTTCCGTTGGGGTAACTACCATCACCTATACGGTAGGAACCGGCATAGCCACTGTTACATTTATTGTCAACCCTGCTGCGGTTACTATCGCTGGTGCGTCAACAGTATCCGCTGGCTCCATAATAACGATTACTGATGCAATTACAGGTGGCGCATGGAGCAGTAACAATACGTCTATTGCCACTGTAGGCGCTACCAGCGGTATCGTCACAGGTGTATCTCCCGGTACAGTAACCATTTATTACGTTACAGCAGGTGGGTGCGGAACGTATCATATCGTGACCGTTACCGGCAGCACATCCGCAGGTACGATCAGCGGCACTGCCAGCGCATGTGTGGGCAACACAAGCACACTAACAGATGCCACAGCAGGCGGCCTCTGGAGCAGCAGCAATACCGCCACGGCTACTGTTAGTTCTTCAACAGGAGTGGTTACCGCTGTTTCGGCAGGTACCTGTACCATTACTTATATGGTAGGCACTGCTATTGCGACCATAACATTTACAGTTAATCCAGAAGCACCTATCTCAGGTAGCACAACCGTGGGAGTGGGAGGAACACTAACACTCAGCGATGCAGTTTCTGGTGGCTCCTGGATCAGCAGCAACGCCTCAATTGCCACCGTTGGCTCTACTTCCGGTATTGTAACCGGCGTGGCTCCAGGTACTGCAACTATTTATTACAGAACAGCTACCCCCTGCTATTCTTATGTTATTGTAACCGTTACCGGCAGCACATCCGCAGGTACGATCAGTGGCACTGCCACCGCATGTGTGGGAAACACAAGCACACTAACAGACGCCACAGCAGGTGGCCTCTGGAGCAGCAGCAACACCGCTGTGGCTACCGTTGGTTCTTCAACCGGAGTGGTTACCGCTGTTTCAGCAGGTACCTGTACCATCACTTATATGGTAGGTACTGCTATTGCAACAATAACATTTACAGTAAACCCCGCTGCTACTTCTATCTATGGCAGCACAACGGTAGTAATAGGCGGCACGACAACGCTTAGCGACGGCGTTTCCGGGGGCGCCTGGTTTTCCAGCAATAACTCTATTGCAACTGTAGGTTCAGCTTCGGGGGTTGTTACTGGGGTTGCTGCAGGCACCGTATCCATTTATTATCGTACGCCTGCCTTCTGCTATACATATACTATTGTAACAGTTACCGCTACATCTTCGATACATAGTATCAGCGGCACTGCCAGCGCCTGCGTAGGCAACACAAGCACACTGGCCGACTCCACAACAGGCGGACATTGGAGCAGCAGCAATACCGCTGTGGCTACTGTTGGTTCCACAACAGGGGTTGTTACCGCGGTTTCGGCAGGTACTTGCACTATTACTTATATGGTGGGCACTGCTATTGCAACAATAACATTTACCGTTAATCCAGAAGCTCCCATTTCCGGTAGTACAACTGTTGGCACAGGCGGTACCATAACACTTACCGACCCAGTTTCCGGTGGTACATGGCTCTCCAGTAACGCCTCAATTGCACCCGTTGGCTCGACTTCCGGAATCGTGACCGGGATAGCTCCAGGCACTGCAACCATTTATTACAGAACATTGGCTCCCTGTTACTCTTATATCATTGTAACGGTTACTGCCAGTACATCGGCAGGTACGATCAGTGGCACTGCCAGCGCTTGTACGGGAAACACAAGTACACTGACAGACGCTACAATAGGTGGGCACTGGAGCAGTAGCAATACGGCTATAGCTACAGTTGGTTCATCTACAGGAGTTGTCACCGCTGTTTCGGCCGGTATCTGTACTATTACTTATATGGTAGGCACTGCTATTGCAACCATAACATTTACAGTTAACCCCGCTGCCACTTCCATCTATGGCAGCACAACTGTCGGAATAGGCGGCACTACAACACTCAGCGATGGCGTTTCCGGGGGCGCCTGGTTTTCCAGCAATAACTCCATTGCTACTGTAGGTTCAGCTTCGGGAGTTGTTACCGGGGTTGCTGCAGGCACCGTATCCATTTATTATCGTACACCTGCCTTTTGTTATACATATACTATTGTAACAGTTACCGCTATGTCTTCGATACATAGCATCAGCGGCACTACCAGCGCCTGCGTGGGCAACACAAGCACACTGGCAGACTCCACAGCAGGCGGGCACTGGAGTAGCAGCAACACCGCTGTGGCTACTGTTGGTTCTTCAACCGGAGTGGTTACCGCAGTTTCGGCAGGTACCTGTACTATTACTTATATGGTAGGCACGGCTATAGTAACAATCACATTTACCGTTAACCCGGAAGCTCCCATCTCCGGCAGTACAACAGTAAGCACTGGCGGCACTATAACACTCAGTGATGCAGTTTCCGGCGGCACCTGGATTACCAGCAATGCCTCAATTGCCACAGTCGGCTCTACTTCTGGTATTGTAACCGGTGTGGCTCCTGGCACTGCAACTATCTATTACAGAACAGCTACCCCCTGCTATTCCTATGTTATCGTAACTGTTACTGGCGGCACATCTGTACATGCTATTACAGGAACTGCCCACGCATGTGTGGGCACAACAAGCACACTGGCGGATTCCACAGCGGGCGGACATTGGAGCAGTAGCAACACCGCTGTGGCTACTGTCGGTTCCTCAACCGGAGTGGTTACCGCAGTTTCGGCAGGTACCTGTACTATTACTTATACGGTAGGCACGGCTATAGTAACAATCACATTTACCGTTAACCCGGAAGCTCCCATCTCCGGCAGTACAACAGTAAGCACTGGCGGCACTATAACACTCAGTGATGCAGTTTCCGGCGGCACCTGGATCAGCAGCAACGCCGCAGTTGCTACTGTAGGCTCCACTTCCGGCATAGTGGCCGGCTTGGCTCCGGGTACAGCAACTATTTATTACAGAACAGCTGCCCCGTGCTATTCCTATATTATCGTAACTGTTACTGCTTCTACTGCTGTTCACAGCATAGAGGGTGCTGCCGATGTTTGCGAAGGTTCTACAAGGACACTAACTGACCCCACCACCGGCGGGCACTGGAGCAGCAGCAATACCGCTATTGCTACAGTTGGTTCTGCCACCGGCGTGGTTACCGGAGTTGCTGCAGGCACCTGTACTATTACCTACATGGTGGGGGCAAGTGTTGTAACGATCACCTTTACCGTTAATCCGGCGGCAGCTACCTTATCCGGCAGTTCCACGGTTTCGGCAGGCAGTACCATAACGCTCAGTGACGCAGTTGCAGGAGGTGCCTGGAGCAGCAACAACACATCAATTGCAACTGTGGGCACTGCCAGTGGTGTAGTAACAGGGGTATCGGCCGGCACGGCAACCATTTATTATGTTACGCCCGGCGGCTGCTATACTTATCACATTGTAACCGTTACACCAGGTACTCCGGCTCCCGAAGCCCCGGCTTTCAGGCTATATCCAAATCCCGCTTCCATAACAGTAAATCTTAGCTGGCAGGATATGCAAATCGGTGGCGGGCAAGTCATTATCTCTGATATGACAGGGAATATTGTATATACTGCGCCAATTAACATAAGCACACCCTCCGGCGAGGTACAGGTACCGGTATCCGGGTTGAGAAACGGAATCTATTTGTTTGACATCGTAAATGGCAGTGTACACACGTCCGGAAGGATCAGCATAGTAAGATAGTGCATACAATTTAGCTTGGCATAGTGGGCGCTGATATGGCGCCCGCTTCGTTTTAAGAAACCATTCAGATACGAAACTGTATATTTGTAAAAGGTGTTTTTGCAAGATATGGCCATAAAAATAAAAGCGATTTTGAGTAGCTGGATCAGTCTGGCAGTGAGCCTGTCTGTCCAGACTTTATTTGCCCAGGACGATTCTGCCAGCTTCCGGAATGTACAATTCGCATCCTCGCGCGTGTCAGAATCCTGGAAAAAATATAATGATACGCTTGCTAAAGAATTCAGGAAAAAAAATGTTGCTTATCCGCCCAAAGACATTTACCTGCGCGCTTTCAAGTCGCAGAACGAAATGGAACTGTGGGCAAAGGATGGAATGGGCAGTGAGTATAAATTGATCAAAACCTACCATGTCTGCGCTATATCTGGCTCACTGGGCCCTAAGCGCATACAGGGTGACCGCCAGGTACCGGAAGGCTATTATTTCATTGATGACTTCAACAACGCCAGCGACTTCTATCTTTCACTCCAACTCAATTATCCCAACTATTCCGACCAACTGCTCGGCAGCCAGAAAACCGGTGGGGATATATACATACACGGAGGTTGTGTCACCGTAGGCTGCCTGCCGATGACAAACCCAGGCATTCAAGAGATATATACCGTATGCCTAAATGCCCGCCTCAACGGCCAGCAGTTCATACCGGTACACATCTTCCCTACCCGCCTTAATAAAAACGGGATGGCCT
>CAISPO010000056.1 GCA_903887415.1 uncultured Bacteroidota bacterium | reverse complement strand
TCCCTGACTTAAATTGTGATAATGCTTGTTGGCGGACTTCGTCACTCAAAGTGACTCCTGTATTGCGTCTTTTGGTCATGTTATCTGTGTTAAAGTTGTGACTAATTCTCAACTTTGACACAGTTTAATTTACGCCCTCTTATAAGATTATGTATTTTAGGTGGTGTATTACTAACATTATCTTTCACCCAGTGTGCCTTGCATAATTTTTCCAAAACCAAATGCGCAAAAAACAAGCATTGCAAATACACTTTTGCTTTATACATTTTCCCAACTGCTTGCCAATCATTTTTTGCAGTATCTACCCAATATTTTATGTGTTCTTCTTTCGACATCATAATGACAGCAAAATTACATAACTATTCTGTACCGGCTTTCAATTTGAAAACCTGTTACGCTTTGTTTTCCCCCCTTTTCCATAGCTTTGCCCCATCTTTTAGCGCTAAATAACTGCCTTTTTGTCCCGGCCAAAATGAATTTTCTCGATAAAATAATATCTGTCTTTAATACCCACGCCGATAAGTCGGCTTTCTGCATACAAAATCAATATTATTCATATGCCGATCTGCTTATTATCACTGCTTCCATACAAACAAAAATAAACAACCATTGTCCCGGTGAGCAAAATATCGGGATCGTTATCAAGGACGATATAGAGACCTATGCTTCAATTTTTGCTCTCTTTTTCTCTGGCAAGACTTATATACCCGTACATCCGGGATACCCGGCGGAACGTGCAGGCCAGATCATAGAACAGGCAAGTATAAAATACCTCTTGTCAAAAACGGATAATACCAGCTATCCTGGTGTCACTGTAATAGCAACAGGTACTTCACCTGAAGAAAACAATGGCAAGATTTCTTTAGCTTCTTTTCCACTGGACACAACTAATGTGTACATACTCTTCACATCAGGCAGTACCGGAGTGCCCAAAGGTGTTCCTATCACTTATTACAATCTCGATTCTTTTGTAAAGGCCTTTGATGCGCTCGGCTATAAAACAGATCATAACGACCGATTCCTGCAGATGTTTGAGCTTACTTTCGACCTGTCGGTGATGTCTTACCTTATCCCTTTGTGCCATGGGGCTTGTATTTATACCATCCCGGATAGCGGTATGAAGTTCATGAACATATACGGTGTGCTGGAGACCCATAAGATCACCTTTGCGCTGATGGTGCCTTCCGTATTAGCAAACCTGAGGCCTTATTTTGAAGAAATAGACCTCCCGGATATGCGCTATTCCCTTTTCTGTGGCGAAGCGCTGTATAAAGATGTGGCGCAGGAGTGGATGCACTGTGTGCCGAATGCAGTTGTAGAAAATGTTTATGGCCCTACCGAGGCAACGATATTCTGCCTTACCTATGCGATAACCGAACCAGACAACATCATTGCGTATAATGGCATAGCGGCCATAGGCCGGCCAATGCGGGGTATGGAAGCCATAGTAGTGGATGACAACAACAGACAATTGCCGAAAGAAGAAAAAGGAGAACTGTGCCTGCATGGCGATCAACTAACTCCTGGCTATCTCAATGCGGAGAAGACAAGGGATGCATTTTTTGAGCTGGATTGGAAACGATATTATCGCACAGGTGATATTGCATTCAGACAAGATGATGGCAACTTCATATATTGCGGCCGGACAGACCACCAGGTAAAGATACAGGGCTTCCGGATAGAGCTGAGCGAGATAGAGTTTCATTTGCGGGCTATAACCGGCAGCTCCAATGTAGTAGCACTGGCAATGAATGCACCAAACGGATTGATGCAGATAAGCGTAGTTTTTGAAGGAGCGGAGCATAATATGGAACCGGTAATTGAAACGCTCAAAACCAAAGTGCCACCCTATATGATACCTGCTGCTGTGCATTTTGTTACTATCTTCCCACTAAATACAAGCGGAAAGACGGACAGGAAGGCGCTGCAAAAAATGATAGCATAAGATGGACATAAATATCAGGAAAGCTACAGAGGCCGATAAAGACTTTTTGATCACCTCCATCATAGAGGCTGAAAAAAGCGGGGGAGCTATCATCAGCTATTGCGCCATTTTCAACATCACGGAGGAAGCATTGCACGCTGCACTGGCCAATATGCTGGATGAGGATATGGAGGGCCAGGAACTAAACATATCGGGCTTCCTGGTGGGGGAGGTGGATGGCGAAAAAGCGGCAGCCATGAACACTTGGGTGGAGAACGCAAATGGCATGAGCAGCAGCATGATAAAAAGCAACCTGCTGATGTACTTCTTAGACCGGCAGGCATTACTCAACGCAGCCCCTGCAATATCCCTGATGAATGAGGTAAACATACACAGGGACGACAATGCGCTGCAAATAGAATGTGTTTATACCGCAGAAAAATACCGGGGGCTTGGGCTGAGCAGCAAACTAATAAATGAGCACATCCGGTTAAAACAGGAGGTAGCCATACCCTTTGATAAAGTGCAGGTGATCTTATTGAAGAATAATACCGCGGCGCAGCGGGCCTATGAAAAAGCGGGATTTACTGTCGTTGCTGAAAAGCAATGCGCCGATCCCGCTATATTGAAGCTGCTGCCTTGCGACACAAAAATATTAATGGAGAAAAAAATAAACAACTAACCAGATCATGGAAGAACAGGAATACTTACTCAACTCAATACGATCATCAGCGGTGTGATTCGTAAAAAGGATCTTGTACTCACACCGGCAACGGTTGCTGCAGATGTACCTGGCTGGGACTCGCTTACTCATATGATCATCATAGATAGCATAGAAAAACACTTTAAGGTGAAATTCAAGCTGAACGAGATCATGAATTTTAAGAACCTTGGCGATGTTATTAACACAGTAAAAAGCAAACTCACCAAATAACCTTTTGGAATTTCCTCTTTTGGATTTGGAATTTTCTTTAGGGGAATTTCCCCTTCTTGGATTTTGGAATTTCCTCTTTGGAATTTTCTTTTGCTATTTCGTCTTTTTATACAATCCTATTAGCTCTCCCTCCGCCAGAATATGGCCCTCCATCCGCTTTTCGAGCGATGCTTTGTCATTGTTCTGGTCCAGTTCCATCATTTCATCCAGGGCATACACTTTAAAATGATAGTGGTGCGTGCCGGTTGGCGGACACATGCCTTTGTAGCCGGTTTGTTTGGCACTGTTCATTCCCTGGTTGGCATTTTTAAAACCTTCCGGCAAATATCCTTTTACGTCTATATTCCACATCACCCAGTGGGTAAAACCGTCCTTCATCGGTGCATCGGGGTCATGTACTATCAGCGCCAGGCTTTTAGCAGCCGAAGGGATATTACTAACATCCAGTGGCGGACTAACCTCCGAACCCTCACACGAATATTTTACTGGAATTGATCCGTTGTTCTTAAAGGCAGTGCTCGTCACCACCAGCTGCGCCTGCGATGTGGTAAACATAAAAACGCAGATCAGTACAAAAAATGAAAAATAAGTGCGCATGATAGTTTTTCGGCTATCAGTAAAAATTTCATACCACGGCATTTCCGATAAGTCAGTAAAGATCAACGCGAATGCTGCTCGATATTCGGTGAACCGGCCATGTAATTTTAGTCCTGATTTTTATTCGGTACATCTTTCCAATTGGTGCCTTGTATTTGCTTCATATCAGGGCAGTTTTCCTGCGGCTGGCCAGCAAGGAATCAATACTGCACGGACCAGCCCCAAACCAGGAGAGCATTAGAGCGCATCCCACCAAAGCGAGGTTCTTGACAAAATTAGTTTGTTGCATCTGCCGCGCCATTGGGTCTGTTATTGTCCAAAAGTTGTGCATCATCAATGTTACGGGCACTAGAAAAAGTATGATAAGCCAAGCCCCGGCCTTTGCTTTGTAACCTAGTAATATGCTTGCCCCACCCAGGAATGCAATGATGCCGGAGAACGGAACAAGAATAGAAGCCATTGGAACTCCCGCAGCGGCCGCATAGCCTGCCGATTGGCTCGAAAAGAGGTGTGGGAGCGAAGAAATAAATATCAGTGAATAAAAGAACCTGCCCAACAGCACTAGATATTTCATATAACGCGCTCCTTTAACCCTGGTTGCCTAAAAAACGTGCCAGAAAGACTGAAAATGCATCATGCACAAATGAGAGGCAAATACAGGTATATTTTGCATGGAATCATGGATTTTTTTCCACAATTCATTATGCCTTCCAGCAGTCGCAGGTCCACTATCCCCGCTAAAACCCGATATTCCATTTCCAACTATGGTCGTGATGATCCCTGATACTGCATCTACTCTACGTATGCGAGCATTTTCAACGTCACTTATATATAGATTACCACTATTATCTATCGCTAACCCTGATACATTTTCAAACTTAGCAGAGTCAGCAGGCCCATTATCTCCGCTATACCCGTAATCTCCTTTGCCCGCAATAGTTGTTATTATTCCGGACGTATTAATTTTTCTGACAACATTTAAAAAATAATCAGAAAAATAAACATTGCCGCTATTGTCCATGGTAATTCCCCAAGGTGAATATATTTCAGCTACAGTTGCAGGGCCGTTATCACCAGAATTACCACCCACCCCACTTCCGGCTATCGTGGTAATCATTCCCGCATTGTTTATTTTACGGATACGGTAATTCCCGAAATCTGTGAAATAAATATTTTCATCTGCATCAACGGTCAGGCAGTGTGGGTTGTAGATTTCTGTGGTATCGGCAAGTATATTGTCCCCGGTATAGCCACTGGTACCGTTACCAGCAATTGTAGTAATAATTCCCGATGAATTTATTTTACGAATACGTGAATTATAAGAATCTGCAATGTAGATATTTCCTGCATGGTCGCAGGCCACCCCAACGGGATGCCATAGTTCCGCTGCAGTGGCAGGTATGTTATCCCCATTATATCCCGCAGTATCATTTCCTGCAATGGTAGTAATGATGCCGGTTGCATTAACCTTACGTATCCGGTTATTGTAGGTATCGGCTATATAAAAACCGCCTAGTCCATCTAAGGCAATATCACTTGGCGCAAATATTCCGGCATTCACAGCCAGGCCATTATCCCCGCTAAATGATTGTGTTCCTATACCCACAACAGTAGTAATAGTCTGGGCATATGCAGAAAGCGCAAAAAAAGTAAGTGCTAAAAAAATAAAGTGTTTCATGTTTAGTGTTCATAACATAGACGTATAAAAAGTACAAAATCTTGGGTATTTTTTTATTTATTTTTTTGCTCACAACGAGGCTAATAAATAGCAAGGCCCGAATCGTTCTGCTTCAATCCATCAAGAAAAAATTTGCAATAGCTTTAAATGGAACTAACGTTCAAACACATACCCATGTTTACTACATGGGGCATCGGCAAAAGGGGCACAAAAAAACCGCCCCGAAATTATCGGGGCGGCTCTGAATTATTGTCTCTATTGAAGACTACTTGATGATCTCTGTAACCTGTCCGGCGCCAACTGTACGGCCACCTTCACGGATAGCGAACTTCAGGCCTTTGTCCATCGCGATTGGCGCGATGAGCTTAACATGAAGGTTCACGTTATCACCAGGCATTACCATTTCAACACCTGCTGGCAATTCGCACTCACCGGTTACGTCTGTAGTACGGAAGTAGAACTGTGGGCGGTATTTGTTGAAGAATGGCGTGTGACGGCCACCTTCGTCTTTGCTCAGTACATAAACCTCACCCTTGAACTCGGTATGCGGAGTGATGCTCTTAGGAGCGCAGATAACCATACCACGGCGGATATCTTTCTTTTCAATACCGCGGAGGAGGATACCGGCGTTGTCACCAGCCTCACCACGATCAAGCAATTTCTTGAACATTTCCACACCTGTGCAGGTAGAGCTAAGCGGCGCTTCATTGAAACCAACGATCTCAACGTTCTCACCAACCTTGATAACACCACGCTCGATACGGCCAGTGGCAACTGTACCACGACCAGTGATCGTGAACACGTCTTCCACTGACATAAGGAATGGCATATCAACCGGGCGGGGAGGCAGCGGGATGTAGCTGTCAACCGCGTCCATCAGGTCTTCTACAGCCTTCACCCATTTAGCATCGCCTGCTAATGCGCCAGTTGCAGAACCCTGTATGATCGGTGTGTTGTCACCGTCATAACCGTTCTTAGTAAGCAATTCGCGGATCTCCATTTCTACGAGCTCCAGTATTTCCGCGTCATCAACAAGGTCAACCTTGTTCATGAATATTACCATACGTGGTACACCTACCTGGCGTGCCAGGAGGATGTGTTCCCTTGTTTGTGGCATAGGGCCGTCTGTAGCCGCAACCACCAGGATAGCGCCGTCCATCTGGGCAGCACCAGTGATCATGTTCTTCACATAGTCAGCGTGACCTGGGCAGTCAACGTGCGCATAGTGACGTGCAGCAGTTGCATATTCTACGTGTGCTGTATTGATAGTGATACCGCGTTCTTTTTCTTCAGGAGCTGCATCAATTTCATCATATCCTTTCTTCTCTGCCAGTCCTTTGCCTGAAAGAATAGTAGTGATAGCTGCTGTTAATGTGGTCTTACCATGGTCAACGTGGCCTATGGTGCCAATGTTTACGTGGGGTTTGTCCCGCTTGAAGGTTTCTTTTGCCATTGTTATTTTGTTTAAAGCTGTTTAAATTATTGTTTGTTATTACTCACGCCACACGGCGATGATTACTTTTCTAAAATCTCTTTTCACTTTTTTTCACTTTCACTTTACTCTTCTTGAATTATTTAAGAGCTGTTGAGCAGGATTGAACTGCCGACCTCTTCCTTACCAAGGAAGTGCTCTACCGCTGAGCTACAACAGCTAATTACTCAAATTGTTATAAGAACTTCTTTTCTACTGTCATGGCCGCCGGCCTTCCCGCTCATAGCGGGATGCTCTACCGCTGAGCTACAACAGCTAATTACTCAAATTGTTATAAGAACTTCTTTTTCTACTGCTATGGTCGCCGACCTTCCCGCTCATAGCGGGATGCTCTACCGCTGAGCTACAACAGCTAATTACTCAAATTGTTGTTTAGCTAATAAGCTAATGTCTTCACCTTTTAGAGAACTTCACCTCTTATTCTTAAGAGCGGGAGACGAGGCTCGAACCCGCGACCTACAGCTTGGAAGGCTGTCGCTCTACCAACTGAGCTACTCCCGCTTGTTTTTCAATGTGCAAATGTGAAAATATGGGAATGTGCAAATGCCTTCATTCTCCACTATGTGAGTGCAAATACAAAATGCCATTTTCACATTTTGCATTTGCACATTTTCACATTAACAACGTGGGCAGAGAAGGATTCGAACCTCCGTACTCGTGAGAGAACAGATTTACAGTCTGTCGCCTTTAGCCACTCGGCCATCTACCCATTTCAAAGTAAAAATTCAAAAGTAAAAATTCAAAAATTGCGATACAGCACCGGAAGTTTTTCTTTTTTAGTTCTGATTTTTTATTTCTCAGAGCCACTTGCCGGAATCGAACCAGCGACCTACTGATTACAAATCAGTTGCTCTACCATCTGAGCTAAAGTGGCTTTTTTAAATTTTATCCATTCACCATTTGCCGGAATCGAACCAGTAACCTACTGATTATCCCGCAGGTGCGGGACTCTACCATCTGAGCTAAAGTGGCTTTTTTATTAAAGAACTTCATCCCCATTTGGAAATGGGACTGCAAAAGTAGATAACTTAATTTGGTTTTACAAATAATTTTCACGGCTTTTCCGCCGGGTATAATTACTTCGCAGAACAAACGGGGGAAATCTACTGGTGGTGAGGCGTCATTACCAGCTGGAGGGTATCATTTTGCCAGTTAACATTATAGTTAAGATGCCTTACCCAGATCTTAGCAGTGATCGTGGAATCATCAGCAGATATGTTTCCGTAGCCCGCCTGTGTAAACTTGAAATGCTGGTAAAACATATGAAATGCGGAAAGTGTATCTATAGTAAAATTGTGGCTGTCGGTACTGTCTATAGTGCAAATGATGTCATTATAGTTATTGGAGTCGCAAATGTTATTAATAAAAAAAGTGGTTGGTGTGGCCGATTGCAACAGGATAGCCTCATACGTGATAGAAGTGCCGACAGCACTGGCCGTGTCACTGCCTATTACAGTTTGCTTCACATCCCAGTTTTTTGTGTACTTGGCAACAACTGCAGAACTGCAATTAGCACCTTCAAATCCGGAGGGGCAATTACAATGCACCACTTGATAGCCCTTTGGGCAATTGCAATGCGGCGCGCCTGCCAGCGGAAAATAAAGGTCTTGAAAGAACGTATCCACGGAACAATAGCCGCCGTTCTCACAAACATAATTATCGCAGCTAGGGCCCTTGGACGGCTTGGTGCATGAGGATATATATACTGCCGAAAAAACACAACACAGAGCCAATATGGCTGCAATGATCACACTGCTTTTCTTACTTATCATGGCATAAATTTAATTAAAGTTTTCAATTTTGGCGTAAAGCATGTTCATTGGTTATATCAATTTAAATGCCAAACAGCCGTTTTTTAGCTGAAAGTTAATAGTTGTATCATCAAAAACATCCCCCTTGCCCCTTTCGCTCTGCACATACCCTCCGCTCAAGGGAGAATTAATACATTTTACATTTGTTTCAACTCGCTCACCAGTGACTGCAGGGCCTTTTTGGCATCGCCAAACAGCATCGAGGTCTTAGGCCGGAAGAACAGCTCGTTTTCAATACCTGCATAGCCCGGCTTCATACTGCGCTTGTTCACGATCACATGCTCTGCTTTTTCTACTTCCAGTATCGGCATGCCATATATGGGGCTGGATGGGTCTTCTTTTGCAGCGGGGTTCACCACATCGTTGGCGCCAAGTATCAGTACCACATTGGTTGTGCTCATCTGGTCGTTTGCGTCTTCCATTTCCAGCAGTTTCTCATAAGGCACATCGGCCTCGGCAAGCAATACGTTCATATGCCCCGGCATACGGCCAGCCACCGGATGAATGCCATACATTACTTCAACACCTTTTTCCTCCAGCACTTTTTCCAGTTCGTGGCACACATGCTGGGCCTGCGCAACGGCAAGGCCATAACCCGGTATTATGATCACCTTGGTTGCATATGCCATCAACGTGGCTGAGTCGCTAACTGATATTTCTTTGTAGTTGCCTTGCTCCTTGGCAGCGCCGCCCGCTGTGGCTTTCGCTCCGCCAAAAGAACCAATGAGTACATTTTTCAGTGAGCGGTTCATAGCCTTACACATCAATATAGTAAGTATGGTACCAGCAGAACCTACCAGGATACCGCCCGTAAGCATCACCGGGTTGTTGTACAGAAAACCGCCAAATGCCGCTGCAACACCTGTGAATGAGTTGAGCAAGGATATCACCACCGGCATATCTGCACCACCTATCGGCATTACAAACAGCACACCGTATAATGCAGCAAGTGCAAGGATACCGTAGAACAAAGCAGGCATTGCGGGGAAGAAGCCGCCAACTACGATGGCAACAAGCACGATGAGTCCGGCAAAGATGACGAAGTTGATCATTTGACCGCCGGGGATGGTGCGGTCTTTGATACGGCCATTCAGCTTACCCCAGGCTATCATACTACCGGCAAAAGAAACCGTACCTATCAGCATACCCAGCACCACAACGATCATCTTGCCTGTTTCCGGCACATAGCCAGGCGTAGCTGCCACAAGGTCCATCACACGACGATATTCCACAATGGATATGAGCATAGCGCATGCGCCACCCATACCATTAAAAAGACTCACCATTTCCGGCATAGCCGTCATCTGCACTTTCTTGGCAGCCATAGTGCCTACAACTGTTCCTATGGCAAGGGCAGCAAATATCCACACATAGTTATGCAGGTGCTCCGCATTTTCGCTCCTGAAAAGGAAGATGGTACCAAAGATGGATATGATCATACCTGCTGCGGCAACAAGGTTTCCTTTCCTAGCAGTATCAGGATGCGAAAGCATTTTCAGGCCCATAATAAAGGTTACAGAGCCAAAGAGGTAACATAATTGTAATAAAGCGTTTCCCATATTTTATATTAAAAAATCCAAAAATAAAATTCCAAAATCCAAGGGTGAAAATCCAAAAATAAAATTCCAAAATCCAAACCCTCATTCTAACTTTTTAAGGATCGCTGAAAATATCCTTCTTAGCTCTTCGGCCTCCTGTTTCAAAACGTTCCGGCTATCCTCATTTTCAGTTATCAATAAGTTCATCCAATACTGTGTTTCCTTCGCCTCTTTTCGTGATATTCTCAAGTGCATTAATAGATCCTGCTTTCCTAATTTTTCATTTGCTTCAATGTAATTCGCCCCTATTGATGATGATGAACGAATCACCTGTTTTATATAAACTAAATTAATTGTGTCCTGCTTTATTATCCTGCAAAAATCCCGTACATCAATCGCAAATTTTAAACACCTCGACTCCAATTCTTGCATAAAAAACCATTTTCCAGTTTAGAACTCTACACACTTGGGTTTTGGAATTTTATTTTTGGATTTTCCTTTTGGAATTCCACTGGCCTTGGATTTTGGAATTTCCTCTTTGGAATTTTATTTCTTTTTCTTCTTACTGAACATTTCCAGCATACGGTCCGTTACCACAAAGCCACCCACTACATTCAGGGTACCCAGTATCACCGCCAGGAAGCCGAGCGTAAGCGCCACATAATCATCGGTCTTTGCCTCGCCCATAACTATAATGGCTCCTATGATCACCACACCATGTATCGCATTGGCGCCGCTCATGAGCGGTGTATGCAACACGGATGGCACACGGGAGATAACTTCTATCCCGAGAAAAATGGAAAGGATAACGATGGTTATCAGGCGGTATGTAGCCTCATTTGTAAATAACTCTGTAATTGAATGCATGTTTTAGGAATTAGTCTTTTTGGAATTGGGAATTTGGATTGTTTTTTAATTTTCTTACGCTACGGCACCGGCTAGTGCCAGCACACGCTCATTAACTATATTGCCGCCATGAGTAATGCAGGTGCCTTTCACAAGATCGTCCTCAAAATTCAGGTTCAGGCCGCCATCTTTGTCAATGATGAGCTTGGCGAAGTTGAGCACGTTCTTGGCATAGAGCTTGCTTGCATCAGATGAAGTCGTAGCAGCCAGGGCAGAGTTACCAATAATGGCAACACCATTGTGCATAACGGTTTTATCGTTTTCGGTGAGGTCGGTATTACCGCCGGTCACAGAGGCGATGTCCACGATAATGGAGCCAGCGCGCATGTCTTCTATCATTGCTTTGGTAATAAGTATCGGTGCTTTCTTACCCGGTATCTGTGCAGTGGTAATGATTATGTCCGATTTCTTAGCTTGCTCATGTATCTTATCCCGCTGCCTGCGCTGGAAATCCTCGTTTTGCTCTACCGCGTAGCCGCCAGCTTTGGATGCATCTGCAGCACCTTCCACTTCCACAAACTTAGCGCCAAGGCTCATTACCTCTTCCTTCACAGCAGGGCGTGTATCGAACACTTCTACTACCGCGCCCAGTCTTTTGGCTGTGGCAATAGCCTGTAATCCGGCTACTCCTGCGCCCAGTATCAGCACCTTAGCCGGAGGTATGCTTCCAGCCGCCGTCATGAACATGGGGAAATACCGGCAATATTGAGTTGCTGCTGTAAGCACGGCTTTATAACCGGCGATGTTGGCTTGCGAGCTCAGTACATCCATTGACTGCGCACGCGTGGTACGCGGTATGGTGTCCAGGCTAAATGTGGTATATCCTTTTTCAGCCCACTGCTGCATCAGGTGATGATTAAAAAGCGGCTGGAATATACCCATGAGCACCGCTCCTGGCTTGGCATCGCGCGCGTTCCCTGTTTGAATGGAAAGCAGCACGTCTGCGCCGGTACGTATCTCCTGGGCATTCTTTATTGCCGCACCTGCCGTGGTATATGCCTGATCGCCGAAAAATGCAGTGTCACCTGCACCCTGCTCCACCCATACCGTTACATTCATTTTTACAAGCGCTGCAACTACTTCCGGCACAAGCGATACACGTGTTTCCGGGGCTTGCTCTTTCAATACACCTATGACCATAAAATATTACTGAATCGTTATAAAGAATGGGTAAAATAGAAGTTTTCCGTGAAAAAGTAAAATTCAATCTGTAAAAAGAGGAAAAAATGTGGTGTAAGGCTGGTTGGATGCGGAAAATGTGTTTAATAAATTGGCCCCTCAGCTCTATATACGATGTAGAGACGCCATGCATGGCGTCTCTACGTACTCATGGAAACCCATTAAAGTGCCGCTATATAAAACCATTCCTATTTCTTCTTCCTCAACCCGCTTTCATTCAGCCGTCATCTTGTATGCTGGCTCATGGTCACGATATCCAGCGTCAGCACTGCACGGCGATTTTTGGCACGGCCTTCCGGCGTTTTATTATCCCCTATGGGGTCGTTTTCACCTTTGCCTGCCACTTTTATATGGTTTTCGTCCACACCCATTCTTATCAATTCAGCTTTTACCGCATCCGCGCGCTTTATGGACAGTTCCATGTTTTTTGCATGGTCACCGGTATTATCGGCATAGCCCGTTACTACAATGTATGCTTCCTTGTTTTCAATAAGTTTCCTTGCCGCATAATCCACTGTTGGACGCGATTTAGCCGTGATCGTCCTTTTATTCGGCTCAAAATATATGGAACTGGAAAGAATGGATGTATCTATAGTTTCATATACTGAAGGAGGCGGTGGTGGTGGTACCGGAGCGGTAAGCGTCACGTCTGTTGCATTTGCCGTGCACTCATTTATCCTGGCTACGATATGCGTGTAAAGGCCCGGGCAAAGATGTTTTAAAATGACCGTTCCATCGGCATCCGTCATTTGTACCATTTCGGCATTAGGCGGCTGGGTCACACCGTTAAGATCATAATCAATGGTTACGTACTTACCAGGGAGCAGCCTGCCCAATGTGATGCTACCATCACATACCCCGGCTGCTGATGGATTTGTGGACGACTTAACAACCACATACATCTGCGGGTTTACGAGGTTCACGGGTGTGCCGGTAGCCTTGCTCCTGCCGCTAACCACTGTAATATCGCTATATGCTCCTGCCGTAAGCTCGGTTATTTTTATGGTACCATCTGCCATTACCGTACTGCTGTAGCCTGTGCGCGGGATGCCGTTCATGCTGTAGTTTACCATTACCGGGGCGCCGGGCCTGAGGCCGCGGAGCGTTATCATGCCATCTGCGAGGCCACAGATGGTTGGATCCATTGCGTCCTGCGAAGCAATGGCCAATGGCGCTTTCCTATTGCCGGGTGTAAACCGAATGCCCACATTAAACCCGAAAGACTGGTCCTGGCTCTTTGTTACGTTGTTTAATACCGAGCTGTAGTCGCCCATGTTCTTTGTAAGTGTGTAGTCTGTTGGTGCATTGTTCTTAGGGGCCTGGTACAAATAATAAAGGCCGAAATTAAGTGCAAGGTTGTGCGACAAATAGTAATTAAGCGCTGGCCGCAGCAAAAATCCCACTGACCCGTTCGTGTAAGATACAGAGCCAGTTTTGGTGTCCGGTTTCACGCCCAGGCCCACATTATAGCCCAGGCTGTGCTCGCTGCTGATAAACGTCGCTGCATTTCCGTTAGGATTTGTATTTAAATAGGCTGCCTTTGTTATCAGGAAATCGGTAGAACCGGGCACCGGCGAGTTGTCATAAACCGTAGGCACACCAGCGGGCACATCCGCGTATTTGTATATAGCTTCGTAATCGAATGACGCATTGGTACTATACCTGTTCGTCATTTTCAGGTTGAACAACAGGCCGGCGTCTGCGCTAAAGCCCCACTTTTCTGAAAACCTTGTTTTATACTTCGCCAGCAACGGGATATTAAAATTCGATATTTTCAGATGCTCCTCTATGGGCTGGTCGGGCGTCACCACCTGCCTGTAAATATTACCAGCATCGTCAATAGCCTGGTACTCTGCATGAAAATTATCCAGTTGCACATTGCCATGCTGCCGCAGGAACATAAGCCCCGTACCAAGGCCCCAGTGCCTCTGCTTACCCGGAAACCAACCTACCTGTGCGTCTATACCAACAGTGCCGCTTTCTTTAAAAGTGAGATTGCCCTGGTTCACATTTACACCATTGAGATAATTTCCCGAGCTATTGGCCGTTGTCAGGTTTTGACTAAGAGATCCGAAAAGCACATTCCCCTCAACGGTCCACATTGAGGAGCCATCAGGCGCAGGCATCCAGCGAACGCTGTCGTTTTGCGCCCTTGCAGAGGTTCCTGCTATTATCAATAAGAAAAATAGTTTTTTCATCCGGTTCTTTTTATTTTCCCCAATAGCTATCGGGATCAGTTTTTAATGAATTTAGCAGTACCTATTTTCAAGCCATCGCGGTAACAGTCCACAACGTATATGCCCGCTGCCAGCCTGGCTGCATCAATGACCACCTTATTATTCACTGCACTTACCCTGGTTATTTCCTGGCCCAGCATGTTCAGCACCGATACAGATATTTTACCACCGGCAACGCTATTAACATCTACATTCACATATTCGCTGGTCGGGTTAGGATATACTTTTATATCGCTGCCTATGCCATTAATATCCGTTACTGCGGTAGATACAGGGCCATTGTAGTACGCCTTGTTTGAACAATTGTCATGCGTAGTCATCACCCAGAAATAGTTATGTAAGGTATCCGGGCTGCCATTTACATAAGCCTGGTTTATTTCCCCTACGAGTATTGTAGAGTCAAGGGTAGCCTTGCTGTCATATCCCCACTGGTAACTGGTGACATCGTTTTCGAGACAAATAAACTGCCCGCCGGCATAGATCACATAGGGCTGTGCTGCCACAGCTGTGCCCACAGAAACGGTATAAGAAGCCGCGGATGCACAGCCTGATGAATCGATAGTAGCAGTCAGCGTGACGATGGCTGTGCCCGGCGTTGTAAAGTTCACGATACAGAACTGGCCATTTTGGCTCACCACATCGGCGCCTGTTGCGCTCCATGCGAATGTTTCATTTACGGTAGCAGGCGCTGCACCAAAGTTCTGGTACATAGTGCTGTCGCACAGAGACCCTGGCGATGCGGTGCTGATGACGGGCGGAGGCGGGCTCGTTCTTACTTTAATCAGCACGTCTTCGCTGTGCGCACATCCATAAGCGGTAAGGGTATATACATAAATAATTGAATCAGTCGAAGACGTAGTATTGGTCAGCACTTCCGTGATCTCGCCGGAACCACTGCCGGTTGCAGGCAATATACCCGCTGCCGTTCCATGGCTCCACGTGTACATAGCAGCAGAGGTATTGCTGCCAGGCATATAGCCAACCGGCAACCCGCTGCATACCGCAGGAGGGGTTGTGGGTGTAGAAAGTAATGGCGTAGGATGAACTGTTACCACTACATGCTCGCTGTCGCTGCATCCGTTGGCGGTCAGGGTAAAGTTATAGCTGATGTCCACGTTATCATTAGTGGTATTTATCAACGTATCATTAATATCACCCGTTCCGCTGCCCGGGGTAATAAAGATACCCGGTGCATACTCACGCACCCAGGCGTAAGAAGTACCCGAGGTAGCGCTTCCGGCATGATAATGGAACAGCAGGCTGTCGCACTGACCAAATGCAGTGCCACTGTTAAGCAACGGATTTGGGTTCACCGTCACGACTACATTCTGCGTATTGCTGCAGCCATTTGCAGTAAGCGTATAGACGTAGGTAACATTTACAGGGTGGGTGATATCATTTATCAGTATCTCGTTTACGCTGTCTGTGCCAGATGCGCTAAGATCAGATATGCCCGGCGTAAACGCCCTGTGCCAGGTAAACGAAGTGCCGGTAAGGGCGCCAGCCGGTACATAGCTGAATACGATACTGTCGCATATAGCGGGCGGAGTGGTGGTCGTGGTGAGCACCGGCAGCGGCTCTACCGTAACAGCAACTGCCGCAGTATCAGTACAGCCATTGATGCTTAACGCATTGATATAAGTAACCGTTACCGGGCCGAGTGTAGTATTTACCAGTACCTCGCTAACAGTATCTGTGCCGCTGCCTGCAGAATTGCTGATACCGGCCACCGAATCGCGCCACCAGTTTATTACCGCGCCGGTAGTGAGGCTTGATGCTATGTACGTGAATGTGGTATTATCACAGATAATGCCTGGCAAGGATGTGAAGTTTATCTGTGGTTTTGGATTTACCAGCACCACCACGTGCTGCACATTGCTGCAACCATTGGCGGTAAGCGTATAAGTATAGGCCACTGCAATAGGGTCGTGGGTAGTATTCACCAGCGTTTCCAGCGGATCACCTGCACCGATTGCCGCCGCATTGGTGATACCGGCTATTGCCGCACGACTCCAGGCAAATGTAGTACCTGTTGTACCGCTCGCGGGCATATAATCGAATAAAGTGCTGTCGCATATCGAGACAGGAGTAAGCGTACTTGTAAGCATAGGCGCCGGGTTCACAGTTACGGCCACGCTCTGCACATTGCCGCATCCATTGGCAGTAAGGGTGTAAGTATATATCACGCCTACGGGATCACTGGTTGTGTTTATCAAATGCTCCGCGGGATCATCCATGCCACTGGCTGCAACATTGGCAATGCCTGTTACTGCGGCGCGGCTCCAGGCAAATGCTGTACCGGCCGTTGCGCTGAGCGGTGTATAGTCGAATACAGAGCTGTCGCATATCGCTGTTAGCACGAGTGCGCTGGTCAGTACCGGTAGCGGGTTTACAGTTACTGTTACATTCTGTGTGCTGTTGCAGCCGTTTGCTGTGATCGTGTAGGTATAAATAACACCTATAGGGGCCGTACCCGTATTTACCAATTGCTCTCCGGGGTCGCCTTCACCGGTCGCTGCACCGTTGGCGATACCTGCTATTACCGCGCGGCTCCAGGCAAATGACGCCCCCACAGCAGTGCTGGAAGGAAGGTAATCAAATACGGAACTATCACAGATAGGAGCGGGTGTGGACGTACTGCTCAGCACAGCGGACGGGTTAACGGTTACTGTTACATCCTGTACACTGCTGCAGCCATTGGCAGTAACCGTATAAACATAAGTAACGGTTACCGGGAGCCCGGTGGTGTCTGTCAGTGTCTCGCCGGGATTGCCAGCCCCACTGGCAGCAGCGTTGCTGATACCAGTTGTTGCCTCACGGCTCCATGCAAATGCAGCACCGGAAATTATGGACGCCGGAGTATAGTTGAATACGGAGTTATTGCAGATAGCTGCCATGGTAAGGGTGGTGCTTAGCACCGGGGTTGGGTTTACCGTCACAATCACATTCTGGATATTGCTGCAACCATTCACCGTCAGCGTATAGGTATAGGTGACCACAACCGCTGCGGCACTTGTATCGATCAGTGTTTCTCCCGGGTCGCCTGCACCGCTGGCAGCACTGTTGCTGATGCCGGTAACTGCCGTACGGCTCCAGTTAAATATAGTACCTGCTGTAAGGCTCGCAGGCGGATAGCTGAACAATGTATTACTGCAGACTGCGCCGGGAGCAAGCGTGGTGCTCAACATTGGTGTTGGATTCACGCTCACGATTACATGCTGCGCATTGTTACACCCGCTGGCGGTGACCGTGTACACATAAGTAACCGCAACCGGATTCGCACTGGTGTCCGCCAATGTCTCTGCAGGGTTGCCTGTTCCGGTTGCAGCGGCATTGCTGATACCGGTAATTGCGGCACGGCTCCACGTAAATGCAGCGCCTTCCGTTGCGCTTTCGGGGGTATAATTAAATACGGTATTGTTGCAGATGGCGGCGGGGGTGAGTGTACTGCTCAACAGGGGCAGCGGGTTCACGGTCACAATAACATTCTGGGTATTGGTGCACCCGTTTATAGACAGCGTATAAGTATAGACAACCGCTACCGGGCTGGCGGTAGTGTCTGTCAATGTTTCACCCGGATCATTCGTTCCGCTGGCAGCCCCATTGCTGATACCCGTCACCACGGCACGGCTCCAGTTAAATAATGCACCAATCGTATTGCTTGCCGGTGTATAGTTAAACAGGTTACCGCTGCAGGCCCCGCCCGGTGTGAGGCTGCTGCTCAGCAGTGGCGTAGGGTTCACACTTACGGTAACGTCTTGTGTACTGCCGCATCCACCGGCAGTCAGCGTATAAACATAGGTAACAACTACAGGATTGGCGCTGGTGTCCGCCAATGTTTCCGCCGGATCATTTATTCCGGTGGCAGCCCCATTGCCGATACCGGTTATTGCGGCGCGGCTCCATGCAAATGTAACGCTACCGGTAAGGCTCGTTGGTGTATAGTTAAAGAGTGTGTTGTTACAAACAGCAGGCAAGGTACGTGGGCTGCTCAGCAGCGGCCCCGGATTCACAGTTACGGTCACATCCTGTACGCCGTTGCATCCATTAGCGGTAAGCGTGTAAACATAGGTAACAACCACAGGGCTGGCAGTAGTGTCCGTCAATAGCTCGTCCGGGTTGCCGGCTCCGCTGGCTGCGGCATTGCCGATACCTGCTATTGATGCCCGGCTCCATAAAAATGTTGCACCGGCTACCGGGCTCGTTGGGATATAGCTAAATAAATTATTGCTGCAGATAGAGCCGGGTGTAAGCGTGCTGGTCAGCGCAGGTACCGGGTTTACTGATACGGTCACATTCTGTGTATTGCTGCAGCCGTTGGCAGTGAGCGTATAGATATAGATAACAGCAACTGAACCTGCACCTGTATTCACAAGTGTTTCACCGGGATCGCCCGAGCCACTGGCAGCGCCATTGCTGATGTTGGTCACTACTGCCCTGCTCCAGGCAAATGCAGTTCCTCCGGTAAGGCTCAAAGGGGTATAGCTAAACAAACTATTACTGCATATAGCTCCGGGGGTAAGTGTACTGCTCAGCACCGGCGTTGGGTTCACGGTCACGATTACGTCCTGTGTATTGCTGCAGCTGTTGGCGGTAAGTGTGTATATATAAGTAACCCCTACCGGGTTTGTAGTTGTGTTTACAAGGGTTTCGCCCGGATTGTTTATTCCGCTGGCAGCGCCATTGCTGATACCCGTTACAGTTGCACGGCTCCATGCATAAGCTGTGCCCGTGGTAAGGCTCAGTGGTGTATAATTGAAAACCGTATTGTTACAAATAGCTGCCGGCGTAAGTGTGCTTGTAAGCACCGCAGTAGGGTTTACGGTAACTGTTACATTTTGTGTATTCGTACACCCGTTGATGCTCAGGGTATAAACATAGGTTACAGCTACGGGCGCGGTTACAGTATTTACCAGTGTTTCTCCGGGATTATTCGTTCCGCTGGCTACGCTGTTACTGATACCGGCTACTACAGCACGGCTCCAGTTAAACGTTTCGCCGGCAGTTGCGCTCAGGGGCGTATAGTTAAATATCGTGTTGTTACAGACCGGGGGCGGTGTGCGTGTGCTGGAAAGTAAAGGTGTAGGATTTACGGAAACGGCCACATTCTGCGTGTTCGTGCATCCACTGGCAGTAAGTGTGTAAACATAAATAACCGAAAGCGGATTGGCGCTTGTATTTGAAAGCGTCTCACCGGGATTGTTCGTTCCGGTCGCAGCGCCGTTGCTTATACCGGCCACCGTAGCGCGGCCCCAGGTAAATACAGTGCCTGCGGTGAGGCTCGTTGGTGTATAATTGAATACTGTGCTGTTACAAATGGCTGGCGGTGTAAGTGTGCTGGTAAGTACAGGTACAGGGTTCACAGTAACAATAACATTTTGTGTATTGCTGCATCCATTAATAGTCAGCGTAAACTGATACGTAACCGCAACAGGATTGGCGGTAGTATCAAACAATGTTTCATTCGGGTTATTTCCGCCGCTGGTGGCTGGATTGCTGATGCCGGACACCGCAGGGCGATACCAGAGAAATGTCGCGCCTGCCGTTGCGCTCGTTGGTGGGTAATTAAATGCAGTGTTGCTGCAGATCGCTCCCGGCGTAAGTGTACCAGACAGCACCGGTGTGGGATTTACCAATACGGTCACATTTTGCGTACTGCTGCACCCATTGGCACTTACCGTGTAAACATAAACGACCGCGACAGGGTTTGTTCCCGTATTTGTCAGTGTCTCCAACGGATCATTCGTTCCGCTCGCGGCGCCATTGCTGATGTTCGTTATCACCGCCCTGCTCCAGGCAAAAGTTGCGCCCGAAACTGCGCTCGTGGGCGTATAGTCAAATACACTGCTATTACATATTCCTGTGGGGGTCAGTGTGCTGCTTAGCGCGGGTACAGGGTTCACGGTTACTGCCGTTGTTTGCGATGCCACACATCCATCGGTATGGGTTACCGTTAGTGTTACGCTGTAGGTCCCGGAAGCAGAATAAGTGTGGGCCACATTGTTTACAGTTGAGGTAGCGGCATCGCCGAAGCTCCAGCTATATGCAGTTATTGACCCTGCGGCATCTGCAAATAATGAAGAAGTGCCAAAACATACGGGGTTACTGGTAACGGTAAACGTGGCTACAGGCCCGGGATTCACCGTCACCGTTACATTAACGCCACCGCCAGGTACCTGGTAAGAAATTATTGCCGTGCCGGGGTTGAGGCCCGAAACAACGCCTGACGCAGTCACAGTGGCTATAGACGGCGACAGGCTGGCCCATGTTCCGCCGCGGGCACGCTCGCTCAGCGCAGAGGTAGGCCCGTTCTGGCAGATCACAAAATTTCCGGTGATGGGCTGCAGCGGATCATTTCTAAGAATAGAAAAAGTATTTGAAGACTCGTTTGCGGAAATAAGATCGGGCAAACCATCGAGGTCGAGGTCGCCTATAGCTACCTGCCTTGCGCCTCCGCCGGCCGGAAAGTCAACTTCTGCTGCCAGTGAGCTCGATGTAATAAAACCTGGAAAAGCGGTATTCCGGTAAACCGATACCTGGTTGTTGTTATAGCCAACTGCAATATCCGGCCTTCCATCGCCATCTATATCGCCCACCGATACAGAGAACGGCTGGGCCAGGCTGCCAAAAGTAACCATTGCAGCAAACGAACCGGAGGTTATAGTGCCGCTGCCTGCAGTATTGTGGAAAATGCCTATTGTAGCTCCGGCAAAACTGGTCACTACCATATCCGGCTTTCCGTCCCCATCTATATCTGCTATTGCAAGCCCAACCGGGAGCGCACCCGCGGTAAAATCAACTTTGGCCGCAAGCGACCCCGAATTGATAGTTCCTGAAACAGATGTATTCCGAAAAACCGATACGTTGCCTCCTCCAAAATTAGTAACCGCGATATCTGTTTTTCCGTCTCCATCTATGTCCCCCAGGGCTACAACAGAAGAATTGACGGATCCCGCGGTGCTGCTGGTCGCGAAATCAACTTTCGCGGCAAACGATATTGTGCCCGAACTTGTATTTTGCAATACGGATATTCCGTTTGCCGATCCGGCATTGGCAACAATGATCTCCGGTTTGCCGTCACCGTCTATATCGCCTATCGCAACACTTTGCGGGCTGGTGCCTGTTGTAAAATCGGCCCGTGCTGCAAATGAGCCGGAGTTGATGGCCCCACTCGTTGCCGTATTCCTGAATACAGATACGCTTGCCGACCCGTTATTGGTAACCACAATATCCAGCTTGCCATCGCCATCAAGGTCACCAAGCGCAATTCCTTCAGGGGTTGAGCCCACCGAGAGGGTTAAGGACAAAACAAATGAACCCGTGGTAATAGTTCCCGCACTACTAATATTACGATATACCGAGATCGTTCCTGGACTAGTGCTGTTTGCCACTACAATATCGGGTTTGCCATCGCCATCAATATCCCCTATAGCAACCCCCCATGGTGAAGTACCAGTCGTGAAGTCAGTTTTGGGATCAAGATTTACGATAGCCGGAATATAGGCGCTGTTATTATAATCCTGCACAAACTGTAAGGGTGATGCTGCCTGTAACCCGCAGGAAGAATTTATAACAGTAACAGGAGCATACAACGCCCCATATGGCACAGTAACCGTGAGCGATGTGGCGCTTGCCGCCGTAACGCTTGACTGTACGCCTCCAAAAAACACATGGTCATTAGCAGCCGTGGCGCTGAAATTATTGCCGGTTATGGTCACAGCTGACGAGGGGAACCCTGCGAGCGGGCTTACGGTTGTTACCGTTGGCACAGCACAAGGCGATGGAGTTTGCGCAAAAACTGTAATATGGGCGCAAACAAGCACAAAGAGCAAGCAGCAAGCGCCCACCTGTTTATAACTCGCAGAATTCTGTTTAATATTTTTTAATAATGAGTAAAAAATTCCTGTTCTCATACGTATATATAAGTAGTGGCTAATTAAATCCGGTGTAACATCCGAAAAATACTCAAAAAGCTGCAATTATTAGTTATTATATAGTTATCAAACTTTTTTCTTTAATACTAAACCTGTCCTGAAATCATTGGTATAAAGCCTTACTATTATATTTGTTAAATGTTCACTCCTGTTTTTCTTCATACAATAATTTGTGAGGGAAGTTGTTACTTTTGAACGATAATATTCGCCCGCATGGCATTTCCACTAGACAAGAACGCACCTAAGGATAAAGTAAAGAAGAAAAAACCCGTTTGGCGGGAATGGCTGGACGCAGGGCTATTCGCCATAGTGGCTGCTACGCTTATACGTACTTTCTTTTTCGAGGCATACACTATTCCCACCGGGTCTATGGAGGGCACCATGCTGGTGAATGACTTCCTGTTTGTGAGCAAACTGGCCTATGGCCCCCGGGTGCCAATGACACCTGTTGCAGTGCCGCTGGTGCACAATACTATGCCTTTCTTCGGCGGCAAATCTTATACCGAAGCGGTGCAGTGGAAATATCACCGCATTCCTGGTTTCGGGCATGTGGAGCGCAATGACGTAGTTGTGTTCAACTATCCCTGTGGTGATACTGTTATGGTGGAGCAGCCGGAAGCAGATTACTACCAGGCTTGCCGCATTGCAGGCCGGGAAAGCATCATGAACCAGTACAAAATTATTACCCGCCCCATTGATAAAGAAGAGAATTATATCAAGCGGTGCGTTGCCATACCCGGCGATGTACTGGAAATAAAGAACGCCCGGGTGTATATCAACGGGCAGCCAAATGTGCTATTCCCGCATTCCAAGCTCTCTTATCTCGTGAAGACGACACACGGAATGCCGGCTACCGAAGAAGACCTGCAGATATCGGATAATATGCCGCCACCGCCGCCCGGCTACCTGGCTTACAACCTGGAGAACAGGCAGGTGGACATCCTGAAAAAAGCCAGTAATGTGGTGTCTGTAGAGCCATGGATACTGCACGCTCCCGGCACCTCACCGCAATCTGCCGGCGACTGGGTATTCCCGCTGGATACGGCTAACTTCAAGTGGAACCGCGATAATTTCGGGCCACTTACTATTCCTAAAGAAGGTGTTACCGTGGCGCTTACTCCACAGAATATTGCTTTATACCGCCGCATCATCCGCAACTATGAAGGCAACACCCTGGAAGAGAAGGATGGCAAGATCATCATTAATGGTAAAGAAGCCACGTCCTATACCTTCAAAATGGACTATTACTGGATGATGGGCGATAACCGCCACAACTCCCTCGACTCCCGCTACTGGGGCTTCGTGCCAATAGACCATGTGGTGGGCAAGGCCTGGTTTGTGTGGCTTAGCTACGGCGAAGGCGGTATGTTCAAAGACATGCGCTGGAAGCGGCTTTTCCACGGCATCCATTCGCTGGAACAATAGGGGGTATGCCGTTAAAGACCTCTCCCCGCCCTCTCCGAAGGAGAGGGTGAAGTAGAATGAGTTGTGCGCACCCTGTTACGCAAACATAGGGGCTGCAAAGCCTAAATTTTCGATGTGCTGTGATTAGCTTTAATCGTTTCCGGACTGTATATCCCTTTTCGGCGACAGATCTTTCATTTCGTGTTTCAGGATGTGGACCGCATTGTCTTTTACTGCAATACCCTTGCCATACCTGTGCGCATAGACCTCGGTAAACGCAGCACCGTAGTACAGTATCAGGGAAGAATAGTACACCCATGACAGCATAACAATTATGGAAGTGGCCGCTCCGTAAAGATCTAGGCTCTTTGAAAAGCTCAGGTAGTAGCTGATCAGATATTTGCCGATAAGAAACAATATGGCTGTGAATGCCGCCCCTATCAGCGCGTCCTTCCAGTGTATCCAGGCATCGGGCAGCACTTTAAACATCACCATAAATACTGTGGTAACAACAATGAAAAGCAAGCCGAAATTTCCCCATTTGATAAAGGTTATGCTCCCCTCATGCAGAAATTGCTGCATGCGTCCGGAGAGCATATCTATAAGCAGGTTCAGAAGAATGGTCACCATCAGCAGCACCCCCAGCCCTATCACCAGCACCAGCGAAAGCAGCCGGTCGGTAATATACTTCAGCCAGCTTCTTTTAGGTTTTGCTTTAATAGACCATATGTAGTTGAGCGACCCTTGTATCTCAGAGAAGATACCCGTGGCGCCGAAAATAAATACCAGGATGCCAACTATACCGATAAGCGTCTTGTTGGCCTGGTGGCTCATATTTACCAACAGGGTCTGCAACTGCGCGGTTGCAGATGCGCCTATGATACCCCGCGCCTTGTCAAAGATCTCTGTGGTAATAAATGCGCGTTTATAAAAGAAACCAAGCAAGGTAATGATCACCAGCAGCAGCGGCCCGATAGAAAACAAAGTATAGTAGGCAAGCGAGGCGCTGAGCTTAGACCCATTATCGTCCAAAAACTCATTTCCTGCATCTGTAAGCAATGATAAACATTTGCGGAGCTTATTAGCCATTAGCCTGGGTTTAAGTAATTATGTCGATGTACAAATATAACGCCGCTATAAGCGCTGGCATTATTTTTTTAATAGCGCAGGATAAATTAACCGCTAAAATTTACAACTCATGGCAACTAAATATTCAAAAGCAACCCAGGAAAAAGTGCACGAAGAAATGCACGAAATGAAAGAGGGCAAGCTGAAAAGCGGCCGCTCCGGAAAAAAAGTCACTGATCCGAAACAGGCCATAGCGATCGGCCTCTCTGAAGCCCGTAAAGAAGGCAAAAAAGTGCCCCCTAAAAAAGAAGCAAGTAAAAAGAGTACTGCTACCAAAAAAACTGCAGCAAAGAAAACTGCTGCTAAAAAGAGTACCGCTAAAAAAAGCGCAGCTCCAAAAAAGGCGACCTCCAAAAAATAGCTATAAATCCCCCACCATAAATAAAACGCCGTTAGCATGGCTTAAACGTTCATGCTAACGGCTTATCTATGCGAAAAGACGGATTTAGCGTTGAAGCTGAATATCTATCCACAAGCAAGGTCCCGCACCTGCGGGATTGGGGGGTGTATATTACCAGACATACTCCTTCTCCACCACCTTCTTTAGCCTGTCCACCAATGTCAGTGTAGCCGGGCAGTGGATAAGGTTATTTGTGAAAGTATCATTGTACAGATCGAACGGCTTTTTATTGTGGTGCGGAAACTCTGCACAATCTGCGGGCCTTACTTCATAAATAGAGCAGATATTACCTGCAAGGAACTGGCAGGGCTGGGTTGTATTGATCCAGTCGCCGGAACCTTCCTCTTTTACCAGCCACTTGTCCATAAACTCTTTCGGCTTCATATCCAGGTGAGCGGAGATGCGCTTCACATCAGCCTTTGTGAAAGTAGGCGTCATGGTTTTGCAGCAGTTGGCACACTCCATGCAGTTCACATCCTTCCACACCGTAGCATCCACTTTAGCTACCAGCTCGGGCATATCATCCGGCACAATATCATCAAGTTTAGTAAGAAACGCGGCAAGGGATTTCTGTTTTCGCGCGGCAGTGATTCTGAATTTTTTTAAGTCCATAAGGTGTAAATATAAATACTTTTAGCTGATGGTCTCAGAAGAAATGAGGTCTATTATATTTCCTGATCCAGCCTGTTTCAGAATGAGCCAGATGTTTCTGTAGAACAATAGTTTTTCAAATTGCCTAATTTCGCAGAATGAATCTTACTGCTCCATCGCACATAGCCAATTATATAGCCGGGTCGCTCCAGGCTCCCATAAACGGCAAGTACATCGATAATATAAACCCGGCAACAGGCGAGGTATATAGCCAGATACCCGACAGCGATATAAAAGACGTGGAAGAAGCTATAGGAGCAGCAAGGGCTGCCTTCCCGTTATGGAGCACAACACCTGTTGAAGACCGTTTCAAGATACTGAACCGTATAGCAGAGATCATAGATGAAAATCTAGACGCGCTTGCTTTGGCCGAAACCAACGACAATGGTAAACCGCTATGGCTCAGCAAGCGGGTGGACATACCGCGCGCTTCCAGCAATTTCCGTTTTTTTGCCACCGGCATCATGCATTTCAGCACAGAGAGCCACAATATGGAAGATAAAGCCATCAATTATACCTTGCGGCAGCCAATAGGCGTAGTAGGCTGCATCTCCCCATGGAACCTGCCGCTGTATCTTTTTACCTGGAAGATAGCCCCTGCACTTGCTGCCGGCAACTGCGTGGTAGCAAAGCCCAGCGAAGTAACACCAATGACCGCATACCTGCTGAGCATCATCTGCCAGAAAGCAGGCTTGCCGCCGGGCGTACTGAACATACTGCATGGTACCGGCCCGGGCTGCGGCTCGGCGATTGTAGCGCACCCGGATATTAAAGCTATATCGTTTACCGGCAGTACGCGCGCGGGAAGGGAAATAGCCGCTACTGCCGCACCTATGTTCAAAAAAGTATCACTCGAGCTGGGCGGCAAGAACCCCAATATCATTTTCGCAGATTGCGACTGGGATAAGATGATGCGCACAACACTGCAGTCTTCGTTCAGCAACCAGGGACAGATATGCCTGTGCGGCAGCAGGGTGCTTGTAGAAGAAAGCATTTATGAAAAATTCAAAACAGAATTTATAGCTCGTGCAAAAAAACTAACCAACGGGGATCCCCTCGATGAACATACCAAGCAAGGCGCGGTGGTAAGCAAGCTCCACTTTGATAAAGTGCTGGGCTGTATAGAACTGGCAAAACAGGAAGGCGGAACAATACTGCTGGGCGGCAATGCGGTAAAAGGAACAGGGCGATGTGCGAATGGCCTGTTCATAGAGCCCACAATTATAGAGGGCCTTGGCCCGCACTGCCGCACCAATATGGAGGAGATATTCGGGCCGGTGGTTACATTGCAATCGTTCAGCACGGAAGAGGAAGCCTTGATGCTCGCCAATACCAGCGACTATGGCCTCTCCGCCACCATCTGGACACAGGATGTAAGCCGGGCAAACCGGGTGGCTGCACAGGTATATAGCGGCATCATCTGGGTGAACTGCTGGCTCCTCCGTGATCTACGCACCCCATTTGGCGGTTTTAAGAACAGCGGTGTAGGCCGCGAAGGCGGATTGGACGCACTGCGTTTCTTTACCGAGCCTAAGAATGTGTGTATAGAACTATAAAAATGTACCCTATGGAACATAAATTTCGTTTAGACAGGAGCGCATTTAAAGCAACAAATGTGAAAGATGCGGACAACCATGTATGTGATTGGAAAGACAAAACGCCATGGCAACGCCTTGAAGCAGCCTGGTTCCTGATTAATCATGCCTATGGAATAGATTCAAAAACAAAGCTTGACCGGACTGTTTTTTCAAAAAGGAAGAGGTAATGAACAACATATTCAACGATGATTTCAGGGACTTTATCCATTGCTTTAATAAGCATCGCGTAGAATACGTATTGGTTGGCGGGATGGCTGTCATACTTAATGGATATGTCCGTACTACAGGCGATATGGATGTGTGGGTAAGAAAAACAGGTGAGAATTACCGCCGGATCGTTCACGCTTTTAATGAATTCGGAATGCCTGTGTTTGATATGAGCGCTGAACGATTCCTTGATGATGAGTATGATGTTTGGAGTTTTGGAAGGGACCCTGTGAGGATTGATCTTATGACAGATGTTAAAGGACTTGATTTTAATAGTGCCTTTACAGAAGCGCGATACTATGCAGAAGATGATGTTTCGTTTCGCTATTTACATCTTAATGATCTTATCAGGGCAAAACAGGCTTCTGGCAGAAACAGGGACAAAGACGATATTGAACAGTTGGGCAAACAGCCTTAAGTGAAGAAAATAAATTCAAAGAATTGAGGCTAAATATTTTCCCCACATTTGCATTATGCCATTCAACAAAATAACCCCCGCCGACATCTCCTTCTTCAAATCCATCCTTGAAGAAAAATATGTGCTGGCAGATGAAGAGAACTTAAGCCGCTGCGCCAGCGACCAGACGGAAGACTTGCACTACCTGCCGGAAATAGCGCTGCAGCCAGGTACAACTGAAGAGGTGAGCAAAATACTAAAGCATTGCAACGATAATAACTTACCCGTTACCGCTCGTGGGGCGGGTACGGGACTTAGCGGTGGGGCATTGCCTGTGTTTGGCGGCATTTGCCTGGATATGAAGCGGTTTAACAAAATACTGCATGTAGATAAAAGGAATTTCCAGGTCACTACTGAACCGGGTGTAATAACACAGGAATTGCAGGAACATCTCAAAGCAGAAGGCCTTTTTTATCCGCCTGACCCTGCCAGTAAGGGTTCCTGCTTTATAGGCGGTAATGTATCAGAAAACAGCGGAGGCCCACGGGCAGTGAAGTATGGCGTGGTAAAAGATTACGTCCTGAACCTGGAGATCGTTTTGGCAAATGGTGAAATAATGTGGACCGGCGCTAATGTATTGAAGAATGCTACCGGCTATAATCTTACCCAACTGGTGGTGGGCAGCGAGGGTACGCTGTGCATTATTACAAAGATCGTTCTGCGGCTCATACCGGCTGTAAAGCATGATCTGCTGCTGTTAGTACCGTTTCGTTCAGCAGTAGAGGCATGTGCTGCGGTAAATGCAATTTTCCTGGCGGGTTATACGCCTTCTGCGCTGGAGTTTATGGAGCGGGATGCGCTGGAATGGTCTATGCGGTATGTACAGTCAACGGGTATCAATTTACCTGCTGATATTGCAGCACACCTGCTTATAGAGGTGGACGGCAACCATATGGAGGAGCTTTACCGCGATGCAGAAGCCATATCGCTGATAGTGCAGCAATATGATATTGATGAGGTATTGTTTGCCGACAGCCACGAGCAAAAACAAATGCTGTGGACCCTGCGCAGAAAGGTGGGCGAAGCAGTAAAGAGCAACTCGATATACAAAGAAGAAGATACGGTAGTGCCGCGTGCGGAACTGCCGGAACTGCTTAAGGTCATAAAAGAGCTGGGCGCGGAATATGGTTTCAGATCGGTCTGCTATGGCCATGCGGGTGATGGCAACCTGCACGTGAACATTGTAAAAGGGGATATGAGCGATGAGGACTGGCAAACAAAACTGCCGCAAGGCATCAGGAAGCTATTTAAAGAAGTGGTGCGCATGGGCGGTACCTTATCAGGTGAGCATGGTATAGGCCTGGTACAGAAGGAGTATATGGATATAGCCTTCAATGAAGTACAAATGAGCCTGATGCGGCAGATAAAGCAGGTTTTCGACCCCAAGGGCATCCTTAACCCCGGCAAAATCCTAATGAATGTATAAAATGGGCCAAAAAAGCTCTTGGATATTAAATTATCCTAACTTCGTAAACGAAAATTGTGCATCATGAAGAATATCGTTTTGGTTTTACTGTTGTGTGCCGGGTTTACTTATGCATCCGCCCAGGATGTTTATACGAGTTCCGGTAAGCCGGGGTATCAAAAAAATGTGAAGAAAAAGAAGAAGAAAGGATATGACCCGGACAGGCTGATCCTGGGCGGCATGCCCAATCTCGACTTTGGCAACGGATTTGTTGATCTTGGCCTGTCGGCTATAGCTGGTTACAGGATAACCGATCATTTTTCAGCGGGCATTGGCCTAGGGTATCTTTACTCTAAATCACCCGTTGCTGTTGATCCTAATAACCCCAATAATATTTTGTACCAGACTGAAAATATTCTATACCCCAACGTATGGGCCAGGTATTTTATTTACAAAGGGTTATATGCCGTTGTAAACTACGAATATGACATTATCAGCCAGAAAGTGCCGTTTGATAATTTTGGAGTTTTATATCCCCCTGCGTCACATTTCACCAATTCATGTCTTTTTTTAGGCCCAGGATACAGGGGCCGGTTAGCAGGCCGTACTTCTTTCTATATTGAGCTGGTTTACGATGTGCTCCAGGGAACAAACAGTCCATATTATCCCGGGCAGCCTATTTTGCGCGGCGGGATCGTGTTCGGGCTATGATGCTTTTGCAGACTTTTTATTTCCAGACTTTGCTTTAATCCGGCAAAGTCTTTTTATTTTACAGCATGAGCCCGGCCATACTGCTTTTTATTATCCTGCTATATTTCTCCCTGCTGCTGGGTATTGCATTTTATACCTCTCGCCATTCCACCAATGAATCATTCTTCATAGGCAACCGAAACAGCAAGTGGTGGCTGGTGGCCTTCGGCATGATCGGCACGTCTCTGTCCGGTATGACCTTCATATCCGTGCCTGGCAAGGTAGGCGGCAGCGGCTTTCAGTATTTCCAGGTGGTGGTAGGCTACTGGCTGGGCTACTTTGTCGTGGCATTTGTCCTGTTGCCCCTGTATTACAAGCTCAACCTCACTTCTATATACACGTACCTGGACAAAAGATTTGGCAAAATACCTTATAAAACGGGAGCACTTTTTTTTACCCTTTCCCGCACACTCGGAGCCACGCTGAGGCTATACCTGGTAATAAAGGTGCTGGAGAAATTCATATTACAGGATATGGGTATTCCCTTTGAGCTGACTGCTGTAGTGATACTTGGCCTTATACTTTTATATACGTTCAGGGGCGGTGTAAAAACAATTGTGTGGACAGATACGCTACAGACCACATTTATGCTGCTGGCGCTGGTGATCTGCGTGATCTACATTATGAACACGCTGCACCTGGATATGGGCAGCACCTGGGCAGCAATGCAGCAAAAAGGCTATACCAAATTCCTGCAAACAGATGTGAACAGCCCTTCTTTTTTCCTGAAGCAAATTTTGGGCGGTGCTTTCATCACCATAGGCATGACGGGCCTTGACCAGGAAATGATGCAGAAGAACATCAGCGTAAGCAACCTGGGCGACTCTAAAAAGAACATGATCAGCTTTTGCTTTGTACTGCTGCTGGCCAATTTCATTTTCCTGCTGCTGGGCGGGCTGCTGTACTTATATGCTGATGCCAAGGGCATACATGCGGCAAAGGATGATCTTTTCCCGATGATAGCTGTAAAAAGCGGCTTGCCATTTTACATCACGGTATGCTTTATCATAGGGCTTATCTCCGCCGTTTTTCCCAGTGCAGATGGCGCGCTCACTGCGCTCACCTCATCGTTTTGCATAGATATTCTGGGCATCCGCAGAAAAGAGGGAATGGCCGAAAAACAGCAAAAGCGCACCCGCCTCATTGTGCATAACGCCTTCGCCATCGTCTTCCTGGCGTTCGTCTTTATTTTCAGGGAGATAGATACCGGCTCGCTTATAGATACATTGCTCGATGTGGCGGGATATACCTACGGGCCGCTGCTGGCACTGTTCGCTTTTGGCATTTTTACGCGCAGGCACCTTATAGGTGAGCTGGTGCCGCTTGTGTGCATTGCCGCTCCCGTTTGTTGCTATATCCTGAAGCACAATGAAACAAAACTGCTGAATGGCTATATAATAGGCACTGAATTGCTGATAATTAACGCCGCCCTTACATTTTTACTGTTATTTTTATGTTCTAAAAAAGGCGGTATAACTATAGCCGCTACCAGCAATGAAAGATAAACTGACCGAACTGAAAATGCGCGACTGGACGGAGACCAAAGCCCACTCCAGTTGGCAGATATTTAAGATAATGGCCGAATTTGTGCAGGGCTTTGAAACGCTGGCAAAGATAGGCCCGTGTATTTCCATCTTCGGGTCTGCGCGCACGAAACCAGGGCATAAATATTATGAGCTAGCAGTGGATATAGCGCGCCGCCTTGCCGAAGAAGGCTTTGGTATAATCACGGGCGGCGGCCCGGGCATAATGGAAGCGGCCAACAAGGGTGCGAATATGGCAGAGGGCCGCTCTGTGGGCCTTAATATAGACCTGCCTTTTGAGCAAACCAGCAACCCTTTCATAGACCGGGATACCTTCATGAATTTCGACTATTTTTTTGTACGCAAGGTCATGTTCACCAAGTATTCGCAGGGCTTTATCATGATGCCGGGCGGCTGGGGCACTATGGATGAGTTTTTCGAAGTGGCAACGCTGATACAAACCCGCAAATTCACACAAACACCAATGATCTGTATCGGATCAACCTATTGGAACGGTTTGTTTCACTGGATGCGCGAAGCCATGTATGTAGGAGAAGGCAACATAAGCCCTGGCGACCTGGAGATGATAAAAGTATTTGATACTGCCGATGAAGTGGTGAGTTACATACGCGAGTTTTATACCCACAATAAGCTGCAGCCTAATTTTTAGTGCCTGCTCGCTGATCGTAAACAGCATATGTAGAGACATTGCAATGCAACGTCTCTACGAAGCACCGATGGCAAGACAATGAGTACTGAATAACAATAATTATGAAAACACTTATTTCTAAGCAGCTCGACGAATATACAGAACAGCACACAAGCGCTGAGCTTCCGGTGTTGGCGCGGCTGAACAGGGAAACCAATTTGAAAAGAGGGGACGCCGTAATGTTGTCGGGCCATTTGCAGGGTAGTTTTCTGCAGATGATGAGTCATATGATACAACCCAAGTGCATACTTGAAATAGGGACATTCACAGGCTATTCAGCCATCTGCCTTGCACAAGGTTTGCAGGAAGATGGCCGCCTGCATACCATAGAGATAGACGAAGAGCTACAGGATATGGCTACGGCTTATATCGCCGAAGCAGGGTTGAATGAAATAATCATACAGCATACCGGCAGCGCCATCGATATAATTCCGGGCCTTGACGAGCTATTTGATATCGTATTCATAGACGCCGATAAGAGCAATTATGAGCGGTATTATGACCTGGTATTCGACAAGGTGCCAGTGGGCGGTTATATAATTGCCGATAATGTGCTGTATGACGGAGAAGTAATATTGCCCGAAGACCAGCAAACAAAAAATGCGCGGGCTATAGGCAGCTTCAACAGGAAAATAAAAGCGGATAACCGCATAGAGCATTTACTTGTACCACTGCGGGATGGGATAATGATAGCCAGGAAAATAAGCGGGTAACTGCTTTTAACTTAGATATAAGCATTGTTATTGTATTTTTGCCCGAAACAGGAAACGTTGGGATTCAATAGAGAAGCCGTGGTAAAAAACCGCATATTATATTGCATAACACTATTGCTGTTCGTAACGGCAAGAGTTGGTGCACAGGAAGGTTATACCGAGCGTGCAAAAAAGTATGTGAATCAATATTACCAGCTTGCAATAAATGAGCAAAGAAATTCAGGCGTACCAGCAGCAGTAACGCTGGGCCAGGGCATATTGGAAACGGAGGCCGGTGCAAGCGAATTGATGACTCAGGCCAACAACCACTTCGGCATCAAATGCAAGAACGGATGGGACGGCGAAACCTTTTTGCACGATGATGATGCCAAACAGGAATGCTTCAAAAAATACAAGAGCGCTGACGAATCCTACAGGGATCACTCTGATCTGCTGAAAAGGAACCCCCGCTACACATCCCTGTTCAGCATCCCGATGAAGGACTATGCCTCGTGGGCAGGCGGCCTCAAAAGATGCGGCTATGCTACCGACCCACAATACGCAAAGAGGCTGATAAAAATAATAGAAGACTTTGGCTTGCAGGATTATACCCTGAATGGGATGGACAGCAGCAGGACCAGCCTGGAAATGCAGGTGGCGCGGCAGCAAACCCCCACCCTAAAACAGCCGGCGATGGTGGACAAAATGGAGGACACCACGATATTTGTATTGGACAAGAAGGAGAAGGAAAAGGAGAAAGATGACGAAGAAGAAGAGGTAGAGGAAGCCGCTATACCCCCGGTGGTTGTACCCGCTACCACGCAGCCTGTTGCTGTTATAGATACTGTGACCAATGCCCGGAAAACATTGCAGGCGCCCGATACCACTGTAAGTGCTGAGCCCGGTTCCATCAAGGCGATCGCAGATAGTGCCCGTAACGTTATTTTTCAGAAAGACACATTATCAGTGCCGCCTCCTGCACCAACCGTTTACGATACTACCGGCATTGTGAAGGTACATGGACTAAAGGCATTTTACGCGCATAAGGACGAAATGCTGCTGCAGTATGCTATGCAGTATAACATCCGCTATCCCAAACTGCTGGAAATAAATGACCTTGCGGATGGGCCGGTGCCATGCAACAGCTATATTTTCCTGGAGAAGAAACCTGCAGCCGGCGTCAACGCCAGGCATATTGTAGCTGATGGGGAAACCTTGTGGCTGATAGCCCAGGAAGAAGCCATACAATTGAAAAGGCTTACTGCCCTGAACCTGATGAGCACGGACGAAACCCCTGTGCCGGGCACTGTCCTGCAATTGCAGTTCCCGGCAGGTAAAAAACCGGATGTGAAAGTAACTCCTTCCGCAGCCCACAAGGGGGATGCAATAATATTGCCTGGTAAAGATGGCAAGGTTACCGGGTCGGACGATGCAGGAGATTATGTTGCTGGAAAAAAAACCAATAGTAACGATCTTGTTGATACACTTACCGATGGTATGCAGATAGATTTAGAGAACAGCGTTAAACCAGGGCAGGAAAAAAAATCACAACCTAAACCTAAAACCGCTGCGCTGCCGATACCCGCTGCACCGCAGCCTTTGCCCGAGAAATCTGATGCAGTGGTGATCATAACGCCCAATGCCCCCTCTGATAAAAACGCGCCAACGCAATGGGTAACAGCAGACACCGTAAAAAAAGAAATACCTGCTCCCGCACCCAACGACAACGAAGAAGAACAAAAAAAGGACGACCTCACCGGCTTGAAATCTCAGCTGGATAAAGTAGTGTATGCAGACGATAGCAAACTGGTAGCAGCGGTGCAATGCGAGCAACCAGCACAAAAAGCACCCGAGGAACAATCTGCAAAAGACATAAAGTATTACACTGTAAAAAAAGGTGATACTGCTTTTTCAATTGCAAAAAAGAACAACATAACCGTGAGTCAGCTCCTGAAGTGGAATGATATAGACGCCAGCGATATAAAAGCGGGTAAAAAACTGAAGATATCGAATTGATTATTGCCAGAATAAGAGTGCATAGAGGCGCCTTGCGTGGCACCTCTACGAAATAACAGTAAAACTACCCAGCCTTATAGCATGATACAAATCCACGATAAAACATTTGTTCCCTTTATTTCAAAGGAAGATATACAGAAGCGGGTAAATGAGCTTGCCGCAATGATCAATGAGGAATATGCCGGAAAAAAACCACTATTAATAGGCATACTCAATGGCTCCTTCATCTTCGCCGCCGACCTATTTCGCGGGCTGACCATAGAGGCCGAAATATCCTTCATAAAGCTCGTTTCCTACAAAGGTACATCCTCCACCGGCAATGTGGTAACAGCCATAGGCATGGAAGAAGACCTGCATGGCCGCCACATAATAATAGTGGAAGACATTATCGACACGGGAAAAACTCTTAGTTCCTTTCTGCCTGAAATTCATCACCGCCAGCCCGCATCTGTAAAGATCGCCACCTTTCTCTCAAAGCCAGAAGCGTTAAAACATGATGTAAAAGCCGATTTTAACGCCTTTAATATTGAGAACAAATTTGTGGTGGGCTATGGCTTAGATTATGATGGGTTGGGTAGAAATTTGCCTGATCTGCATATTTTAAGCGCCTGAATCGCGGATTAGCGAGGTTTTGAGATTTAACAATACTCATTTTATTGAAGATAGCTGTTTTTCGTTTATTACAGGTTTCGGTAGTTCAGCATCTTCCGTTTTTATCTACTTTTTCAGCGCTTATTCTTGTTTGGCTTATAGCAAAAAAACGGCCGCCCCATTACGGTAGCGGCCGCTTCTCATTTTAAAAGAAATGCCTACCTGTTTATTGAAACCCTGATCACTTTACTGGAGCCGTCATTGATTACCCTGATAAGATAAACACCATTGGCAATATTATCGCCGAGAGTGATCGTCTTATTAATGCCTCCATTTTCTATAGCTGCAATATCATTGTAAACAACTTTGCCCACCATATCCACTACTTCTATTTTAGCTTCCTTCGAAGTGGAAGTGCCAGTCAGCGCTCCGCGGAGTGTGAAGGAACCACCGTTGGGATTAGGATAACAAACCAGATTACCGGTTATAGGCGCTATTGTTGGAACGGCAGTTGGAGCCGAATACCTTGATCCCGGACAAGAGTAGGACGAACATGCGGAACTTTCCGATACGATAATATCGCTTGGGGAGGACACTGTGCCGTACAGGTTTAAACCTGTCGGATTAAAGTTATCCTGGTATGGAGGTTCATTGTAGAGATTATAATTGCCTATTACAACAGTAATTGTGTGTACCCCCGCCGCCCACGAAGGTAATGACACAGTGAACGGTGTGAAGACATCGTGATTCCCGTACCAAATATCTGCTTGTGTTGTTATCGTTGATCCAGGCGCAAAAGAAAAAGGCACTCCATCAACATCTGCCGAAATTATATAATTGTCAGCCGCTGCCTCTCCAGAAACCGTCAGATCGCCCACACCACATGTAGTGAATGTCCTGGTGAACGTCATGGTATATGTAGCAGTAGAATTTACATTAGTGTAATATCCGTGTGCATTCTGTGATGTTATCCAATTGCTCGTTGTGTTCACAGCCCAGCTTCCTGCGGGATAATATGGTGAAAGATTATCGTCCACAACATCCGCAGCAGCGGGCGGTATTAGCGCTGTGGATCCGTAAGCAGCAATTTGCGTTGCTGCGTCTGAAGACAATGTTGTCAGCGTCCATTTCGGGTCCGGCACGGCGCTCGTATTGTCTACATCTAGACCGGCTATTTTGGCGCCCGTGGCACCGACAGTAGGATCATAGCCTGTATTAATTACTAGCGACGTTCCTAAACAACAATTATCTATTGTTGCCACCGCATAAGATGGACAACCTGACCCCGGAGTGTACGTTATATTTGATGTGCCCGCAGATACTCCCGTAAGGCTACCTCCGCTGCTGGTTATCGTAGCAACTGCTGGTGTGCCGCTAAGCCAGGTTCCCCCAGGTGGTGAACAAGTAAGAGTGTTGGATGTCCCAACACATTCTTCCAGCGTACCTATAATCGGGTTTCCACCTACCATAACAGTTCCGGTATCAGCGCATCCGTCCGGTAGTGTAAAATAAATAGTTGCGGTGCCAGCGGTCACACCGGTTATAGGTTGATGAACGATATTCGGTGAGGTTGTGTAAGCTGTCCCCAAGGAAACTAACCCATCAACGTTACTAAACGTACCTATAATTGTTGAACTACTGTAAACATCATCGGTTAGGGTAATTGAGGACCCTAAACATACAGTGGCGGGGCTTGGTTGTATGGTTTTCGGACGATAGTCAACAACAACAGTATCTTCCGTTGAGCAACCATTAAGTGTATAGAAAATATTTGCTGTAGTGGGATATCCTGTAAAAAATTTACCCCCCGTGACCGACATCCCTGTTCCTCCTCCGTTACCACTCCAACTGCCCCCTGACGGGCTGCAAGTCAAATAATAGTCTTCATAAGAAGACAGCATTGCACATACATGAACCGGATGCAGGCCTGGGCCGTTTGTAGCCCATGTTGGAAAGACTATTGGACCTGGGGTTGGATTTACATATGCGATCGGATAGAAGTAATGAGTAGCACCCCCATAATAAGATGAGAAAGAAATTGTACATGAACCATATGATACACCTGTTACAGTACAATAATTACCAGAAGGAAAGATATTAACGTTTCCGCACCCGCCTATGCTCCATGTCGGGCTTGTTCCACTCCCATGTAGTGTAACGGATGACGTAGTGCCGCATATTGTAAAGCTAGTCACAGTAACAGGTGTTTGACCAAAAGCCCGCATTCCCAGCAGGCATAAAAAAATCGAAAGGATTAATTTGTTTCTCATGATTGTGTGTTTGTTTTGGGGATAAAAATTTAGAAGAAAATGCTTTTTCAACGTTATTTCCGAATTGTGGAAGGAGTGCAAATGCATTGCAGCAAATGATGCATAAAAAGTACCTGTACTTTTTACCTGGTATTAGTGGTGTGTGTGCTTGCCATGTACATGATTTAGGGGGAGATGATCGTATCATGTAAAGCTATACGCACATAACATACTTTAAAATACCCATAAATGGGTATTTCTATTCAATAAATACCCATTTGTGGGTATTGTTTATTCAGAGGAATTTTCTAAGATAATATTGTACCAGTTCCATACTATTCCGGTATCCGGTTTTTTTCAGCATGTTCTTCCGGTGCTTGTCCACGGTTTGTTTACTGATGAACAGTACCCTGCCTATCAGCTTAGATGTTTTACCATCTGCTATGTATTTCAGTATTTCTATTTCACGTTTTGTGAGGTCAAAACCGTTGTTCTCAATTAAGTTATTCATAGTATTATAATTAATTGTTCCGAAAAAATAGAATAATGTCGAATGTGTTGTTTTACTTTTGGGACGTAAAAGTTATGGCTAATTTTTAGAACCTGTTATGCCAGAAAAGCTGCAATATTGGAGCTTTTTAGACAAGATGCTTTTCTCCACTCCCAGGTAGTGCCATCCGCTTACAACAAGCTGCACCCAATACACACAGGTGCTGAACCTAAAAATTTATTCCCAAATGTTTCAGATTTCACTACTCACCCGTTATATTTGTCTCTCAAATTCATAACATGAAAAAAATATTATTGCTTGTTCTGATTACATTCAGCTTTGGTTCACTGGGCTTTGCGCAGGATTTCTCCCTCGATGAGCTCGTAAAGCTGAGGTCAGATAACTTTCCGGCTTTCGAATCTTATGTGCACGATAAAGGCTACAAACTCTCTCACCTGGAGTTCAACGACAGGAGCACAGTATTCCGCAACGGCAGCAATGTGATCACTTATTCCCATACTTATGATGATGGATATGCCTATCACAACCATGTTTCTATAAAATTTGAAACTGATAGCAAGGAAGAATTTGAGCGCATCAAGAAGCAGTGCGAAGCTGGCATGACATATTACCGCACAGCCCTGCGCCGGTTCACCCGCGAGCAGTATATGGAGCATATCTATACAAATGATAAGATCATTGTACACCTGTACGATATTTCTTTCCGCGACGATGATAAGCCATACTACGAAATAGAGATCAGGTCAGTTTATGCTGGCGCAGACCACTACCACTGGCGCGATTACGACTACATGGATTAATTTTTTCAACGATCATATTTAAGAGGGCACTGAAATTTCAGTGCCCTTTTTTTATGCCTGCTTGTCAAGGGCCTTTAATCCCGAATTCTCTAACTTTGAGCCATTATGTTATTCACCCCCCTCACCATAAGAAGTATCACCCTCAAAAACCGCATCGTGGTATCACCCATGTGCCAATACAGCAGTGAAGATGGGTTTGCCACTGACTGGCATCTCGTGCACCTGGGCAGCAGGGCTGTGGGTGGCGCGGCACTGGTCTTTACCGAGGCTACAGCCGTATGCCCCGAAGGGCGTATATCCCCGCACTGTATGTAGTCAAACTAAAGTGGACTTATTGTTAGATATTGTTTCTTGATTTTACGAAGTTAAATTATTTTTTTTTAGTTTTCAAGTGATAGGGGTTAATTTCTGTAAAAAATACCTGTTTTTCCTTCTGCTTAAAGT
>CAISPO010000055.1 GCA_903887415.1 uncultured Bacteroidota bacterium | reverse complement strand
TTAAATCCAGAATTTGGCGCAGTAACGGTTTGTTATTATTTTTACTACGTTTGAATAGCCCCATATTTTTGTGTTTTGGTCGTTCTTAACCAAAGGTATGGCCGCTATTCAGGCAAAAAAGTTTCGGATAGTTGTGATTTAGCAAGAAACATCTGTTTATGAAATACGCGCTTATTGCACTATTGGTAACATTTGATCCAATATTGGCGTCAGCCCAAAAAGATATTTTTTGGGGCGACGGAGGTATTTCCCTGGCCAGATTTGTTCCGGGGGCTTCTACGACCTATAATTATAATATAACAAGGTATTTTGGCTTGGGAGCTGGTGCCCAGGTATATGATTTTCACGCCACCAGGACCAATTTCCAGCCTGTTCCAGCATTGTTCTGGGATCTGCGGTTCAATATACGTTCGCGCAAAAAAAAGCCAATATTTTTTGTTCCTGGATGCTGGCCTTGATATCTATAAACGCAACACAGGGTATTGGACCGATGGAAACACTGACTACGTCGTTAAAAATGATAATGGCTCCTATACCGGTTTTGGAATTGGATATTTTCGCCCTCAAACAACTCGTGGTTGGGGTCATTATGTGTCCCTCAAAATGATATCCAACGGTTACCGCGCCAATGCATATAATACCCTTTCTGGACAAAGCAGCGTGGAAGGAGAGCTCGATGCAACCTTTGTGATTTCTTTCGGGTACAAATTTTAATTGCTTAATGATCTGCACTTAGCCTTTTATTTCACATACAATTCAGGCCTTCGGATAGACGCGGTACTAATTGTTTATTGAGAAAGAAGCCCATAGTGCTTCAATATGCATAGCCTCCGATACAATCAGGGGTAATAAAATGCTAAATGCATCGCGATGATGGAGATACATTCTTTATATCGGCCATAGTATATTTAGATAAAAATATTTTATCTTTAATAAAAAAAATAGGGTTAATACTAACGAAATTCAAAATTTAGCCGTCTTTAATAAGAGAATATCACCCCTAAAATTTGGTTATGAAAAAAATTACACGCACACTCTGTTTTGTTGCTTTACTGGTTACGGCATTTAGTGCACGCACGAATGCCCAGAACATTATGGTAAGCCTTGCCGGCAGCGGCACGGGCCAGTACACCGGTGACGGCGGTATGGGATTTATGTCGCAGGTATATTCGCCTACGGATGTATGTGCCGATGCCGCACATAATATTTACATCGCTGACAATGGAAACGGCGTAGTCAGAAAAATATCTGCTAAAGATGGTGTAATCACTACCTACGCAGGTGGGGGCGCATCTACTGCCGATGGCGTGCCAGCTACCAGCGCCGCTTTATCGCCTGCTTATATGTGCATTGATGCAGCCGGTAACCTGTATATGTCCACCGGCAACCAGGTACGGGTTGTCAGTGCAGCGACCGGGTTGATCACCACTGTTGCCGGTACTGGCACCGCAGGTTATTCGGGAGATGGTGGGCTGGCAAACGCAGCTAATCTTAATCAGCCCGGCGGCATATGTTTAGATGCTGCCGGCAATATTTATGTTGTGGACGGCGGTCGTGCGGTGTGGTCAGGATCAGGATCGCTGCCTACTTATATACGGAAAATTACCGCGGCCACCGGCATCATTACTACAATAGCAGGCACCAGCACCCCGGGATATAGCGGGGACGGCGGCCTTGCAACTGCTGCACAGATTCAGAGCTCGATCGCAATATGTGTTAATGCCGCCGGAGATATTTACTTTTCCGACCAGCCAGGCGCGTTATCATTTGGCGGGGGGGGGCTTTCATCAGGAAGATCAGCGGTAGCACAGGCATAATTACTACTATTGCCGGCACTGGCGGCTATCCCGCTAACGGTGATGGCGGCCCGGCTTTAACTGCCTGCATGGGGAATATCTATGGTATATGCTGTGATGGATCAGGGGATATTTATTGCTGTGATATTAGCTGTGCTTGCCGCAAGATATCTGTATCAACCGGTATGATCAACACCGTAGCAGGGTCACTTTCCATGGACGGCTATGGTGGCGATGGTGCTAATTCGGTGAACGGGCTCCTTAACTGGCCGTATGGTGTTTTTGTTGACGGAACAGGTAATATTTTAATAGCAGACCAGGGCAATAACCGTGTGCGTGTTGCATTACAGCTTACAAGCTCACCGGTCTTTGTTTATGGCAATGGCCAAACCATTGATATTTGCCAGGGAGTCAGTCATCCTTTGGATTACCAGCTTGCCGTCGGCGGGATGGATGCAGGTTCAACAGAAATATGGACGGTTGTCACACCGCCTGCGCATGGTGCGCTGGCTGGTTTCCCCGCAGCCGCATTATCCCACGGCGTTGACACCGTATCTATTCCCCGTGGCACCGTTTATTCCCCAACAGCGTCTTATTCCGGCATAGATTCGTTCCAGGTCCGCGTTTCAAATGGTTTTTCCTCAAGCCTGGTTACCGTATATGTTTCGATAGGCGCAAATAGCCCCGGCACCATTTCAGGAGGTTCCATTGTATGCCTCGATTCTCCGTTGGCTTTAAATGATGCGGTTACAGGTGGTGTATGGTCCAGTAGCAATAACAATATTGCTACAATTGATCCTGTTGGTGGTTTAGTCACCGCAACTGGTAATGGCACAGACACCATATTCTATTACATGTATTCCGGTGGTTGCGATTATTCGGTTATTACTGCCGGAGTTGTAGCAGGTAACATTTCGGGAAGCAATACGGTGTGTGCCGGCAGCGAGATAACGCTTGCAGATCCTGTTCCGGGAGGAACCTGGTCCGCAACGGGTAGTGATGCCTCTGTATCCGCCTCAGGTGTAGTTACGGGGTTGTATCCTGGCGCAACTGCCATTGAATATTCTGTGACAAATGCCTGCGGAACCGCCACTACTGAGCAGGTTGTTACTATCACTGATTGCACCACTACAGGCATCAGTTCCCGACCTTTAGTAATTGCACTTAACGTATATCCTAATCCTGCATCATCAGTCGTTGATGTACAGTGGACAGATCCCGCTGGCAGCAATGCTTCTGTAGCAATTACGGATATTACTGGCCGTGAGCTTTATCGCGGGGCTTTAGTAGCGGGCAACACGCAAATAGATATATCTTCTTTCCCGGCCGGTGTCTATTTCGTAAAAACCGGCGGTACCGAAGTGAAGAAATTTATAAAGGAATAAGGTTACTTTTATCAGAAAACAGAGGGGTTGCAGCCGGGCCGCAACCCCTCTGCTTTTTGCGCACAAAAGGCTATTTGCCGGATTTTTTGCCATTCTTCGTTTCCGCATGTTTCTTTGATGCTTCTCTCGAATGGTCTTCAGCCAGGGCTGCATGGCCGTTTGCGGCATGAGCTTCAGACGCGGCTTTGTCATCGTCTCCATCCATGTGGTTCTTGTGTGCATCTGTGTGATGCTTTGCTGCGGCAGTGTGGTGCTTTGCTGCTTCTTCGTGATGATTGTGTTTCATAAACTAAATTGGTTTAGCCCTGCTCAGTTAAATAATCATGCCATATCCCCCCACAATTACGCGGCAAGCGAAGATGCCATAACAACCTTATAGAATACCTGCAACACCTCATTTGTAATTGGCGGATTTCTAAGATGGCGCGATAATTTAATACCGTTGTGCAACTAAAAAATCAAATTATGCCCACAGTAAAAAAATCACCAGCGCCAAACAAGAAAGCTACCGCTAAGCAACCGCCCGTTCTGAAAAAAGTGGCACAAAAGAAATCAGCACCTGCGAAAAAAGTCGCGCAGAAGCCATCTGATAAAGATATGCTGTCAAACTTTTTCCTCAATGAGCTTAAAGACATTTACTGGGCGGAGAAGCGCCTCATCAAGGCGCTGACAAAAATGGAAAAAAGCGCTACGGCTGCGTCTTTGAAAGATGCATTTTCCAATCACCGCGGTGTTACCGAAGGGCACATAACACGCCTCGAAGACGTATTTGGCTTACTGAAACAAAAACCTGTTGCTAAGAAATGCGAGGCAATGGCCGGGATAACCAAGGAAGGCGATGACATAGTAGGCGAAACAGAAAAAGGAACCGAGACCAGGGACGTAGGCCTCATTTTCGCTGCCCAAAAGGTGGAGCACTACGAAATAGCCACTTATGGCAGCCTCGCTGAGCTTGCCCGCACACTGGGCCTGCAGAAGGTATCAGAGATTTTAGATAAAACCCTTGCCGAAGAGAAAGAAGCTGACGAAGAACTAAGCAAGCTGGCCGTGAGAAGCATAAATGAGGAGGCCAGCCATGAACAGGAAAATCCTGGATTCTTCGAGCGGATAGCCAATATGATAGGCTAGGCAGCACACTGGATCATCATTACAATGAGCATTACTTTATCCTTGTTCCTAAGGGTAGGGTAATGCTCATTTTTTTGCTTTATTGACTTACCGCGCCTATTTAAGCCAGCAATTAATAATGGAACTACTGTTCGCGGAATTGCCCGCATGGCCCAAGCCATAAATAGATTCTATGGTATGCAGCAGGTTTAGATGATCCACCTTTTGGTTATACTCGCCTCCCTTTACCATAGGCCCGAAGAATATTACCGGTATATTATTACCATGAAAGTTATCATCTTCATCAAACATCAATATGAACAGTGAATTGTGTGTCATTGCCCATTGCTGCAGGCTGTCCAGGTTACTGTACATCCAGTCATCGGCGCGGGCCACTGTCTTGGGGCATGGCGGCACACCGCAATAATTATTATGCATGTCGTCCTCTAAGTTGGGCACTACATAAGATACGGTAGGCAATGAGGCGTAATTGCCCGCATGTGGAAAATCCCCGAATGGCTGGCTTACCGTATCCGGAAATTGATTTGGGCCGGTACCTGTCCAGTTCATACATGGGTTGTGCTTACGCACATAATTGCCCTTGCCGGTCATATAGGACGTCTCTTTATAGCCCACCTTCGGTAGGTCTTCTGAATATGTTTTAAATGTCCTGCCGGCAGCGATCAGCTCGGCGCATAAGTTTGGCGTGGTGAACGGGATACCATCCGGCAGGTCATCATCTTCCACCCCCTGGGAGCTGCCGGAGAAAAATACCAGATAATTGGGTTGGCTGGGGTGCGCTTTCGCGTAAAACTGTGTAAAGACCGCCGCATTGGGCATATGCGCAAGCGCATTGATATGCGGTGCATGCTTATTCCCTATTATCTGGCTGTACCCGGAGTTTTCCTCAAAAAGTATCACAATATGGTCAGGCACAGGCAACGTATTTTGCCCGAATGCCAGTGATGACAAAAACAGTTGTGATAATAATAAAATGCCAGAAACAAAATGATCAGTACGCAAAACGCCCACAGTAGAGAATTTCATCAAAACTAATTGTTTTTTTGACTAACATTTCAGAATCCCCGCTTCAGCAGTGCAGGTACATGATGCTTAGGCAATCTGAAGATCGCACTCCGCCGGGTTGTCGTGAGACATACGCAACTGTATCTTTTTTATTTCTCGAAGATTACAGCAGGGGGCCGAATACTACAGTATCGAAGCTGTTTGCGGATAGCTTCCGGGTGCACGAGTGGGCAAGAATTTTTTATTGCGCACATTACGATTGATTATCAGTGTTTTATCAAAATAATGTGGATAATTGTTGCTCACTTCTTGCTCACTTTTGCACAAAAGACTTCCGATTTTCTTCTGGTTTTTCTTCCGGTATTCTTCTGGTTTGGTGTTGTCCTGAGACTGCAGGCATGCCGTCTCTACCAATGTTCCTATTTTGAAATATCACATTTTTCATAGAAAAAAAGTTTTGTGGATATTAGCGGCTATTTTGTTGGTTATGAGGGGTTTGGTTTTTTAAAAATGTCACAAACGTATCGCATTCGTATCACAGTTCGGCGAGCTCACTGCAGCCTGTCTGACTATGATTTTTATGATCGAAACTTCCGGGTTTCCCCGCCTACCGGCAGAGGTTCTGGCTGGCCAGGAGCTGATATGCTGAAATATCGTTACACTAAGGTTTGTACTGAACCCGCAACTGTTTTCATTTAGCAAGCTCCAGGCTATGAAATGTGGCACAAAGGTAGGATGGAAAACAATGCGGCTGAAATAATGATATCCACAAATTGTCTGAACCGGAATTTGTTGAATTTAAGAATTAGCAGAATTACATGTAATTGCCCCACTTCGGCAAACTCAGTGCAGGCTAGGTGACTACCTGTTTGTAGAAACATATGATCCCCCAGCACTCGGCGCCCCGTTGCGGGCGCAACCTATTCGCGCAAATACGAGTGTGCACGGGCAATCTGAAGATTGCGCTCCGCCGGGGGGGCTACACTATGGGCCTTTATTTTAGTTTCTTCAGATTGTTGTTGTTGAGCAAGGATTTCATTTGTGTAATGGCGATTTCGTTCAGTTTCATGAGTCGCTCGGTTTGTGGGAGTTGCTGGCGAACAAGTACTGAATTAATACTTTCGAGGTTGGTGAGGACTACTAATTGTTCGAGCTCGGCATAGTCGCGGATGTTGCCGTCTTTTGTGGGGTTGGCTTCGCGCCATTGCTTTGCAGTGATGCCGAACAGGGCTACGTTAAGCATGTCTGCTTCGCTGGCATATACCATACCTGCCTGCGCCTTTGTTATAGTTGGTGGCACCAGTGTTTCTTTTATGGCATCGGTATGTATGCGGTAGTTGATCTTGGAGAGGGTGCGTTGCAGGTTCCAGTCCAGTTTCAGCCGGTCGTTCTCATCTTCTTTGAGGCGCTGGAATTCTCTTATGAGGTATAATTTGAATTCCGGGCTGAGCCAGGAGCCGAATTCGAAGGCGATATCCCGATGCGCAAATGTGCCGCCGTATCTGCCAGCACTGGACACTATGCCTTTTGCATTCACACTTTCTATCCATTTTTTAGCGGAAAGAACAAAAGAATTGAGTCCCGTTTGTTTTCTAATCTGGTCGAATTCGACCGGATTAAAATCGGGGTTGTAAATCTGCTCCCAAATTCCAAGGAATTCTACGGTGTTGCGATTACGAAGCCAGTTTTTGATTATGGATTCATCACCGAATGGTTTTATCATGTCGGTCATAGAAATAAAATCCTCACTATTATGCTTAATAATGGTTATTTCGGAACCCTGAACATTTATGGTTTTGTTTTTAGCCATACACATTTTTTAGACCTATCGAATCCTTCCTTTAAAATATATTTGCGGGTTACTATTGCTATTTCCTTTTTTAAATGGGTCGAATTCGACCCATTTAAAAAAAGTAGCGATTTTTTCAATTTAATTATGGCGAATTCGCCATAATTAAAGATAGACTGTGCGGTAATAATAGCCAACAAAAACCGCGATAAGATATCCACATTTTTCGATGGATGTGATCGCTAACGGTACGTAGCCGGAGACGTACGCCCAACTGTTTCTTTTTTTATTTTTAGAAAATTAATGACAAGGGATACTAAAAAAAAGTGCCGAAAATCCCAATTGCAGGTAAGTAGCCTTGCTTGAAAATCTCCGGCACTACTAAAATCAAAAAATGGTTAAGAGCCCTCGCCAAGGGCCTCAAGCCCTCGCAGTATCACTTAACCATTACAGGTAAAGCCCTCGCAAATGGCAACAAGCCACCGCAGTATCGTTTTCCCGAAGGTGTACCGGCCCGTAAGCCGGTCCATTGCAAATATACATTATTGTAAAAAACAAAACCTGGTGACGCGCCCACCAAAAGTACTGGCGTCACAGACGCGGCACCGTGGCATCCTCGTTGCAAACAAGGACGAGTGGGTAATTTATATAGCCTATTATAGGCGGCTACCCAATTAATCATCTTTCAAGTAGATTTCGTAAATATTTTGTCAATAGAATTTGCTATCGTCTGAAAACATTATTGTTATGCCATTCAATATACTTTGCTGACGGCTTGTCAATCTCTCGCGTAGGGATGTAAAGGAGGCTTTTCCCATGGTATTGGTAGTATTCCTTGCCATTGTGAAATTCTTCTTTTATTCTGTTACTAACTTCCACGACTAAATCGTTGGTAATCGTCATATAACCTGAATCAAACAGCTTATGAATATCTGATCTCAGGAGAATTCCGTTCGATACTTCGTGCGACAAAGACTCAGCGTAAGGTTTAATGTGTGCAGCTTCCAGTACCGGTAAGGTTTTCTCCCCCGTTATCGAGCATCGTTTATTATACGTATCAGTCACTAAAACTCGGAATGCACCCTGCCCCCTCCTCACTTTTTGCAAGATTGAATTTCCATAGGCGGGAGATTCCGGTTCGCTAAGAATGAAGCTTTTTTGCTCATCAAGTCCATTGCCCGAGAGATATTTTTGAATTAAAACATTTACTTGAGCCCATATTTGTTGCCCTATCTCCTCATCAGTTGAATATGATTTACCCTGAACGATGCTACCGCTCCAATTTGAAGGAGTTTCAATCCAATCGCTTTTCTTAAAGAAGAGCGGATTCGTAAGCACTATACAGCCGATAGTAGGATTTACATTCTCTTTATCTTTTCTATAATTGACAATAATCCTTCGAAATTCTTCATAAGTTTTGCAACCGTTTCTATTCCCAAATATTTCCCAAGCCACAGATAATGGCAAATTAGAGTAGCTGGAAAAGAAGCCAACTCCGCCAATCACATTTAGCGGGCTCTTTAGCTTAAATAAGAAAGGAGCCATGGACGGTATGACCTTGAATTCCCGATTACCACCAGGCTGCCAAAAGTTTACGTCTTCGGGATTTATGGTACTCAAATAGTTATACCAACTATTGTTCGTTACTCCGAGATAAAATTTCATTTCAAAAATAAAACTCTATAAAACTAGTTGTTTTTATTATTGCTTGTTCGCGATGTAGAAGGATTGATCAAACTTTAGTTTTTTCTTTCATTCTACTATCCGACCTTTGCACCCCGCAAAGACCAGCCTTCGCCCGCTGGGGGCTTCGGCGGTTAAAATTAAATATTTGAAAACGAGAACATTAAAGAACGACAAGGTGAATATCATCACCCTGGGCTGCAGCAAGAATATGGTGGACAGCGAGACGCTGGGCGGCCAGCTCAGCGCCAATGGCATAGATGTGGCCCACGAAAACCGCAAGCTGGACCACAACATAGTGGTGGTGAACACCTGTGGGTTCATAGACAAGGCAAAGGAAGAGAGCGTAAATACTATACTGGAGCAGGTGGCGCTGAAGCGCAATGGCAAGCTGGACAAGGTATATGTAACCGGCTGCCTGAGCGAGCGCTACCGCCACGACCTGCTGAAGGAGATACCGGAGGTGGATGCGTGGTTTGGCACGATGGAGCTGCCGCTGATGCTGAAACAACTGAATGCCGACTATAAAGCGGAACTGGTAGGCGAGCGTATGCTGAGCACGCCGAAGCACTATGCGTACCTGAAAATATCGGAAGGGTGCAACCGTACGTGCTCGTTTTGTGCTATACCGCTGATGCGGGGCGGCCATGTGTCGAAAACGATAGAGGAAGTAATAGCGGAGGCTAAAGGGCTGGTGAAGAAGGGTGTGAAGGAGGTGATGCTGATAGCGCAAGAGCTGACCTACTACGGCCTGGACATCTACAAAAAGCGTATGCTGCCGGACCTGCTAAAGCATCTGAGCGATGTGGAAGGCCTGCACTGGATAAGGCTGCACTATGCGTACCCATCAAAATTCCCGCTGGAGATACTGGACGTGATGCGCGAGCGCGACAACATATGCAACTACCTGGACATGCCGCTGCAGCACATATCTGACAATATGCTGAAGGCCATGAAGCGCCAGATAACACGAAATGAAATAACCGACCTCATCGCCAATGTGCGCGAGCGTGTGCCGGGTATCTGCATCCGCACTACGCTCATCACGGGTTTCCCCGGTGAGACGCGGGACGATGTGGAAGACCTGAAAGAGTTCCTCACAGATATGCGCCTGGACAGGGTAGGGATATTCACCTACAGTCATGAGGAGAACACCACAGCCCATGAGCTGGTGGATAATATTCCGGCTGAAGAGAAAGAAGCACGTGCGCAGGAGATAATGGAGGTGCAGCAGGAGATAAGCTACGAAAAGAACCAGGAGCGCATAGGCCAGACCTACAAGGTGATGATAGACAAAAAAGAAAGCGGCCGCTACCTGGGCCGCACAGAGTTTGACAGTGTAGAGGTGGATAATGAGGTGATCATAGAGAGTAAGAAGGCGCTGCCGATAGGGGACTTTGTGACAGTGAAGATCACGAAGGCGTTTGATTATGACCTGGAGGGGGAAGTAGTGTAGCGTCGCTTTCCACAACTGTAGAAGCAGGCGTTTCGCAGCTCGCGTTGTCTTTTCTTTCTTTTGCTTCGCCAAAAGAAAGAAACAAAGAAAAGGCGAGTTTTGGCCAAAGGCTCCGCCGGCCAAAACATAGCTCTACGCTGTTTTCGCAAAACTTCTATCATCTGCATGGCGCTGAAATTCTGCCTATCCTTGCTGGCATTGAGCGCTTCTGCCATATCGGCTTTATGGTACAAATCAAGCTACAGAATCCACATCTACGACAGCCTTAAGGCGCCATCATGGGCTGGACTTTTCTTGCTTCTATGATCAGTTGTTGCGTGGAAAAATTATTGCCGTAACCGCTGCTTCTACTTACTGCCCCTGCTTACTGTTCCTGCCCCTGCTCAATCCCCTAGGAACAGGCTATTTAAAAGGCCAATAGACATGGGCTTTTCGATGTAGGCGCCGATGAGGGGGTGGGCGGCGGCTTTGTCTTTATCTTCTTTGTTGATAGAGGAGGTGAGGATGTAGATGGTGAAGTGTTTCTTGATATCTTCCGGCATCTGCTCAAACTTTTCAAGTACATCCCAGCCAGAGAGCACGGGCATATTGATGTCCAGCAGCAGGATAGTGGTAACCGGCGCCTTGGCATATTCAGTAGCTATATACTCCAACCCCAGCACCGGATCAGTGAACGCGACGATCTCCGTTTCTATGACTACTCTTTTTAAGAATATCCTGCTTACGGTATTGTTACCTGCGTCATCATCAATAAGTAGTATGCGCTGTAGGTTATGAACGGCCATAGTGAATTTCTAACGTTCACAAATATATAAAAACCAGTGAATGGTAGGGTTATTTCTTGAATGGTCAAAACCACCCGGTAAAAATGAGTGGAATGTATATTGTTCTGCGCGCGTCAACCACCCCGGCCCGAAAACACTGCTTCGCTATGTTTTCGAGCGTCCCCTCCTAAAAACAGGAGGGGAGGTGTTACGCATCAACCATGTTTTTCGAACTATTGCTCTCGAGACTTACGACTCACTACTTATTTACCCGCCGAAGCTTTAGCGAAGGAGGGCGACTAACTCAATACATCCTATACAGCTTACCCGGGAGCGACTTTATGACGCCCTGCATTTCCAGTTGGAGGAGGGTGGCGGCGAGCTGGGAGTTGGCAAAGCCGGTGCTGTAAAACAGTTCATCGGCATGAACGTTATCTTTGCCTTGCAGCATGTCCACTATCTTCTGCTCATCGGGCGATAGGTTGATGAACAGTTGCTTTTGTACAGCTTTTGGCTTGCCTTCTTTATTCCAGTTCATCATCTCGGCCAGGTCTTCAGCCTTTGTGATCATGCCGGCTATGTTGGTGCGTATCAGTTCGTTGCAGCCGGCGCTGCGGCTGTCGTTCACTCTGCCGGGGAAGGCTGCTACTTCTCGGTTGTAGCCGCTGGCCATGTGTGCGGTTATAAGGGCGCCACCTGCCACATGGCTCTCAACCACCACGGTTACGTCGCTCAGGCCCGCAACAATTCGATTTCTCATGGGGAAATTATTGCGGTCGGGCAATGTTTCGGAGGGGAACTCGGCGAGGATGCCACCGTTCTCCATCATTTGCTCAGAGAGATCTTTATGGTTGTAGGGGTAAATGCGGTCAAGGCCATGGCCCAGTACACCTATGGTGGGTATGCCCAGCGACACACACTTTTTATGCGCTATAGCATCTATGCCCAGCGCCAGGCCGCTTACTACCAGCACATTGCTCAGCGACTGCAGGCCTTCTACCAGTTCTTCGCAAAGCTTATGGCCATAGTCTGTGTTCTTGCGGGTGCCTACTATGGCTACTACTTTGGTGCCTTCAAGGTTAGCATTGCCCTTGTAAAACAGCACCAGCGGCGCATCGCTGCAATTGCTGAGGCGGGTAGGGTAGTTGTGTTTGTGATAAAATACGGTGATGTCTTTTTTGAGTACAAAGTTCAGTTCGTGTTCTGCCTTCACCATCACTTCGGGATCTTTGAAACCTTTTACTTTTACTTCGCCTATGCCATCAATGTGCCTGAGTTCTTTCAGCGGTGTTTTGAAAATTGCCGTCGCACTCCCGAAATGCTCCAGCAGTACACGGCCAGTTTTAGCACCTATGCCCGGCACAAACGTGAGTGCAAGCTGGTAAAATAATTCTTCGTGTTCTTCTTTTGGCGGCATCTGCTTGATAATTACGTAAGTGATAGCAACTGTACTTTCTTAGGGTACAGTTTAAAAGGTATCTTTGAGTGTATAAGGAACGATAACAAAATAAAATTTACCAATTTACTCGTTCTTTTTCATTTTTTCGTCGTTGTAAAATCTTTAAATATTCTTGATATTCGCAGCTTTTACGGCCTTGAAAAAAAGAAAAATAACTTCGCAACTTGATAGATTTTATTTCGTTAACGTTACTAAAATATAAAAAATGAAGAAAACAGCATTGATCATTTTGGCATTACTGGTTGGGTTCCCGGTGTATGCAAAACACCATAAGCGTAGAAAAAAACAACAAGCCGGAGGGGCGATAACATCTGTGACCATGCGCCGCACACCTTGCTATGGCCGCTGCCCCAACTATGAAATACAACTGGATGTTGATGGCACCGCCACATACACGGCGATCCGCTTCATGCCGGATACAGGTACTTTTACAAAAAACATCGGGGCTGAAAAGGCTAAAAGTATATTTGATCAATTCAAATCATACCGTGTGGATACCTGCCAGGATGGTTACCGGAATCGCTCTTCCGACCTTCCGGGCATTATGCTCACCATCAAATACCAGGATAGCACAAAGAGAATTATGAATGCACAGATGGGGCCAGCCTTTTTGAGAACACTCGCAACCGCAATAGACGATGCCGGTAAGAAAACAGACGATTCGTGGACAAAAACAGATGCCCCCAAAAAGGATTGAGATAAGCCAACAGAGCAGGGAGACCTAATATATTTCGTAATGAGCAGTTCGCAGACTTACGACTTATGACTCACGACTAACTTACAAGTGCAGATGCGCTTTTTTGGCCAGCAGTTCATCAACTGTTTCCCGGTACATCTCATCGGGCACGCAGCAGTCAACAGGACAAACGGCGGCACATTGTGGCTCTTCGTGGAAACCCTGGCACTCGGTACACTTATTGGGGGTGATATAATACACATCTACAGCTATAGGGGCATGGGGCGCAAGTGCATCGGTAACAGATCCGTCCATAAGGGTATAGGCGCCTTTTACAGCGGTACCATCTGCAATAGCCCATTCTACACCGCCTTCATAGATCGCGTTATTAGGACATTCAGGTTCACAGGCGCCGCAGTTGATACATTCATCGGTGATCTTAATAGCCATAAGAAGTCTTTATGTTTAGTTTATGTGCGCACAAAGTTACAACTTCGCATCAAATACCCTAACTCCTGTTTTCTAAATAAAACCAAAATCTGATAGAGGCCAATTTCCGTATAGAACTTACTACTTATGACAAATAACTTACCATTGAGCCGCCGACTGGACCTGCTGGCCAATCTTGGCGCCTATCTTGAACGAAATGATGTAAACTGGATGGATGCGCAGGACAGGGCAGTGAATGCGAATCCCTGGTTTACAGCAGACCATATATCGCTGGCCATAGAGAATATCGCAGACCAATTCCTGAAGAAAGAGAAACTGGAGCAGTGGGTAGCAAACTATACTTTACCCAAAACGGTAAAAAAAGTGGGTATTGTAATGGCGGGGAATATACCACTGGTAGGCTTCCATGATTTTCTGTGTGGCTTTGTGAGCGGCCACCACCTGCTCATAAAACAATCTTCAAAAGATGAAGTATTGCTGAAATACCTGCTGCTGAAACTGGGCGAATGGGAGCCGGAAGTAACCGACCAAGTAGCAATAGCAGAACGGCTTAATGACTGTGATGCCTACATAGCTACCGGGAGCAACAATACGGCGCGTTATTTTGAGCAGTACTTTGGTAAGTACCCGCACATCATCCGCAAGAACCGCACCTCTGTGGCTGTGCTTGATGGCACAGAAACTGATGAAGAACTGGCATTACTAGCGGATGATGTCTATTTATACTATGGGCTTGGCTGCCGGAATGTGACGCAGGTATGCGTGCCGCGGGGTTACAACTTTGAGCGCCTGCTCCAGGTTTTCAATAAGCACAACAACTACGCAGACCTCAATAAATACAAAAATAACTATGACTACCACCTTGCTATATACCTGCTGAATCGGGTGCCCTATATGAGTAATGAGTCCCTCCTGTTGGTGGAAAACGACCTGCCGTTCTCTGCCGTGAGTGTGCTGCACTACAAATATTATGACGACAAAGAAGCGCTGATAAAACAGTTGCAGGCCAGTGAGGACATCCAGGCAATAATAGGCAGAGGATTCGTTCCTTTCGGCGACTCGCAAAAGCCTGCGCTGAGCGAGTATGCTGATGGGATGGATACAATGGCGTTTTTGTGCGGGTTGTAGAAAGGTAAATGTTACCAGTGTTGGATTTCAACGCCATCTATTTCTTTGAAGTGTTTATCCCGAGTGATTAGCGTGTGCCCATGCTGCTTTGCAGATGCTGCTATCCAAATGTCATTGGTTGGTATTAGTTTACCCTTTTTATATAGTTTAGCCACCATTTCACCATAATGCACTGCAGTTTCCGCATCAATGTCTATTACGGTGCATCCGCTTAGAAAAGAATTAAAACGCTTTAGATGCTTTTTCTTATTTGTTACCCTATTTATGCCAATATATAATTCTCCCAATACAATGCTACTAATAAGGACGACCGGTAATTCATTTATTTTACGAGCGATCTCCGTGTTGCCACTAAGCACTTCTATAACAATATTTGTATCAAGAGCTATTTTATCTCCAATCATCTTCATTAATGATTTCGCTGGTTTCCTGAATAACCATAGTCATTTTTTTAGCCTCTTTATCAGATATCATGCCCACATAGTCATAGATGCTCCACTTTGCTGGTTTTGCTTTCTTAGATTTTTTTAATACTGTTTCAAGTTCACTTAGAGTAGTATCACTATCTACCTTAAGCACCTCTTCTATCAAATGTATTACCCTTGATTCTCTGTACATAACTACCTCGATTGGATATTGCAAATTTAACCTATTTTGTAATACTATGGTATGTTTTGAGCGATGCAGATGGGGTGGATACTATGGAGTTTTTGTGCCTGCCGTGATTTTTGATCAATAAAAAGGGACACCGAAGCATCCCTTTTTATTCAGTGTACTAAATACTGCTATTGGAATTCGCTATCAGGCATGTCCTTGTTAACATCTGCCGATTGCACCTTTAAGTTAATGTTTGCTCCAGGGCCGGGGATGCTGAAGAAGTACGGTATTTTGTATCCATTAGCTCCTGGTACTTCGCGGTAGTCGGAATAGTCGGAAGTTGCTGGTGCAACGGTTCCATCCGGGCCTTTCTGATACTTTGTTTCGCGTACTTTCAGCGAAGTTTTCGCATCGTAGTATTCGGTTGTTTTTTCACCTTTGCCGTCCACTGCGTCTATCTTATAAGTGTCTGCGCCCTCTACGGTTTCCATGCCAACAAGTGTGCGCTTGATGCCATATTTCTCCGGGTGCAGGTCAGACTGAAGGTCTGTTTCCTGTTTTACCTCATCGATATCGTCTGCCTCCAGCGCTTTTTTGTTACCCTGCGCTTCCTGGTAGCCGGCTTTGCCGTCAAACACTTTTTTCTGAACGGTCATTTTGTTTCCGTTCATGGTTATGTCGGCTACTTCCTTGAACTTGCCCGTATTCGACTTCAGGATCGTGATTGACAACGGCATACCTTGTATTTCGCCGCTAGCTATCAATTTCAGACTTTTCAGGTCATTCATGGCTTTTTCGCCGCCTATGGCATTCACATAGTTTTTATAAACAGCTTCAGCAGTGAGCCCGGGCGGAGCTGCCTTTGCTTCGCTGGCTACTATTGTTTTGCCAGAGTAATCATAATAATCTATTTTGCCATCGGCAGAGAAGCGCGCCAGTTTGTTGGCTACTTCTTCTTTGCTGCCGGCTACTACTATGTTGGCGTGGTCGGGTGTTATATATTTCTTCGACATTTCTATCACATCATCGCTGGTCACTGCCGCCAGGTTTTTAAGATAGTTCTGGTAAAAATCTTTGGGCATGTGGTAACGCTCTATGTTTATAGCGTTCTGCGCTACGCGGCGTGGGTCTTCGAGGGCTATAGCAAAGTTCCCGGAAAGGTAAGTGATGGAATTCTGCAGGGCAGTATCGTTTACTTTTTCGGTCTGCATAGTGCGCATTTCATCCAGCAAAGCGCCCACCGAGCTATCGGAAACTATGTTGCGGCATTTAACGGTTGCGGAGAAGGTACCACCCAGTTCATCTTCGCGCAATGAGGAGTAGGCGCCATAAGTCCAGGCGTGTTTTTCGCGCAAGTCCAGGAACAGGCGGCCTTGCGAGCCTCCGCCCAATACTACGTTGGCTACACGCGCTTTGATCACATCAGCGTCGCCGGGTTTCAGGTCCACGGGATAGGTAACGCTCACTACGCTCTGCACGGCTGCTGTGCGTGGTGCAAAGGCTACTTTGGTGAGCCTGGTAGCGCTCAGGGCTGGGATAGAATAAGTAGCCACCGGCACATCTGCCTTCTGCCATTTGCCAAAATATTTTTCTATCATCGGTTTTATTTCAGCCATGGTCACATCGCCTACGATCGCCATATAGGCCACATTGGGGCGGAAATATGTTTTGTAATAGCGGTTGCAGCGGTCCAGCGTTATTTTCTTTACGGTCTCGTCTGTAGGTATTTCGCCATTTGGATGGTTTTTACCGAAATTCACTATCGCGCTTACATTGCGTACCATAGCATCCGGGTCGTTCTTTTGTGTTTCCAGGCCAGATAAGGTTTTCTTTTTAGCCTTGTCCAGCTCATCCTGGCTGATAGTGGTATTCATCGCAATATCAGCCATCAGGTCCAATATCTTTTCAGTATATTTCTTCAGTCCGCTGCCAGCCATGCCTTCATCGTTCACATTAATACTGGCGCCCATATTGTCTATCTCTTCATTCAGCTTGTCTTTAGAGCGCGTAGCAGTGCCAGACAGCAGCAGCTCCGGCATCATTTCGCGGTAGCCCGCCATATCGCCCTGCAGTTCCGGCCTCACAGCCAGCTCTATATTGCACTCAATGGTGGGCAGCTTGTGGTTCTCTACTACAAATACCTGCATACCGTTCGGGAGGGTAAAGCTCTCTGTTTTTCCCAGCTTTATTTCCGGGGCGGGGCCTGGTTTTGGTTTCATGCTGCGGTCCAGCTTCTGGCCCCAAGCAGCGCTTACCAGCGCTATGGTTATTATGGATAATGTTATCTTTTTCATTTTAAATATTTTTAAGCTTGTGAGCTGTTAATTCATTTGGATTTTGGATTTTCCTTTTTTGGAATTTCCTCCCTTATTTACCTGTAGCTTTTGTCCTGGAGCCTGGTTTTTCGGCGCTTTTTGTAGTTTTTTCTTTCTTTTCCTCGCTTTTTGGCAGGTAGTACACCACCAGCCTGTTTTCTTTTGAGAGGTATTTATTGGCTACGCGCTTTATATCATCCCTGGTCACTTTTTTGTAGCGCTCCAATTCTGTGTTTATCAGGTTGGCATTGCCCTGGAAGGTATAGTAGGTAGCCAGGTTGGTAGCCACGCCCAGGTCTTTCTGGTTTTGCTCTACAAAGTCATTCTCAGCCTGGTTTTCCAGTTTCTTGTATTCTTCATCGCTAATGCCGTCTTTTTTCACTTTTTCTATCTCATCTTCCATAGCTTTTTCCAAAGCGGCAGGTTTTATGCCCATGTTGGCAATACCCAGCATGATGGCCAGCCCTGGCTCTTCATTGCCCAGGTCGAAGGAAGCGGTTTGCACGGCAAGTTGTTGCTTGTCGGTGATCTCTTTCTCAAAACGGGAGCTCTTGCCCTGCGACAGCAGTTGGGTCAGCAATTGCACTGCGTAGTAATCGGCGGTGCCCTGCTTGGGTATGTGGTAAGCCAGTATCACTGCAGGCAGTTGCACATTGTCGTAAAAGTTCACGCGTTTCTCCGCCTTCTGTGCAGGCTCTGTTTCTGTAGGGCGGGGTATAGCCTTGGTGCCCTTGGGTATATCACCATAGTACTTGGTGATCAGGTCCTTGGTTTGCGCCACATTTATATCGCCTGATATTACCAGCACCGCATTATTGGGCGCATAGAACGTCTTATAAAAATTCATGAACTCCGCCAGGGTAGCCTGGTCTATATACTGCTCCTTGCCTATGGGGCTCCAGCGGTACGGATACTTGGTATAGGCATTCTCATAGATCACATTGATGAGCTGGCCGTAAGGGCGGTTGTCGAAGCTCTGCTTCTTTTCTTCCTTCACCACCTTGCGCTGCGTTTCCACACCCACTGTGTCTATTTTGGCATGGAGCATACGCTCGCTTTCCATCCACAGGCCCAGTTCCAGTTGGTTGCTCGGCAGCACCTCGTAATAAAAAGTACGGTCCTGCGTGGTATTGGCATTAAGCTGGCCGCCCGCGCTCTGTATGAACTTCATGTACTCACCGCGCTTTATGTTCTCGCTGCCCTCAAAAAGCAGGTGCTCAAAGAAGTGTGCGAAGCCTGTGCGCTGCGGGTCTTCATTCTTAGACCCTACATGATACATTACGGAAACCGCCACTATGGGAGTGGAGTGGTCTTCCTGCAGGATCACATGCAGCCCGTTGGGCATGGTGTATTCCGTAAACGTGATCGTGGCAGCCGCCTGTTTTGCGCTCAAAGTCAGTAAAGACGCGCCCAGGAATCCCGCCAAGACGGGAAAAAAAGCATTTCGCTTCATAAGTAAAGTAAATTTTGTGCAAAAGTAGGAATTGGGGGCGTATTAGTAGTTTTTTTATAAAAATTCCCCCGAAAAGTCACTAATTGCCATTTCATAGCGGAAGAAATCTACAGGAAACGCCGTAGTTATATTACAGGATTTCGCGCGTACAACTGTTGATAATTTAGATGCGGATAGTTTCTATACACTTCATAACTTTATATTATCAATAGTTCTTGATGGCCCGGCGGAACATCAGGAACAACGGGGGGACTGGTATCTAAATAAACAAAAAAATATGCGACTCATTAAAACGTTCTTACTTTGTCTGGCATCCGTTGCGGTTAACGCACAAAACTATAGTAAGCATGAAATTTATCAATTCTCTGATAACGACAGTGTGAACGGCAAAGTAGTCTCTGAAATGAAATTCTCAAATGGGCGGAAGATTTCACAGCATAATTTAGGATACAAAACGTCTATTGATTGTGATTTTTTTGATGAAATGCGTTTTCCTATTGATGAATATTATTTCTATAATGATACACTTCTATCAAAAAAATTATTGATCGAACCTGAGGTTAAAGATACAATAATTCATACTTATTATTATGATGCATTTAATAAAATTGTAAAGGAAATTGACAACTACGCAAGTGGGTCAAAAAGGGAGCAGTGGACGGTTTATAAATACGACAATGATGGCCTTTTAAAAATGAAACAGCGGTATTATATCTCGGGAGATAAAAAAGAACCAAAAGGGCCTGCTAGTTTTGATTATTACAAATATGATAAGAATAGAAAAATTCTCTTAGACAGCTTTACCTCTAATACTGTGATTTCAAAGGGTAATGAAAAAGTTCTTAAACTTGATATGGACCTCGGGACTAAAAATGAATCCCGAAATGACACTGTAATGTTCGATGGCATAAGATATATATCTGAATTGTTTAGCAAAACCAAGTACACTTACTTCAATAGAGGATATGCAGAAAGGGATTACATTACCAAAACATACTTCACAGTGGATTCATTTTTCGTTAACGACAAAAACTTGCTGGTACGGCATGTTAGGTATGAAGACAATAAAAAAAATAAGGACGAAAAATACTATTATGACGACAAAACGAACTTAAAAAAAGTTGTTTCGGAATGTTTTGCGGACGAAAAAAAAACATCGATGACACGAATGTATAAGTATTACAAATAGTCACAAGACCCCGTTGTTCCTGATGTTCCGCAGGGCATCAGGAACGCAGAGACCCCGTTGTGACCCCGTTGTTCCTGATGTTCCGCAGGGCATCGGGAACGCAGAAATAAAAACCCGATTTGCAGCCTGCCCTGAGCTTGCCGAAGGGGTATTCAATGAACCGAAGCTAAATGAATAGGCATAAGTAGTGGGATTTGTGAGCAAAATAAAAGATCAGCAGGCAGTGCATACAGATACAGTGGCACAGGAGATTTTTGCAGCGTGGAAGGATTAATTGAAATAACACACTTCGAATGAACTACAGTACTAAGAATTCCGTCGATCCCGATAGCTATCGGGAGGCCTTTATCAATGGTTCCTGATGCCCTGCGGAACATCAGGAACAACGGGGAAGTGTGGGAGCATTATACAGGGCCAAGTTGGGGAATAAAAGTAGAATGACAATGTATTTATAATTTAACCAATGTTGTATCATGAATGTGCTATATTCATTTATTACTTTCAGTTTAGTATTTGTAGGGGTTAAGTGTACTGCAAAGCAAATTCATACCGTGAAAAAAAGCTTTTACTCAAATGGACATTTAAAAAGTGAAATAAGTTTCCTTAATGGGAAGGTTAAAGATGGAGAAGCAATTTATTATGATATTCAGGGAAGTATCATTAAACGAGAATATTACAAAAATGACAAACATGATAGTGCAATTATAATTTATTACCCGAATGGAACTGTGGAAAAGAATATATCTTTTTTTCAGTCTTATCCTATTTCATATTATGAATATTATACCAATAAAAATATAAAAAGATATTCAGCTTCTGATTTTGTACATCAGTTATTTTACCAAATAAATTATGATTCATTATCAGGAGAAAAAAAATCAGAAAAAGGCTTAGCGATTAGTAAAAATTATGGGGTAAAGCACGGTTTTAAAAAAAAATATCGCACAGGAGATAGCCTAATTTTGATTTTTCTGATTCCACAGCCTCCTAACTATGATTCGCGTGCCTTAGTCGCGATTTATAAAATTAACGAATTATCAGATACCGCCGTCTTTTGTAAAACTGTAAACAAAGAAACTATTGAGCCGTTTAAAGAATATAACGTACAGCATTCAGCAGTTCCCTATTACGGAATTTTTAGTGAAAAAGGAGTTTATCAAGTCATTTGTATTGGCGAAATAATTGATAGGAACGCGGAAATAAAAACCCGATTTGCAGCCTGCCCTGAGCTTGCCGAAGGGGCATTCAATGAACCGAAGCAAAATGAATAGGCATAAGCAATGAGATTTGAATACAAAATAACAGATTAGCAGGCAGCATATTGCAGCAAGAGATTTTTACGGCTACAAAGGATTAATTGACCTAACACACTTCAAATAAACAACAGTACTAAGAATTCCGTTCGGAGAACGGCTTTTATCAATATTTCCTGATGCCCTGCTGAACATCAGGAACAACGGGTACCATAAACAAAACCCGCCCCTGATATAATTAAAAGGTGTTGGGGCGTGTTATTTTGCTTACTACCTTTGTGCCGCAATAACCTTTTTTTATACCTCATAGTTTTGCATTTTCGTTTACTCCCGATGGCTATCGAGCCTGCTTGACAATTGCCCATTGCCGTCTGCAGATTGATCATGGGGCATTTTGGGGCATAAAGTGTGGCATTCAATTTCCGCTGTTGCATCCTGAAAATCCTGATTCAGATATTGCCCCATACTGTTACCTAATGGGAAATGCAAAAAATAGATAATAAATACACCAAAACCAGCCACAGCAAAGCATTACAAGCGATTTACACCGCAAACAAAATGCCCCATATATTCACTGAAAAAATGTGATCAGCATGGGGCATATCTTCAAAACTCTTCAAGAGGGGAGATAATGAGCGAAAATCCTAAAATCCTTTTATCCTTAGAATCTTAGTTCAGACCTATTACTGGCACACTTTTTTTGCCCGTTTTCCTGAGTCCTTTTTTATTGTTTAACCATTAAAACTATGTTTATGAAAACGATAAACTTTACTTTACCGGTCATACTTATTTTATTTTCCCTGGCTCCCGCCAGCGCACAAACCAGTTCCGTCCATGGCTCACCATTACAAAGCATCAAAGATCTAAACGGTGGCATTTATCGCAACCCAAATGCGGAGATAGACAGGTATCTGCGCACTACGTCAGCTACCGGCTCCCGCATTACCGGTGAGACAGACCTGGACAATAACGGCGCAGCCTTTGTCTATAGCGATTCCATTATTCTCACTTATTCCGGCTCACGCGGCGGCGATCTCAATCACCTGGGCACCCAGTTAAAGTTTGATAATGCCTATATCTATAACTATAATGGTACATCCTGGGTAAACGCTACTTACGAATACCAGACGTTCGATGCATCAGACGAAGTTCAATCCACCGTCGCGCAGACCTGGAATGCCACTACCAGCACCTGGGTCAATGCTGATGAAAATATTTATATATGGTCTGGAGGCAATCTGCAGTCTTATGTTTACCAGGTCTGGGATTCTGCAGGCAGCATGTGGACAAACAATGCGAAGACAGTATATACTTACGACGGGGCGGGCAACATTTTATCCGAGACAGACCAGAACTGGGATGGATCTACCAGCGCTTGGGTAAATAGTTACAGCTACATATATACCTACAATGCCAATAACAAAATAACGACTCAAATAGACCAAAGCTGGGATACTGTTTCCAATAGCTGGATCAACCAGGACAAACAGACCTACACCTACGACGTCACAAATACCTATGTATTATCGCAGTTGAGCCAACTGTGGAATTCCGGCTCAAGCTCCTGGGTAAACTACAGCCAGCATATATACACCTATGATGGTATGAACGATCAGCTCACCGCCCTGGCACAGACCTGGAACGGCACTTCCTGGGACAATTACTCATTGGCTACCTACAGCAGTTTTGTAGCGCAATTACCGCAGACCGAGATAGACCAAACCTGGAACACGTCCACACTTGCGTTTGACAACAGCCAAATGTTCACATATACTTACAACAGCTTCAACCAGGAGACAAGCTCCGCAAGCACAAGCTGGAACATAGGCGGCTTCTGGCAGCCCACCACATCAGACCGGGAAAGCAGGTTTTATTACCAAAATTATGTCACCGGTGTCGCGGCAATAACTGCCGGTAATGATGAAGTTATGCTGTACCCGGTTCCGGCCGCTGATGGGTTGAATATCAGCGTTAACTGGCGGGAGGCACAGCCCTTCAGCGCGGCAATCTACAACATCGCCGGGGCGGTGGTAAACCAATGGCAGGTACCTGCATGTTCCAGTTATAATATATACATTCCGCTCGATCTGCAGCCAGGATTTTATTTTTTAAAATTGAATGGGGCCAGCAGCAATATGGTGAAACAATTTGTGGTAATAAAATAAGGCGTACGCTTAAAAACAGGCAGGGGCGGATTTATCTCCGCCCCTGGCTTTTTTTGGGCGACAGGTTGCATAAACGCATAGCTTTTGAAAAATAAGTTATTGACTATAAAGTAATGGAGGCTCATTTTTTTATTACATTTGTATCATAACACCCAAGGTTGGAGCGGTGGGAACAGAACTGAACGTTAACCATCTTTATATGAAAAGCATCTGCACAAAACTTTTGTTTATTTCGCTGCTTTGTTTCGCTGCCGCTGCGCACTGTTACGGCCAGCAGAAAGATCCTAAATACACCATTGAGCTTAAATTATTGCGTTCACACATCAGCCTGACCGAAGACACCAGCAATCTTATTTTTACGGTCACTGTGGTAAATCATACAGGTAACCACGAAGACTTTGGTACGGTGATCCATTACGGTTATAAAAAGTTCCATACCCACGACTTTTACATGGAAGCTGTGGATATGGACAACAACCATGTGGACATTGATGGGGATGAAGACATGGAATTTGCCTACGACCCGCTGGATGAGAACGTCAAACATTATGATAAGATATCTGAAAAAATAAACACGTCTGCCTACCAGTTTAGCCCCGGCAAGTATAAGCTCCGATGGGTATATGACCCTTCCGGTAACCGGACAACGCCGGTGAATGAAAACACTAAAATGCCGCCTGTTTATTCCAACTGGCAACTGCTCACCGTGACCGAATAGCAATATTCGGTACCTTCGCACCCTAAATGATAAGGATAGGAAAAATAGTGGCCACCCATGGCCTGAACGGGTCGCTGATACTTACCCATGTAGTTGGCAATTCGAAGTGGCTGAAGAAGGAGCATATACTGCATGTGGAAATGCAGAAAGGCAGTTACATCCCCTATTTTGTTTCGCAATGCAAGGCCAGCAATGATAAAGAGTACATTATCACTGTTGAAGATATTGATAAGATGGAGTCGGCTAAAAAGCTGGTAACCAAACAGGTGTATGTTGATGAATCCATTTTGGCGGGTTATGCAAAGGAATCTCCGCTGCTTTGGATAGGATTTACAGTAATAGATAAAAATAACGGCAGGATAGGAGAGATAGAAGATGTATCACAAACTGGTTTTCAATGGCTTGCAAGGGTTAATTATAAAGGTTCGGAGGTGCTGGTGCCACTTATTGACCAGATGATAGAAAAGGTGGACATTAAAACCAGGACGATCAACGTAAACCTACCTGAAGGATTACTTGAGGTCTATTTAGATAATTAAAAATTCAAAATTTAAGAGTAAAAAATGCCCGCTGTGCTTTACTGACACTGCTTTTGAATTTTGAATTTTTACTTTTGAATTTAGAAAATGCGCATAGATATAATAACTGTTCTTCCTGAGTTGCTGGAAAGCCCTTTCAATCATTCTATGATGAAACGGGCCCAGGCGAGAGGGCTGCTGGATGTGCGGCTCCACAACCTGCGCGACCATACCCCCTACAAGCAGGGGCAAGTGGATGACTACCAGTTTGGCGGCGGTGCAGGTATGGTGATGATGCCGGAGCCACTGGCCATATTGCTGGAGTTATTGCAAAAAGAACGAAAGTACGACGAGGTCATATACATGACGCCAGATGGCCCGCTGTTCAGCCAGAAAACGGCAAATACACTCTCATTAAAAGAAAACATCATTATTATCTGTGGGCATTACAAGGGTATCGATGAGCGCATCCGCCAGCATTTTGTGACCATGGAAATATCTATAGGCGACTATGTGCTGAGTGGGGGAGAGCTGGCAGCCGCAGTGGTGGTGGATTCCGTGGGGCGGCTGCTGCCCGGCGTGCTCAATGACGAGACCTCTGCCCTTTTTGATTCTTTCCAGGATGGGCTGCTGGCGCCACCGGTCTATACCCGTCCTGCCGACTTCCGGGGGTGGAAGGTGCCGGAGATACTGATGTGCGGCGACCCGAAGAAGATAGACGCATGGCGGCATGAGGAGTCGCTGAAAAGAACGGCGGAGCGCAGGCCCGGGCTGCTGGAGGATTAGGTGAGAAACGACGGTATGGATTTTGTGCATATTTCATTAGCCGGGAAATCATTTTTTTATTTTTTTCGCTTTTATCTTTAATTTTTCATTACCTTTGCAGTCCGAAAAAATCATAACAAAATGAACGCTGTAGCATTTGTACACGAACAACTTACCGGCAAGAAGGAATTCCCAAAGTTTAAGGCTGGGGATAACATCACGGTTAACTATAAAATTATTGAAGGCACTAAAGAGCGTATCCAGTCATTCAAGGGCGACGTGCTGAAGCGCCAGGGTACCGGCCATACACAGACCTTTACGGTTCGTAAGATGTCGGACGGTGTAGGTGTAGAGCGTCTGTTTCCGCTGTTTTCACCAAACATCGATTCGATAATCCTGAACAAGTCTGGCCGTGTGCGCCGCGCCAAGCTGTTCTATCTCCGTGAGCGCCAGGGCAAGTCTGCACGTATCAAGGAAAAGAAGCAGATACACGCTACGCAGCGCAATACTGCCAAGGCCTCCGCATAAGCTATACATACTTTCAATACCGGGCTGTCCTAACTATGTTGGGACAGCTTTCTTTTTTTGTTTCAGGTAATTTTTGAGTGGGGGAAGTTCTGCTATCAGCACATATATCGCCGAGTGGTATAAAACCTTAAGCAATCCTGTTATACCTCCTTTTCTTTAGAGCTGCATTGTTAGGCCTCGCAGAATGGTTTGGGGCAGGTTGAGGTAGCAGATAGCCCGGTTTAATAGTGCGTACGCACAAAAAAGCCCCCGGGATGTCCGGAGGCTCGAGTGAGGTATGATGGATGTTATTTTTCTACTGCTTCTATTATAGCAGGGCTTGTAACCCTTATTTTGGGGTCAAATTCGGCTACTAACTGGCCTTTTTCGTTGACGAGGTATTTCTGAAAATCCCATTTTATTTCAGTGTCTTTATACTTGCTGTATTTACTGTTAAGCAGCCATTTGTATATAGGTGCCGGATCGTCGCCATTTACCACCACTTTTGCCGCAAGGGGAAAGGTGACGTGGTAGTTCTTCTTTGAATAGTCCACCTCTCTCTTAGAGCCCGGAGGAGGGCCATAATCATCATCCAGGAAACCAACTACTACGAGTTTGTCTTTATATTTCTGATACAGGGCTTCCACCTCGGCATATTGCGGGTTGTCATCGGCCATTGAGGGTGTGTTCACGATCAGTATTTTCTTGCCTTTGAACTTTGCAAAGTTGATGGTATTACCATCAAGCCCTTTAACCTTAAAATCGTAAATGCTCTTAGGCACACGACCTTTGGCAGACACTACAAATGGAAGCAAAATAAAGAGGAACACTATATTCATTCGCATAACCCGGTATATTTAGTTTCGTTAAAGGTAAAGATATATTTTATATCAGCAAAAGCTCTGGTTTTTAGTAAAATGATTGTTTTGAGTTCAGCGCTTTTTTGAAGCACCGGTAGCCACTGTATTGTCCGGTTTTTTCACATTGCGGAAGCGAAGGAACATGAGCACATCATTCATCTGGTCTGGACTCATTTCTTTGGTAACCGCATGGTTTTTGGGGTCGTGCCGAAGGAAGCGGGCCGAATAATTGTCTATTTGTGCGGCAGTGAAATTGGGAACATTGTCTTGCCCTTTAGTAAATATCCCATGGCAGCCTGAGCAGTTGGCTTTAAATAGCTCTTTGCCTTTCTGGCATTTGTCCATCAGCTCATCGCGCTGCGTTTTTGACAGGGTGGCCGGGAAATTGTAGGTTATCTTATTACTGCTTTTGCACTGCATGAAAATAGCAGCTGCAAACAGGAATAGCGGGATGGGGTATCGTTTGTTCATCGGTTCGTTTTTTCAGCACTAATATTCGCCGCCCACTTTTCTGCCGTTCAGTTCCTTGCTGGAGGAGGTCGGCAATGTTTCAGGCGGCTTCTGAAAGATGACCTTCTCGTTCAGCGAATGCATGAACGAAATTAATTCTTTTTTTTCCGAAGCGGTTAGTTTTAACGAATCAGCAGAAAGGGTCTGGTTGGCAACATTGAGCTTTTTTCCCACGCCGCCGCCGGCATCATAAAAGTCAACCACCTGCTCCAGGGTAGTGAATACACCATTATGCATGTAGGGCTTTGTATATTCAGCATTGCGTATAGAGCCCGTTCTGAAGGCGTTCATTGTTTCATCGGCCGGGTTTACTTCATACCTGCCCCGGTCGGCGCTCAATTTTTGATAGGTGGTATCATCAGGCACGCCAAGCACCTCAAATTCAGAGCTGATGTAGGGTGGTTTTACGCCGTTGAACTGCGGTACGAAATGACAAGTGGCGCACCGTGCTTTACCCATAAACAGGTTGAAACCGCTTACGCTTTCCCGGCTGATAGGCTTGTTGGCATTCATAGCTTCATCGAAAGGGGCATAATAATTACTGAATTCGCTGTAATAATAAGTGACGGCAGAAACAATGTGGTCAAAGGAAATATTTTTTTCTTCAGGTGTATATTTCAGGAATTTTTTGAAGGCGGTTTTGTACTCTTTGCAGCTTAGCACTTTGGCCAGGATTTCTTCTTCCTTGCCGCCCATTTCTATCGGGTTGGTCATTACGGCCTTGCCCTGCGCCTGCAGCGATATGTGCTTACCATCCAGCATCAGGAGGTGATTGTAGATCACGTTTACCAGCGAGGGGGTATTTCTTGCGAGCCTTTCCTTTTCATTGAATTGTAAGCTTGTCTGCACCGCGGTATCTGTAAAATACTGGGTGGACCTGTGGCAGGAGATGCAACTACGGCGGTTGTTGCCGGAAAGGATAGGGTCATAAAAAAGCAGCTTGCCGATGTGTTTTATTTCTTCCAGTGTTTCGGGGTTTTTTACGAGTGAAAATATACCCTTCGAGTTCTGCGGCGTATATAGCTGTTTGTCGAAAATAGAAGGGGCATCATTATTCAGTGTGTAATCGTTATAGCTTTTTGAAATGACGTTGTAGGTATTTATGAGCTTTTGGTTGATGGCGAACAGTGGGTTTACATAATCTTTGATGAATGTGTAATGGTCAAATAGGGTGTGGTCGGAGGGCTGTGCATTGACAAAGGCTATTGTTTTGTCGTAGAGGTCCAGGTAATCTTTAGTCAGTGGAGTTGCCGGGAAAGAGCGGTTGAAATCCGTGTAAATGCCTTTTATATCTGTGAGCATGGAGCGCAGCTCGGGAATTACATTTTTAGGGTCAGGGCATTCAAAGCTGGTGGTGTAAACGGCGGCGAGATTGAGCAAGTAGAGCCTGTTGGCAAGAAAGAAATGGTCGAAAGTATCCAGTTGCCCGGTTATAGAGTCGGCCTGGAATGTTTTGATGGCCGTAAGCGATTGCGCTACCAGGCGCAGCAATGTATCTTTGCTTATAACAGGGTTATCCAGGTATATCTGGGCAAGCGAAAGGCCGGCGCCTTCCCTGCGGTAGGGCTTTTCAAATTTTTCGAATACTTCATTTTCCCACTCCACAGGAAGTGGGCCGTTGATCTTATTATACGTAACCGGCTCCAGGTAGCGCAGCCATATGTCTATTCCTTTCAGCTTTAAGCGGGCGCGGCCGATCTCTTCTTTGACCTGTGCTTTGCCAAGTGGGGAAGCGAGATCTGAGTTTTTTATTTTGTTGTACAGATCCCGGTCTGCATCTTCAAAGCTGCCAAGCGCATTGGTATAATGCGTATGATAGGTGGTAACCTGTTTTCCAAGGGTAAAAGAACAAACTACGACCGCCACAATCACAGATAGTATCCGTATCTTTTTCATCATTAGTCTTGTTCAGGGTCAACAAACAAGGTGCCGCGCAAAAAAATCTCTTGCGAAGGCGCAAAGGCGCAGTTCCCCCATTTTGTTTTCAAGGCCGCAAAGCGCGAGTCCATTTGTTTATCGATTTTAATGTTCAAACGGTATAAAAGTAAGCGTGGTTTTCTAATTTACATGCAATATACATCTCGGAGTGTACATATAACCGTTACCATTATGATAAGATCGATTCGCCACTAAATAATTGCGATTCACCCCCGCATCGGGTGATTTTTTCTATAGATTTGTTAATTTTCCTGTTACTATCTTTCTTAACGGCAACGACGAACATTGATCAGGCCTCTGATCCTGATGCTTCCTATTTGCGAAAAATAATTAATGCGGATGAAACTAACCAGGCTATGCACACTTGTGATCAGTGTTTTGATACTCTCAAATCTGAAGGTATCTGCACAAATAATTGTTGGTCACGGGCATGAGGAGATAAGAGGCGAGATGAACTTTGCCGACCTGGCAAGTCACTATCTTGCTCATCCTGACCCGTTCGTTGTGCAAGAACCGGAAAATGATGAGGATGAAAATGAGCGCCCGGCGCATGGAACAGCATTGGACCCGTCATTGATATTTTACCGGCCGACACCACCGACAGGCGCGCCGCATTTTACTTTCTCACCGCCAACATTGCCGGTGTCTCCAGCTCCTGCAGACACATTCGAAGCCGTGCTGGACCCCGGTTCTGTTATTCCGCCAGACACTCATGGTTCAGTCGATTCCAATTATTGTATTACCGCGATAAACAGTAATGTTCGCATACAGACCCGGGCCAGCGCTACCGTTTCCACGGTATCGCTGAATGCTTTCTGGGCACCTATTGTGGGCTCGGGGTCTTATGATCCGAGGATACACTATGACGCTACCAGCAATCGCTGGATATTTATTACAGATTGGGGCGCTGAATCTGCGACATCATCAATACTTATTGCTGTATCAAAGACAAGTAACCCTACGGGTGGGTGGTGGATGTTCAAAGTGCTGGTGGATGCGACCGGCGTTAGCTGGCTGGATTATCCGGAGGTTGGTTTTAACGGGAAGTGGGTAACAGTTACCGGCAACCTATTCCCGGTTACCGGCACGGGCTATAATGGCGCCAAAGTTTTCGCGTTTAATAAGGCGAATTTGCTTGCCGGTACAAGCGCAACTTATACCAGTTTTACCCAGGCATCTTCTTTTTCAATTGCCCCTGCAATAACGTATGATGTTGCCGAGCAGAACCAGTACATGATAGAAAGCTGGGACGGGACAGCAGCCGGCGGCGGGCAAATGCAGTTATGGAAAATATCGGGTGCAGTCGGCTCTGAGACAATGACGTCGGTTGGTTTCCCGGCATCTGCGGGTTTTAACTGGCAGGGCGAATCTAATGCCGTAACCGGTACAGGCGGGGCAGATTTTGTGCCGCAATTGGGAACTACCAACCTGATACAGGCTAATGATGACCGTGTGACTCAGGTGATACAGATGAATGGTAATCTTTGGTTTGCACATGAAGTATTTCTTCCTTACAGTACGACCGTGAACCCTACCCGCGTTTCCGCACAATGGTGGCAGATAGATACACTGGGCGTACCGGCGCAGATCGGGCTGATAGACGACCCATCTGCAACCAATAATAATTTTTATACTTTTCCTACGGTCGCAGTTAATACCTATAATGATGCATTGATCGGGTTTACAGTTACTTCTAAGCTCATACATCCTTGTGCTGCCTATACATTGCATATGCATACAGATGCTGTTGACTCTATGCGGCCTGCATATATTTACCGGCATGGGCAAAACACTTACTTTAAGAATTTCGGGAGTACACGCGACAGGTGGGGTGACTATTCCGGAACAGTACTGGATCCGCTAAACAGCACCGACTTCTGGACCATACAAGAGTGCAGCGCAGCGGCCACGAATACCTGGGATACCTGGTGGGCCTATATAAAAATATGTGTGCCTCCAGTGGCAACTATAACACCTGCAGGATCTACTTCGGTTTGCTCACCGGCTACAGTGGTGCTCAATGCGAATACAGGCACAGGGCTTACCTATCAATGGGAGCAGGGCGGAACTGCGATTGCCGGAGCCACAACGGCTTCTTATACTGCAACAGTTACGGGCACTTATAATGTGATCGTTTATAACAGCGCCACCTGCGACAGTGTTTCCCTGCCGGTAGTTGTATCTGTGAACCCAATGCCATCGGCTATTCTTGGCACACTGTCTGTATGCGCAGGTTCGGGCACGAGCCTGAGCGATGCAACCGCCGGCGGTGCCTGGAGCAGCGTAACTACTTCTGTTGCGACAATTGCGACCAGCGGTAATGTCACCGGAGTTGCGGCGGGAACGTCAACCATCTCTTATACACTGGGTACTGGCTGTGCAGTTACCGCCATAGTTACGGTGAATGCGCTTCCGGGTGCAACAATTACACCAGCCGGGCCAACAACATTCTGCACCGGAGGAAGCGTAGTGCTCAATGCTAATACAGGCACCGGGCTTACGTATCAATGGCAACTGGGCGGTGGTAATATTGCCGGGGCTACACTTTCATCTTACACGGCTACTTTAGGTGGTAATTATACTGTGATAGTTAGTGGGGCAGGCTGCAGTTCTACATCTGCGATAACGACAGTAACTGTAGGCACACCTCCCGGTGCGACCATTACTCCTGAAGGGCCTACTACTTTCTGCACAGGCGGCAATGTTGTTCTCGATGCCAACACCGGCGCAGGATATACCTACCAATGGCAGCTTGGCGGAACTAATATTGCCGGCGCTACAACCTCATCTTATACAGCTACCCTGGCGGGCAATTATACCGTAATTGTTTACAGCAGCGGATGTAATTCCGCATCTGCGATCACGACAGTCACGATCACTGCCGGGCCGGGTGCTACGATTACTCCGGCAGGGCCTACAACATTCTGTGCAGGCGGAAGTGTGCTGCTGAATGCGAATACCGGAGCAGGGATCACTTACCAGTGGCTGCTGGGTGGCGTGAATATACCGGGCGCAACATCGTCCGGCTACACAGCCACTACAGGCGGCAACTATGCGGTTATAGTGAGCCAGGGAGCATGCGTTGTCACCTCCGCTATTACTACCGTTAACGTGCTTAGCCTACCGACGGTGACCGCTATAAACGGCGCATCCAATATTTGTGTCGGGCAGGTCACAACCCTGACAGATGCCACCGCAGCGGGTACCTGGAGCAGCAGTGATGCGACTATCGCATCAGTGGATGGGTCAGGTGATGTGACCGGGGTAAATGCAGGCACCGCAATTATTACTTATACTGAGTCTAATATCTGCGGCAGCGTAAACGCAACATTTGGCATGACTGTAAACGCAGCTACCGTAGTTTCCGGCATATCAGGTAATACAACTATTTGTGTAGGACAGACCTCTCCGCTCTCGGATGCTACCGCAAGCGGGGCCTGGAGCAGTGCAACGCCAGCTATTGCCACGGTGTCGGCAAGCGGGTTGGTGACCGGGATCGCTGTGGGAACAGACAACATCAGCTATACGGTTACCAATGCAGCGGGATGCGTATCGGATGCTGTAGTTACCGTTACTATTGTTACTCCGTTTACAGCAAGCATTACGCCGGCAAGCTCTACTACTTTCTGTACTGGCGGATTTGTAGTGCTTAATGCAACGGCAGGTGCAGGCTACACTTACCAATGGCAGGTCGGCGGCGTTAATATTAGCGGAGCTACATCTGCGGCATATACTGCCAGCACCAGCGGTAACTATACAGTTATCATTACCAATGCTACCGGCTGCGCCTCTACGTCATTGGGCGTTACTGTGACGGTGAACCCAAGCCCGATCGTGGTGCCGACGGTTAATATTTCTGCAAGCCTCGGCACTGTGCTTTGCCTGACAACCTCACCGGAAACATTTACCGCAGTGCCAACTTACGGCGGCGGCGGGCCAACCTATCAATGGTATGTAAACGGCACAGCCACAGGTACAGGCGTAACCTATTCCTATACACCAGCGAATGGTGATGTAGTGAAAGTTGTGCTAACCAGCAATGATATATGCGCGTTCCCTGATACGGCAGTGAATAGCGTGACGATGAGCATCAGCGCGATGCTGACACCATCTGTAAGCATTACTTCGGTACATGGGGACAGTACCTGTGCGGGGGATACGGTAGAGTTTATATCAGTGCCCGTTTATGGAGGCGCAGCCCCAACTTATCTGTGGACGGAGAACGGAATAAATGTGGCTACCGGCCCCTATTATGTTTATGCACCACTGGACGGGGATATTTTGGTTTTGACGATGACTGCCCATGATGTTCCCTGCCTGACAGACAGCGTTGCTGTGAGCGATACGTTCATTGTGCATGTATTTACCCAAAGCTCAAATACGCTTTCAGTGAGCGTATCCCAATCATCTGTTGTGGCGGGGAGTGTGGATACCTTTACCGCGGTGGCCTCAGGCGCTGGTTCGTCTCCATCGTTCCAATGGTATATTAATGGCACGTCGGTGCCGGGAGCTACCGGCAATGTTTATATTACTGATTCTCTGCAACAGGGGCAGATAGTAAACTGCCAAGAAACCAGCAGCTTTGTATGCTCTGACCCTCATAGTTTAATAAGCGGCGGCATCTCTGTGCAAGTGATACCGGCAGGTATTTCAGAAGTAGGCGGAGTAAATACGTTTACCTTAATGCCTAATCCTAATGCCGGTTCGTTTACGATAGAGGGCATCTTAAAAGCGCAGTCAGACAATGTGAATATAGTTGTGACGAATATGCTGGGGCAGACCATCTATAAGAGAACCGCAGCGGTGAACAATGGGAAAGTATATGAACAGGTGGCGCTGGCGAAATCGGTCCCTTCAGGTATGTATCTTGTGACGGTTACTTCAGGAGAGAGCAGGGTGGTGTTCCATGTCGTGATCGATAAGTAATTTTATTTCAAACTGGTTTTAAGAAGAGCGCTCCTCGTGGGGCGCTTTTTTGTGGTGTAACTATTTTGTGGAGGCGAATTGAGGAGGTCAATACGCAAGCGAAATACGGGAGCAGAGACGTAGCATTGCTATGTCTCTACGTAAAAAGAATGAGCGAATAATATTTTATAATAACGAGCTAACTTTGATCCAAAGCTCATTGGCTACTTCATCCTGCGCGCGGTCGCCATTGGTGATGAATAAGCTTTCTTCGTGCTTTAGTTTTGTGAAGGCCTCAAAGTATTTTTCCCTGATGGCCTCCAGGCTGTCCCTGTTTTCAAATAATTCGGTGGAAGAGCGGTTGGTATTGATGCGCTGCATGGCGGTCGTTGGCGTTACATCAATAAATAAGGACACGTCCGGTTTGAGGATTTCCGCGCACATTTTATTTGCGGCAATAACCCAATCCATATCCATATGTGTGCCGTGGTAGGCGTAGGAAGAAAAGTAATAACGGTCTGTGATAATTGTGTAGCCCTCCTGCATTTTTTTTACAAGGCCTGTCTCTTCATTCAGCAGATGATCCAGGCGGTCAGCGAGGAAGAGGCCGGCTATTGTCCGGTGGTCGGCTTTGATATTGCCTTTCAAAATGTTGCGCAGTACGGCGCCGATCATGCCATCGGTGGGCTCGAAGGTGGTATATACGTTATGGCCGGCTTCGGTAAGTTTCTGCGCGAGTAGCTTTGCTTGTGTGCTTTTGCCGCTGCCGTCTATTCCCTCAAGGGCTACGAATAAGTTTTTCATTGTACCGAAAGTACGTTTTTCCGCGCAAAGGTTTTCTCTCGCAAAGGCGCAATGCTCGCAATTTCCCGCATTTTGTTTTTAAGGCCGCCAAGCGTGAGTATGGGTTAACTCAATATGTCCGGCATAGAACAATTATTCATTTTCCGGCGGCCCGGGGCGATCGCGCGGAGGGGGTGGGGGATTGCCGTCATCCCTTCTGCCGGGCGTGCCATTTCCGGGGCCATGCGGGGGCGGAGCCCCACGGCCGTCGCCGTTCATTTGTTTTGTTACTTCACCTATTATTTTATCAAATTCGGCCTTCTGGGGAGCTGTGCATAATGCCCTTACCTGCGCAAAATGATTGTAGGTGACGAGTTCTATCTGGCGCTGGCCGTTTGCAATGAGGCCGGCCAATGAATCCGCATCGGCGTCGCTGCGTCCTTCGTTTTTCAGGTTCCCGAAAAGCTGCTGACGGTATTTCATCGACTCATCCCGAAGTGAGTCCATTGTGTGCTTGTGGACATTTATCAGCGCATCATACGATTTTACCTGTTCGCCTGAGAATTTAAGGCTGTGTATCACAAAATCGCGTGGGCCTTCTCCGCCGGGATGGCCGAACGGCATGCGTGGCTTTAGCCATATAGCCAGCAAAAGGCCAATGTTGCAAACCACTAATAACAGTACAGCCCATTTCCAGAATTTCGATCCGTTTTGTGCGCTCATGGGTTAGTAATTATAAGTGGTAGCCGATTGCATTTCGGTTAATAATGAGCTGGAAATAGCCGTGTTGGGTATTTTTTTATTTTGCTCCAATACATAAATAATGGATCCGATATTAAATGCCAGCAGCAGTATCGCTGCTGCGATCCAGTGCTTTGCCGGCAATTGCACTGCAGTTTTAGGGGCGTAAACACCCGCCATCACGCGGTTGTAAAGATCAGGGTGGGGAGTGGCGCGCTGCATTCCTGAGGTGCTGTTCAGCACCCCGTTTATCCAGTTTTCTTTGTTCGTTTTGTTTTCCATGATGTTTGTAATTAACCAGAGTAATCTTGAGTTACCTGCCTTGCACGATTCAACCACCCCAGCTTGAAAACAGGAGGGGAGGTGTTGCGCCCCCTTTTATTTCGTAAACTAACAGTTGCATGATATTTTCAATAAAATTGCTTTGGTCATTTTTTAGACGCTGATTGATCAATTTTCCTTCTGTCATAGATGGCAGATAGTTTTTTTCTAAGGTTTACTTTGGCTCTCTGCAGCACAGATTCCACTGCTTTCAGAGACATATTCATGATCTCTGCTATTTCTTTCTGAGGTAATTCTTCTATATGCGCGAGTATAAAGATAGTTTTCTGGTTATCGGGCAGTTCTTCTATGGCTTTGAACAAGTAGCGGGCATTTTCTCTTTGCTCCAATTTTATGCCTGGATGGTCAAATGCCGTTTTTTCGCTGAATGGCTCCCCTGTACCTTGAAATAACTGGCTAAAAAGTGTGAACCGCTGCCTTTTTTTGCCGCGGAGGTGGTCCAGGCATTTATTTACTGTGATGCGATAAACCCATGTGGACAGGGACGACTGCTCATTAAAAGAAAGTATGGACCTGAATACAGTAACAAAAACCTCCTGTGTAATATCTTCAGCCAACCCTTCGTCCTGCACCATGCTGATTGCGGTATTAAACACCTTTTGCCGGTAGGTGGCTACCAGCTCTTTGTACGCTCCTTCCGCGCCTGATCTTAGTTCTGAAATGAAGTTGTTGATTTTGTGAAATTAGGCAACGATTGCAATAACGGTGATAACCTTAAAATAATATTTCCATAGATTATTAGCTTCCAAGTATTACGGCTGCAATTAGTTGGCGATATTTTGCAATGTTAATAAAAAAGGGGTGAAAATGCTTTAATAATATGTTGATATAGTGTATTTTTATGTTGATTTTATACAGGCAAATACCTATAGTAATTGAAGTTGTACCCAACTTCTTTGCTTTATCTATTGTCTTTATTATTGGTATTTATTTTAGTCTTTTTATAAATAAGAAACTCATGAATTTCTTTTCTACCCGGCCGTTTATTTTACCTGCTATCATTGGGGCTGCATTGTTTGTTTGTTCTGATTCCTATGGACAGGGCGTAATGGGAAAATATCCTATGGAAATAAGCACACCCCATAGCGGTGGAGGTGTTTTGTTTTCTGACTTATCTCATGCCACACCAGCATTGCCCTCAGCTTCAGTGCACGCCCCTGATAGGGAGCGGGCCAGCGGTGTATCCGGGAATAAACCGGGGAATTACAGCACTTTCAGAAGCCAGAAAAAAAATAATACGATTGAGGCTATTGCTGCAAACGCAGCATACGCCAGTCATCCTGAGGCAGGCCTAATTTTTGACAACGTTCCATGCAGTAATTGTTACGAACTTATCGGGAAGCGCACCGAATATTCAAAAACATTCATGAGAGAGGGGACCAGTGGGGCCGATGGCGGGAAAGATATATTAGTGCAAACTTCATCCCGCCCAATGCATATGAAGGATAAGCAGGGGAACTGGATAACAGTGAAAGCGACACTTTCTCCTGATAACAACCATAGTGGCATTTACGCTGCAAATGATCAGGAAGTACCGGTGACGATCAATGCCGGCAGTGTGGAGACTTTCTCGTCATTAGGAAAGGAAGGAAAAGCCCTGCAATTCAACCATAACCTGGAGCTTGTATTTCAACAACCTGATGGTAACCTGGTCTCGCTAGGTACTGCAAACTGGACCAGCCACACAGCGGGCAGCGATGGTGTATATGTAACCAATGCATGGCCAGGGATAGATATCGAAATGCATACGGTTCGCGGAGCGGTAAAAACAAACTTTTACATAAATCATGCAATGCCGGAATATGCCGGCGGGAAACTGCTGATAAGAGATCATCTGAAAATGGACAACGGGTTGTCATTGTTCTCAGGAGGTAAAACTAAAATCGCGGATAACCTGGAAATAAGAAACGCGGCAGGTGGGGAAGAATATGTAATCTCTGCTGCAAATGCTTGTGAAAAGAACAACATGGCAAGCACCATGCAATTGCTGGATTACTATATTTCGGGCAGTGTGCTTGATATTGCTGTCCCCGGAGATTTTCTAAACCGTACAGTAGCATCTTACCCTGTAATTATTGACCCGCTTGTGTCAGCGACTACCGTAACAACGCCTGTAAACGGTTCATCATATAGTGCTGCTCTTGCACCGATGTCAGGTTGCCCATATTACAATGCAGCTACAACTCCTTCAAATTGCACGCTTACAGACATCAGATATGCATTCACCTATGTGACCAATAGCGGCGCCTGGCTAACTGATGGCTCGATGGATTTTTACATCACTGGCGGATGCAGGAGCCCCGCACCGCCCACAGGTTTCGGTGGTTTATATTGGTTTTGTAATTATGCAGGGCCGGGAACATGTACTGCTGATGGAACAGCTCCATACACAATGTTCGCTGATTTTGGCGGATGCATACCACCTCCACAATGTGCGCCACATGATCTAGGAATCACTATGTATTTTTACGAAACACTTGGTGCAAAAGCTGCGTGCGGCCCTAAGTACATTACTTCTGGTTCTGACCTCGATATTATAGTTGAAGGCCATACTGTTGAGTTCGTTTCCGCTACTGCGGCTCCGGCTACGATATGTGCCGGTAATTCCACGTCGCTATCTGCCGTGGGCCAATATGGAGTGCCTCCATATACCTATACCTGGACGCCGGGGCCACTGACCGGTACCCCAGTTACAGTATCGCCCGGTACAACTACCACTTACAATCTTACCATCACTGATGCTTGTGGTATTACTGCTACTGGCGCTACTACTGTTACCGTCATCAATGAGCCGCCTATTATAGGCACTTTGTCGCTCTGCGTTGGCAACACAACCACACTTGGAGAAACGGCCGCAGGCGCACATACCTGGACCAGCAGTAATACCGGTGTGGCTACAATAACCAGCCCCGGCGGGGTAGTAACGGCAGTTGGCGCAGGTACTACTACCATCAGCTACACGACAACGGGTACCGGATGTTCAGCTACTGCAATCGTGACAGTAACTGCATTGCCAACAGCAATTCTGGGCACACTGACCATATGTCCTGGGGCTACCACTTTGCTCACAGACGCCACCTCAGGCGGGGCGTGGAGCAGCAGCAATCCGGGTGTAGCCACCATAAGCGCGGGCGGACTAGTAACAGGAGTAGCCGCAGGTGTAACCACGATCACCTACGGCAGCGCTACTTGTTATGTAACCGCGACACTTACTGTAAGCAACATTGCGCCGATAACCGGAACATTGAAGGTATGCCCCGGAAATACAACTACACTTGCTGATGCCGCTGGTGGCGGTACCTGGAGTTCAGGCACAACCGGGGTAGCCACTATTGGCGCAGGAACGGGAGTGGTCACCGGTGTTGCCAGCGGCACTTCAACCATAGTTTATACTACCGCTGCGGGATGCACGGCTTCGGCGATTGTTACCGTCAATCCAATTTCCCCGATAACCGGCATATTATCTTTATGCGCAGGCAGTACAACAACACTTAATGATGCAACCCCGGGCGGGGCCTGGAGCAGCAGCAATCCCGCTGTGGCTACAATTGGCGCAGGTACCGGGCTTGTCAGCGGCCTTACAAATGGAACGTCCACGATAGTATATACAACCGCAGCCGGTTGCACGGCAACCGCAGTGGTAACGGTGACCCCGCTTTCGCCAATAACCGGTACTTTGTCTGTATGCCAGGGCAGTACCACAACACTTGCTGATGCCGCAGGCGGCGGCACCTGGAACTCAAGCAACACGGCGGTGGCTACCATCGGCCTTGGAACCGGTGTTGTAACAGGCGTTTCGGGCGGTACGTCCACAATAGTTTATACTACAGGCGCAGGCTGTACGGTGAGTGCAGTTGTAACTGTTAATCCGATATCTCCTATAACAGGAACGCTGCTACTGTGCGCGGGCACAACTTCAACATTAGCTGATGCCACTGGCGGCGGCACCTGGAGCAGCGGCACAACAACGGTTGCAACTATAGGAGCAGGTACGGGCGTTGTAAGCGGTATTGCCGGAGGTACATCAACCATTGTTTACACTGCTGCTGGCTGCACTGCGAGTGCGGTGGTTACCGTTAATCCTATTGCGCCGATCATGGGCACCCTAACCGTATGCCAGGGTGCTACAACAACGCTTACAGACGCGATATTGGGCGGCACATGGAGCAGCAGCAATATTGGCGTGGCAACCATAGGCGCGGGTACAGGGTTAGTGACCGGGATCGCACCTGGCACTGCTACTATCACATTTACTACCCTGGGTGCTTCCACCGGCGTTGGTGGCGGGTGCACAGCAACTGCGGTTGTAACGGTAAATCCGATATCACCCATAACCGGAACGCTGGCCTTGTGTGCGGGAGCGACTTCAACATTAGCAGACGCAGCGCCGGGCGGTACGTGGAGTAGCGGTACGCCTGCAGTTGCCACGATAGGTGCGGGTACCGGCCTTGTTACAGGAATCTCTAATGGTACCACTACTGTTGTTTATACTACTGCGGCGGGCTGCACGGCATCTGCGGTTGTAACCGTAAACCCCCTTTCGCCGATAACAGGCACATTAACCGTATGCCAGGGCAGCTCTACTACGCTGGCTGATGCTGCCGGCGGCGGCGGATGGGTTTCAGGCACCCCGGCAGTGGCTACTATAGGCGCAGGCACCGGTATTGTAACAGGTGTATCAGGCGGTACGTCCACCATTGTTTATACTACGGCTTCGGGCTGCTCAGTGAACGCAGTTGTTACCGTTAACCCTATATCCCCCATTACCGGGATAGCGACGGCTTGTGTTGGCAATACTTCTCTGCTGAATGATGCTGCCGGTGGCGGCACATGGTCTAGCACAACACCCGGGGTGGCGACAGTGAGCGGGGCAGGGCTTGTAACGGGCGTCTCTAACGGAACAACCACGATAAGCTATATTACAGCTGCGGGCTGTTCAGCAGCCGTAACATTTACGGTTGACAATACTGCACCCATAACCGGTACAGCGGTATTGTGCGTAGGTGGCACAACTACACTTGCAGATGCAACCGGAGGCGGTGCATGGGCCAGCACCTTGCCTGCGATTGCTACTATCGGTGCGGGTTCCGGCATCGTGACAGGCGTATCCGCCGGCACCACCACTATCAGTTATACATCGGGCACCGGCTGCTTTAGTACCCGCGTTGTTACCGTCAATGCTTTACCTGTGGCAATCACGGGTATCACAAATGTTTGCGTTGGCCTTACAACAACATTATCAGATCTTTCAGCAGGCGGCACCTGGGCCAGCAGCAGTCCCGGCACTGCTACGGTGAGCGGGTCGGTTGTTGTCACCGGCGTTTCGGCAGGTGTTGTGACGATCACTTATACACTATCAGGCGGCTGTTACACTACTATTCCTGTGTTGGTGAACCCGCTTCCTGCTGCCATCGGCGGTGGTGCCAGTGTGTGCCAGGGTGCAACTGTATCCTTGAATGACGCCAGCCCCGGTGGTACGTGGGTGAGTAACAATACGGCTATAGCCACCATAGATGCCACAGGATTGGTTACCGGCGTTTCGGCTGGAACTGCAACCATTACCTATACGCTGGGGACAGGTTGTATCATCACAGCGCCAATGATGGTTATCCCGCTGCCGGCGGCGCCGATTACTTCAAATCTTGATTATTGCCAGAATGAAACTGCCGGGCCATTAACAGCAACAGGAATAAACCTGATGTGGTACACAGTCCCTGCCGGTGGAGCAGGTACAGCAACAGCGCCGGTACCGCCTACAGGCACCCCGGGTATTACTACCTGGTATGTGAGTCAGAATGTGACAGGCTGCGAAGGCGCCCGCGCGCCGCTTGTGGTTACGGTGCACATACACCCTGTATTTTCTATAGTACCTGCGCGGCCAACAGCTTGCCAGGGCGATACCATCAGCTTCACTTATTCAGGCCCTACTTTCCCTGGCGAAATATACTCATGGACGCTGCCCTCAAACGGTGTTCTCTATGCCGGTTCGTCTGCGTCTGATCCAAGTATAACTATGTATTACGACACCGTATCGGGAGCCAACTACATTATGCTGACCGTAGGGGACGGATATGCTGCATGTAATGCAAAAGACACACTGCCAATGACCGTATATATCAATTCACCGAATGCGGCTTTTTATGTGAAACCAAATGTGTGCTTTGGAGATTCGGTTACCGTTGCGCTGTCGTATGTGGGACCGGGCGTTACGGACTATACCTGGAATTTTGGCGGAGCTACCGTATTAGCAGGTTCATCCAATCACGGAGGGCCGTTCATTGTTACCTTCCCATCTGCAGGTATCTATTCTGTTACGCTTACTGCAGTTTCCAACCTGCTTTGCCCTTCGGTGCCTATAATAGATACGATAGATGTTCATCCACAGCCAGACGCTACGTTTACTGCTATACCTAAGTCAACCGGCACATTGTGTCTGGAGGACAGCATCCTATTCAAAGCACATTACCAGGATGCGACCTGCTCTTATTTGTGGCAGCCGGAGCATTGCTTCAACAACAACAATCAGCCAAACATATGGGGCAAGCTGCAGCAGGGAAGAACGAATATCACACTGACGGTTACAGATCCTTTTGGCTGCACAGCTTCTGCCAGCCAGCAGTTTAGCCCGGATGCGTGCTGCTCTGTATTGTTCCCCACTGCGTTCACACCCAATGGGGACGGGCTAAACGACAAGTTCCGGCCAATATTCAACGGCTATCATAATTTCCATGAATTCCGTATTGTGAACCGCTGGGGACAGACCGTATTTGAGAGCGCCAATTCGGACCCGCAATGGGACGGCAGCTTTGGGGGAGTGCCGCAGGATATGGGCGTGTACTACTATTTTATCAGTTATGATTGCGGCGGTAACACCATAGAAGAGAAAGGTGACCTGACGCTGGTGAGGTAAACAATGCGCAAATGAGATAATGTGCAAATTCTCAGAGCGAAGAAATAATTTCCGTAAAAACCATCGCAGAGCGCGATGGTTTTTTATGAAGTTATCAGGAATTCTTCAACCCAATGAATGTTCATATTGTCCGTATATTTACATTGACTAATGCAGAATTATAGCATTTTTTCCTTTTCTGCTTATTCTTATACACCTAACCTATGAAGTTTATTTTTACCCTATTATTCTCCGCATTTTTACTACCCGTCGCAACCGCACAATCTGGCCAATGGCTATGGGGGAGAAGCAATACAGGATCCGGAGTTGACGCCTATGCCGTGGCTACGGATATATGGGGAAATGTTTACGGCGGCGGATTTAATTATGAAGGCATTCCGGCCACATTTGGAACCGTCACTGTTCCACACCTACCCATTGGCAGTGGGTCACAGGCTATATGGGTAAAATATGATAGTAGTGGAACTGTTTTATGGGCGGACGGTACTCAGAATGGAGATGCTGTTTTGTATAATATGGCCACCGATCTGTACGGAGATCTTATTGTTTTTGGTTCATTCGACAGCCCGGCTTTAACTATTGGTGCGACAACTCTTACAAATATTTACGGCTCATTGGATAACCAATATTTTCTTGCAAAATATAGCCCTACCGGCGCATTACTTTGGGCAATAAGTGATGGAAATGTCTCCGGCGATTATGGTTCTGTAGGCCCTGGCGTTATAAGCGGCGGCGGGGTTGTTACTGATTCCTACGGTAACATTTATATCACTTCGAGCTTTCGCAAAACGGCTATTAGCATAGGTTCCTATACTTTAACAAATGCTGACGCAAGCAGCGGGCTCACAGAAGATGTTTTCATCGCCAAATATGATCCATCCGGCGCATTGGCCTGGGCTAGCAGCATTGGAGGTACATCTAATGACTATGCTTGTGGTATTACTGTTGTCCCTTCTGGAAACATTTATATTTCAGGTTCTTTCTCATCACCTTCCGTTACAGTAGGCACTTCCGTGATTACGGATTCGTTTGTCAGCAGCGGCGGTGCTGGGGTTAGCTCGGGTGCTGCCCGTGCGTATATTGCTGAGTTTTCACCGGCTGGTACACCACTGTGGGCGGAAGCGGCTGGTGGCAGCAATGGTGCTTATGCAGTAGGTTTAGCCAGCGATCCTTATGGAAACATATATATGACCGGAGGATTTGGGGATACTTCTATAAGTTTTGGCGCAGCGACTGTCAGACGTACTTACCCAGACGCTGTGCCATTTCTGGCGTTGTACCTGGTGCAATATTCTCCGGGAAACGTAGCGACGTGGAGTAAGACAATAGGCTCTACGGCAAATCAAGTATATGGATTTTCTATCGGTCTTTCTGGATGTGGAGAAGTGTGGGTGAGCGGCGAATATTCACAGGACGTAAATATAGATGACCATATATTATCGTTAGTCAGTGGCAATGATCCGATATTTATTGCCGGTTACACGCTTGCCGGTGGTGTCATTAGCTATTCCGGCCTTGGCTCGGGTGGCGATGATCAGAATAGCATAGCCGTAGATCCCAAGGGCAATGTATTTATTTGCAGCGATTGGTATGGCGCTCCCGCTTTTGTGTTAGGCCCCGACACATTTTCAGGAGGCTCAACCGGAACTGAACTTTTTTATGTTGGAAAATATAGCAGCGTTCTTGGAGTTGCAGATACGGGTTTTATTCAGCAACATGCCTATTTGTGTAACTCTTTGAACAGTGTTATATCAGCGCCCGGTGGGTATTCAAACTATTACTGGGCTAATGGTGATACAACCCAAAAACTAAATATTGCTCAGCCCGGCACATACGTGGTGTATTGTAGCAGCACGTGCAGTATCCCTGTCCTTGCAGATACCTTCATTGTTCAGTCGCTATCTTCTCCCGGACCTTTTTATCTGGGTCCTGACACCACACTATGTGCAGGGTCGCAATATACTATTACATCGGGTGTAAACTCAACAGTATGGAGCACAGGCGATACTGCTGCCAATATTACCGTTTCAAAGACAGGAGTATATATTGCTACCATGAGCAACATTTGCGGAAGTATAAGCGATTCAGTAAAGGCCGATTTCAACAACAGTTGTTTTATATGGCTGCCAAATGCATTTACACCTAATAATGATGGCCGGAATGATATAATCCGTGTTGGTGGCCAGTTAGCGCTGTTTCGGAATTTTTCATTTAGTATTTTCAATCGTTGGGGGCAACGTGTTTTTTATACCCAGGATATCTATGCCGGATGGGATGGCATGTTTAATGGCGTGCCCCAGGAAATAGGGACTTATTTCTACCTGATAAATTATGACCTTGTTGGTCAACCGCATATTATGAAGGGAGATTTTGAATTGATAAGATGAATCTGTTTGCAGGTATGACATTGCATAAAAAAACCATCCCGGCAACTGCCGGGATGGTTTTTTTATGAGTTCTCTACAGCAGGAATTATTTTTTATCCGTAGGGTTAGGCTTATAGGCGTCATCTGCTACAGGCTTATTTATTTCCACTGACTTTACAGTCAGGTCGCCCATACCCATAGGGGAGGTCATGGTCATCGGCATTACAATGCCTTCGGGCTGTTTTTTAAAGTCGCTAAAACTCAGGGCAAGCTCCTGGTCGCCGGCAGTCATTTCTGTGCGTACCAGGTAATAAGTAGCTGCATCAAAATAGTCGGTCTGTACATTGCCGTCTTTGTTGGTGATCTTCACTTTAAAGCACGGTATGTTGGTGATCGTGTCCCTGCCGATGTATTCCGACTTATCAATGCCCGCTTTGTCGGCAAGCATGAAGATCCGGGTATTCATTTTCTCTCCTGCGCCTTTCAGTTGTTCGGCTGGTACTGGGGTTACTTTGTCCATGCCCTGCATAGGCAGGTACATCCATCCTTCTTTCGGCGTAACGATCACGTAGCCGTTCATGCCCATGGCAGAAACATCAGTCCGATACAATTTAGAATTGACGATAGTTTCGGTATAGCCAATATCCATGCCCTGTATGCTCATGCTGCATACCTTCTTCATGGAGGTGATCTTATTCCAATTGTCAGTACCGCCAATAGCGTCTATATGTTTCTGGATGATCTCATCGGCTGTTTGTGCCTTCACCGCGGTAACCCCTGCTGTCAGCATCAGGGCAGACAGTATGGATAATTTAATTGCTTTCATCTTTCGTTTTTTAAATTTTAGAGTGCAAAAATAGAGGAAAATACCCGTTGGAGGAATTTTATATAGAAATATTAACAGCGACTTCTCCCCGTTCCTCTCCGAGGGAGCGGGTGAAGTAGGATGAGTTACGGATATTATTAGCGGCTACTACTTTTACTGCTAAGAAATATACTCACTCAGCTCCAGCCAGCGCATTTCTTTTTCTTCGAGTAATTGGGTGATATGCACCATGCGGTTGCTGAGCTGCTGCACCTGGTCGTAGTTGAGGTTTGCGTCCATCATTTTTTCGGTGATGGTTACTTTCTCTGCTTCCAGTGCGGCTATCTCTTTTTCCAGTTGGTCGTATTCCCGCTTGTCTTTAAAAGAGAACTTCTTTTTTTCAGGAATCACGGCAACGGGTTTTGCCACCGGCTTGGGCACTTCGTCCTCCGCTTTTTTAGTTCCGGTGATCGGGATCTTCTTTTCTTTTGCTCTTTCTTCTATGCGGTAATTGGAATAATTGCCGGGGAAATCGCGTACTACGCCATCGCCTTCAAACACGAACAAATGGTCCACCAGCCGATCCATAAAGTACCTGTCGTGCGATACAATGACGAGGCAGCCAGGATAGTCATCCAGGAAGTTTTCAAGCACAGAAAGGGTAGGGAGGTCGAGGTCGTTAGTGGGCTCATCAAGAATAAGGAAGTTGGGGTTTCGGAAGAGGACGGCCAGCAGTTGCAGGCGTTTTTTCTCGCCCCCGCTCAGCTTGGAAAGGTAGGTATATTGCTGCTCCGGCGGGAAAAGGAAAAGCGTCAGGAATTGCGAAGCTGTGATCGTGCTTCCATCAGCGAGGGGGAAGTTTTCGGCTATGTTTTTCACGAATTCTATCAGCCGCATATCCTCTTTTATTTCCAAGCCCTGCTGCGAGAAGTTGCCGAAAATCACCGTTTCGCCAATGTTTATTTTGCCGCTGTCCTGCGGTTCCAGGCCCTGTAGCATCTGCAGAAAGGTGCTTTTGCCTGCGCCATTCTGGCCTATGATGCCAATACGCTCACCTTTTTTGAAGGTATAATCAAAGCCTTTCAGTATTACTTTATCCCCATAGCTTTTATATACTTTCTTCAGCTCGGCTATTTTGCCGCCCAGGCGGCTCATCTTCATTTGCAGCTCCACCTGGTTGTCCACTACCTTTTGCTTGGCTTTGGTTTCTATCTCATAGAAGTTGTCTTGCCTGCTCTTTGATTTAGTGGTTCTTGCCTTGGGCTGCTTGCGCATCCATTCCAGCTCTTTGCGAAACTGGTTGCGTGCTTTATCTATGTTGGCAATTGTGTTTTCTATACGCGCCGCTTTCTTCTCCAGGTAAGACTGGTAGTCGCCTTCGTAAGTGTAGAGCACCTCGTTGTCCAGTTCCCATATTTCATCGCACACATCTTCCAGGAAGTAGCGGTCGTGGGTTACCATCAGCAGCGTTACCTTTTGCTGGTTGAGGTAATTCTCCAGCCATTCTACCATACCCACATCCAAGTGGTTGGTGGGCTCGTCCATTATCAGCAGCACATGCTTGTGTTCAAAACCAATATCTATGAGCACTTGTGCAAGCGCTACCCGCTTGCGCTGTCCGCCGGAGAGCGTTTTTACTTTCTGGTCCAGCTCTTTTATGTTGAGCTTATTGAGTATCTGGTGCACCTTGGCTTCAAAATCCCATGCGCCGAGCTCATCTATTTTGGCCAGGGCGGCCGAAAGCGCTACGTGGTCTTTGGATCCATCAGCAAGTATCTTCTCATAATTGCGCATTGCCTCGGCAACAGGGTGCCGGTAATGAAAGATATTATCCAGCACAGACAGTTCTTCTGCAAACTGTGGCTCCTGCTCAAACAACGCCACGGTAACGTCCTTATGCACCCAAAGTGTGCCATCATCCAGTGTGTCTTTTCCTGCGAGTATTTTGAGCAGTGTTGACTTGCCGCTGCCATTACGGGCAATAAGGGCTATTTTATCCCCTTCGCTAATGTGAAAAGTGATATTGGTGAAAAGAGGCTTTATTCCGTAAGATTTGCTGATCCGGTCTGCTGAAACGTAGTGCATAAGAGGCGCAAAGGTACGAGGATAACATGAGAGGTTGATAGGGAGATAAGTTAAAAGGTGGATAGGTTGATAAGAGATATAATTTTTTGGTGTAAATTTGAATATGCAACGTTATTCTTTTACAGCGCAAATAGAACGCGACAATGAGTCGGGCGGATATACGGCACGGGTTCCCGCTTTGCCGGGTGCCCATACCCAGGCAGAAACTCTTGACGAATTGAATACTAACCTTAAAGAAGTGGTGGAGTTATGCCTTGAAGAATTAACTGATGAAGAATTGGCATGTTTACCTGAATTTGTCGGGCTTCAACAAATAATGGTGGATAGATGAGCCGATTTCCACTTACCGATGCAAGGTCGCTTGAGCGGATTTTATTGAAAATGGGTTTTTCATTTATCCGTCAAAAAGGTAGTCACAAGTTTTACCGTCATCCTGATGGCAGATATACAACTATTCCGTTTCATGGTAGCTCAGATTTGAAACGGTCGCTGATTCTTGACATTTTAAAGCAGGCAGAGTTATCATCAGATGAATATGAAAAATTTCTTAGAAAATAAGAGCAAGCTTTTTGAATTCATACTATGAGAGCAACGAAAGACAATAGGGGGAATTAAGAAGATTTTTTCCGAGCTGTTTCCTCATGCGGTAATCAATAATGATTTGAAAAAGTATGTTGTCCCGTTGTTTGGAAAGGTTGAAGAAGCTAAAAAGTTTTCAGCGAATTTCGGTTATAAGTAATAGCAGCTTTCCGGCGCTCGTCTCCCATTTATTGATTTTTTGAACAGAACATTTGCTGCAATTGCTGCAAAAACGTATTTTTTATTATCTTTCGCCTTTATAATCAAAACGATGATGAAAAAAATACTTGTTTTTGTTTCCCTTGCAATAATATGTTTATACTCTTTCACCGGCTGCGATAAGCAAACGGACTATCCAAATAGTGTTGTTGGAACAATAGATACGATCGCGTATTCGGCATCGGGCACGCCTGCGGTTATCTTTCATGCAGATACTACTACCCATAACCCACAGATGACGATCATTACGAGCACTACCAGTATTTACACTCCCGGCACTGCTACACAGCCAAGTATTACACTTAGGGTTCCGAATGCGGAGGGTTATTATGCCGTACCGGGCAGCGCTACGGCATCGGTAGTTACCTCTGCTTCGGGCAGCGGTGGCACAGCGGCGGTATCTGGCTGGATACAGGTGGTTGAAAAATCATCATCAGGCAGATTTGAAGGGAAATTTTCTCTTACTACGGCTGACGGTACTACTGTTACTAATGGGCAGTTCGACGGTACGCTTTCTTATTACTAAACTGAATTCTCCCCTTAAAAGGTATATACATATTGTACCGAAGTTGTACGCGGCGGCTCTATTTTCAGAGGCCTGAGGAAGTACGCTACATTGAAGATGTTGTTGCAGATCACAGACAGCTTATGTTTCAGGCTGAGCTTGTAGCTGATGCGTGCATCAAAAATACTGAAACTTTTATGCGTTTGCCAGTAATTGACGATGCTAATAGATTGAAATTGTGAATAGACGCCGTTGATAGTATTTGTAAGGCCCTCTATTTCAGCAAATGCAGTATCAATATTCTGCATTTTGCTGTAATACCGATAGCTCACACCCGCCGCGAACTTATGCACGCGTGCTTCGATGTCCAGCTTGACCATATTCTTAAATCTGTATTTCAATACATTTCCGGCCGGGTTCAGGCTTGTGTTTTTAAATGTATTGGCGACGGTGGTACCGGAAAGGTTATGAGTGGTATCGTAAACATAGTTTGGATTCAGACATACCGGGTCAATATAAGTGTACCCCACCAATGCGGTTAGTCCAAAATTTTTGTTGCTTTCCGGCGTAGAGCAAGCCATAGACATATCAACGCCACTAACCCTGGAATCGCCGGTATTTACAAATTTAAAACCGACTATTGCTACACTTGGGTCCCACGTGCCAAACAGATATTCGATAGTATTGTGATAGTTTTGCTGAAAGCCTGCAAGGTCAAAATACCCCATGCAATTGCCTATCTTAAAACCCTGCTTGATACCCAATTCGAAATTCCTGCTAGTCTCCGGTTGTAAACCCGGATTAGGGAATATACCAAAGAGTCCCGCTTTGTCAGTTATAAATCTTTCCGTGATGGTGGGATAACGAAAGCCGTCGCCTATGGATGTGCGTATCCAGGTGCCGGGTAGTATCTGCAGGCTGGCGCCAGCCCTGTATATGGGAGTAGAAACACCCTGTTGATTATTTGTCTGATAGTATTCGTACCTGACACCTCCGGATAAGTTCAGTATGTCCCATGCTTTTTTGTCAAGCTGTATATATCCGGCGAGGTTAGTCATTCTATTGTCTGGGGTTCCACTCGAGTCGTATATCTGGGAATGTGATGTAGCGATATTAGCCACGACACCTCCGGTGAATGTAGCATCAAGGTCAGGATATTTTTTTTGCAACTGGTATTCTGCATAATATACGGTGCCGCGGGTAGATTGGTTAGATACTGTATCTCCAGGCGATCGGTTACTGCCGGTCAACGTATCGCCTTTCAGTTGGTTGCCAGTCACTTGATCATTGGTATGAAAGACCCTGGCCTGTAAGCTGTGTACCACCCCGTTGCCGGCATCATATCTTATAAAGGGATCGATATTATAATAGGTCTGGTTTTCCAATAGTACGGCCCCCGGATATGCTTTATACAGTCCCGATGAATCGTTCAGCCACGCCAGGGGCATATTTGTTTTATTAAGCATGCCATTGCCATTAATACCATAGCTGAGGCCGGTTATTTTTTTATTTCGGAATCGAAGATTGAAATTTAGCCGTGCCCTTTCTTTCAGCATATCTTTATTAGAAAGGCCGGGGGTAGTATCAGGGAGCAGAAAGGCGGTTTTTACGTATTGTGGCAGGTAGCCTTGGGCCGGTGGAGGCCCGATATATCCCTGGTCAATATTGAAATTGCCCCCTATTACGAAGTCTATGTTTTTGTTTATTATTTCTGAATGAAGAAAGTTGAGGTTCGTAAAGCCGGGTATGGAGCCGTCGTACCAGTTTTGTGCCGGTTGCGCCGGTGCGCTATAACCGCCCGCTGAATAACTGATAATGGTTTTTGGTTCGCTTGTAGGATAGGCTGTACGCAGATTGATCACTCCGTTTATAGCCGATGATCCATAGAGTACCGACGATGTACCCTTTATCACCTCCACCTGCGATATATTCTCTACAGGCATGTAATTCCATTCCGGCCTGCCCGCATCCGCACTTAACATGGGAAGGCCATCAAGTAAAATTGCCACCCTGCTGCCAACCCCAAATGTGAAACCGCTGCCGCCGCGTATTTGTGGGTCATTGTCAATAATGGTAACGCCGGGTACTTGCTCCAATGCTGTTTCTATACTGGTAGTGTTTTTATTGGCGATCATTGCAGGCTTAAGCACCTCCATTGATACGGTCAGCTCATTTAGTTTCTGGTTGAATTTTCCTGAGGAAATCACCACAGTGTTCAATAATCCGGAGGATGGCTGTAGCGGAATGTTCTTATCGGTAATGGCGTCTTTGCTAATATGCACGACAAATGTGTCAGGCAACAGCCCTATATATTCACATGTCAGTTTTTGATACCCGGTGTCCAGCACCAGCGAATAAATACCGTCAGGGTCAGTTACTGTCCCCTTGGCAGGATTATTCACAAGCCGAATGGTGGCATTAGTGAGTGCTTCGTTGTTGCTTGAGGTCGTAACCCTGCCTTTCAGAACACCTGTAGTTTGCGCAGGTGAATTAAAGGTAGCCATCACCGTTAATGCTGTGCAAACAGCAAGTGTTCTAAAAAACATTCCCTGAAATATAGTTTTATTGTTTGCTAACCTTTATTGTTTGTGTATGTTTTGAGTCAGTGTACCGTATAACGTAAACCCCGGCAGGGAGACCCGACATGCTCATATTTGCAACGTCTGTATTCACGGCCACGGCTTTAATGATACGGCCTGATAAATCCATGAGTTCAATGCGGCCGGAGATGTTTTCAACACCTGTAATATTTATCGTCAATTCATCTTTTACCGGGTTAGGGTAAGCGGTAACACCAAATCCGAGCGCAACGCTGTTATTGAAGCCGGCAGTACTCAAAGTAGTAAACGGTGTTGTGACCCATGCTGAAAGCGAGGTAGCCCCGCAGCTATCGCGAACATGCGCGTAGTAATTAGTAGCTGAAGTAAGGCCAGTAGCATTATAGGTTGATGCTGTGGTAGCTGTGCCATTATCTGTTGGGTCAGAGGAAGTCGTATTTATTTCATATTCGGCACCCACAGAGCCAGATGGTGCCCCCCAGGTTATTGTAGCGGAGTTGGAGGTAATGGTGCTGGCGGCAAGGCTGGTTACTGCATTGCAGCCGCTGGCAGATGTAGTCGCAAATGGCACTGTTACCCATCCCGATGCGCTGCCAACAGCACAACTGTCATATACATGTGCATAATAAGCGGTACCGGCGGTAAGGCCGGTTACAGATACGCTTGTGGATGTAGTAAATGTGCCTGAGGCCGGAGGGGTAGCGCTCATGTCAACCGCATATACATATCCCAGCGACCCGGAAACTGCTGTCCAGCTAATAGTGGCGCTTGTGGCTGTTATGGCACTTGCAGCAAGGCTGGTAACGGTATTGCATGTGATTGCTGGTGCATACACTACTTCCAAATCGTCAAGCCAAAGTGTACTGCCCGATATGGTAGTTGCCTGGTTGGCCGATGAGGTTGCATTGATCATTATGTATGTCGGACTGCTGGTGCTATAATAAGTAAACGGAACACTGAAACGGGTCCATGTACTTACAGTAGCAGATGGGGTAAAAAATGTATCATCTGCTATTCTGTTAGCAAATGTGATTGGGTGATAAGAGTTAGTAGGTGTTTCAGGATCAAAGTAATCGCCCGTGTGCAGTATGCAACGTATCTTACCCATTTCTCCACTGCCGCCTGGTGTATATTTATACCATCCAACAAGGCTATCAGGGCGTCCTGTGAAAGCCATGCGCCTGTCGTCTGTTGATGTCCCGGATGATACATATTTAACAGTGCCGACATAGCCACTATCTTTAGTGGTTATTGTCGCGGAAGGAGCATCTACCACACCTGTTGTTACAACACCATTCACGACTGCTATACCACTTTCTGTAATTAGTTTTACACAGTAAAGGCCAGAGTGTTGATCTATACTGTCTTTAAAGCAAGTTTGCGGCCCAAGATCTGCAAGCCCTCCGCCCGATTTGTTGGAATACCAACTTGTGGGTTCGCCAACTGGTCCGGAAATTCCAGGGCTAGCGTTCCCCCAATTCTCAAATCCGCCGTTCGTGATGGTAGTTTGCGCCACTGCGCTGCATCCGAAAGCAGCACACAAAACAAGTGTAGAAATAATTTTCATTTTAAATGGATTGAATCGATTTTAGAATATTGTGGCGCAAAAGTAGGTATAATAACCATTACAGGGGAACATTCCTGCAAATGGTTATGCACATTTGTTACCAAAATGTCCTTTTTATCAGAATTGGTTTCTAAGTAATTTGCGCCCATGCCGCAAACATTTTCTTACGATCATTTATATCATTTTACTTATTCTGTTTTTATTGCAATGGGTTGCCCTGAGAATGATGCGTCCCTGGCTGCAAAAGTTTTATTGTCCGCCGATCTCAGGGGTGTTGATAGTCATGGCGTTGCGCGGCTTACCGGCTATATCCGGCTGTGGGAAGCCAAACGGGTAAATGCAACTCCCTCAATAAAGATCGTACATGAAACCCCATCAACGGCAGTAGTAGATGGCGATGCAGGGCTGGGACTGGTGGTTGCGCCATTTGCTATGCAGGTAGCGATAGATAAGGCGAAGAATGTTGGCACTGGATGGGTAAGTGTAAGAAACAGCAACCATTTTGGCATAGCAGGCTATCATGCTATGATGGCCCTGCCGCATGATATGATAGGTATTGCTATGACCAATGCCAGTGCACTGGTAGCGCCTACATTTTCCGTAGAGCGTATGCTGGGCACCAACCCTATCGCTGTAGCGATACCAGCAGGAAAGGAGCCGTCATTTGTCGCTGATTTTGCGACAACGACAGCCTCGAATGGTAAGCTGGAAATACTGCAGCGCAAGAATGCCATGGCACCTTTGGGCTGGGTGCAGGATAACGCGGGAAATGCTTCGACAAATGCAAATGAGCTGAAAAAAGGCGGGTCCATGCTTCCGCTGGGCAGTGACCGGGAGCATGGCAGCCATAAAGGTTATGCACTGGGCGGCATAGTAGATATTTTTTCCGCAGTGCTCAGCGGCGCCAGCTACGGCCCCTGGGCGCCTCCTTTCCCGGCCTATGTACCGATGCCGGAAAATATGCCAGGACAAGGACTTGGCCACTTCTTCGGCGCGATGAGGATAGATGCTTTTCGTACTGCAGATGAATTTAAACAACATATGGACAACTGGATAACCCGCTTCCGGAATGCAAAGCCCGCGGGCGCAGACAGGGTTTTGATACCCGGCGACCCGGAGCGGGAAATGGAAAAAGAAAGAATGGGCAGTGGTATTCCCGTTGTGGACAGCGTGGTGGAAGAACTGAGAGGAGCAGGAGAAAAATTCGATATAACATTATAATTTATTTAGCATACTAAAATGTTGTTTATCAATTTAGTATGTTCATTCGCCGTTTCTTAGCTTAATTTAGTGCCGGAAAGAATCAGGAACTTGCTGAACGGCGCGAATTTATTCATAGCAAAAAACTATCTTTACCAAATAATTGCATAAGCATTAATGAAAATTGCACCGACGCCGGCTAGTGAACAGGAGAGCTTAATTGGGAAGCCTATGTCTTATGTTCCAGGTACATTGCCTGACGCTGATTTTGCTGATATTATTCAAATTGCATCGCAAATTTGCAATACTCCCGAATCGCTGGTAGGCGTTATGGACACGGACCGTCAATGGTTTAAATCCGTTAACGGGCTGAGTACTTCAGCAATGCGCGGGTATCTGCCGTTGTCACGGAGCGTAGCCGGTAACCCCGGAGAGTTATTTATTGTCCCTGACCTCACTAAGGATAAACGTTTTCAGGGCCATCCCTGCCTGGATGGGGATGCCGCTATTGTCTTTTATGCCGAAGTTCCATTGCTTGCTGCCGCAGGGCATGTATCCGGCGCACTTTGTATCATGGATAAAATAGCACGAAAGCTGGATAGCCATCAGACAGGTGCATTGCAAGCCCTGGCAAGGCATATAGTGGCGCGTATGGAGTTGCGTGAAATGACCGCTCAGTACAAAAGAAAGCAGGCAGAGTTAAGAATGGCTTTTGATGACCTTGGCAAAATAGCCCATATTGCATCTCACGACCTGAAGAGCCCGCTGAACAATATCATTTCGTTAACCCACCTGCTCAAGGAAGATTATGCCCCTAAATTTGATGATGACGGGCGGGGGTATATTGATTACCTGAACGATGCCGCATACCACTTATCAGACCTGGTTAGCGGTATCCTTAGCTATACAAGAACTTCGCTGCAGCCTGTGGGACCCAAAGAGAATATAAGTATCCCGCGCCTTGCAGAAGAAGTGATAGGGCAACTTAACCTGCCGCCCAACATTATTATCAGTTATCCTAAAGGAGATGCGGAGATGTACACTTCGCGCACGGCACTGAAGCAGATATTCCTGCATCTGCTGCACAACGCCATCAGGTATAATGTAAGCGACCCGGTGAAAGTGGATATGACTTTTCAGGAAGATAATACGGCATACTTGTTTGAAGTAAAAGACAATGGGCCGGGCATCGCAGAAGAGGACAGGGAAAAAATATTTGAGCTGTTTGAAAAACTGAGCGGAAAGATCAAAGACGGTGAAAGTATGGGTATAGGCCTTGCCATAGTAAAAAGACTGGTGGAAAAATTAGACGGGACCATAAAGCTCAATTCCGCAGTATCAGAAGGGTCCTCTTTCCTGGTGACTATTCCCAAGTAATAAAAGGTTTTCTCGCTAAATCATAAAGGTTTCGCGCAAAGACGCAAAGCTCGCAGCCATCTCATTTCGTTCTTAAGCCCGCCAAATGCATGTGTAAATATTCATGTGCCTGAAAACAAGGAACAAGAAGCGTACTTGCGCTTTGCGGTCTTTAAAACAAAACAGGAGAATTGCGCCTTTGCGTCTTGGCGAGAGATTTTTAGCGAAACACTATTTCATGTCAATCAGGCTATCATCGGGGATTTTGGTACAGGGAGTAATGCACTATTGCTGGGGCACTTCTCCTTTATTTACCTGCACCGTGCCTTTCGGATTTGTGATCTGGTACCAGGAGAAATCACTATTTGCTTCCATTCCGTCGCCATAGATCACTTCAGTGGGTGTGGTAATGCGTACTGGTTTTTCGGTAAAGAATTTTTGAGCCCCGGCATTCCATATAAGCTCGTCTGTATTCAGCTTCTCTCCTTTTTTGGTAATGATCTGCACACTGTCCCAGATGATCATATCGCCCTGGGCTTCGTAATACCTGGATGAATCTGCAGTAAGTATATCATCCACTGATCCGGTACTGTCGTTAAAGAACTCCACTTTCAGGTGGGTGTTCATATCTATATACGGGCGTTTTGCGCTTTCGTTGCGCACAAAATCGTGGGCGAAAATGCGCATATTTATTTTGCCGGTCTTACTATAAATAACGGTAACATCCTGGGCGTGGTCTTCTGCCTGGTTCGGCTTGCCGGTGAGGGCCCTTATCTCATTAGGGTCATTCTTACACGAAGGCGCGGCAAAAAACAAAATGCCCGGAATGAGTATCCGTGTAATACCGCGATATGAATATTTTGAACGCCAATTAATCATACTTGCGCTTAATGAACCAAAGGTCATTAAATGACATACCCAGGGAAAAGCGAACGTATGTTTCCTGTATCAGGTTATTGGCACTTGTGCCGATGCGGCCAATATCAAGCGAGGTGTGCAGGTGGGAGAAAGAACGGCGGAACGGCAAGCTGGCCCCGAGCGTAACACCGTAAAGCGGTAACTGTGTATTTTGAAAAGTGAGGTAATCTGTGCCATAATAAAGGCCGAGGCGATAGGTGATCCTGGAATAATAGTTGCGAATATTATTGGCGTCTGGAGTGAGTTCGCCGCCGATGCTGGCCTTGTATGAGCTTTTTGCGATAAAGTCATTCATCGTTGCATCGGGTGAACTGTTGAACCCGCTCCATTGCGTAGCCGTATAATCAATGCCAATGCTCCACTTATTGTTGCTTACCAGCATTGCTCCCAGGCTGTAGGACATGGGCAGCTTTAATTTCCCGTGAGATTCTCCAGAATAAGTGCTGGTGTCATTCACTATAGTATCACCAAAATTATATATGCTTACCTGGTAGGCATTGAGCCGCTCACTGATATTCTGACTCAATGTAAGCGTACCGCCTATGCGGAGTGTGAAGTTTGAATCGAGCTTGTGTTCCCACATTGCGCCGCCTTTCCAGTAGATACCGCCTATGCGGGTGTAGTTTGCGAAATCGGCAGTGTATGACCTGTCGGTAAGCACGGTATCTATAGATGCAACATTTGTATTTTTGGTAATAGTACCAAACATATAGCCGGCATTAAAGCCAATGCTGAAACCCTTGTACTGATAAGCAGCGCCGATATAGGCATAATTCAGCCCGCCATCGCCATTATAAGACCTTACTGTTTCCCCCAGCGGCGAAGTGGCCGAAAAAATAGTATCCACCAGCGAATAAAACGAGTGCGAGTATGGTTTGAACCCAAAACAAAGCCCTGCGTTTTTACCTACAGGCAGGCCAATAGTAAGGTAAGAAAGTGTTGCTGTGCCGGTGGTATAAGATGAACCATCGCTGCTCACATTGCGGGTGCTGGCCGTCATGCCCACTTCGTAAGTGGTGCGTTTCAGGAATGAGTATGATGCGGGATTATCAGTGTTTATTTCGTAGGGATTCTCGAAAGCAGAAGTAATATTACCCATACCCTTCAGAACAGTGCTGTTGCCATTCTGTAGCTCGCCAATGCCGTATTTTGAATAGGGGTTGTTCTCCCTGTCTGCAAGCGGGTTGCTTGTTGACCCTGTTTGGGCAAACAGGGAGGATGCTGCAAAAACGAACAGGACAACTAATAAAGACTTAGCGTGGGGAAGAAACATTATGGTTTAAAATTAGATTCAATCCCTTCAACAATAAGTCAGGGTCGGCAAATATCTTACTTTTAATTTTGCTTGCAAAGAATGGGGCATCACCGCCCGTTAATATCGCGTTAAAATCGGTTTGTGTGCGCTCATACTCACTCACCATGCCATCTATTTCAAAGGCAATGCCATAAGCGGCGCCGCTGCGCATACAAGTGGCCGTATCATAGCCCAGCAATATCAGCTCGCCATCCATGCTTACCTCCGGCAGCTTGCCAGTAAAGGTGTGCATGGCTTGTAGCCTCATGTTCAGGCCGGGAGAAATAGCACCGCCGCGGAACATTTTATTTTTTTGTACAAAGTTGTAAGTAACGCATGTGCCCGTGCTGATGACCAGGTTGTTCTTGTCCGGGTGCTGCATATGGGCGGCAACCACCAGCGCTATACGGTCTGGCCCCAGTGTATCTCCGGAAAGATAGCCGTTGTGTATAGGCAGGCGGGTATTGCTGTCCAGTGTGATTACATGCTTTATATGCGAGTGAACCAGGTTTTCCAGTTCGTCGTTCTTGCGAACTACCGAACAAATAATAGCCTTAACAGGAGTATGCTGGCTTATTATTGCGGTTATCTTTTCCAGCGCATCCGCAGGTGAAAAAGTAAATTGTTTTTGCAAAGTTTCGCTGTCAAAAATTGCGGCTTTCACGCTGGTATTGCCCCAGTCGATGCAAAGATTTACGGACATGGTAGTGTGTGTTTTTTGTTAAGGAGTAGCAAATTAATAAAAAATCGTTCGTTTGCTGCAAGTATTTTTTCAGAGATGGGTTATACGGTTTAACCTATCGGCGACCGGCCACAAGTATATTTGCTGCAATAACTAATTTCCGGCCAAATAAAATGGTTTGCCGCATGAAGCATTCTATTCTGTAATTTTACTAACTTAGAATTCTTTAATAATGAGCTTATCTGATACACCAGGGCCATTGCCGCTTTGCTCCTATGTGGTCACCTTGCTTATGGCCGGGCACAAAAAGGCGGAGATAGAAGGCCGCTTGTTGCAGCAGGGCCATGATGCACGGTTCGTGCAAGAGCTGGTGGCAGAGGCTGTCAAACTTCACCATATGAAAATGCGGAAGCAAGGCCTTTCGCTGATCCTTGGCGGTGCCTGTATTTGCCTGGTTAGTTGTGTTCTTGCGATAACATCGTCGGCCACTCATCTTAATTTCCCGATAGTTTTGTATGGCCTTACGAGTTTGGGGGTTATTTTCATTTTTGCAGGGTTTGTAAAGATTTTTTAGTGATACAACTGATTTTCTTCTTGAACAATAAAGTGTAAATATGTATTTTTTGAAAGGATTTCCTACGGTAAGAGTGTTTGTTTTTTGTATTGTTTCGACGTTGGCAGCGAAGGGCGGCTATGCCCAGGAAAAGCCGTTCGTACTGGGTGTTACCGAACAAATACATTCAAATGAGCTCTCTGAAAATCGTGTGCTGAATATTTACCTTCCCGGCGGATATGATACCGCTAAGGCCGCACGATACCCAGTTATATACCTACTCGATGGATCGGCGGATGAGGATTTCATCCATGTTGTTGGCGTTGTGCAGTTTCTGACTATGATAGAGGCCATGCCAAAAACAATTGTTGTGGGCATCGCCAATATAGACCGGAGGCGCGACTTTACCTTTCCCACCACAATAGACAGCGACAAGAAAGCCTATCCTACCACCGGCGGGTCTGCAAAATTCATGTCGTTCCTTGAAAAGGAGCTGGAGCCATACATCGAAGGAAAGTACCGCACTAGCGAGGTTAAGACAATAATCGGGCAATCGCTTGGTGGCCTGCTGGCAACCGAAGTGCTCCTGAAACATCCCGGCCTGTTTAACCAGTATATCATTGTAAGTCCCAGCCTGTGGTGGGATGGGGAATCGCTGCTGCCGGACGAGCGCTCATTATCAGAGACACAAAAACAAAACGCCGCAACTGTGTATATATCGGTTGGTAAAGAAGGCCCGCAGATGGAACATGATGCAGGGGAGCTGTATCACCTTTTAAAACCGAAAGAATATAAGGTGCTCTTCGCCAAACTGCCCGATGAAGACCACCTCACCATTTTGCACAACGCTGTGTATAAAGCGTTGGTGATGCTGAATAAGGGCCGGTAACGAATCAGTATGCTGGTTGCGCAATTATTTTCGGCCTCAGTAAATATTTTTTTATTTTAAAATAGTTTCATAAATTGCATGATAAAAATATAGTTTATGAAACCCTTGCTCATTCTTTTTGCCAGTTGTATGATTATGGCATCATGCACAAAAGACCGTGTAGCACATTTTGCGGCATCGGGCACTATTACCGGAGTTGACTTTGGCGCATGTTCCTGCTGTGGCGGATATAAATTAACAATGGATGGTAATGACAGTATTTATCGTTTTTTTTCTTTTCCTGCCGGGAGCGCAATTGATTCGACGCATTTTCCGATCCATGTGAGTTTCAATTATGTTGAAACTGGTTCTTGCGACGCCAGCTACCATTATCTCTCCATACAGTCTATAGCAGCGGATTAAGTGGCCATGAAATGAATAAAAAATGCCGGGCTGTTCCCGGCATTGTAATATCATTCAGAAAGTATTGCTTAATCAAGCGCTGTCGCGTCTTCTATCAGCACACTGGCTTTGTTATTCAGCATTTCAATAAATCCGCCGGATATCTCGTAAGTTTCAGAATGGCTCTTGTCCTTCAGCACTTTCATTTTGCCCTTGCCCAGTGATGCGATCATTGGCGCGTGCTTGTCCAATATCTCAAAAGCGCCTTCAGTACCCGGCAATAATATGCCATATACTTCGCCGCTGAATACTTTGTGCTCCGGTGTTAATATTTCTAGTTGCATTTTTTCAATTAGAATTTGATAATTCGGCAATTCGGCAATGACACGTGAATTGACACATTGTCTAATTGCCGAATTAGCACATTAATTTTTAGCCTGCTCCATAAGCTTCTTACCCTTGGCCATGGCATCGTCTATGTTGCCTACCAGGTTGAAGGATGCTTCCGGATATTCGTCCACTTCTCCGTCCATGATCATGTTGAAGCCACGGATGGTCTCTTCGATCGGTACCAGTACACCTTTAAGGCCGGTAAACGCTTCCGCAACATGGAATGGCTGCGACAGGAAGCGCTGTACCTTACGGGCACGTGACACGGTCATTTTATCTTCTTCGCTCAACTCGTCCATACCAAGGATAGCGATGATGTCCTGCAACTCCTTGTAGCGCTGTAATATCAGCTTCACGCGGTTTGCGCAGTTGTAATGCACATCGCCTACGATCAATGGGGTAAGGATACGCGATGTTGATTCCAGTGGGTTTACCGCAGGATAGATACCAAGGTCAGCGATCTTACGGTCAAGTACGGTAGTAGCATCCAGGTGGGCGAAGGTAGTCGCCGGCGCCGGATCGGTAAGGTCATCCGCAGGTACATATACTGCCTGTACGGAGGTGATAGAACCATTCTTGGTAGAGGTGATACGTTCCTGCATCAATCCCATTTCTGTAGCCAGGGTAGGCTGGTAGCCCACCGCCGATGGCATACGTCCCAGCAGGGCCGATACTTCGGAGCCTGCCTGTGTGAAACGGAAGATGTTATCAACGAAGAACAGGATGTCCTTGCCCTTGCCTGTACCATCTCCATCACGGAAATATTCTGCTATTGTAAGACCGGAAAGGGCCACACGTGCACGCGCTCCGGGTGGTTCGTTCATTTGTCCGAATACGAATGTTGCTTTACTATCTTTAAGTTCGTTCATGTCCACGGTGCTGAGGTCCCAGCCGCCGCTTTCCATGCTGTGTTTGAATTTTTCGCCATACTTCACGATGCCCGCTTCGATCATTTCACGCATCAGGTCATTTCCTTCGCGTGTACGCTCACCCACACCTGCAAACACCGAAAGGCCTGCATATGCTTTGGCAATGTTATTGATCAGCTCCTGGATCAGTACGGTCTTGCCTACACCCGCACCACCGAACAGACCGATCTTACCACCCTTTGCATAGGGCTCGATCAGGTCAATTACTTTGATGCCGGTATATAATATCTCGGATGATGTACTGAGATTTTCAAACTTAGGAGGTTTGTTATGTATCGGGCGGCCATTTGTTTTGTCAGGCGCTTTAAGCCCGTCGATTGCGTCACCGGTTACGTTAAAGAGGCGGCCATTGATCTGGTCACCTATCGGCATTGCTATCGCCTTGCCTGTGTCCCTTACTTCTGTGCCGCGCACAAGGCCTTCTGTACCATCCATGGCCACAGCACGTACGCTGTCTTCGCCAAGGTGCTGCTGCACTTCAAGCACTAATGTGTCCCCGTTTTCGCGGGTAAGTTCCAGTGCGTTGAATATTTCCGGGAGCTTACTATCGCCACCAAAATAAACGTCCACAACCGGCCCGATAATTTGTTTGATTTTACCAACGTTTGGCATAAGTATGAGTTATATATTGAAAGTTCCGGTAGCTACCGGTGTGAAATTTTGCGCAAAGGTAAGGGTCGGAGGTTGAAATTCAAAAGTAAAAATTTAAAAGAAACGGTTTTTAACGCTGCAATCCACACTTTATACAGCAAAAAGACCCCGCAAAGGCGGGGTCTTTTTGTTTACATTAAAATATATTTATTGTTTTTGCCATTTCAGCACAGCAGACGTGTACACGTTGCTGAGCTTAATAATATACAGGCCGTTGGCAACTGAAAGGCCATTGATCTGTTTTGTATAGCTGCCGGCATCCCATACTTCATCAAGAACTTTACGGCCTGTGGCATCATAAATAGTGATTGCAAGGGCATCGTCAATTGGTTTTGATGCATTCACGATAACGCTGCTGCTGTTTGGCTGTGCAATCCAATAGTGGCTTGCTAAGGTATTCAGCGTAGTTACATGCAGTGGGCCTGTCGTCAGCGTATCGCCGCCCGGGCATCCCGCTGAATCAACTACAACGCCATAAGTGCTTGTAGTGGTGATGGTGTAGGTATTAGTTGTAGCGCCCGTAATTGGAGACAGGCCATTGTACCACTGGTAGCTGGTATAAGCGGCGGGTACAGAAAGCACAGCGCCGGTCTGCGTGATTGCAGGATGCGGGGTAGGTGTTACATTTATTACAGCGGTGTAGGTATTAGAGCCGCCGCTGTTATAAGCGGTAATGCTAACCGAATAAGCTCCGGATGCAGGGAAGCAGATATTTGTAGAGGTAGTGCTGGTTGGGGCGGCTATTGTAGCGGCGGGTGTTGTGGTCCAACGTACACTATCTATAGTACCGCCGCTGCTATTCGAAAATGAGATACAGCTATCTGTGCAGGCAGTGCTGGATGAGGATTCAAAGTTGGCAACAGGTGCGGTAACAGTGCCACTTGTACCTGTAACACTGATGTCATCTATGCCGAATGCCGGGTCGTTGCCCGTGCCGCCATCTGTAAATTGAAAGCCAAATTCAAGGAATGCCTGGTTGTCAAAAGCAGCAAGATGGAATGAGTCAACAGCCCATACAGATGAGCCAAAAAAAGTTGTAGTTGAAGTCGGTATTTGCGTCCATGTTCCTCCTGCTGAAGTACGGTAATACACCTTACCAACACTTGATGCATCGCCATTGCGCAGCCACCAGAATGAAAAGTAAACGTTTGTGTAACCAGTCGTAACAACGGGAGTGATCTGTGCTGCGAAAAACGTGGAACCGCTTCCTGCATCAAAATTATCATTTGCCGGCTGGCCGATTGAAACGCCTAATTGGCTATAGATGTGCATGTAGTAACTGTTAGGATATCCTGTTATGCCGGAAGGCTCATTTGCAGTTGCTGCTGCCAGGATACCACCGGCATATACATTATTAATGACCCACTGATTGTCGGACATAGAGTTATCACCTCCGAGATCAGTTGTGTTTAGGCTCCAGTCGGTTGCGCTGCCGGTATTGAAGTTCTGCGAATAGATCGTTGTTTGCGCATGTGTTGCAGAAAAGCAAACGAAAAGGGATAAACAAAGAGTAATTAGTTTTTTCATATAGCTATAGTTTTTTTATAAAAATACACTTTTTTCATATAAACAATCATGAACATACGGAACTTTTTCAAAAAGGGCAAAATATCTTTGGGAAAGCCTGATTTTACTGGAACAAGGTTGAGTTTTTCCAGAAAATATCTTTTTGCAGGTCAGGCGGTTTAGGCTTTACCCTAAATACAATTGGC
>CAISPO010000054.1 GCA_903887415.1 uncultured Bacteroidota bacterium | reverse complement strand
TTCCCTGACTTAAATTGTGATAATGCTTGTTGGCGGACTTCGTCACTCAAAGTGACTCCTGTATTGCGTCTTTTGGTCATGTTATCTGTGTTAAAGTTGTGACTAATTCTCAACTTTGACACAGTTTAATTTACGCCCTCCCAAATCCGGCACAGAGTTCGCCTTTAGTAAATACGACCTATTCACAATTACCAAACTCAACTGCTTGAAAATACTTGTTACAGCATCTGCTTTTTTTACCTTCCGTTTTTCGGCTAATTTTGTTGTATGATTACTACTTACCAAATGGATGTGAATGAGATTACCGTTGAGGTGATGAACCCGATAAAATCCGCATTTAAAGGTAAGACGATCAACATCACAGTATCGGACGCATTCGATGAAACGGAATATTTATTTTCCACACTCATAAACACGGAACATTTAGAGCGTTCCATCAAGCAGGCCGAGGAAGGAAGATGAGTAGTATTTACCTCAGAAGAGTTTCAAAAACGATATGGTAAATAATCCAACCCATGTTCGTCCCTCGTAAATCTTTCAATTAAGCGAATCATGATTCAGACACTCTTCCCCACCCAAAACACTGCCAACAACTTCTTCCTCATTGCCGGCCCGTGCGTGGTGGAAAATGAAGCAATGATGATGGAAACCGCCGAGGCAATTGTACGTATCTGTGAGCGCCTCGGTATTCCGATCATCTTCAAGGCCTCTTACCGCAAAGCCAACCGCAGTCGCATGGATAGCTTCACAGGCATAGGTGATGAGGCAGCGCTGAAAATACTGGCTAAGGTTCGTGGCACATTCAATATCCCTGTTGTAACAGACATACATTCCGCCGATGAAGCCGCCATAGCCGCAGCATATGTGGATGTCCTGCAGATACCCGCATTCCTCTGCCGGCAAACGGACATCCTCGTTGCAGCCGCACAAACTGGCAAAACGGTGAACGTAAAAAAAGGCCAGTTCCTCTCGCCGGATTCAATGCATTTTGCTGTAGAGAAGATACAGCAAAACGGCAACAACAATATCATACTTACAGACCGGGGGACCATGTTCGGCTACCAGGACCTCATCGTTGACTACCGGGCCATACCCATTATGCAGGGGTTCAACGTACCTGTGGCCCTCGACTGCACTCATTCCCTGCAGCAGCCCAATCAGCCGGGCGGCGTTACCGGCGGCAACCCGCAAATGATAGAAACTATAGCGCGCGCCGGCATTGCGGTAGGCGTTGATGGCCTCTTCCTGGAAACCCACCCTAACCCCTCTATCTCCAAATCTGATGGCGCCAATATGCTCCCCCTTACTTTATTGGAACCATTGCTGGAAAAACTGGTTGCGTTACGGCAGGTTGTAAATAAATGGTGATGCCATCCGCCCGCTCACAAAAAAGAAGCGCCCCATAAGAGGGCGCTTTCTTTGCTATTTCTTACACGATTATTTCTTGATCACTACATGGAATACAACATGGTCTTCACCGGAGGTAACACTGACCTGGTAAGTACCCGCGGCAATTGACCGGTCAAGAGTTATCAGCTCGTTGATACTGCCATTATTTGCCTGTGCTGTTTTCCGATAAACAGATTGGCCAAGTACATTGGTAACCTGGATGGCCACTTTGCTGTCTGCACCGTTTACATTTCCTTTTATAGCGAACTGTCCATTGTTCGGGTTAGGTACCAGTGTGAAGTTGCCTGCATTATTGCCAACCTCTTTCACGCCGCTTGCTACTACCGATACGCTGATACCGCCGCTCAATATAAAGGGTGGCTCAGAACAAAGGAAGCTGCTGGTCTCTGCGCAGTTCACTATTTCGCCTTGCCTGAGGGAATCTGTTACATATACACTGGTATTGGCACCTGCCACCGGGCTGCCATTGATATACCACTGGAACGATGGCGAAGTACCTGCGCCACTGGCTATTGCCGTAAATGTATCCACAGCGCCCGACCCTATCGTTGACTGTGATACCGATACCGACAGGGAATTAACTGTACGAGGGAAAACGTGTACTATAAAGGTATCGCTCACTGCAATATTCGTAGTAAGGCAGGGATAATTGCTCTGCATGGTCAGTACCAGGATGTCTCCGTCAATGGGAGCGTAAACATAGTATGGCCCGGTAGCCACATTGATACCGTTCTCCGTCCACAGGTACGTAGGTGCGGTGCCACCATAAACGGGCACAGCCGCAAACTGTACCGTATCACCGGTACAAGTACTGTCTGAGTGTATAGAGGTGATGCTTACTGAAGGCGTCATGAGCGGGCTTATGGTCATTGTCAGGCTGTTTACAGCGCTGTCTGAAGGGAATGCGCATATATCATCGCTTGTGAGCACTACTTTCACAATATCTCCGTTGGCCGGAGCGTAAGAATAAGTAGCGCCTGTGCCTGTTGCAGTGCCGTTCACATACCATTGGTAGGCAGGCGCGGCGCCTCCGTAGGTAGCTGCTGCAGTAAATGTATCGAGAGCTGTTGTGGCGCAAAGCACGGTTCCTAGGCTGGATGTAATATCTACAGCGGGTGTAACAATTGGGCTTGGATTTACAGATACGGTAATGCCTGCCGCCGCGGAAGGACACCCGGAAGAATTGGTAATCACTGCAACATAAACCCCGCTGGTGCTGGCAGTATAAGCCGCCCCGGTAGCGCCGGAAATAGTGACCCCGCCATCCTGCCATTGGTAAGTGTAGCCTGCTCCTGCTGTCGCGCTGAGTACCACATACCCACCGGTGCAGAAGGTGGTAGAGCTACCGGGAGTAATAGAGGAAGTGAACGGTGTAACGATATTGACAGCCGTCACAGCGCTGGCTGCGCATCCGGCCACATTAGTCACCGTATAGCTGATATTATCCGTTCCGGCAGCTACACCGGTCACCAGCCCACCTGCAGAAATTGTTGCGATAGCCGGGGTAGCGCTGTTCCACACGCCACTCGCGGTAATGTCAGAAAGCGGTGATACCTGGCCGATACATATCGTTGTAGCTCCGCTTATAGATGCTACCACGGGAAGTGCGTTTACAGTCATAGCAAATGTTGCCGACACATTGCCGCACGTGTTCGTCTCCGTATAAGATATGGTGGCGATGCCTCCATTAATACCGGTAACATTTCCGGTAGCGTCCACCGAGGCTATAGTTGCATCGCTGCTGCTCCATGTACCCGCACCGGTAGCATCTGTAAGTGTGGTTACCTGCAAAGCACAAATGCTCCCGGCGCCATTAATTGCCGTAACTGTTGGCAATGACAGCGCATTTACGGTGGTAGTAGCTGAAGTAACTACGCATGCGCCCTGGGAAACGATAACAGCATAGTTGCCTGCTGCAGAAGCAATATAATTGAATGCCGTTGCACCAGGGATATCCACCCCACCCAGCAACCACTGGTAGGTAATGCCTGCACCAGTATTGGCATCAAGCTCCACATTGCTGCCCGGGCATATGCTGGTGGACCCGGCCGGCGTGATCGTTGCACCTGGCCCTGCCGTAATAGTAACGGTAGTGGTAGCGGACGTAGTATTACACGCACCGCTATAAACAATAACCGCATAATTGCCTGCCAGTGTAGCGGTATATGACAATGTGGTAGCACCGGCAATATTGCCGCCGCCTAATTGCCACTGATAACTATACCCAGCCCCGGCATTGGCATCCAGCACTACGTTGCCGCCCGTGCAGAACGTTGTCGAGCTTTCAGGAGTAATGGTAGCTGATGGAGGCGTATCAACAGTTACAGTGATTGTAGCTGATGTTGCGCTACAGCCATTTGCATTTTTCTCGATAACGGCATAGGTGCCTGCAAGTGTTGCGGTGTATGAGGCAAGGGTAGCTCCTGTAATGTTGCCACCGCCCATCTGCCACTGGTAGGTAAGCCCCGCGCCCGTATTTGCATTCAGCACAACGCTGCCGCCCGTACAGAACTCAGTGGGGCCGGCAGGAGTAATGGTGGCCGCCGGAACTGCGTTAACTGTAACTATAGCTGTGGCCACGCAGCTTGCCGGAGGTGCATAGGATATGGTAGCTGTTCCCGCGGTTACACCCGTAACATTTCCCGATCCGTCAACAGTTGCATTTCCGTTGCTGCTGCTCCATGTGCCGCCGGTTGTAGCATTGCTTAAAGATGTAACCGATCCCGGGCAAACATTCAGGTTGCCTGAAATTGCACCTGAGCCAAGGTTTACCGTCGCAATGATCGTGGCAAAGCACTGGCCTATGGAATAAGAAAGTGTTGTTGTGCCGACCCCAACGCCGGTAACCAAACCAGAGGTTGAGCCGACAGTAGCAATACCTGTATTTGCGCTGCTCCAGTATCCAATAGTCTGCGCATCGGTTAGTGTGGCTGTACCTCCCTGGCACACAACAAGCGATGCCGGCGAAATGGCAAGACTGGTATTAATAGTAAAAGGAGCTGAAGGGTTTCCATTTGCGATAACGGTAACAGAATAGGTTCCGGCAGCAAGCCCTGCAGGCAATTGGAAGATTGCGGTATCAGGCAATGACCCAGTTAACACAGCACCTATCCTGTTCCAGTCGTAAACGGTGGCATAATAAGTGTTGGTAGCGTTAGTCAGCCTTACGATCGGGTAGTTTGTTTCCATCTGCCAGTCATCGCCATACGCAGCCCCTTCCGTGATCCCGTTGAACAATGTCCCCGTCACCTGGAAGGTATCGCAATTCACCCTGTTCACCGTGCTGATCGTTGGTTTACCTGCTGCAAGCGCTGGTGTGCCCGGTGTATAAACGTAGTATTGGTCATCACCCTGGTTTGCAAAGAGGACAGTGCCATCAGGCAGGTCCAGCATATTGCCTATATAGCAAGCGTTTGCAGTGCTTGTGCCGCCACCTGGGGCGCCGACAGCTGTAAATGTATTTGTTGTATAGTCGAATTCATAGTATTTTGTAGGGGAAGGAAAATGGTTTGAATTGGTTGGCGTAGGAGAAACGGCCAGCAGTATCTTTCCGTTCGCCATCATAGCCGAAGGGGCATCCGCAGCGCCATAAGCGCCCGGAATTGTCGGCCCCGCAGTCCATGTGCCGGGAGCGGTAGTGCCCGAAGGTTTGTAGTACGCGGTATTGGGTAAAGAACCGATGAAGAAAACACTGCTGTCCGGCAAAGTAAAGCCGGCGCCAGCCTCACTGCCATAAGGGTCAAACAATTCTACTGGCGATACACCATCATTGATCCAGGTGTTCGTTTTAGGCATATACCGCTCAGATGTTTCGCCATAATTGTCCTGGAAAACAATACTGCTATCTGGCAGCTTTACCCATACCGCTTCATTGTCCACGCGCAGGCAGTTAGGCCCAGCAGTATAAGTGTTTGTCGTTGGATTCCACAGGTAGTTGAGATTCGATCCGGTCTCATCTACCGAAGCCTGCAGCACATTACCATTATATAATATTTCGGAATTAGCATCTGATATTACGTTAGGAAACACATGCGCCGCACCGCCGGTGTTGGTCCATGTATTAGTTGCCGGGCTATACACCTCGCCATATTTGCCGCCGGCACCATATTCACCGCCACATACATACACACGGCCATCTGGTAGCACCTGGGCAGAAAAATATAACCTGTCTTTGGCCATTGATGCAATGGTGGACCATGTACCATTTACGTAACTGCCGTTAACCGGCGTAAGCTTATCCCACCCGGTACCCTGCCCGGTGCCATTGGAGTTTTTACAGATAACGGTGCCATCTGTCATCAGCAGCATCACACCTGCATTGTAGTGAGTTGGCAAATGTGTCAGTGCGGTCCACGTCCCTGTTTGTGCAAAAGCAGTGGAACACAACAGGCCAAATGACAAGAAAGTTAACAGCGCAGTTTTCCTGCACATGCGAGTAGTTAGAGACAACATAGCCTATATGTTAATATTAATACGGAAAATATGGGCGAAAGGTAAGATAAATTTTTGAATTACATATGCCAGAGTGAACCAAGGGCCGATGGAATTTTATTTTTAGTTTGCGGAAGGATTTTACAAAAACAACCGTCTAAAAAGCAATCCACTAAAACTAACCTTAAAATGAAAAAGACCTTATTATTTGCTTCATTGTTCTTCCTGCTGGCTGCCAAAGGGCATGCACAGGTGGGCCCTGATATTACCTCCTGGATCCTCAACCCGGATTCCCTGGCTAATATAGATACCGGCGGCAACCAGGGATATGAATCCAACGTGTTACTCGTGCAGTATTCTGCCACGAAGGTTTATGTAACCTGTAACTCGATTGCCAACTATGCCGTTGGCCCCTGGCCCGGCAACCCTAATGTGCCCGCTCCGCAGTATTTTGTCTGCGAATTCCCGCGCGCCCCCTCACAGGACACTGCCCATGCGATCTGGACCTACCTTGGCCCCATCGGCTTGTGGAGTAATGGGGTAGCAATCTACAATCAGAAGGACGCTCATTACTGGAATAACGCCACCAGCACCTTTTCTATGGGCGAGGACACATCAGGCACAGGATGGAACCGCAACGCACTGGTATATGAAGGTGTGAGCTTCGACAACTGCCTGGGCCATCCCGACCAGAGCGGCTGTTACCATAATCATGTAAACCCTAAATGCCTGTACAATGATGCCGACAGTACCCACCACTCCCCTATTATTGGTTACGCTTTCGATGGCTTCCCTATTTATGGCGCATATGGATACGCAAGCGCCATGACGCCGGGCACCATAAAGAGAATGCAGAGCAGCTATGTGCTGACAACGGATACGACCAGAGCAGCAGGCCCTCACCCGATCAGCACCTATCCGCTCGGCAACATGTGCGAAGACTATGTTTATACCCCGGGCGCTGGCGATCTCGACCGTTTTAACGGCCGTTACTGCGTTACACCTGATTATCCATCCGGCACTTATGCTTACTTTGTAACTATTGATGCGAGCCTCAACCCAGTCTATCCTTTTGTGCTGGGGCCAAAATATTATGGCTATCCTGCAAGCACACATCCTAAGAACCCTGTGATAGGGCCGGACACAGCTTATGTGGGAACGACTGTTGTAAAAACGCCAGCGGCCGATATTAAATACCAGGTTGTGCCAAACCCTGTGGAAGACTATGCATATGTCTATATGGGCCTCAACAGCGTAAACAATGTAAAAGCAACCCTGTACAATATGGAAGGCCGCCTGCTGAAAACCTTAGACTACATGCAGCCAAGCATGGCATATACACTGGATATGTCGGAACTGCCCGCAGGCATGTACATATTTTCACTTGAAGGCGGAGGAAAAACAGTCACTGAAAAAATTGTAAAAAAGTAACTTTGCCTAAATTCTAATGGTGAAAAACCAAACCTCAAAAATTGAATTGAAAAAATTAATACCGATAGTTTTCAGCATGGCAACCCTCTGGGTTGCCATGTCGTTTACCACCAGGCCATCGGGTGGCAAACTCACTGTGGTGTTCGATCACTATGTGGGCGATCAACTCCTGCAGCTCGATACCGCTACCTACACCAATGCACTGGGGCAACCTTTCACTATTACCAAGTTCAAATACTACATTGGTAACATCCGCCTGAGAAAGGCCGGGGGTGATGTGGTTGCCTTTGATGACTACCACCTCATAGACGAAGAAGAAGCGCCATCAAAAAAGATAAGCCTGGATATACCAGCCGGTGAGTACAACGGCATAGACCTCATCGTTGGGGTTGACAGCCTGCACAATTGCAGCGGGGCGCAGAGCGGAGCACTAGACCCTGTCAACGCTATGTTCTGGGCGTGGAATACCGGCTATATCTTTTTAAAGCTGGAGGGCAAATCGCCGGCATCAAGCTCGCCGGGGCATGTGTTTGAGTACCACATAGGCGGCTACAAACAGCCCGCCAACTGCATCAGGCATGTATCCCTTAGCTTTGCTCAGCCGTTTACCATGGAGAACGCTGGCAGTAAGGAACTGCACCTTAAAGCAGATGCAGCGGAAATATTAAAGACACCTAAAGCCATTGATTTTTCTACGCTGTCGTCTGTAACCGACTTTCATAATGCGACTACTATTGCAGACAATTATATGGATATGTTTTCCGTTCTATCTGTGAAATAATGAGAAAGAAGACCGTTGTCATATTATCTATCGTCGCTGTTTGCGCCATCTTGTTTGGATTTACGGGTGTGAACAAATACTTTATTATTACCGATGAAGATGTGGCGCTGAAAATACCCAAGGGCTTCCCGAGACCGCACTATAAGTTCAAAGACAACAAGCTCAGCCCAGAGATATTTGTGCTGGGCAGGAAGCTGTTTTACGACCCCATCCTTTCTAAAGACAGTACAACAAGCTGTGCAAGCTGCCACCAGCGCATTGCGGCCTTCGCACACATAGACCATGCGCTGAGCCACGGCATCAACGGCCTGATAGGAAAGCGCAATGTGCCTGCCCTGCAAAACCTGATCTGGAAAGACGCCTTCATGTGGGATGGCGGTGTGAACCACCTGGAGGTGCAGCCGCTAAGCCCTATCACGAACCCGATAGAAATGAACGAGTCTATAGCCCATGTCATTGAAAAGCTAAAGCATAATCAACTATATGCTGAAGAATTCCGGACAGCATTTGGTGACACCGCCATAACCTCTGAGCGGATATTGAAGTCACTGGCGCAATTTACCGGGCTAATGATCTCTGCCAATTCGCGCTATGATAAATACATGCGGGGCGAGGATACATTCTCAGTTGCCGAGATCAATGGCCTCGAAATATTCAGGGAGAAATGTGCTTCCTGCCACGAGGAGCCTTTGTTCACCGACAACACCTACCGCAACAATGGCCTGAAACCCGATACTGCGCTGAAAGACAAAGGACGCGGCGCCATTTCCGGAGACCAGTTCGACGACTACAAATTCCTGGTGCCGAGCCTGCGCAACATAGAAATGACCTACCCCTACATGCATGATGGCCGCTTCCGGAAACTGAAGAACGTGATAGACCATTATGGCTCACCGCAAAACTTCACACCGCTTGCCGCCAAGGAAATGTATGAGATAGGCACACTAACCGAGCAGGATAAAAAGTACCTTCTCGCCTTCCTGCTCACCCTCACTGACAAGAGCTTTATCTACGACCGGCGGTTTGTAGATCCGTTTGTGCAATAGCTCCAATGTGGTGACAAATACCCCATAATCTTTTTCATTGCATTGAAACTTGGCATAATGTTTGCTGCATATAAATTACATACATCTTCTCCTATGCAACAACTATTATCACTTTGTTTCGCTTGTGTTGGCAGTGCCGCGCATTTTCTCTCAGACAACTCCAGAGGCAGCCGAGACTGCTGAAAATATATGCAGGCACCTGATACGCCCGCACAAAAAGCCTGACCCTATCTGATAGTAAATGGTATAAATGTTAAAGACAAAGCCCTGCAGTTGGTTCCTGCAGGGCTTCTTTTTTATGGAGCAGTTTACTATTTTTTATCCATCAGGTCGAAGAACTGATCGAGGGCGGGGAGTATCACTATCCTGGTCCTGCGGTTGGCAGCACGGCCTTCTTCTGTCTCGTTAGACATGAGGGGTTTGTACTGGCCCCTGCCCGCGGCGGTCATGCGGCCTGCGGGTATGCCATATTCTTTCTGCAGTATGCGGATCACAGAGGTTGCGCGTTTTGCGCTCAGGTCCCAGTTGTCCACCAGCAGGCCTTCTTTGAAAGCTATAGAGTCGGTGTGGCCTTCTACCATAAAGTCTATCTCGGGGTGCGCCAGCAGTACCTTTGCTACTTTGCCCAGCACTTCTTTGGCCTTGGTGTTTACTTCATACTTGCCGCTTTTGAAGAGCATTTTATCGGAGATGTCCACATACACCACGCCTTTGTCGATCTTGATGTTTATGTCTTTATCATCCATGTTCCCTATAGCACCTTTCAGGTTCATCATCAGCGCCATGTTCATAGAGTCTTTCCTAGCCATTGCCGCCTGCATATCTTTGATATAAGCGTCTTTTGCGCCCATACTGGTCAGGAATTTATTGATGCTTTCTGACTGTGAGCCAGAGAGGACGGAAAGGTCTTTCATATGGTTCACCATCTGCTCATTGGTAGTTTTCTGGTCGTTCAGGCGGTCGCGCAGCACACCTATCATGGCCTGGTACAACCTTGCAGAATCCATACAGTCGTCATGCCATTTCTTTTCCTGGCCATAAGCGCTGTCCAGTTTGGCGTACTTGGCTTTTTCTTCCTTCATTTTCTTAGAAGATACGCAGGAAAGCATACAAAGAGCTGCAACTGCGAATAACATTATGTGTTTAAATTTCATTTTTATTTTTTAAGTGTGCAAAAGTATAGAAAATGATTTGGGTAAAATTGTTTGAATTGTTAAATCTGGCACAAGCGCATACGCATGGTACCGGCGGTGGCTATGGGCGGGCCTCTTAGCTTGAAAAAGAAATGAGCGCGCGGTAATATTAATGAAAGAGGATGGCATGATGCAACGAGTGTATTATACTGGTTTGTATGAGCATCTATTGAAAAGCCCCGGTCGAAACTACAGTCCCCGCCTACATACCTGACTTTAAGGTGCCCACTACCCGCGGCAGCTTTCTTGTGGCTGACGCTGTTGCCGGATGAGGCGGGATATGACAGCCTCGCATAAGAGGTATTGCCCCAGCTCCGTTTACTTTCAGGCCGCACAGGTGCAAACATGGAAATAACAAGGCTGCAAATGAAAAGCAATACAACAAACCGGGAGCGGGAGCGCACGAAAAAAGCTGTTTTGACCATGTATGAATTAGTAATGTAAAATTAGCTGATTTAGTATGTTGCATGCCCTTTTTTTATTCAGGGGCTGTTAATACCTATGCTGATACAGCAACATGCCCAAAAATATTTTTAAAAATAAGTATCAAAATTGATACATTTGCAGTGGTAAACTAATCATCATGAAATCAAGCGAGTTGGTGAGGAGGGTAAAAGCTGCGGGATGGATAGAAATAAGGCAAAAAAGGAAGCCACAAAATATTTGTCCACAAAGATTATCCCTATTCTCTGCCAGTTCCAGACCACGGCCCAAAAGAAGTTGCAACAGGTACCGCACAAGCAATACTCAAACGCGCCGGGCTTAAATAATTTATTGATTGCTTCAAAATAAAATGAAATAATAAAATGAAAAAGATAGAATTAATAATCGAAAAAAATGACGGACTGCTTTGGGGCAGAACCGAAGGCAAAGGATGGATGGCTACTCCCTGCGGAAACACAATAGACGAGGTAATTGAGAACCTAAAAGAGCTGGTAGCTGATTACACAACACATGAGGGCAAGGACGATAAAACATGGAATAAAATAGACTGGAACAATGTTGTATTTGATATGAAATATGACCTCATTGCTTTTTTTGAAACTTTCAATTACCTGAATCTTTCCGCTATATCTGGAAAGATAGGTATAAACAGGACTTTGCTGAACCATTATAAAACTGGCTTAAAGTACCCTTCCGCAGAGCAGACCAAAAAAATAGAAGATGCCATCCATCTATTAGCCTATGAATTAGGTAAGGTTAAATTAGTCGCATAATATTCTTTATCAATCCATCACACCTGCAAAATGAACATTGCGTATATAAGCTGCCATGATTATGAACAATATTCGGAAGGGTATGTGGACGAAGAGTCGCTGCTGCTGGATTTCCTGGTGAAAAAGGGGCTCAACATTACACGTTGCATCTGGAACGACCCTGCCGTAGACTGGACGCAATACGGCATTGCCATATTGAAATCACCATGGGACTATCATGAGCTGATCGATGATTTTCACACCTGGCTGGATATGCTGCAAAGGCTGGGTGTGCGGTTACTGAACCCTGTGGATACGATAAGATGGAACAGCGATAAACACTACCTGGCAGATATAGCCGCTGCGGGGCTGAACGTGATCCCTTCTGTGTTTTTTGACGAAGGGAGCAAGCCGGAACTGCTGCCTGTTTTTGAACAGCTTGGTACAGATAAAATGATCGTGAAGCCACGCATCAGCGCAGGCGCGAAAAACATCATGCAGATAACCCGCGAGGATGTAATGTACTCGCAGCCTGCCGTACACCGCCTGCTAGAGGGCGAAAGCTATTTTGTACAACCATTCATGCGCGAGATATTTGAAGGCGAATGGGCACTTATGTTTTTCAACGGCAAGTACAGTCACTGTGTGCTGAAAATGCCCGGCAGCGGCGACTACAGAGTGCAGCATTATCATGGTGGCAGCGTAAACGCGGCTACTCCCCACCCTGCTTATATAGCCAGCGCGGGGGCCTATGTAGCTCAGTTTGCGCCCGGCTCGTTGTATGCACGGGTGGATGGGATCATCGTCAACGGTGAGTTTCATCTTATGGAACTGGAACTGATAGAACCGTTCCTGTATTTAGACACCGACCCAGATGCGCATGAGCGGTTTTATGAGGCAGTTATGGAAAACCTCACCCCGGCCCTCTCCTAAAGTAGAGGGTAAGGTCGAATGAGCTACTTGCCTCACAGCGCCAGACCTCCTGCTCTCTCCGAAGGTAAAAATAGTATAATAATATCCTACCAAATGGCGTTAATGAAGGATGATCACGATAAAACACCTATCCATATTCGCCATTGCGGCAATCTCTTTTGTTTCCTGTGAAAAGAAAGACAGTGGACCGTCTAAATTAACGACCGTGCCTAAAACGGATACGGTAAAGGAACAGAGCATTGGCAACCCCTACGTCTTTACCGCCTACACTGATACGTTCTACGGGCCAGCAATTGAGGGGGAGGATTGTGAACCCGCTTTAGATACCACTTCTTATGTGTATGCATATTATCCATCGCCAACAGAGGTAATCTTTTCTTCCAGTTATAATAACACTGGCCAGTATCAGTATTACGGACAACAACAAGGGGATTTCCCGGTTGACAGCTCAAATGCCTATTCTGATGAAATAATTTTCGATCATCGCGTTACGGCTTTTTATGGCTTTGTCGTTACAAAGGATAGTCTTTACTATAATGGAAGGCAGAACTCTGGCTCACTCGAATTTACAATTTCTTTTGCTGGAAAAAGGATCAGCAAACTCCATTTGCACCGGTAAATCTCATTTGACCCTGTTGTAGATGAGGCTGGGGTCGGATTCAGGGTAATAACGGACGGAGTCGGACATTTTGAGGTGCTTTTCGTAGTCGTCCAGGTCTTTGGGATGGTTTATCCAGATAATGTTGCCTTCGCGGAACGGTGCTGGGCGGGTTGCGGGTGTGGGGGCTGTGCTATTGGGTGCCGAATTTTCTTCAACAGGGAGGACACATGGACGCGAGACTGGGCGGACACATGTGTCCGCCCCTACGGATGCCCCAGTGTTTTCGGATTTTTCTGTTTGTGATATGGGGCATTTGTTTTCGGCAACATTACCGCCATAAGTGTCTATGATAGCTGGTTCCGGTGGATTTACACCTGATTGAGCGAATGCCCCATTTTTACCCACAGGAGGTTCTGCCGGGGCGAGTTTTTCAGTTGGCGTGTTATCAGTTTGCCGTTCCCAGTCGCCGATTTCCTCTGCAAAATCGTTTGTGTAGGGAAAGCTACCGGGAACGTATTTTGAAGAGGGCACAAAGGAATAGCCATCGAATATTTTATCTTCGTCCTCTTCTCCTAATGCTTCGGCTTCCAATTCTTCCTGCGCTAATTCTTCCGGGGATTTATTAGCCTGCTTCTCCAGGTTTTCCCTGATCATTGCAATGTTTTCGAGCGCTGCGCGGCTGCCGGGCCAGAAGTCATCGCTAAAGGTGCCCGACACGAATTCTGATACGTGCGTATTAAATTTATCGGAAAATGGCTTGTCGGCAGTTCCAATAAAGAATGACAGTTCCTGAAATGCTTCTATATAGAAGCCGGTATTTTTCTTTCCAAGATCTTTAGTCATTTTCATTAGTTTACGGAGCATGTCGATCTCGTGCATGGTGGGACATTTGTCTTCGCGATCTTCAATCTTTCTATTGACCTCTGTAATATGGTTGTAGAAGGTCTGCAGCAGAGAAGATGGCGCCTGCCGAATGGCTGTCTTAGTCTCTTCCCATTTTCCTTTTTTGCACCAGAGGTAAACGGTTTTCCGGTTGACATCGAGTATCTCCGCTATGTCGGTCTTTGATTTGTCGGCCTGGAGATAGAGGTCTTTTGCGAGTTGTTGTTTGTTTTGTGTTTCCACCTTTGCTTGCACAAATGTAGGACATAGCTTTCAATTAACCAAACAATAACAATGTAATTTTAAACATAATTTTTATTGACAATTAACAAAAGAAAATAAATTCGGCGATTACGCCCTCTCAGGGCTGTGTTCCGTGTGTTTATTGACCCAGGGCTTCACCCCGGGCTAGTATATTTCCCTCTTTCAAAGCTACTTTTTAGAAGCCCCTACTTTACTTCTTGTTTATCCTTGGCGGAGTTTTGGCCCGCTCGGCTTGTAGTTTTTGCATTTCTTCCAGCCGCTGTGACCATTTTGATGGGGTCACGGGCTTGTTCTTATTTTCCTGCAATTGTGCATGAATGGCTTTCTCATCAATAAAGTATTTCTGAATGATGAATTGCTGGGCAATACTGAGGATGTTACTGAATGTGTAGTAAAAAGTAAGGGCGGCAGCCATCTTATTAAATACACCCATGAGTATGATAGGGAAAATGAAGGGCATGTACTTCATCATGGGGTTGTTGGGGTCCTGGGGGGTCATGTTGCGGTTGTATATGGCCAGGAAGAGGCTGGACGCAGTCATGAGCAAGGTAAAAAGACTGATATGATCTCCATAAAAAGGTACCGAAAAACCAAAGTTGCAAACGCTGTCGTAGGTAGAGAGGTCATTGCACCAAAGGAAATGCTGCTGCCGGAACTCAATGAACGACGGGAACATATAGTACATGGAAAGCAGTATGGGCAACTGGAACACCATGGGCAAGCATCCACCTAAGGGGTTGACCCCGGCAGATTTGTAGAGCTTCATCTGCTCCATGCTAAACTTCTGCTGGTCGTCACCTATTTTGGCACGGAGGGCATCAAGCTCGGGTTTCAGCACACGCATCTTGGCACTGGAGAGATAGCTTTTGTAGGTAAAGAACGAAAGAATAAGCCTGATGAATATGGTCATCAGCATAATGATGATGGCATAATTGCTGATAAAGCCGGCAAGGAAGTAAAATATGGGGATGAGTGCGTACCTGTTGATATATTTCACAAAGGCCATAATGCCATAGCCAAGCGGCACCATGTCTTCCATCCCTATTTTATAGGACTTCAGGGTATTGAAATCGTTAGGGCCTATGTACCACTTCAATGATGCTGTTTGTGCGGTGCCGCCAGCCCTGAGCGGCAGTTCCATTTTTGCCTGGTATTGCGCGATCACATTTGAATCGGCTTTGGCTGTGTCAGTTTTCGCGGCGAACTTGAGGTCCATGCGGCTAAAACCATCATCAGAAATAAGTGCGGTGCTGAAGTATTGTTTGCGGAAACCTACCCAGTTGCAGGTGCCATCGTCATGCTGCGTCTTTTCCTCAGGGCGCAGGGAGAAGTAATCGCCATCGCCGTTTTTGTTTTTGTAATAGACCTGGGTCACAGAGCCACCGCCGCGCTCAACGGTTATATCTTTTTCGGTCTTCAGGCCCATAGTCTGCAGCGTAATGGGGATTGCAGTTGCAGGCATACCCGTGAGCGATATGGTGCAGCGCATCATATAGTCATCAGCAGGCAGGGTGTACATAATATTTACACGTTTCCCATTGCCAAGGTCCGCTACAAAGTCAATGGTTTTATCGCCGTTGGGCTCGTCTTTCATTACCGGCGCGAAGTAAAGCTCAGCGGTAGAGCGGCCATTATCGAAAGGCAATATGGCGCTGAGATAATTACCATCGCCATTGAACAAATAGAGCGGTTTCTGATCGTATGTTTTGTACTGCAGGATGTTAGCAGATATAGGGTATGCGCCCTTGCTTGAAAACTGAATTGACAGTTTTTTATTCGTCAAGGTTACGATTTCCTTAGTTCCGTTGTATGCCGGCGGCTGGCTTTTACGGAGGGCTTCTGTAGCCGAGTCGTTGGCGGCAGGCGCAGTTTCGGCTTTTACGGCGAGACTGCTGTCGATCTTCGGGCGTGGATTTGCGAGGGCATGAGCAGTTGAGTCTGCCCTCTTCTGTTCCATCATTACCTTTTGCTCATGGGAGTTATAAAAGAAATATCCGATAAGCAAAGCAGCTAAAAGAGCAAAACCTGTAAGTTGATTACGATCCATGAAATGGTTAAAAATGTGCGCAAAGGTAGCGTATTTAGGGTTATTGTTCCGGGATAATGATTAATTAACAGCCGTTTTTGCCGACTTTCGGGGAGCGTTGACCTATAAGCACTATTCATATATCATGTTTGCTTCGCAAAAAGGTGCCTCGGCAAGACGCAAAGGCGCGTCTCCCGAATTTCGTTTTTAAGGCCGCAAAACGCGAATGCATCAGCTAATTGTTGTTAACGCCGGGGCTATCAACCGAACAGGCTAAATAAGGTGGCTATCATTTAGGTGCGAATGGTATAAGTTTAGTGCAATCTCACCCCTTTTTTCACCATCCTGTTTTGCCATTGCAGCATTATCTTTAATGCTCAAATCATGAACATACGGAACTTTTTCAAAAAGGGCAAAATATCTTTGGGAAAGCCTGATTTTACTGGAACAAGGTTGAGTTTTTCCAGAAAATATCTTTTTGCAGGTCAGGCGGTTTAGGCTTTACCCTAAATACAATTGGC
>CAISPO010000053.1 GCA_903887415.1 uncultured Bacteroidota bacterium | reverse complement strand
TGCCTGCCCCCGCGGGGGCAGGCAGAACACACAGGGTGGGTTGACACAGTTTAAAATACACTCCCCATCCGGGTTTGGATTCGTTTCAAATATTACGGTTCCGGCCTTTAAGTTTAAATATAGAATGACATTTTCGATCGGGCATATGAAGTACAAGTCGACTTCATTCACTTCTCCAACTTATTGCTGCCAAAGAGCAGCATAAATCACCAGGTATTTACAGGTTTTAAATAACGGTTCAAAAAATACGATTGAACCAACCGTGCGGAGCTATGCCCGGTAGTGAATGAAAGTTCTTTGACAGGCTGGATAATGGGATCGAAACACCACCATTATTAATGATTAATGAGATTACAATTCATCAGTTAACGACTTATTACTAACCGGAAAGCTGGCGCCATTAAAAATAAAGGACAGCCTTAAAACAAACATTTATGACAAACAACAACTCAAACAGCCAAAGCGAAAATATAAACACAATGACTTTTACCTCTACAACGGCTAATCCCAATGATCTAAAGCCGCATCAGATGTTAATTGAAATGGGTTATGGCCATACGCCGGACCCTTATTTCATTGAATCTCTGAAATACTTCAACCAATACGACAAGCCGGTAATAGACAAGGAAAATAACGTCGTTACTCATTTAGCCGATGTACTGGCTGCTAAGGAAAACGGCATGGTCAGCCTTGAGGTATACCAAATGCAAATGACTTCAAGCCTAGAAACAAATTATGGAAAAGAAAAAAGGAAATCAGAAAACAAAATGATCGTAGCTCAACTTGAGCAATTGAAACGTCAACTCTTCGTCGCCAGCTTCTTTTCAGGAGTTGGCGGCTTTGACCGGGGAGCAAGGCGAGCGGGCTTTCAAACCATAATCCAATCCGATTACTGGGATGTTGCCGCCAAAGCTTTTGAATTGAATATTAGTAACAGAGGCAGCGGTAAATATTGCCATTTACAGAGCGAAGGGATATATCTCGCTGGTGAAATGCTTGGAAATATAACAGAAATGCGTTTCGACCAAATTCAGCAACTAATCAGAGAACACTTGAAAATCCACGTCGGTATAGGAGACTTAGATGTGATGATTGGTGGACCACCGTGCCAGGATCAATCTAAATGCAACAACTTCAGAGACATTCTTGGTGAAAAAAACCATTTAATATTCCCATACCTGGACATGATAGAGGCTGCACAGCCAAGAGTTGCATTGATTGAGCAAGTACCCGACATGTTAGGGCCTGTATTCGAAATTCTCTGGCAGAAAGTGCGGTCAAGGCTGAATCGAATGCGGAACTATACCTGGAACTATAAGGTAATGAACGCGAAGGACTACGGTGCAAGGCAGGATAGAAAAAGGCTGATCATTATGCTGGTTCGCAGGGATTTGAACGTACCGGTAAGCTTTCCAGAGCCAACTACGCCAGATTTATCAAAGGTTGCAGTTCAAAGTCTTCTGCCTGAAGTTTATCATTTTTCACCTGGTCAATACGCTGACGACATAAAATCTGCTAAAGACAATGTGTTTTGTACGATGACTGCAAGCGGCAGCGAATATGTCTACGGTTTAGATGGTGTAAGAAGAAAACCAACAATTAACGAAAGATTGGTTCTTACAGAACTTGAAGGTCTGAATTTAGACGGAATAAGCACGACCGACCAGAAAATACTGCTCGGCAATATGGTCCAAATATCATTTTCAGAGGCATTGTTCCGGCACATCAAAACGAATATCTTAAAAGTAGCCGACTAAAAAGGTCATTTGACCTATTTGAGAATTCTTGAATTTCAATAGTCTTCAAATGACAAACTGATCCTCAGGAATTCTCTTACATCTTCGCTTTATTATCTACCGTTACGGTCTGAATGCGGCACGTGCCATCAAAATGAGTTGCTTCGGTCATTATCGATTTTACCTCATCATTTACCTCAGAGCAAAAGGTCATGTATTTTGAATCGATGCCTGAAGAAAAATACTTCTTTTGAGATGTAGCTGTGGTGGCACATGCAACAGGTCTAAAAAATTCCCGTTCTTTGATTTCGTTTAGCCTGTTCTTCATCCCTTTAACCAGCGGACTCGCAAGAAGAGACCTATGTCCAAGGGCCCTGGGACCGGCCTCAATTTCTCCAACAAATACTGCGACAATTTTACCAGTGGAAAGCAAATGAGCGATCTCTTTGAAATTTGATGTTTTGCCGTGATGTAAGTATGGATTGTTCGCAGCATTCTCCGCTGTAGGGCCGATAAATGCATTCTTAAACGGTTTGAACTTTTCCCTGGCTATATCTGATACGGCTGCGCCTATGCTTACACCGCAGTCTCCGGACACTGGCGACACGAATATTTCTTTTCTGGTTCTTTCGAAAAGTGCAGTATTGAGCTTTATGTTAAGTGAGCATCCTCCGGTCAATAAGATTCGCCGATAACGGTGAGCATCGACAAAGACTTGTACTTCGCTAAGGAACAACGTTTCAAATACAGATTGGGATGTTCTTAGAATGTTCCTGCACACATCTTTGTCAACTTTTAAATTGGGGTCATATGCCACGTTGATGCGCCCCAATAGTCGTAACAATTCATTCTTGATGTTCGGTACGAACTTATTAAATCGTTTATAGAAATCGATTATCGGTTCCTCATAGCCTGCTTGAACCTTGCCGAGGCAACACAACGCCATTATTTTCCCCGGTAATTGCAAATTAGATTCATACATAAAGCCAGGACTGCTCCGAGTTTCATCCGAAAGAAGCCCTAATAATCTATACGGAGTTCCAAGGTTTAACTTAACCTCATGGATGAGGACGATCTTCCCCTTACCCACTTCAAATATTTTGAAGAAGTCTTCTTCATCACCACCCCCATCGCAACTGATGATCAAATCGCCGTCTCGCATTTCGGTGAACGCGTATAAAGAATAAGCATGGGACAGGTGATGCCTCTTTTCTTTCAGATTGCAGCCTGTGAACATTTTCGAAAGAAATTCTTTCTGGTATTCAGTCAGCCAGCAGAAATTGACTGTTTTAATTTCGTCCTTGATGTCGCTGATCATAGGTAGCACAACGTCATGAACTTCTTTTTCAAACGCATCGTCAAGCGAAAAACTGAAATGGCGTTTCTTTGTGACCTTTTCGAATTCTATATAGCGCACGATCTCGCATTCCGAACTTATCGTCATGTTGGCATCATGCCGCGTATGTATTGATAAAGTGAGGGACATCAATCGAAAACGGAAATATTAGAGGTCAATCGTTCTAAGCTGCTTAAAAAAGTCATTGAATTTTCCTTCCTTGAAGCTTCGTTCAGTATCGAATCAAAAACCTCAAGACATCTTTCATCTTCTATCTGAGTTAGGTAAATCGTTGCGGATCCCATTTCCTCTGCAATAAGTTTAGTCAAGCCTAATATTCTGTTATAGTTCATAATGAACTTCGCACGCCGCTTCCGCAAATGAAGTAAAAAACTATCAAAAAATATTTGACGGTCTATATCTGTGAATTCAATCGCAGTGTTCTTCATTGCCGCATCTTCTCGCTCCACAGTTAGGCGAATTGCTTTATTGAATGCAAAACCAATAATATCATAAGCGGCTTTTCCCATTTCTTCCGAAAGGACGAATGGTTTCAAAGGCCTGGCGTGATCAAGTGCAAAAGAGTGTTCGATTACCTTTCTATTGAGGATAATCTGGTTGACGAATGCCCAAAAGAAGTCACCCCGCCGGCTAAATACATTGTTGACGGTAAGGCTTACAACAGGAAATGCAGTAAGGACCTCGCGGTTAAATACTATCGTGTTAGCGCCTTTCCGGGACACAACTGCATTTGTAGTCGGTATTTCTCTTATAAGCGCTGGTCTGGTGACTGCTTTGCCTGAAAATATCAATTGTAGTTTCAATTCATCCGGAGAACTACAGTAGATCGGCGCTTCGAGATGATCGGTATGCATATCGGTGAGATCGTAATAATAATCAGGCTTCCCCCTTATGTTCATAAAATCACAGTCTATCGAGGGCCTTTTGATGCTGTACTGAAAATCGATTAGTTGTGTTCGCAAACAGTGGAGCGTGGGGATTGGTGCGTCATTCGTTATCCCACCAATGACAATATCATTGGTCCCAATATTGTCGTTTATTAGTTTCTGTAAATCAAAAATGATATTGTCAGCAGATGTGCAACTTAGAGTCATGTCATCATCGAGTATCCAGAAGACCGGACTTTCATATTGCCCACTGGCTGCATGTAGATGGTGATGAAGGATCGTACGGCCCAATGATATTGAATTAATTTCTTCAAACCCCTTAAAATAATTTCCATAATAACCTTCTCGCAATTTTTGCAGCCAGTCTCTTCTTTCAACTAAGACTATACTTGGTTCTACTCTCATGATGTTTGCAAGACTTACATCTGCGGTATTATCAATAATGATGATCCGCTCATATTTTAAGCCCGATAAAATCAACTGCCGCACTAGCCGTTCGGTATTTGCGTAGGAGTCGCTCACAAAACCGACAAGCAAGACAAAAGGTGTGTCTGCGGCAAATTTATGTTCATGAATAATAGGCTTTAGGAATGTAGATGGGATGCCCGCAATATCGGTTTCTGACAATTGAAATAAATTCTCAGCCCAATCAAAATATGCTTGCCGCACTTCTTCTGACATCAGTGACGCATACTTGTAGTAAAAGTATTGGAAGCTCCTTTTTCTGATTCCTTCATTATTGGTAACACGAGGTCTTGTATTTTCTGTACTTGATAGCACCTTTTTGACCTGGTTTGGATTCTTCTGGATGAAATTGGATGAGATCCGAATAAGGTCTTTATTAAATCGGTAAGTTGTAGTAATGGTAGACCGTTTAGTCACTCCAAAATATTTTTCAAAGTCTGTAAACAAAGAAATATCACTGCCGGTAAACCTAAATATAGATTGCCAATCATCACCAACGCAGAATATTTTACTACCCGCATTGTAGTCAAGTAATGATTTTAGTAAGTTATACCGTCCAAACGATATGTCTTGGAATTCGTCAACAAGAATATATTTGATCGGGGAAGTGTATTTACCATCACGAACGTATTTGGTCGCAAGGTTTATCATGTCATTAAAGTCAATGATTTTTTTATCAGACAGGGATTTTTCATAATCACTATAAATCGGCTCGAACAACTCAAGAAATATTTCTGACCTGCGCTTGAGAAAATCATTCTCCAAGTTTTTAAGTCCTTTTCGAATATCTGTGACAGTCTTGTGATTTGATTTAAGTAAGGTGAAAAATGTTTTGATAAGTAACTCAAAATCGGTAACATCGTTTTCTGCTGCCTGAACTATCGTGGCCCAAACTTGCTTAGGGTCTAAAGGCTTAAGGATTACACCTGCTTTGGTAAGTTTATTTTCCAGGTATGTCAGAAGAACACCCTCTCTATTTTCCCAAGAAAATGTCTTTATAAGTGGGGTTTTGTACTTTGCATGCCAAGCCTACAACGACTTTCCCAACAAAACTTGTCTTTTTTGCATCAAAAAGCAAGACTGAATAAATACTGCAAGTTAGACTGTGGACATTCAGAAAAATCAATAAAAAAAGGAGCTACAATTGAATGTAACTCCTTGATTTACAATTACTTGTACTGGTGGTCCCTCAGGGACTCGAACCCTGGACCCGCTGATTAAGAGTCAGCTGCTCTAACCAACTGAGCTAAAAGACCTTTATTTTGGGAGTGCAAATGTAAAAGAAAATTTGTTACCTAAAAAGTTATTGGCTAAAGTTAGTTGGCGTATTTTAATAAAGCCCCTGTGAATATCTTTTCACTTCAATATTTTGCATTAACAATTGATTAACCTATTTTTGACGAAAATAAAACACCTTATGAAATCACTGCTAATCTTATTATTCTTTATCGCTTGCTCGCTACAGGCCCTTTGCCAGGGAGATGTTTTTATTGGGGCTACCAAAGACAAAGTAACTAACTTCTATATTATGTCTATACGCCGCGACCATAATGGTTCTATGGATGTCTTTGAGCGCGTAAAGCCGTCTGATGGAATGCTCCAGGCGTTCCGGAAGCAAGTAATAGAGCAGCGGACAAAAGAAAAACTGGACGTAGATGGGTTTGAAAAGCTGGGCTACTACCGCCGCAGGATACAATATAATTGCAAGGGCAAAACCTACCGCGTACGCGAGTGCAATTACTACGACATAAACGGAAAAGAAATAAGCACCAGCGACCCTGATCCTTCTGAAAAGGCCAAATGGGAATTTGTACCGCCATCCACAATGCGCGAGGTGGAATTCAATAAGGCCTGCCTGTAAGGTGAGTGTGCCTATGTTTGGGAAAAGGAGATAAGCAAATCATGCCTCTTCAGCCAATTGTCGGCACTCGCACATGGCGGTCTTTAAAACAAAATGAGGAGAAATTTCGAACTTTGCGGCTTTGCCAGAAAACTTTAAGCCTCAGCGGGAAACTTATAACGTCCAGTCAACTACCTGCTTCTCCCATTCGCTGCGGTAAGGTGTTTCTACTTTTATGTAATTGTCGGTAAATCCTTCCATCATGGCGTTCTTACCGGCTATTTCAAACAGCACTTTGCGTGAAGCGCCGCGCTGCTGCTCTGTGAAGTATTGCATCTTCTGGTAGGAAAGATTACGAAGTGCTTTGTTACGCTCATTGCGGATGTGAACCGGAACAACAGGCTTAATGCCCGGGGCAAGCGTATTAGCCCGCTCGGAATAAGTGAACACATGCAGGTAGGATACGTCTATGCGGTGCAGGAAGTCGTATGTTTCTCTAAAGTCGCTATCGCTCTCCGAGGGGAAGCCCACTATCACATCAGCGCCTATGCAGCAGTGCGGCATCAGCTCTTTTATATCGGCCACACGCTCTTCGTAAAGCTCGCGCTTATACCTTCGGCGCATAAGGCCCAGTATCTTATCACTGCCGCTTTGCAGCGGTATATGAAAGTGCGGCATGAACTTCTTCGAGCGGGCCACAAACTCTATGATCTCATTTGTGAGCAGGTTTGGTTCTATTGATGAAATGCGGATACGGTCTATGCCCTTTTCCTCGTCCATCGCCTGTACCAATTCAAAGAAGGAACTGTCCCTTGTCCGGCCGCCATCAGCCCCTTTGCCAAAATCACCAAGGTTGATCCCGGTAAGCACGATCTCCCTGGTGCCGCTTGCAGCAAGCTCACGCATGTTGTGCAGCACGCCTTCTATACTGTCGCTGCGGCTGTGCCCGCGTGCTAATGGGATCGTACAAAAGCTGCAGTTATAGTCGCAGCCATCCTGTACTTTCAGGAATGCACGAGTTCGGTCATTTGCCGAAAAAGAGCTGTGAAACCCGCCAACGTCTTCTATATCGCAGGAACATATCTTAGCCCCTCCGCCATCAGAAGGACCCTTAGCTATTTCTTTTAAATGGCTGGCTAGGTTAAATTTTTCTGCGGCACCCAGTACAAGGTCCACGCCTTCTATTTGTGCTATTTCTTTTGGTTTTAGCTGGGCGTAGCAGCCGGTTATTACAACCATTGCCTGCGGTGCACGCTTTTGTATTCGGCGCACGATCATGCGGCATTCTTTGTCGGCATTTTCGGTTACAGAGCAGGTGTTGATCACATATACATCGGCATCCTCCTCAAAATCCCTCTTCACAAAACCTTCAGCCTCCAGCGAGCGGGTAAGCGTAGAGGTTTCTGAATAGTTGAGTTTGCAACCTAAAGTATGAAAAGCGACTGTTTTACCCATGAAAATAGTACATATACCCCTTTATTGGCCGGGGGTGCAAAATTACGGTAATTTAGATTGTTAGGCACAGAAATTGCATTTCTTAGTGATTATGAGAAAGATAGCAGCAATAGTGGTGGTCGCAATGGTTTTTCTTTTACAGTCTTGCATTAAGATAAACCCGATCAGCAACTTAAACATCAATGTAAATATCCCCTACACCCAGCAGGTGACAGTGCCACAGGTGGCAGGAGATACTTTTGGAGTTGCATTGCCTGGTAGCGGGATCAGCCTGTCACTCCCCACAGTTCCTTTCGCTACCAATTCGCAGCAGTATATTTCGCAGTATAACACTGCTGCCAATAAGATACAGGAAGTAGATCTGGACAGTTTTGCAATGCAGGTACTATCTCCCGGCAGCCAGAATTTTGATTTCCTGGACAGTGTGCAGCTATATCTTTCTGCCCCATCGCAGCCTGAAGTGCTGGTAGCTTACAACTACGATATCGCCAGGGGACAAACCACGCTGAACCTGAATACGATCACCTCTGTGGACCTTAAAAGCTACTTTATACAGGATACTATATATCTAAGGATCAATACCCACATCAATGCGATACCGGCAACGGGCACACAGCTAAATACCAATACAGTATTCCACATGCTGGCCAACCTGCTTGACTAGCAGTTAGAACCTATAGCCGATCCTGAAGCCGCCCTGTGCTAGGAAAAGTGTGCTTTGATTTATTCCGCCGATCTGATTCATATAAGTGAAGCCCAGGCCCAGCTCAAGGCCGAGATAAACATGTGGCGTGGGATTAATGTTCAGCGAATTATTTACCATGACGCCCAGCATAAAGTGGGACTGCGTCTCGTAATTAGAGTACCCGTAATATGGGTCATAACTTGATGATGATTTCTGTCCATCGGCAACAACAATGGATGGGCCCACTGCATAACGAACTATGCCAAAGCTGCCGGTAGGGTATATTTTTATACCGGGCATTAAGTAATACATGGCATCCTGATGTCCGTTCACCGTTGTTCCTGTGTAGGAATCGTAGTAGGAGCTATTAAGGTTAAGGGTAAGCGCAGCGGGAAGATAAAAGGCGATAATTCCTTTTTTGTCTATTGCTTTTTCATAGCTCAACCCTACGCCAAGGCCATTCTCGCTAAACTGCATTGGAGAAATAGCAATAATGTTTGACTTATAATTCACGGGCGCCTCTGGCTGTGTGCTGTTTTCATCATGGTGGCGCGAAGGGCGAGGCATTCTTCCCCGGTCAAATGCATCTTCGCTCCCATTCTGATAGACGATCTTTTCCACTTCGGCTTTCACTATAGTGTATTCAGGGCCTGTTTGGTTATCGAAACGCAGGTAGGTAACCGTTTTAGTGCCCACACTTTTTATTTTCGCTTCGATTACATCACCGTTCCTTTTGTAAATTTTATCCTGGGCGAATGATGTGCTGAATAAGGCGACAGCGATGACCGAAAGTAACCATGTTTTAAACTGCATAAGGTTATGTTTTAAGAGCCTGAAAAATTTCTTTTAATAACGGTATCCGAACTTAAAGCCAAACTGTATAAAAGGAGCCAGCAGCCCATCCAGGGCTGATTGATCGTTGTTGGAATGGCGATTGTCGGATAGGGGCACACCGGCAGCCAGATCCAGCGCCATATACAGATGGCGGGCAGCCGAAATATTGATTGAATTGGAGAGCATAAGCCCCGTCATGGAATAGTGATAGGTAGCAGTTGGGGAGCTGGAATTATAGTCAAATACGCCCATAGGCTCACCCCCAAATGCGCAGAAAAGCGAAGCGCCAATTGAATATCTTACGTTTGTATTGCTGCCTGCAGGATAAAACTTAATGCCGGGCATGAAGAAGAAAGAATGGTAATTGCCGGTATAAGCAATGCCATTACTGTTGTAATTATAAGCATAGTTATTAAAATCTTTGCTTGAGGCAAAGCACATCATCACCGGCAGGCTAAAACCAATATGTCCCCGCTTGTCCAGCAGCCTTTCGTAGCATAAGCCGACACCCACATCGTTGATAGTACCATCGGCAGAAACAGTATAAGCCCCCGGAATAACCGACAATATATTATCTCCGTATTTTCTTTTTACAGACATCGCACCTTTGCCTTTTTCACTTTTGTGGCCCGCACCGCTTTCAGGATCGTCATTTTTACCATCGCCTTTAAAAATATCGGCAGTCCCGTTTTGGTAAACGATCTTTACGACCTCTTTTTTGAGTATAGTATATTCCGGCCCGTCCTGGTTATCGAAGCGCTTATATACAATAGTTACGGGATCCACCTTCTTTACTTTGGCCTCAATGATACCGCCGTCTGTTTTGTAAATTTTATCCTGCGCATGAAGAGCAGCTGACATAATTATTGAGCTAACGAACAACAGCAAAAATTTTGACAAATGCTTCATGTTTATTTGGTTTTGGGTTTATTCCAATAATACTTTCCCCGTTTGGGTGCCATGTCTTGTAACCGCAGATATAAAATAAACGCCCCGAGGCTCATTTAATTGTATTTGAATATCCGTATTCGTGTAAGATACCAATTCTTTTACTCTTTCACCAAGTGTTTTGGTGATGATATTGCCCTTTCACTATCTCAGCCTCCTTTTCTTCTAAAAGCGATAACCCGCTTTTAAAAAACATTGGTAAAGAACACCTGGGCCATCGATCTTCCTAAATGGAACAAAAGCAGAAAGCCGCTGGCCATAATAGTTAGTTGCAAATCCAGTACCTAAAACCGCATCTATACTGAATTGACGGGTAATGTGCACATCCAATGAATTAGTGACCATATAACCCAAAACATTATAATTAACGGCACCTGAATAGTTGTTTTTAGTTTCCGGCAATGAAAAATTCGGCCCTCTTCCCGTCTCAATATATAACGAAGGGCCTAATGAATATTTCACCCTACACGACTTACGACCCGCATACCATTTTATGCCTGGGACAAAAATAAGAGATTGATAAGGTCGTGCATTGCTACCATTATTGTTGTACTCAAAAAAGTCCATAAAATCCCTATCGCGGGAAAAGCCAACTGTTAATGGCAGATATAATCCCCATTTGCACTTTTTGTCCAGGATCCTTTCATAGGCTATGCCAAATCCAAAATCCTGATGAACATCTTCTGAAAAATAAAAGGCCGCCTGTACGTCCAGAATATTGCGGCAAGGTTGCGGCAAAGTATCCTGCCCAAAAACTGAGCAGGGCAACACTAACAATAAAACAGCTAATAGAATCTTCATACAATGCAGGTTTTACGATTTCAAATCAACTATAACTAAACCTCCCGTGCTCGCTCTCCACCACTACCTCTTTCTTCTCCGCATTTTCTACATATCCCGATATTTGGGCATCGATGTTAAAGCTCTTTGCTATTTCTATTATTCCCGTCGCAGTATCCTTGTCTGTAAATATCTCCAGCCGCTGGCCCATGTTGAAGACCTGGTACATTTCCTTCCAGTCGGTGCCAGCTGCGTCCTGTATCATATTGAATAACGGAGGGATGGGCAATAAATTGTTTTTCACTACCCTCAATGGTTTAGGCAAGTAGTGCAGGCATTTGCTCTGCCCGCCGCCGCTGCAATGAATTATGCCGTGTATCTTATCGAAATGCTGCTGTAATACCTTCAGAACCACAGGTGCATAAGTGCGTGTAGGTGAAAGGATCATCTTGCCTACGTTCAGTGGTGTAGTTGTCGCATCTGTTACTGCATACCTGCCATTATACACTACCTCATCCGGTAGGTTGGGGTCTATGCTCTCCGGGTATCTTGTCTTGTATTCCTTCTTCAGCATCTCATGGCGTGCGCTGGTAAGGCCATTGCTGCCCATGCCGCTGTTGTACTCATCTTCGTAAGTAGCCTGCCCGTAGCTGGCAAAAGATACTACCACATCACCGGCCTGCATTTTTTCAGTGGTTACCAGCTTGCTGCGCTCCATGCGGCAGGCCATCGTGCCATCTACTATCACCGTACGCACCACATCACCCACATCGGCTGTTTCTCCACCTAGGAAGTGCACATCCACGCCATACTCTTTCAGCTTGTCGAAGTAAGCCTGGGTACCATTGATCAATGCAGATATTACTTCGCCTGGTATAAGGTGCTTGTTTCGCCCAATAGTGGACGAATAAGTAAATGGCCCTGTAGCACCTACGCACAGCAGGTCGTCTATGTTCATCACTATACTGTCTATGGCTATGCCTTGCCAAACACTCATGTCGCCTGTTTCTCTCCAGTAGAGATAAGCAAGAATAGACTTAGTGCCCGCGCCGTCGGCATGCATCAGGTTGCAGTATGCCGGGTCACCTCCCCAGTAGTCGGGATATACTTTACAAAAGGCATTTGGGAAGAGCCCCTTATCGAGTTTGGCGACAGCCTTATGTACATCTTCTTTCTGCGCAGATACGCCGCGCAGGTTGTAACGATTATTGTCTGACATTATAAAAATCCACTCTTTTGTTAGTTTCCAAAAGTAACACTTTTGGAAAGAAGCAGTATACAAAGGACTATGGATAATAATATCAGCATAAACAGTATCTTTCTCTGAAATTATTATTTATCCTCAAAAAACATCCTTTATGCCTGCAACACAAGCTGCAATACAAACCCTGGAAGAACTAAGAAAGCTCAGGAAAGCAAATGCGGAACCTGTAGTGACGCGCAAACTCAAAATAAGCCGTCTCGACAAGCTGGCGCTCTGGATAACAGAGCATGTAGGCAGCATGAAATTCTTCCTTATCATTTTCGTATGGACTATTTTGTGGCTGGGCTGGAATATGCTTGCGCCTGCGGCATCGCGCTTCGACCCATTTCCGGCATTTGTGCTCTGGCTGTTCATCTCCAACATGATACAACTGTTTCTGATGCCACTGATCATGGTAGGCCAGAATCTGCAGTCGGCACATGCGGATGCGCGCGCAGAGGCTGATTTCGATGTAAACAAACAGGCGGAGCGAGAGATAGAGACCATACTGCTGCACCTGGAAAACCAGAACAAAATGATCATAGAAATACTGGATGAAATAAAAGCCAAAAAACAGTAAGGAAATGAAGTACACTGATGGATTAGAGACCGCAAGGCTAATCACAAGATTTGTAGTGCCGGAAGACGCCGCACTGTGGACCGAATTCTTCGCAGACCCGGTAAACTGCACTTTTATACTTAATCCCTCCATGCTATCTAATGAAGAGCGCGCAGAGGAATGGGTAGGTTATGTATTGAAAAGATACGCCGAAAACCGGTTGGGCATGCAGGCTTTGATACACAAAGAAACAGGCGAATTAATAGGTATGTGCGGACTGATGATACAGGAAGTAAGCGGGAACAGCGAAACAGAAGTAGGATATCATTTGCTACGCAGGCACTGGGGCAAGGGTTATGCATCTGAAGCAGCGCAAAAGTTCCGGGATTATGGTTTTGAAAACAACATAGCCGACTCTATAGTATCCATAATCCATCCGCTAAACCTTCCTTCTAAAAGCGTAGCGATGCGCAATGGCATGACCCTCAGCGAAAAAGGCGGTATGTGGCGCGGGCTTGAAGTGGATGTGTTCCGGATCACTAGATGTGAATGGGAGGACCTCTCCCCACGAGCTTCGCTCCTTCCCTAGCGTAAGCTCCGAAAGGAGAGGGTGAAGTAGCATGAGTTACCTGGCTCCTATTTGTGTAAAAAAATCAACACTGCGTTTTATCGTTTCTTTTTGTTAAAGAGCCAACCAATTATTTCACAATGCCATTTATAATGCCAAAACGCTTATTCATTGTGGCACAATGTTGTTAGCTTATACCGTAATAAAATTTAGTGTTATGGTACAGAATAAGAATCAGGGCCAGCAACAAGATGCCCGCCAGCAAAACCAAGACGAAAAATTAAAAAACAAGAATCAGGAACTGCCACAAGAAGAACAGCGCGGCACTTCCAGGAAGGGCGATAAAAACACCCTGGGCCGGAAAGATACTCCGCAAGGAAGAAAATAGTAACAACCTTATTGAAAAGTGTAAATTGCTTAAAGGGGCCGATTGGCCCCTTTATTTATGTTCGCACGTATCAACAAAAACCTATCATCTGACGTTCGTAGAGACGCCATTCATGGCATCGCTACCAGTGTTTATTACAAATGGAGTGTTGTTAAAACCATCAAACTATAGCCCAGGTATTGTTCTTATCTATTTTATATGATAATCCATTGCTCATATTATGCAATACAACTCCATCCTTGTCTCTATCACTGCTTTTCTCATAAACGCGCACACCATTGTTTTCTCTCGTAAGGTAAACGATAAGCGCGTTTAATGTGGGTGGAATATCATGCAACCACTGCTCTTCGCTTTCTTTTACAAATGCACTGCTCATTCCTTTGTCTTTTTCTCTATTTCAGCAATTTCGATCTTCTCTTTCTTAATGTCCTGCTTAATAAAGCCAAACAGGCTCATATAAATGTTGGCGATCCACACTAATGAAAAGCCTGCTATTATATATCCGCGCCAGTCAGCAAGCAATAAATGGTAACCGGTGAGCAGAAGAAATGCAATAGTGACATAATGACTAAAGCAATACTCACAAGTAAACAGGTAGAAAAACTTCCTTGTCAAGGCCGCTTTGCCGGTCTTACACTTGTTTACACAAAATTCCCGCGGTTCTTTAAACACCTCTTCGTGAGTCACCGTCCATGAAACACACGCAATAGGTATTGCCAAAACGAAAAGCCAAACGATCTGTGAACACAACGTCATAAAATTACCGGTTAATGTAAACCAGTACCCCCGCGATAATCACTACAAAACATATACCCATAAGGATGAAATGAATGATCTGTCTATCTTTTTTATAGGGTGGCGGCCTGTATATTTTAGCATTATTCATTTGTTTGAGATAATTAAAACCCAATTGCAGCTTCCACCATTGCACCTTCAAACTGACCGCCATTAAGTACATTATTAACCGGGTAGTTGAGATAAACCTGGTTCACATACTCTACTTTCATGGTAATGTTTTTGGTAACGAACCAGCCTATAGAGCCTACTTCGCGGTTGATGACAATATCTGTTGTGTAACCATGAACAGCAGCAGTTACTGAATTGTAACGAAGGCCTACCCAAAAATTCTTGTTGCGCTCCGGGAACCTGTAGATCAAGTCAGCGGCATATTGTGTTGCCTGACGCTGGGTGGCCTCAATGATGCTCCTGCCTTTTGCGCTCTCATATGTACCAAAGAATTCCAGGCCCCTGTAATTTAGGAACAAGTTACCCATAAAAGCATTGACCTCTTCACTGAAGCCGGGATTATACCTTCCGGAAAACGGGCTATAATCGTTAGCGTTGGAGAGTGTAGTACCATTGGCTACATTTTGATTTTCCATTACATCGTAGTAATGAGAGCCTGTACGATCACCTCCAAATAAAGTATTGCTGTTGGCGCTGTGATCTCCATAATATGAGCCAGACACCCTAAGCCGGAAACTCTTATTCAACTGCTTGTCGTAACCCAGCTTTCCGTGGAAAGCAGCCATATACTTATTCACCTGACCGGTTGAGGAATCAATTTTAACAGGCGCTACAATTGTCGGATCAAGCTCACCGTTAGATATACCGCCCATTGCAAACAAACCTGATTTGTGATGATAATAGATCTCGCCTCCGATCTCGGTTGCAAATTCATCCATGATATAGTTTTCTACGAAGGGATTATAAATCGTGTTACCGCCATCTGTTCTCCTATAATGCTGGTCGCCATAGTCCACATCAAACTGCCCGACTTTGATAGTGACACTTTTCATTATTTTATCGATCAGGCCGCTATGCATAAAAGCAAGCTTATCAAACTGGATATAACCTCCTTTTACCCATGTATCTTCATGGTGCCTTGAAGCCAGATATATAGTCAGGTCAACGCGGATACCATCGGCTAGCTGTGCATCAATCACCAGGTTGGCCATAGCCAGGTCAAAACCATTTGTAAGCGGCATGAGGCTGTTCACATTTCCGGCAAAGCCGGCCTGGGTCATTGGAACAGCGGTATTCTGGTCCCGCAGCATCTGGAAACTCTGCTCAAAATTGCCACCTACTTTTACCTTCAAATGATTAAAGGGAGTAGTGTCACCTTTGGCAGTTTCAAATACATTGAGGCCATTTTTATCGTTATAGCGAAAATATTGCATGTCCTGCTTTTGGGCCATTGCCGAAGAGCCGATCATCAGCATAATAACTACTGTAAATCTTTGAAATAGTTTAGTCGAATCTCTCATTGTATTTCTGTTTTTATGTGTTTATAAAATAGATTACTTGGTTACTGCAAAAACTGTTTTAAAATGTATAGTAATATCATCGCCTGTTCTCATGGTTCCTAAAAGAGCTACAGGCGGCTTCACACCGTAATCGGTCATCTTTATTGTTTTAGTCCCCTCAAACTCTATATTCCCATGCGCTGTGGCTACGGCTGTTACCGACATATCAATTGCCTTGGTCACACCGGCAATAGAAAGATTGATCTTAGCGGCTATAGTATGTGAGCCAACAGGGATAGCCTTCACAGGAGTAAGCAATGCGAATGTTATCTCCGGATGGTCATCTGCTTTCAGCGCTTTATAAGTGTTTTTGTCCATCATAGACCCTTCTGTACTTTTTATGGAGTGCACATCCATTTTTATATTCAATGCATTGAGGTCGAAACTTGCGTCACCGTTCCAGTCCACCGATCCATCGCCGGTCACAGTCACAACATTTTCGTCCCAGTCATGCAGATTGGAGGTACCATGTATGCTTACCGTATAACTTTTGGACAGCGTATATATATTAACAACAGTGCCTGCACTGGTAAGCAAAGCTGTAGCCGTTATGAGCAAAAAAGATTTAAACAATTTCATGTTCTTTGTTTGATTTATTTATGGATTCATTTTTTCAAATACCAGGCCTGCGATGGTTCCCTGCAGTAATGCAAGTGCAAACCATGTAGTGACTATTGCCAGCGATACGCTCATTGCACTGTATATGAGCACCATCATGGGCAGTGTGGCTATCAACGTATAGATCAGCCCGAACTCGATGCCGCGCGTAATGAAAGAACCAGTGAGCGTACCCTTAAACCGGTTCCAGAACCACGATAGCGCCATGCTGACAATGAAAGGATGGATATAGTATAACATGATCCTGCCAGACTCTGAATTAAACGCCGGATCGAAATATTGTGCAGCAAGGCCTGGCAAAAACCAGATCGTTGCATACAAACCAAGCACACTGAGTATTAACAATATTATACCGGCTGTCAATCCTGATATGATTACTTTCTTCATGATTTTATATTTTATGAATGACTACTGCCTTTTCCTTGTCTCTGTATGGCTTTCCAATATCACCTTCAGCGCCTTTTCGTTTGCGGCGTTCCCGAACGTATCGTACGCCTCAATGATCTGATCCAGCTTGAAATGGTGTGTTATCAGTTTCTTCGGCTGTATCTTTCCTGACTGAACAGTTTTGAACAACATAGCCGTAGTAACTGTATCCACAAGGCGGGTAGTGATGGTGATGTTTTTAGACCATAGTGTTTCCAGGTGCAGCGTCACGCTCTTTCCGTGAACACCGATATTGGCAATATGTCCGCCAGGGCCAATGATCGCTTCACACATTTCAAATGTTACGGCAAGACCTACGGCCTCAATGGCCACGTCCACACCTCTGTTATTTGTCAGCTCCATTACTTTTTCCACAGCTTTCCCATCAGCGCTGTTGATCGTTTGGGTTGCTCCGAAAGTCTTCGCAACAGCAAGCCGGTTATCGTCTGTATCTATTACAATAATTTCCGCAGGCGTATAAAACTGTGATGTGAGTAATGCAGCCATACCCACAGGGCCTGCGCCTATGATGGCTATTACATCACCTGGTTTTACCTGTCCGTTTAGCACGCCACATTCAAAACCAGTAGGCAAAATGTCACTCAGCATTACCAGGGCTTCTTCATCAGCGCCAGCAGGGATATGGTACATACTGTTATCTGCATGAGGTATCCGCACATATTCGGCCTGGCATCCATCGATCATATAACCAAGTATCCAGCCGCCATCGGTGCAGTGCGAGTACATGCCGCGCTTGCAGTATTCGCATTTGCCGCAGGAGGTGACACACGATATAATAACATGGTCACCCTTTTTAAAACTGCTGACAGAACTGCCCACCTCTTCAACTATACCTACCCCTTCATGCCCTATGATCCTACCCTCTGCAACTTCCGGCAGGTCGCCTTTCATAATGTGCAGGTCGGTGCCGCAAATGGTTGTTTTCAGGATTTTAACAACGGCATCCGTTGTTTCCTTTATTACCGGTTTTGGTTTTTCTTCCCATGCTTTCTTGCCGGGGCCGTGATAAACTAATGCTTTCATGTTTTTTTTGTTTTTGGTATAAAGGATGTTCTTATTGCAAAGGTGCGTGTCTGTGCGGGTGTGACGCCTGACCTCAATCATTATTGAAAGTGATCTGTATCATGCACGTAAAAGCCCGCGGGGCCGCTGTTTCTACATTTGTGTTGACCAGTAATGATTGGGATAATTGCGAACTATGACCTGCAATTCCTTAGCAGTGTTGACTATAGCTCAATAAGTGAAGGTGACGCTATTCTTGTCCAATAACCGTGCCGTGGAGCTATATTTCAGAACCGCTCAGGCGATAGAAAATAGGAATTCCAATTTTGCAATAAAAAATGATGTGCCGAATAATAAATCAACCTGAATGGCTGAAAGCTATACCAGTATGCTTTCTGTCTAATATTTGCAGAGAAATATTACTGGCTGCTTTTAGTATTTGCTTGAGCGGAAAAAATCTTCTTTGGCGGCAAAGAGTTAAGCTGCGCTTCATATGGAGTAATCTATGCTTGTGGCAATAACATCCCCACTATTGTAGCGAAACCCAGGTGCAGGCGATGTTTTGAAACACAAAATATAATTTGCGACAAATTTTTTGCTCTTCAAAATCAGTAATTTCACTCCAAATTATTATTCGTTGGAACAGAAATTATTTATGGTACTTCTTGGCTGCACACCTCCTGGACGGGCGATAGAACAGCATGATATATTTTTTGGCATAGCGCCAACTATTGAAGTACTTGTACCGGCTATAAAGGCCTACTGGCCTGAGGGCAGGGTTCATATAGACTCATGGCGCGAAGTGTGCGTTGCGAATGGATACAGGATAGCTATAAGGCAGCGGGCGGCTGGAGATAAAACTATAACAGAACCAATGAGGCTATACTTCATAAACCTGGGCGGTTATAAACCCGCCGACATGGAGGAATATCATTACAAGATCGTTGTTGCTGCGCCGGATAAAGGCGCGGCGGTAAGAATGGCCACTCAAACTGTATTCTATAAACACACGGGATTCAAGGGTGCAGAATCACACGTTGATGATAAGTATGGCATAGATGTGGATGACGCATATGAGATCGGCGAATTACTATCTGCGCATGATAAGGCTGCTTTCCGCATTTATTTATCGCCCACCGAAAGTGCGGATGAAGATGAATTGCATGTTGGGTATGTGAAAATGTAACTACGGAAAACGCAAACTACTATTTTCGATTTAGCGGCAATGTGATCGTTACTGTTGTTCCGACACCGGATTCGGAAACAATCTGAACTTGCCCGTTATGCTGCCTGACGGTATTAAATGCGATAGACAAACCCAACCCAGCCCCCTCCCCTACCCGTTTAGTGGTAAAGAATGGCTCAAAGGCTTTGCTCATCACGCTTTGCTCCATTCCTGCCCCATTATCACTGATATTAATAGTAATGTTGGTTTTATCTGCAGCGGTGGTTATGGTTATCACCCCGCCCGGTTCTTCACCGAATTTTTTCTTTATCGCGTAAATCGCATTGGATATGATATTCAGGAACACCTGGTTCATCTTGCCGGAATAGCAGTCCAGCATGGGCAACTGCCCATATCTTTTATCGATCTTTATAGCATTGCCCAACCGCTCATTTACAAAAGCCAGGGTGGCATCCAGCCCCTCGTTTATATTCACTGTTTTCAAGTCGCTTTCATCAAGCCGGGAAAACAAGCGCAACACCTTCACTACTTCTGCAGTCCGGGATACGCCGTTTTCAATGCCAACAAGCAGTTCATCGATCTCAGATTTCAGGTAATCTATATCTATCTCATTCTTGTAGCGTTGCACTTTTTCCCGTTTTTCATTATCAGCCGCATCCCCATTGATTATTCCTTCAAATTCCGAAATTGCTTCAAGCAGCATACGCACGTCCCTGCCCAGCGGCTTTATGTTCGATGATGCGAAGTTGATCGGGTTATTGATCTCGTGCGCTATACCTGCGGTAAGCTGACCCAGCGAAGCCATTTTCTCTGATTCTACAAGTTGCAACTGGGCACCCTTTAGATCTACCAGCGCTTTGTTCAGCGACTCATTAGACAACACCAACTCATACGTACGTTCGCTTACCATACCTTCGAGCAACACATTTTGCCCCTGTACAATACGCTCATTTTCCTGCACAGCCAGCAGTTCTTTGCCCTGCGCCGCCGCCGCCTCCTTTTTAAGAAGGTTTATCCTGTCGGCAAGGGCAAAGGAGAGCAGCAATACTTCCATTGCAGACCCCACGGGCATGGTATAGATAGTATAGGCGTTGTAAGGGAGAATACCCAGGTTCTTAAATACAAAAATGAAAACACCTACCAGGAACACCAGCCAGGAAATCATAAAGAACACAGCAGGGCGATACCCCTTCCTGCTTATCACAAAGCCTACAGCCAGCACATAGATAGAGAGCACACCGGCAGTCATATCAATAAGGTTCAGGCCCTTTGTATAGTTGCCACATACTGCGACTATAGCGCCTAAACAATAAAGCGCTATAAAAACAATAAACACTTTGTCCGACTTAGGCAGAAACATTTTTGTTTTCAAAAAATTCCGGATGAACCCGATTGCAGCTATGCCAGCCAGCACGGGGTTGAAAATGGCGCTGTACTTTGCCACAAGCAACTGGTTAGGCCACAGCAACTGAAAGGCGTAACCCGATATGGTTATCTGCGTAACCACCACCGTCAGCACATAGACGATATAGTATAGGTAGCTATCATCGCTCGTAGTGCTGTAAACAAAACAGTTATAAAGAAGCATGGCCAGCATGATACCGATATAGATGCCCCAGAAAATGTCCTTGTATTTATCCGTAGCGAAAATTGCGGGTTCGGTACCCGCTGTTAGCGGCAACAATAACTCAGCGTTGCAATAAACACGCAGATAGACATATTTTTCGGTATGCGGGGGAAGCGACACTGTGAAGAGGTAATCTGAGCTTAAATACTCCCGGTGATCGAAAGGTACCGACTGCCCGCTTTGATAACTCCGGAAAGAACCTGGACGCATTTCTTCGTAATAATCGATACTATCGAGGGCTGGATTCGAGAGTTTGAGCAACAGGTACGGCGCGTTTGTTTCATTTCTTATCCTAAATCGGAACCAAAATGCTGACGGGGAAAATTTTTCATTAGGAACGCCAAATGGTACAGTCTTAAAACCTTTGCTCGTATTAGCACTGTCTATCGAAATGCTGTGACTCGCATCTTCCAGGAATTCGATACCGAAATTTATATGAACTATTTCTTTGGCATTCGCAACGGTTATAGCAGGTACAGTCTGGGCCTTTATTGTGGTAGCTAATAAAACAGCAATTAGGAAACAACAGTAAGTATAGGTTTTAACCATTCGACGTCTTTTACAATTAATTGCAATTGATTAGTTAACGCAAATTTACGCCATTATTTTCGCATATGAAAGGTGGCCGTAATGCAGCACTTCTGTATATACCCAACAAAATTAACCTCTCGCCACAAAAAAATAAAAGAACTCACTTATTCTGCCCGATAAATCCCAAATGAGTATGGTCAAACGAATCGGGATACTTGAGACCATATCCCATTATTCGGTCGAACGATGAATGTCCCCACAGCAACAGGCCAACAAATAATACCACATGCAAATGACCCACAACTCCCGCAATGATCAAAACTCCCGCAACCGCTTTGTGATGAGCGATATTATAAAGCACCGCCCCTACCCTGCTATTTATAAGGTAGCCTACCATACTGAGGTCGGGAGCAAGAAATAGAACTGGCCACAGCCACCACGCAAAATGTATTGACTGGTAATAAAGCGCAATTATTACTAAAGCGAGTTGCATGGCCTGTTCTGATCTTAAAAGGTTTTTCATAAAGTTTGATTTTATTATCTCGTGTCATTGGCTCTATGAGCATTTCTTCAATGACAGGAAGATAATAAAAAATGTATTTTAATCGTTTTTCCTTTCGAAAGATTATATTTATATTCATCCGTAAAACCCATTTCATGTATCTTCATATTATTTCATTAAGAAATCTGATATGGCGCTCTGCATCACTAATATCCGCTTTACTTATTTCTGCTTGCTTGCTCTCATGCGGAAAATGCAGTTGTGTTGACCAAAGCCTGGTAGGCATCGACTTATTAAATTTCGACAGTTCAAGCACCCAATCTGCGACAGTTAATGAGTATGTAAAAGATGGCACTTTCACTTCGCTGGTTAATTCATCAGGAAGTATCCGAATTAACAACTGGGGTTTTGTTGGCGAACTATCCTATAATTTCGACTACAGTTATGATTATATCGTAACAGTATTTCCGCTAGGCAAGGTCTATAAATTTAAGAATTTAAGCCATGGGAGTGATAGCAGATCAAACGCCCCCAATATGGGCGGAGAATGTGAAAATTGCGGAAACAGCATTTCTTATAATATGAATGATTCTGCGTACAATATCGCCGAAATATCGTTCGGCCATAGTAATGGAGGCGATGGGTATTCTTTTCAGATCCACAAGTAAAACCGAGTTCACAAAGCTCAATATGCAAAAAAATCCTGCTTCAATTTTCCCAAATAATCTCCCTACCTTTGCACGCATTTTTAAGCCTGCTGAGCGGGCTATTTTTCGTCAAATTCTCTTTTTTTTGAATTTTGACTTTTGAATTTTTACTTAATGAGCAAATACAACGAATATAAAGGATTGAATATGCCATCCATTGAGCAGGAATACCTGGCTAAATGGAAGGCGGAGCATACTTTCAATGAGAGTGTGAAGCTGCGCGATGGTGCGGAGCCATTTGTGTTTTATGAGGGCCCACCCAGTGCCAACGGGTTGCCAGGGATACATCATGTCATTTCGCGTACCCTGAAGGACCTCGTCTGCCGCTACAAAACCATGCAGGGCTACCAGGTAAACCGAAAAGCTGGCTGGGATACCCATGGCCTGCCAGTGGAGCTGGGTGTGGAAAAAGAACTGGGCATTACCAAGGAAGATATAGGCAAAAAGATAAGCGTAGAAGATTATAATAAGAAGTGCCGCGAGGTGGTAATGCGCTATAAAGATAAGTGGGAAGAGATCACCGAGAAGATGGGCTATTGGGTGGACATGACCAACCCTTATGTGACCTTCGACAATGAGTATATAGAAACACTCTGGTGGGCGCTTAAAGAACTGTATAATAAAGACCTGCTCTATAAAAGCGTTAGCATACAACCCTACTCTCCCGCAGCCGGCACCGGGCTCAGCAGCCACGAACTTAACCAGCCCGGCACCTACAAGGATGTGAAGGATACTACGGTAGTGGCGATGTTCAGGCTGATACCTGCGAAGTCTGAGCGGGATGGCGACATAGAGTTTCTCAATCCGCTTCAATTTGACTTGCAGAATATAGCCCTCGGTGCATGGGAACCTTTTGTGAAAATGCCGATAGGCGGCGGACTCATAGAGGCGGAGAAGGCAGCTGCGGTTTTCTTTATGGCGTGGACCACCACCCCATGGACGCTGCCCAGCAATTGCGGGCTCACGGTAGGGCCCAATATAGATTATGTATTGGTTCAGACCTTTAACCCATATACGCACCAACCTTGCAATGTGATCCTTGCCAAGGCGCTGGTAAGCAAATATTTTAAACCGGAAGGGGAAGAGTTCGATTTTACTATATATACCAGCGAAAGCAAAATACTCCCCTGGAAGATAATACACGAATTTAAGGGCAGCGCACTGGAAGGCCTGCGGTATGATCAATTACTGCATTGCGATGGCAACACCCGCGAGATAGCCGGTGGTGACCCATGGCGCGTGATACTGGGCGACTTTGTGACCACAGAAGATGGTACCGGCATAGTGCATACTGCCCCAGCCTTTGGCGCAGATGACTACCGTGTGGGCAAGAAGAACAATATCGGCATACTGATAATGGTGGACAAAGAAGGTAAGTTCAACGACTATACCGGGGAGTTCAGCGGCAGGTATGTGAAGAATTATAAAAACGACCCTGACTATAAAGATGTGGACGTGGATATAGCTGTGAAGCTGAAGCTGAGCGGCCACGCCTTTAAAGTAGAGAAATACGAGCACACCTATCCGCACTGCTGGCGCACCGATAAGCCAATCATATATTATCCGCTGGATGCCTGGTTCATACGCACTACTGCCGTAAAGGACAGGATGATAGAGCTGAACAAAACGATCAACTGGAAGCCTAAGGCAACCGGCGAAGGCCGCTTTGGCAACTGGCTGGAGAATATGGTGGACTGGAATCTGAGCCGCAGCCGCTTCTGGGGCACTCCATTGCCGGTATGGGTAAGTGACGATGGCTCTGTGAAGTGCATAGGCAGTATCCAGGAATTAGTGGATGAAGCCCAGAAAGCAAATAAGGCGCTGGGGCTGAACCAACTGCTGGAGGAAACACGGGGCGAGAATCCATATCATGATGTGACAGGAACACTTACCTTTAAGCCAACCCGCAAAGAAGACCTGGACCTGCACAAGCCATTTGTAGATCAAATCGTGCTGGTATCAGACAGCGGCCAGCCAATGAGAAGAGAACCAGACCTGATAGATGTTTGGTTCGACAGCGGCGCAATGCCGTATGCCCAGTTGCACTACCCTTTTGAGAAACACCCGCATAAAGACATAAAGAAAAATTTCCCTGCCGACTTTATAGCCGAAGGGGTTGACCAGACGAGAGGTTGGTTTTATACACTCCATGCACTGGGTGTGATGCTGTTTGACAGTGTAGCTTATAAAACGGTAGTAAGCAATGGCTTGGTGCTGGATAAGAACGGCAACAAAATGAGCAAGCGCGTGGGCAATGTTATTGACCCATTCGAAACGATAGAAAAATACAGCGCGGATGCCACCCGCTGGTACCTTATCACCAATGCATCTCCGTGGGATAGCTTACGTTTTGACCTTGAGGGCATCAAGGAAGTGCAGCGGAAATATTTCGGCACATTATATAATACCTACCAGTTCTTTGCGCTCTACGCCAATGTGGACCATTTCACTTTTAAGGAAAAATATATTCCTGTGAATGATCGTCCGGAAATAGACCGCTGGATACTTTCTTCGCTGAATACACTCATAAAAGATGTGACCGCAGCGCTGGAAGATTACGAGCCTACCCAGGCAGGCAGGGCTATGGAGTTCTTCCTGGATGAGCAGTTGAGCAACTGGTATGTGCGCCTTTGCCGCCGCCGGTTCTGGAAAGGCGAATATGAGCACGATAAGATATGCGCTTACCAAACGCTGTATGAGTGCCTGGAAACCCTGTCATTGCTTATGGCGCCCATAGCCCCATTCTTTGCCGACTGGCTGTTTACTAACTTGGATTGCGTTTCCAGCCGCAGCAAATGCAAATCTGTGCACTTGGCAGATTTCCCGGTAGCTGATGAAGGCTGTATAAATGCGGAACTGGAAGAACGCATGAAGCTTGCACAGGATATTTGCTCGTTGGTATTATCCATAAGAAAGAAAGTAAATATAAAAGTCCGCCAGCCGTTGTCAAAAATATTGATACCGGTTTTGGACAGCCATACTAAAGAGCAAATAGGCAAGATAGAAGAGCTGATAAAAAGCGAGGTTAATATTAAGGAAATAGAGTACCTGGGCGATACCGAAGGATTTATCAGCAAAAAAATAAAGGCAAATTTCAAGACGCTGGGCGCACGTACGGGCGCAAAAATGAAAAGTGTGGCCGCCGCTATAGCCCAAATGAGCCAGCACGACATTAGCGCTCTTGAAAAACAAAAAACTTTCGTTTTTCATATTGATAATGAGCCTGTTGAGATACTGATAACCGATGTGGATATAATAGCGGATGACATACCTGGATGGTCAGTAGCCAATAAAGATAGCCTCACAGTAGCGCTCGACATCACAGTTTCCCCTCAACTTGAGGAAGAAGGTAATGCCCGCGAACTGGTAAATAAGATCCAGAAGCTGAGAAAAGACAGCGGTTTGGATCTCACAGATAGAATAATAGTTCATATTAAAGACTATAAATCACTGAGGGATGCGATAATTAAACATAATGACTATATTTGCGCGGAAATTTTAGCAGATAGGATAGAAATTGAGACAGGAATTGATAACGGAACAGAGATCGAAGTAAACGATGTAAAGCTCAATATTCTTATATCTAAAACATCTTAAAAGCCATGGCTATAAAGAAAAATAAGGCAGCCAAGCCCTCTAAAACTGTAAAGCCGGTAGCGGCTGCAAAAAAAGCTGCACCTGCTGCAAAAGCCGTGGCCAATAAGGATGTAAAGTCTAAATCGGCAAAACCTGCAGCCAAAAAAGTGGCCGCAGCACCAAAGAAGGCGGCACCCGCTAAGAAAGCCAGCAAGCCCGCGGCCAAAAATGCGCCGGCCGCGAAAGCGAAACCCATTGTAAAAACAGACAAAAACAATAGCAAACAAACTGTGAATAAGAAAAAATCAGCACCAATAGCCAAGAAATCAGCGCCTGCGAAGAAAAAGGAAGCACCTAAAAAAGCGCCTGCAAAAAAAGCAGCACCTGTGGTAAAGAAAGCCGTGGTAACAAAACCAGCACCTAAAGCACCAGTAAAACCAGCAGCCAAAACGCCCGCAAAACCAGTTGCCAAAGCGCCCGCAAAACCAGCGCCCAAAGCACCGGTAAAACCGGTAGCTAAAGCGCCTGCAAAACCAACGCCTGCTGCAAAGAAAGCAGAACCAGTGAAACCAGTTGCAGCCGCGCCAAAGCCGGCAGAAAGCGTTAGAAAAGCACCAGCCGCTAAGAAAAAAACGCTGACTTTGAGCCAGGTGCCTGTGAAAGCGATACCCGGAGCCCCTCGCCCTATGGCTACTCCGGCCGCACGTACGACCGAGAAAAAACCAAACGTGATCATTGCACATCGCCGCATGGTAGATAAATCAAAGCAGCAAGGTAACGGCAACACTATGGTTACTTATCAGCCGGAAACATACCGGTCTATACTTGACGAACCTAAAGAACAGCAAGGGCCTGCCTACCGCTACAGCGATGAAGACCTGAATGAATTCAGGGACATTATCACGCAGCGCCTGGAAGCAGCACGCAAAGAGCTGAATTACCTGCAGGGCCTCATAACCCGCAAAGATGAAGCCGGCACAGAAGATACAGAGAACCGCTACATGAACATGGAAGATGGCAGCGGAGCCATGGAGCGTGAGCAACTGGCACAGCTTGCCAGCCGCCAGATACAGTTTATGAGCCACCTGGAAAAAGCATTGGTACGTATAGAGAATAAAACTTACGGTATCTGCCGCGTCACCGGCAAGCTTATCGATAAAGCCCGCCTGCGTGCTGTGCCACATGCTACACTTAGCATAGAAGCTAAGAAGATGATGGCTTCGAAACAGAATTAAGAAATTCCAAAAAGGAAAATACAAACTCCAAATGCCCTGTCCCGATAGCTATCGGGATGGGGCATTTTTTATTGACTCTTTACAAAAACAATTTTCCCCAATACCATTTTATTAATACTATTTATTACATTTATGATGATGAAAATAGTGGATGTTCCACGCATGTGGCACAATATTTAAGCAGGCAGATATCAGTCATATTAAATCCGGCGCTATGGAATTTAAACGGGTAAAAAAATTCATACTGGATAAGCTCAAACATGAGCTGCCCCACAGTCTTACCTATCATAGTACGAAGCATATAAAAGACGTGTACCGGTCGGCACAAAAACTGGCGAAGATGGAAAAGGTAAAAGGCGAAGAGCTTACCTTACTGCTTACTGCTGTATTGTTCCATGATTCAGGATTCATCTGGCAGCTCCACGAACATGAAACCGTTTCCTGCGAGATCGCCAACAAACACCTACCAGATTTCGGTTACAGCCCGGAACAGATAGAACGTATCTGCGGCATGATCATGGCCACCAAAGTGCCGCAAACACCACATACACTTCTTGAACAAATCATTTGCGACAGCGACCTGGACTATCTTGGCCGGGAAGATTTTTTCAAAATAGGCAATGGGCTCTATGAGGAGCTCTGCATGTACGATGTAGTTAACAATGAAAATGACTGGAACCGTATGCAAGTGCGATTCCTGGAGAACCACCACTACTTTACAGAATCTGCAAAACGGCTCCGTAAGGCGAAGAAAGATGAATACATTGCAATGGTGAAGCAACGCATAATGGACAAGCCCTATGTAAGCTGATATCCTTTCTAAAAACAAAGGCCACCCCGTATCTGGGATGGCCTGGAATTATCAGTCAAAGAATTTATCAAAACCGCTCTAAACCGTTAAAGAAGAAATCACCTTCTATTTTAGCATTATCATCGCTATCAGAGCCATGCACCGCGTTCTCGCCTATGGATGCTGCATATTTTTTACGGATAGTGCCTTCCTCGGCCTGCGCAGGATTAGTAGCTCCTATCAGCTTGCGAAAGTCAGCTACAGCATTATCTTTTTCAAGAATTGCAGCAACGATCGGCCCGCTGCTCATAAATTCCGTCAGCTCGCCGTAGAATGGACGTGCAGCATGTATCTCATAAAATTTTTCCGCCTGCTGCCTGCTGATCTGCAGATATTTCATAGCGACAATGCGAAAACCGGCGGCATTGATCATTTGTAAAATGTTGCCAATATTTCCGGCTTTTACCGCATCTGGCTTAATCATCGTGAATGTACGATTCGTCATAGGTTGTTTTTTAATTAATGCGGCAAAGGTATAGGAAATGACAGGAGGCAAAAGTTAAAAAAGTATGAAATAAAGAAAACCGCATCTTTTATTACCTGCAGTTAATACCCTATCCTTTCAATCAGTTTTAACCTTTATCCTTCAATTTTTAACGCTTATACAATGTAAAAAAGATAAGTATTTCATTAGAAAACGTACTTTTGCACTCCCAAATGAAAAAACTCCAATGTGGAGTGGATTAAGGGAACGGATAATGCAGCCAATACAAGACGTTTTTCCTTTACTTAGTACACCCAGGAAAATATTTATCACAACGCATCACAAACCTGATGGCGATGCGATAGGTAGTATGCTGGCGTTGTCTCATTATCTTACAAAAAAAGGCCATCACGTAACACCTGTATCGCCAGGTGAAATCCCCGATTTTCTGGCCTGGATGCCTGGCGTTGCCACAATGCTGAACTATGAAGCGCAGCCTAAAGAATCACTTGAAGCATTAGCCAACGCCGACCTGGTGTTTTGTGTTGACTTCAATGATTTTAACCGCACCAAGCACCTGGAGCAGGCACTTGCCGCAGCCACGCAACCTAAAGTTTTAATAGATCACCACCTGTTCCCGAAACCAGTATGGGATTATGGTGTGAGCATACCAGAAAAAAGCAGCACCTGCGAAATGGTGTATGATTTCATAAACCTTTGCGGCGACAACAATCTGATAGACCTGGATATTGCTACCTGCCTGTACACCGGGGTAATGACAGATACAGGTTCTTTCAAATTCCCGATAACTTCTGCTGCCGTACACACCATGATAGCCGACCTTATGCGCCACGGATTGGATCATACCCGCATACACGAAGAAGTTTATGACTCGTGGAGCGAAGGGCGTATGCGGTTTCTTGGCTATGTGCTTATTGAAAAAATGGAAGTGTTCCGTAAATATAATTCAGCCCTCATTGCCTTGTCCCGCAAAGACCTTAACCTTTTTAAGGCGCAGAACGGTGATACAGAAGGATTAGTGAATTATCCGCTCAGCATAGCAGGGATTAAATTTGCAACACTCATCACAGAGCGCACGGACGAAGTAAAACTTTCATTCAGGAGCAAGGGAGATTTTGACGTGAGTTCCTTTGCTAAAAATTATTTTGATGGCGGCGGGCACTTTAATGCATCCGGAGGGCGGACAAAAACATCTTTTATCGACACAATAGCATATTTTAAGAAAATTTTGTCGGATATTCACCCCCTATAAAAAGTTAAACATTAAAAATAAAAAATAAAAAGAACAACAAAAATTTAAAAACATGATAAAAAAGATTCTTGCGATTGCGTTAATAGGCGCAGCTATTATCGGTAACACCGGGTGTAACAGCGGTGGTGATTTTAAAAAAACACATGGTGTTGAATACAAGATCGTAAAACACGGAAAGGGCAGAATGGCCAAAATAGGCGATGTCATTGAATTTAATCTCATCGCTAAAGTGGATACCCTGGACCCCGCAACAAAAAAAACGAACGCACTGGAAGTAGGTAACACCTACACGCAAGGCAGGCCCCAGATGACGCGTGTACAGGAAATTAAGCAATCCGGGCAATTCCAGTCGGTGTTCCCGTTTTTGTCTGCCGGGGATAGCGCTATCATACGTATATCCTGCGATACGCTTTTACTGTCTATACCGCCCGAGCAAAGGATGCGTGTGCCGTCATGGCTGAAAGCGGGCAACAAAATTGTTGTCAGTTTGAGCATGGTTTCTGTGATGACTGAAGAGGAAGCCAGGAAAGAACAGCAGGCACAGCAGGAAAAAATGATGGCTGATGCTAAAGCTAAAGCTGAGCAGCAAATGCCCATAGACGACAAGACACTGCAGGACTACTTTGCAAAGAACAATATAAAAGCGCAAAAAACTGCATCGGGCCTGTACTACACCGTGCAGAAGCCCGGCAGCGGCGAACAGATAACATCCGGCCAGACCGTAAGCATAAAATATACCGGCAAAACGCTTGATGGAAAAGTTTTTGACTCTAATGTGGATACATCCATAAGCCATCACGGCGATCCGCTTACTTTCCCGGTTGGCCAGGGCCAGATGATACCCGGTATGGACGAGGGAATTGCCCTGCTGAAAAAGGGAGCCAAAGCCACTCTCTATTTGCCATCTCCGCTTGCTTATGGAGAGCATAGCCCAAGCCCGAACATCGCACCAAATTCGATCCTGGTATTTGATGTGGAGGTAACAGATGTAAAGGCCGCAAAACCCCAACCGCAGGGTATGCCAAAGTCAATGCCAATGCCAAAACCTGCGAAATAGTTTTTGTCTTATAAATAAACAGCAATAACAACAAAACAGATTCAATGAAAAATTTCAGTAAAATAGCCCTTGCATCATCCTTTTTTATGCTGGGCATAGGCCCGGCGGCATACGCACAAAAGAAAGCTACGCCTGCACCTGCCAAGAAAACTACCAGCGCGGCGCCTAAAGGCACTGCCGGATATACAAAGCTCAAAAGTGGCCTGCAATATAAAATTGTAAAGCATGGTACCGGAAAGAAAAAACCCGCTGTCACAGATCATATTGAAATGTACATTCACGTGGTTGTAGGAGATAGTGTAACGTTTGATTCCCGCAAGATGTATGGCGAAAAGCCGGTACCCTACGCTATTGTTGCCCCTAAGTTTAAAGGAGACCCGGTAGAAGGCTTTATGCTGATGGTGGCCGGTGACAGCGCTGTGTTCAAGCTGCCTGTTGACTCGCTGATAAAGGCTGGCGGACAGGCTCCTCCCGGCATGAAGGCAGGACAGACAGTAGAGTGGGACGTAGCTCTTGTATCTGTAAGAACAGATGCAGAAGAAAAGAAAGAGACTGAGAAAAAGAACAGCGAGCAAAAAGGGATTGATGATAAGTTGCTGCAGGAGTATTTTACAAAAAACAACCTGAAGCCCCTGAAAACCGTATCAGGCATATACTACGTCATTTCAAAAGAAGGTACAGGCGAAAAAGTACAGGCCGGGCAATCAGTAAGTGTAAATTATACCGGCAAACTGATAGACGGCAAGGTTTTTGACTCAAACGAAGATTCTGCATTTCATCATGTGGAGGCTTTCACGGTGGAAGTAGGTAAAGGCCATGTGATAAAAGGATGGGATGAAGGCCTGCAACTGCTCAAAAAAGGTTCAAAGGCAACCCTGTTCATTCCTTCAGGGCTAGCTTACGGGCCGCAGGAACATAACCCTATACCGGCAAATGGCATCCTGATTTTTGATGTGACCATCCTGGATGTAATGACTGCTGAAGAAGCAAAAAAAGCAGCAGAAGCAAAAGCGGCACAACAGAAAAAAGAAGCTGAGGGCAAGCAGGCAATGCAGAAGTTAAATGAAGACAGGGAACTGAAAGAATATTTTGCAAAGCACAACATACAGGCCACAAAAACAGAATCAGGCATGTATTATTCCATTAGCCGCGAAGGAACTGGTGAAAATGCAAAACCCGGGCAAAATGTGACGATGCACTACCTTGGTAAGCTGCTCAATGGAAAAGTATTTGATTCAAATATGGACTCGACTTTTACTGCAACTCCGGGCAAAGCTCCGTTTACGTTCCCTCTTGGCCAGCACCGTGTTATAGCAGGCTGGGACGAAGGCGTACAACTTTTAAAGAAAGGCAGCAGGGGCACATTCTACCTTCCTTCGTACTTAGCTTACGGAGAGAGAGGGGCAGGCGGCTCCATACCTCCGAACGCAATACTTATCTTTGATGTGGAAGTAATGGACATCCAATAATGATACAGAAAATAAATACGATCCTGGTAATAATGTGGTATTTGCTCTCAGCAAATACCACATTTGCTTATACCCATGCCGATACGCTGCGCGGCAGCAATGGCCGTGGCCGCGACTGGTGGGATGTGAAATACTATAACCTCATCGTAGAATTTGACACAGCCACCAAAAGCATTTCCGGTCAGAATACTATTTCGCTGTCCATTACTAAAAAACCTGTTGACTCTATGCAGATAGACCTTCAGGAACCCATGCAGATAGACAGTGTGGAGTTAACAGTACACACCGATGATACCGAAATAAGGCAACTGGTTAGTTTTAAAAGAGAAGGCAATGCATGGTGGCTTACGTATCCCTTTTCCAAATGGAAGCAGGGTGAATCAAAAGACATCCAGATATACTACCATGGTAAACCCAGGGCAGCAGTGAAACCACCGTGGGACGGCGGTTTCACCTGGACAAAAGACACGGCGGGCAATCCCTGGATCTCGGTTTCCTGCCAGGGCCTTGGCGCAAGTGTTTGGTGGCCTTGCAAAGACGCACAGTGGGACGAGCCAGACAATGGCATGTCGGTAGCCTTTACTGTACCAAAAGGACTCAAGGCTGTGAGCAATGGTAAGCTCCTACTGGTAAGCGACAATGATGATATGCAAACGTATTCCTGGGGCATTGTAAATCCAATAAATAATTACGATGTGACGTTCTACATTGGTGACTATGTGCATTGGCAGGATACACTGATGGGTGAAAAGGGACAGCTTAACCTGAATTTCTGGGTGCTGCGGTATAACGAGGAACGGGCTAAGAAACAATTTGATGTCGTAAAATCCATGCTTCATTGTTTTGAATACTGGATGGGCCCTTATCCTTTTTATGAAGATGGTTACAAACTGGTGGATGCACCCTACCTGGGCATGGAGCACCAGGGGGCAGTGGCATATGGCAACGGCTACAAAATGGGCTACATGGGCTTTGACCGCTCCTTTACCGGCATCGGCATGGACTTCGATTATATTATAGTGCATGAAAGCGGCCATGAGTGGTTTGGCAATAACATTACAGCCAAAGACATTGCTGATAACTGGATACACGAAGGCATTACAACATATTCCGAATCTCTGTTTGAAGAGTGCGTAGCAGGGAAAGAGAAGGGTCAGAAATTCTGCCGCGGGGAGTGGCTGAACATACGCAACGATAAGCCGATCATTGGCCCTTACGGAGTAAACGAAGAAGGCTCCAATGATATGTATGACAAGGGTGCTGCCATTATGTACATGATAAGGGTAATGACCAATGACGATGAGAAATTCAGGTTGATGCTGCGGAGACTAAGCAAAGATAATTATCATCAGACCGTAACTACCCAAACAATAGAGGGCCAGATCAGTTGGCATACGGGACTTGACCTAACTGCATTCTTCAACCAATATTTGCGCAGCACTAAGATACCGCAACTGGAATACACGATAAAAAACGATGAACTGAATTATAAGTTCAACAACATTGTAAAGGATTTTACACTACCCATAACCGTAACTGCAGACGATGCAACCACAGCGATCATAAAACCAACTGCGGAGTGGCAGCATTTGCCGTGGGCCGCTAAGGGGGATATAAAAGTTAGTAATGATTTTTTGATAAGGGTGAAGAAGTAGGCAGCAAAAAGCCTGTATGCCTTTTCAGTCTGTTGCAGTTGCCTTCTGCAATTCATTTGACTATTTATCCACACTCCCCCAACACCCCATACAATTACCCAATTCCGCCATACTTAAAGCCATTATATTTGTAAGGTGGCTAAAGAGAAACTTACGGAAACCCCGTTAATGAAGCAACACAAGGATATTAAAGCAAAATATCCTGATGCTGTATTGCTGTTTCGTGTAGGTGATTTTTACGAGACTTTTAATGAGGATGCGCATATTGCTTCCCGGGTGCTGGGTATCACGCTCACTAAGCGCTCAAACGGTTCTGCATCTTCAGTGGATCTCGCTGGTTTCCCGCACCACTCGCTGGAGACGTATTTGCACAAACTGGTAAAGGCTGGCTACCGTGTGGCCATCTGCGATCAGCTTGAAGACCCCAAACTGACCAAAGGTATTGTAAAGCGCGGCGTTACCGAATTAGTAACTCCCGGTGTAGCCACCAGCGACAAACTCCTGGAAAACAAGACCAACAATTTCCTTGCAGCGTTGCACCTTGGCGACACCGTATGTGGCGTTGCTTTCCTTGATATTACAACCGGTGAATTTTACGCCGCCGAAGGGAATATCGAATACATGGATAAACTGCTGCAGAGTTTTTCGCCATCAGAGGTAATACTTTATAAATCACAATTAAAACGCTACAAGGAGCAGTTTGATAACAAGGTATATACCTTCCAACTCGATGAATGGGTGTTCCGGGAGCAGTATTGTTATGACCTGTTGCTACAGCATTTCCAGACTCAGTCTCTGAAAGGTTACGGAATAGAAGACCTTAAAGCCGCCACCGTAGCCTGTGGCGTGGCGATACATTATCTAAAGGATACAGAACACGCCCACCTGCAGCACATAAATTCCCTGCAGCGTATAGTAGCCACCGACTTCCTTTGGATGGACCGTTTTACCATTCGCAACCTGGAGCTTGTGCATAGTAGCAATGAACAAGGTACAAACCTGCTGCAGGCCATAGACCATACACATACCCCCATGGGTGCACGTCTCATGAAACGCTGGCTGATTTTTCCTTTGTTCGACCAGCACCGGATAGAGCAACGCCTGGACCTTGTAAGCCACTTTATCCTCGATCAAAACCTCAATCACGCACTCACTCACCTTGTAAAACAAATAGGAGATGTGGAGCGGCTCATAGGCAAAATACCGTTAAAAAAAGCTAACCCGCGCGAGGTGCTGCAACTGGCGCGCAGCCTGCACTTTATGGCGGAGATGCGGGAGCTATGCATGCAGTCAGGAAATGACGCGCTGCAAAAAATAGCAGAACCCGTGCAACCACTTAATGAGTTGCGCGAGCGCATACTAAAATCAATTGTTGATGAAGCCCCTGCGCTTGCAAGCAAAGGCGGCATGATGCGCGAAGGGCTCTCTGACGAACTGGACCACCTGCGGAAAATATCAAGAAGCGGCAAAGAATTCCTGTTACAGATACAGCAACAAGAAACGCAGCGCACAGGCATTTCTTCATTGAAAATTTCTTACAACAATGTATTCGGTTACTATCTTGAAGTAACTCATACGCATAAAGACAAGGTACCCACCGATTGGATACGCAAGCAAACACTGGCCAATGCAGAGCGATATATAACTCCCGAGCTCAAAGAATATGAAGAGCAGATACTGGGGGCTGAAGAAAAGATTTTGACCATAGAGATGGATCTATATCAGAAGCTGTTGGTAAGTATAGAGCCGTTCATTTCGGCAATACAGAATAATGCACACATCATTGCCCAACTCGACTGCCTCATCTGCTTTGCCTACAATGCCCGCACTTACAACTATCACCGCCCTACCCTTGTGAACGAGCCGGTATTGAATATAAAAGCAGGCCGGCACCCGGTAATAGAGCAGCAGTTGCCGCCCGGCGAATCGTATATAACTAACGATACCAGGCTCGACAAATCAGAGCAGCAGGTCATCATACTCACCGGCCCGAATATGAGTGGTAAGTCTGCGCTATTACGGCAAACAGCTATCATTACCCTAATGGCACACATGGGCAGTTTCGTTCCGGCCGATGAAGCGACCATAGGTCTCACAGATAAAATATTTACACGTGTGGGCGCATCCGATAATCTAAGCGGCGGCGAAAGTACCTTCATGGTAGAAATGAATGAGACTGCAAGCATCATCAACAACCTCAGCGAGCGAAGCCTCGTGCTGCTGGATGAGATAGGCCGCGGCACAAGCACTTACGATGGTATCTCGCTGGCATGGTCCATCGTTGAACATCTCCACAATACACCAACCCGGCCCAAAACGCTATTCGCTACACACTATCATGAACTGAACGAACTGGAGCACCAACTGACGCGGGTACGCAATTATCATATCACCCACAAAGAGACCGGCAACAAAGTGATCTTCCTGCGCAAGCTCGCTCCCGGCGGCAGCCGCCATAGCTTTGGGATCCAGGTGGCTCGCATGGCGGGCATGCCCCCAAAGCTGCTTGACCGGGCGAATGAGATACTCACTCAACTGGAAGAAAAACACGCCAGCACAGGCAGCACTGCCGAAAAAGTAAAAAGCATAAAACCTGCGGCACAATTTCAACTCAATATTTTTGACGGAGTTACAGAAGACATTCGCCGCATACAGCAACTGCTGGACGATACAGACATCAATACACTCACACCTGTAGAAGCACTGATGAAGCTGAATGAGATGAAAGGGATAGTGAAGCAGTACAGGAAGTAAAAAAACGTCCTTTCTTTGCATATCGGAACCTCCATGCCAAAGCAATGGTTTTCCTATTTTTGAAAAATATTACCCGCCATGCCTCTGAAAGGTATCTTTATTGACAATGCGCTATCCCGGACCTTACTCCGGATATACAAGCATTTTGATACAGTACCGGAAGCAGTAAAATTGGTAGTGCCTCAGTTTGAAGGTTAAAGTTTTTTAACAAATGTGTTTCGTAACTTTGTTGGTATGGAAAAACAGGTCAAACATCGTCCCAAAGATACGAACCAACTAGCAAAATTCATTGTCGATTTATCCACAAATATGGATGAAGAGGATAGTAAGAAAAAAGACCTAAAAGGCAAGCCTGCCGTGAAGAAAGTCGCACTACCAAAACGCTAAAACAAAAATGGCGGGATTGTTAATCCCGCCATTTTTGTTTGTGTGCCTGAATTGCTATGGATTAAAAATGAACTTGGTAACTCCGTCCATGTTAGAATTAACAAGTGAAAACATCTTTTTAATTTTACAATCTACATTGCGCGGACAGCGTATTTCAAAGGCTTCACCTTCTTCAACACAGAGCATATCATTGTCTCCCCAATTTCTTTCCATGCCCTGAGCCCTGTTTTCTCCGTGTATGAAAAATTGCCCGCTATATCCGCCGACATTTATTTCCCGCGTATTGTATTTGTCAACCTTCATCCAGCCAACACAGACCCAACAACCGCTTCCGTTTGGCTTCCTGTCATAGGTCGCATACGCCGCCCAAATGTCGTGATTAGTGTTATTCTCCAACTTCAAAATGTTCTGCGCCCTGCCGTGTGTTTGCAGCGCAAATAGCATTACTAATAATGCGGTCGTAACTTTCAGTGTTTGTCTCATAATCTATTGTGTTTTGTGTTAAGAAATTATTGATTGTCATCATGAACATACGGAACTTTTTCAAAAAGGGCAAAATATCTTTGGGAAAGCCTGATTTTACTGGAACAAGGTGGGAGTGTATTTTAAACTGTGTCAACCCACCCTGTGTGTCCTGCCTGCCCCCGCGG
>CAISPO010000052.1 GCA_903887415.1 uncultured Bacteroidota bacterium | reverse complement strand
CGCAGGTGTAGTTTATGGAGCAAGTAGCGGAACAACAACGATCAGTTATACAGTATCGACCGTATCGTGCGGTACGGTTACAGCAATGACAGTTGTTACAGTAAATACGACACCAGTTGCGGGTTCGATCACCGGTCCTGGCATAGTGTGTACTGGTGCCACTATCACGCTTACAGATGCTACCGCAAGCGGCGGTTCAGGGGTATGGAGCAGCAGCAATACAGCAGTTGGTACGATCAGTGGCGCGGGCGCTGTTTACGGAGTAAGTAATGGAACAACCACGATCAGCTATACAGTATCCAGTATATCGTGTGGTACAGTAACAGCAACGACAATCGTTACCGTAAATATAGTTCCTGCGGCAGGAGCGATCACCGGCCCCGGTGCGGTATGTAGCGGAGCAACGATCACGCTCACCGATGCCACCGCATCTGGCGGCACAGGAGCATGGAGTAGCAGCAATACGGCTGTAGGCACGGTCAGCGGCGCAGGCGTAGTTTATGGAGCAAGTAGCGGAACGACAACAATAAGCTATACAGTATCCAGTGTATCGTGTGGTACAGTTATAGCAACAGCAGTTGTGACGGTAAATGCGACACCAGTGGCAGGTTCGATCACCGGCCCCGGCGCAGTATGTACCGGCGCATCAATCTCACTGACTGATGCTACGGCAAGCGGCGGTTCAGGCATATGGAGCAGCAGCAATACAGCAGTTGGTACGATCAACGGTGCTGGCGCTGTGTACGGAGTAAGTAATGGAACAACCACAATCAGCTACACAGTATCCAGTGTATCGTGTGGTACAGTAACAGCAACGACAATCGTTACCGTAAATATAGTTCCTGCGGCAGGAGCGATCGCTGGCCCCGGTGCGGTATGTAGCGGAGCAACGATCACGCTCACCGATGCCACCGCAAGCGGCGGCACAGGAGCCTGGAGCAGCAGCAATACGGCTGTTGGTACGGTCAGCGGTGCTGGTGTTGTGTATGGAGTAAATAACGGAACAACCACGATCAGCTACACAGTATCCAGTGTGTCGTGTGGCACTGTTACGGCAACAACAATAGTTACAGTTAATGCCACTCCGGCACTGGGAGCAATTACCGGCCCCGGCATGGTATGTACCGGAGCATCAGTCACACTAACAGATGCTACCGCAAGTGGCGGTTCAGGCACATGGAGCAGCAGCAATACTGCCATTGGCACGGTCAGCGGCGCAGGCGTAGTTTATGGAGTAAGTAGCGGAACGACAACAATAAGCTATACAGTATCGAGTGTATCGTGTGGTACAGTTATAGCAACGACAATCGTTACTGTAAATATAGTTCCTGCGGCAGGAGCGATCACTGGCCCCGGTGCGGTATGTAGCGGAGCAACGATCACGCTCACGGATGCCACCGCATCTGGCGGCACAGGAGCATGGAGTAGTAGCAATACGGCTGTAGGCACGGTCAGCGGTGTTGGTGCTGTATATGGAGTAAATAATGGAACAACCACGATCAGCTACACAGTATCCAGTGTGTCGTGTGGCACGGTTACGGCAACAACAATAGTTACAGTTAATGCCACGCCGGTATCCGGTTCGATCACTGGCCCTGGTATTGTATGCATCGGTTCATCGATCACACTTACCGATGCCACTGCATCTGGCGGCGCAGGCACATGGAGCAGCAGCAATACGGCTGTTGGCACGATCAGTGGCGTGGGTGCTGTGTATGGAGTAAGTGCGGGAACGACAACGATCAGCTACACTGTATCAACGGTTTCCTGCGGCACAGTCACAGCCACAGCAATCGTTACTGTAAATACCGTTCCGGCGGCGGGAGCAATTACCGGTTCTGGTTCGATATGCACTGGAGCATCAATTACGCTAACTGATGTTACTGCATCTGGGGGCACAGGAGCCTGGAGCAGCAGCAATACGGCTGTTGGCACAGTCAGCGGCGCAGGCGCTGTATATGGGGTAAGTGCGGGAACGACCACGATTAGCTATACAGTATCCAGTGTGTCGTGCGGTACAGTTACAGCAACAGCAATAGTTACGGTTAATGCCACTCCGGCATCGGGAGTAATTACCGGCCCCGGCGCAGTATGTACCGGAGCAAACATAACCCTAACTGATGCTGCCGCAAGCGGTGGCATAGGAGCCTGGAGCAGCAGCAATACAGCAGTTGGTACGATCAGCGGTGCTGGCGCTGTGTACGGAGTAAGTAATGGAACAACTACGATCAGCTACACAGTATCCAGTGTGTCGTGTGGTACAGTAACAGCCACAGCAATCGTTACCGTAAATACAGCTCCTGCAGCGGGAGCAATTACTGGTTCTGGCGCGATATGCACTGGAGCATCAATTACGCTAACTGATGCTACTGCAACTGGCGGCACAGGCGCATGGAGCAGCAGCAATACGGCTGTAGGCACGGTCAGCGGCGCAGGCGCTGTATATGGAGTAAGTGCGGGAACGACCACGATTAGCTATACAGTATCCAGTGTGTCGTGCGGTACAGTTACGGCAACAACAATAGTTACAGTTAATGCCACTCCGGTATCCGGCTCGATCACTGGCCCTGGTATTGTATGCATCGGTTCGTCGATCACACTTACCGATGCCACTGCATCAGGTGGTTCCGGAGCCTGGAGCAGCAGCAATACGGCTGTTGGTACGGTCAGTGGCGCGGGTGCAGTATATGGAGTGAGTGCAGGAACGACCACGATCAGTTATACAGTATCAAGTTTGTTCTGCGGTACAGTAACAGCAACAGCAACAGTTACCGTAAATACAGCTCCTGCAGCGGGAGCAATTACTGGTTCTGGCGCGATATGCACTGGAACATCAATTACGCTAACTGATGTTACTGCAACTGGCGGCACAGGCGCATGGAGCAGCAGCAATACGGCTGTTGGTACCGTCAGTGGTGCGGGCGCTGTATATGGAGTAGGTGCGGGAATGACAACAATAAGCTATACAGTATCCAGTATATCGTGCGGCACAGTTACGGCAACGGCAGTTGTTACAGTAAATACGACACCAGTTGCAGGTTCGATCACAGGCCCCGGCGCAGTATGTCCCGGAGCCTCAATCTCACTAACTGATATTACTGCATCAGGTGGTTCCGGAGCCTGGAGCAGCAGCAATACGGCTGTTGGCACTATCAGTGGCGCGGGTGCTGTGTATGGAGTAAGTGCTGGAACCACCACGATCAGCTATACAGTATCCAGTGTATCCTGTGGAACAGTCATGGCAACAACAATCGTTACGGTAAATGCAGCTCCGGCGGCAGGGGCAATTAGCGGCCCTGGCGTAGTATGTACCGGAGTATCGGTCACGCTGACAGATGCTACCGCAAGTGGTGGTTCAGGCGTATGGAGCAGCAGCAATACCGGGGTAGGGACAATAGATCCTGTTTCGGGAATAGTATATGGAGTAAGTAATGGAACGACCACGATCAGTTATACTCTATCCAGTGTGTCGTGCGGTACAGTTGCTGCAACAACAGTAGTTACGGTAAATATGTCTCCGGATGCGGGTGCGATAACGGGGGTCGGCGTCGGATGCACGGGCACAACGATTGCACTTAGTGATGCAACTGCGAGTGGCGGCGGATTATGGAGCAGCAGTAACCCGGCCGTTGGCATCAGCAGCGGGGCAGGGTTTATTTATGGATTAAGTGCCGGGACAACCACGGTTAGTTATACGATATCAACTGTGTCTTGCGGTACTGTTGCAGCTACCTTCGTCGTTACAGTGAATGCAGGCCCTGCTGTAGGCGTGATAACCGGTGCACATGTTGTATGCACCGGTACAACGACCATCTTAAGTGATGCGACAGCAATAGGCAGTGGGGTATGGAGCAGCAGTAATACCGTAGTCGGAACAATTGACCCGGCTTCCGGGGCAGTATATGGAGTGAGTGCGGGAACAACAATCATACGTTATTCGCTATCCAGTGTATCGTGCGGTACAGTTGCAGCAACAACAACAGTTACGGTAAATACTTCTCCGAACGCGGGCGCGATAACAGGTATTGGCTCGGGATGCACAGGCACAACGATTGCACTTAGTGATGCAACGGCAAGTGGCGGCGGATTATGGAGCAGCAGTAACCCGGCCGTTGGCATCAGCAGTGGGGCAGGATTTATTTACGGAGTAAGTAGCGGAACAACCACGGTCAGTTATACGATCTCAACTGTGTCTTGCGGTACTGTTGCAGCTACTTCGGTCGTTACAGTGAATGCAGGCCCTGCCGCAGGCGTGATAACCGGAACACACCCTGTATGCACAGGTACAACGATCACCTTAAGTGATGCGACAGCTAGTGGCGGCACAGGAGCATGGAGCAGCAGCAATACGGGGATTGGAACAGTTAATCCGGTTTCAGGAATAGTGTATGGATTAAGCGCGGGAACAACTACGATCAGTTATACAATATCCAGTGTATCCTGTGGTACCGTATCAGCTACGGCGATAGTTACGGTAAATACTTCTCCGGACGCGGGCGCGATAACAGGTGCGGGCCCTGTATGTACGGGTTCAACGATCGCATTAAGCGATGCGGCAGCAGTTGGTAGCGGCGTATGGAGCAGCAGCAATACGGCGGTCGGAACAATTGACCCTGTCTCAGGCGTAGTATATGGGGTAAGCGCGGGAACAACCGTGATCACTTATACAGTTTCAAGTGCTTCGTGCGGTACACTTACGGCAGAGCAAATAGTTAGTGTAAATATGGCCCCGGCGGCAGGTGCAATAAACGGCGCAGGCTCTGTGTGCACGGCTGCAACGATTACCCTAAGTGATGCGGCAGTTGGTGTCGGTGTATGGAGCAGCAGCAATACGGGAGTCGGAACAATTGACCCGGTTTCAGGCATAGTGTATGGTGTAAGTGCGGGAACTACTATGATCAGTTATACAGTTTCAAGTGCTTCCTGTGGTGCATTTATGGCGATAAAAATTGTTAGTGTAAATACAACCCCCGCGGCAGGTTCAATAAGCGGCGCAAGCCCTGTATGCACCGGTACAACGCTCACCTTAACTGATGCGGCAGCAGTTGGTGTCGGGGTATGGACCAGCAGCAATGCGGGAGTCGGAACAATTGACCCGCTTTCGGGCATAGTATATGGGGTAAGCGCGGGAACAACAACGATCAGTTATACAGTTTCAAGCGCTTCCTGTGGTACATTTACGGCAGAGCAAATTGTTAGTGTAAATACAACCCCCGCAGCAGGTTCAATAACCGGCGCAGGCTCTGTATGCACAGGCACAACGATTACCTTAAGTGATGCGGCGGCAGTTGGTAGTGGCGTATGGAGCAGCGGCAATACCGGAGTCGGGACAATTGACCCGGTCTCAGGCATGGTGTACGGGGTAAGCGCGGGAACAACAACAATCAGTTATACAGTTTCAAGTGCTTCCTGCGGTACATTTACGGCAGAGCAAATTGTTAGTGTAAATACAGCTCCTTCGGCAGGTGTAATAACTGGCACAAGCCCTGTATGCACCGGTACAACTATCACCTTAAGTGATGTGGCAGCAGTTGGTGTTGGTGTATGGAGCAGCAGCAATACCGGAATTGGAACAATTGGCTCGGTTTCAGGCATAGTGTATGGTGTAAGCGCGGGAACAACCACGATCAGCTATACGGTGCCTTCTGCGTTCTGCGGTTCAGCTTCTGCAATATCAGTTGTCACGGTTAATACCACTCCGGTTGCGGGAGCCATTACTGGCCCTGTAAGTGTATGCGTTGGCGCAACAATTACACTTTCGGATGCAGTAGCGGGCAGCGGGGGGACGTGGAGCAGCAGTAATACTGCTGCAGGCACTATAAGTGGCGCTGGTTTGGTTTATGGAGTGAGTGCCGGAACGACAAATATTACTTATACAGTCGCGGACGTATGCGGTAACGCATCTGCCAACTACGTGGTTACAGTTAATCCGTTGCCCGACGCTGGAACAGTAAGCGGGCCTACCAGCGTGTGTGTAAATAGTAATATTTCTTTGACGGATGCAGTATCCGGGGGCACTTGGAGTAGCAGTAATATGGCTGTAGCTACAGTTGGTTCTACAGGTTCAGTTACTGGGGTGCTTGCGGGAAATGCTAACATTGTTTATACGAATATAAATATGTGCGGGACCGCAACAGCCAATTATTCAATTACAGTGAATCCGTTGCCGGATGCCGGGGTTATCCATGGTTTGACGGCTGTATGCCTCAGCGGAAGCATTTCCGTGAGTGATTCCGTATCTGGTGGTACATGGCATAGCAGCGATGCCTCTGTTGCCGCAATAAGTTCAGGCGGGTTAGTGACCGGTGTAAATGTGGGAACGGCCAGTATTTCTTATAGTGTTACGAGTGTTTGCGGAACCGCTGTTGATAGTGTCACAATGTCTGTTGATAGCTCGTTCGTAGCCACTGTAAACATTTACGCTACTCCAGGCACAGCAATATATTTTACCAATGCAGATACTTTTACAGCGGTCGTTATGGGTGTAAGCGGCAGTGACGTCAACTATCAATGGTTTATTAATAGCGATACTATATCAGGTGCTACTAATTCGACGTTTATTTCAAGCAATTTGGCCAATCATGATTCGGTTAGTTGTTTGGTTACAGGAAAACTGCCTTGCGTTTATCCGTCATTTAATTCAGTGATCGTAGATGTTAACGTGGAAGGCGTGCAGCAATATGCATCGGCTGTTGATAATGTAAGGCTGATACCTAACCCTAATAACGGGCAGTTCACGATCAAAGGCACTGTAGGCATCTCAGACCCTAATGCATTTATTGAGATAACAGATATGCTGGGACAGGTTGTTTATAAGAGCAACGTGGTCGTAAAAGGTGGTGCTATCAATGAACAAATACAGTTAAGCACTACAATGGCAAATGGTATGTATATACTGAACCTTCATTCGGGAACCAAAAACGATGTGTTCCATTTTGTCATTGAGCAATAGGTGCTTGCCGAATGATGGTTTAAATGTCATCAAAGAAAAGGCTTCAATTTTCATTGAAGCCTTTTCTTATAGTTGTATCGCAGTTATTTCCCGATACAAAACTTACTAAAAATATAATCCAGTTTATCCTCGGTCGTCACTTCACCTGTGATCTCCCCGAGGTAGTATAGACACCGGCGGATATCGAGCGAGATAAGGTCTCCCGGAATGTTGTTGTCTATTCCGGCTTTTATGTCGTGCAGCGATTTAAGCACTTCCTGCAGTGCGCCATAGTGGCGGGCGTTTGTGACGATAGTGCCTTCCTGTTTTATGCGCCCTTCTATTACCAGGTTATACAACGCTTGTTTTAGTGCGCCAATATTCTCTTTATTCTTTGCGGAGATAAAAAACATTTTTTCACGGATGCTTTTAAATGCTTCTTGAGCGTGTGCTTCGCCTGCTTCGTCAACTTTGTTTCCTACCAACACATATTTTATACCTGCTTTTTCAAACTCATCTTTTTTGTGCAGCACCTCATTGCTTACTTCTTTCGATTTTCTGCTTTCAACGAGGTCAAATAGGTACACTACAACATCTGCTTTGTTCATAGCATCCACACTTCTTTCTATGCCTTGTAGCTCTATCACATCAACACTATGCTCGCGGATGCCGGCAGTGTCTATTAGGCGAAAGAGGATCCCGTTTATGTTCAGTGTTTCTTCTATGGTGTCGCGCGTGGTGCCGGCAATATCACTTACTATAGCCCGTTCTTCATTCAGCAGCGCATTGAGCAGTGTGCTTTTGCCTGCGTTGGGTCGGCCTATTATGGCTATGCTTACGCCGTTCTTTATCACATTGCCCAGCCTAAAAGAGTCGGCAAGCTGCTGTGTTGCGGTAGTTAGCCGGTCTATCAGTTCATGAAATTTGGTACGGTCTGCAAACTCCACATCTTCCTGGCTGAAGTCAAGCTCCAGTTCTATGAGTGCGCTAAACTGTATCAGTTGTTCGCGCATCTGCTTCAGGTCTTCGCTGAAGCCGCCGCGCAGTGTATGTATCGCAGCGCGGTGAGCTGTAGCAGTGTGGCTGGCTATCAGATCAGCGACTGCCTCTGCCTGGGCAAGGTCTAGCTTGCCGTTCATAAATGCGCGTAGTGTAAACTCGCCGGGTTTTGCCATTCTCGCGCCATTGGCCATGCACAGGCTCATTACCTGCTGCAGCACATAATCAGAGCCATGGCAACTGATCTCTGCAATGTCTTCGCCGGTATAGCTTTTCGGGCCTTTGAACAAACTCACTACTACCTCATCTATAATGGTGTTGTCATCCATTATTTTCCCGAAGTGCAGGGTGTGCGTTGGCTGCTTAGCGAGGTCTTTACCTGAAAATACTTTGTTGGCAACCGCAATAGCTTCGCTGCCGCTTAGGCGTATGATGCCAATGGCGCCTTCGCCCGGCGGAGTAGATATGGCAACGATGGTGTCTGAGTAGTCGTAAGTCATAAGTCATGAGTCGTAAGTCCTGAGACTAAAGCCAAAGTTCATTAAAATATCATTGGGTTACCGGGATAATTTGCACATTTGCATATTCTCCTATTTGACATTATAATGAGAGCAGTTATTCAACGGGTTTCCACAGCAAGCGTTACAATAGATGGCGATTTAAAATCGGCCATAGGCGTTGGGTTTATGGTATTACTGGGCATAGAAACGGAAGATACAAAAGAAGATGCAAACTGGCTGAGCAGCAAAATAGCGCTGCTGCGAATTTTTGGCGATGAGAACGGGCTGATGAATAAGGACGTAAAGGAAGTTGATGGAGATATTCTTGTAGTGAGCCAGTTTACGCTACATGCCGCATACAAAAACGGTAACCGTCCATCGTTTATCAAAGCTGCGCGGCCTGAGCAGGCAATACCTTTGTACGAATATTTTAATACTGTTCTTTCAGAGAAAATCGGCAAGCCCTTGGCTACAGGTGTCTTTGGCGCCGATATGAAAGTTGCGATGGTAAATGATGGGCCTGTAACGATAGTGATGGATACCAAGAACCGGGATTAGCTTAAAAGCAGCGGCTTCTCCCTGTAAACCTTCCACACAAATTCCCCGAATAATGTATTAGCCCATGCAAACCACGGCCTGGTGTATTTTGTTGCATCATCTTTATGAAATGCTTCGTGCATAAAGCCGGTACCGGCGTGGGTGTGCTGCAGCATATCGAGGCACTTTTTTATCTCCGTATCATCGGTACTCGTGAGGCCACGCATGATGATACTGATGGGCCAGATATAATCTGCGCCTACATGCGGGCCGCCTATACCTTCGCCTGCTTTGCCCTTATAAAAGAATGGGTTTTCCTGGGAGAGCACAAATTTGCGTGTATTCTTATAAGTTTCATCTTTGTGCATCGTTGACATGAGGTAGCTCATGGAAAGCAGAGATGGCACATTGGCATCGTCCATGAAGTTTACTCCGCCATAGCCGTTCACTTCGTAAGCAAATATCTTACCGAACTTATCGTGCTTTATTTTGGAGTCATTATCCAGTCCGGTCACTATCTGCGTCATCAAAGAATCTATAGCGCTTGTGTCAAACGTTAGTTTGGCTGCGCCCACGATGGTGAGTAACTGCCCTAGGCTTTCGAATGCAAAGAAGTTGCTCGGCACGAGGTAAGGGAACAGAGTAGCATCATCGCTGGGCCGGAAAGCAGAACAGATAAGCCCGTTGGGTCTTACAGGGTAGCCGTAACCGCCCATGGGCTGGGTATCGGTGGCATTATCCGTCTTTCTATTGAAGCTATATGGGCCCTTGTTGTCTGTCCGCTGTTGCTCTTTGAATGTTTTTACCACAAGCTGCATAGCAGCCACCCATTGCGCATCGAATGGCGAGGTGTCTCCCGTCTCTTTCCAGTAGCCATGCGCCAGGCGGATAGGGTAGCACAGGCTGTCTATCTCCCATTTGCGCTCATGTACGCCGCGCTGCATTTGGGTATGGTCGGTATGCCAGGTGCCTTTCTTATGCTCGTTCTTGTAAAAGGCATTGGCATAAGGGTCTTTTAGTATGCATTTCGTCTGCCGGTTGATAACGCCCTTTATCAGTTGCTTCAGTTCTTCATCTTCCTTGCAAAGTGGCAGGTAGGGCCACACCTGTGCTGAAGAATCGCGGAGCCACATCGCATCTATATCGCCGGTGATCACATAGGTATCCGGCTTGCCGTCCACCATATCAAAATCAACCGTGGTATCCAGGGTATTCGGGAAGCAATTCTCAAACATCCATGCGATCTCTTTGTTGCCAATGTTACTTTTAATTTCTGCAATTAATTTTTCCACTGCTTTGCTGGTAAAATTCCGGTCTCCTGGGGATGTGCGCACTACCGGAAACGATTGTGTATCCTGCGCTGCAAAGGAGTATTTAGATAGCAGAACGGCTGCTGTAGCCATTGAAGTTCGTTTTACAAAGAGTCGTCTGTTCATAAATAATATGGCGTCTTTTTTATTTATACTGGATGCTGTAAATCTATTCATTTATAGTCGATTTAGGTAGGCACAGGTAGCTGTAAAAGAAAAAACTTACTTTTATCGCTCTGAAACGGGCTAATTTTTATTTTTCATAAGTCTTACAAAATGATCATTCTTTCTAGAAAAGCAGTTTTCGCAGGCGCAATATTTTCGTTTTTGTTCACAGGCGCATTTGCCCAACATTTGATGCGTTATGTTGATCCATCGGTAGGTACGGGTGGGCATGGGCATACTTATCCCGGCGCTACGGTGCCGTTTGGTATGGTGCAGCTGAGTCCTGATAATGGCACTGAAGGCTGGGATTGGTGCAGCGGTTATAATTACAGCGATTCGGTGATCGCAGGTTTCAGCCATATGCATCTTAGTGGTACCGGTTGCGGCGACTGGTGCGATATTTCGGTGATGCCCAGCACAAATCTCATTCCAGATTCTGCATCACATTACCGGGCGAGGTTCCGGCATAAGGCGGAAGACAAATGGCCGGGCTACTACGGCGTACAATTGAACAATGGCATAAAGGTGGGCCTCACTGCTACGGAACATTGCGGGTTTCATTCTTATACTTTTCCTTCCGGCAGCAGGCCGGTGCTGCGCTTTAACCTGGCTTTTGCTATAAACTATGACAGCACCACACAGACACGTATATACAAGCTCGATGACTCTACGATTATGGGCTACCGTTATTCTACAGGCTGGGCCAAGGAACAGCGGGTGTATTTTGCCGCACGTACTTCTGCACGCATGAAGAAGCTACATATCTACGATAACAAGACTCATGCCGAGGTGAATGAAGAGGATGAGAACGGCGACGTGTATAATGGCGAAATGGAATTCAGTGACCTTTTTGCTCATGCGCTGCTGATGAAGGTTGGCCTGTCGTCTGTGAGTGCGGATAAGGCGTTGCAGGCTTTGCAGGAGATAAACGACTGGGATTTTGTGGGTGTTATCAATGATGCCACACAAAAATGGGAGAACGAATTCAGCAAGATAACGGTACAGTCTGGCGATGATAAGCTAAAGCGTATTTTCTATAGCGCGCTCTACCACACGTGCATGGCGCCTGTGCTGTACTCTGATGCAGATGGCCATTACAAAAACGCGAAAGACGAAACACATAAAATGAAAAAGGGCCAGCGCTATACCGTGTTCTCACTTTGGGATACTTTCCGCGCACTGAATCCTTTGTTCACGATCACACAACCAGAGCGCAACACAGATATACTCAACAGTATGTTGGCGTTCAGTGATGAGAATGGATTGCTGCCAGTATGGGACCTCAGCACTTATGAGACCAACTGTATGAGCGGCTATCATGCCGTGCCGGTGCTTGCAGATGCCGTGCTGAAAAACACACCGGGCCTGGATCCGGAGCGGGTATATGCTGCCATGAAAAAAAGCGCCTTCCAGGATGTGAGGGGGACACAGGATTACATAAAATATGGCTACCTGCCGCAGGATAAAGAAGGCAGTAGTGTGACTATAACGCTGGAATATGCTTATGACGACTGGTGCATAGCCCAGGTGGCTAAGAAGTTGGGCAAGGATAAGGATTACGAGACGTTCATGAATCGTTCGCAGGCATATAAAAAACTGTTTGACAAGACAACAGGCTTTATCCGGGGCAAGGACTCAGATGGCAATTGGGTGACGCCGTTCGATCCATACCTGACTTCTACCGAGCGGAGTTCCATGTATGAAGAAGGAAACGCATGGCAGTACACTTTTTTTGTTCCGCATGACGTGCGTGGGCTGGCGAAAGAGTTTGGTGGCAATGACAAGTTTATCCAGAAGCTGGATTCTTTATTCACAGTGTCGTCAAGTGTGAAGGGCGAGAGCGCACCGCCGGACGTGAGCGGCCTGATAGGCCAGTATGCGCATGGTAACGAGCCGAGCCATCATATTGCCTATATGTACACGTTTGTTGGCGCTCCATGGAAGACGCAAGAGAAGGTGCGGTTCATAATTGACTCTATGTATCACGATGCGCCGGATGGCTATGCGGGCAACGAAGATTGCGGGCAGATGAGTGCATGGGCGGTATGGAGCATGATGGGGCTTTATCCGGCTAATCCCGCAAATGGCCAGTATGTATTTGGCAGTCCCATGTTTGACGATGTTGCGATCAAATTGCCGGAGGGGAAGCAGTTTACAATTAAGGCCACTAACAATGCTAAAGACCACCCTTATATACAAAGCGTAACACTGAATGGTGTACCCTACAGCAAGACATACATAGACCACGCCACACTGCAGAAAGGCGGTGTGCTGGAATTTGTGATGGGTGCACAGCCTAATAAAAAATGGGGTATTGATCCGAAGGATTGGCCGGCATCGGTGAATAATTAATGACTTGGAAATACAACGATACGATACTCAGATACGGAAGGGTGCTGGCCTTTCTGTTATTGTTTTTTAATGTTACGCTTTCCGCCCAGCAGCAATACGAGCTAAACACTGGCTGGAAGTGCATCCGTGCCTCATCCGTAAACAAAACAGGCGAAGAAATATCAAAGCACAGCTTTTCGCTCAAAGATTGGATGCCAGCAGTTGTGCCCGGTACCGTACTTACTTCGCTATTATACAACAAGCTCATTCCAGATCCTTTTTACGGCATGAACAACGAGCAAATACCGGATATTTATAAGGTAGGGCGGGATTATTATACTTGCTGGTTCACAGATGATTTTACAGAGAAATTTGCTGCAAACGGCGAGCACGTATGGCTGCAATTCAGGGGCGTAAACAATAGCTGCAATGTATTTCTGAATGGGCATAAGGTAAACAGCGCACAGTACAAAAGCATGTACCAGCGCCAGGAGTATGACATCACTTCCTTTCTGGCGAAGGATGGCCATAACCGGCTTGCCGTAATCGTTTATCCACCCGATCCCGTAGGCAATCCAAATGGTGGGCAGGGTGGAGATGGCACCATAGCGCATAGCCTCACGAATCAGTACGTAACAGGCTGGGACTGGATACAGCCTGTGCGTGATCGCAATACCGGTATTTGGGACAAAGTGTTTATTAAAAAAACCAAAGAAGCAGCTATTGCAAACACCCATGTTGTGACCTCTGTACCCGGTAAGCGGTTGCCGGGCGATAAGCAGGGACCAGCAACGATCAAAGTAACTACCGAGGTCACAAATGCCAGCGATAGGGATATTCACGGGCTGCTGACTTATGATGTTGCAGGGCAAAAGGTTTCTGTGAATGTAACACTGCCGCCACACAGTAAGCAACTTATTTCATTCCCCGATTATACACTTAAAGAGCCAAAACTGTGGTGGCCTAATGGATACGGTAAACAAAACTTGTATGATTTAAGCCTAAAAATTCTTGTCAATGATACAATGGCTTCAGACGAAGAGCAATTAAAGTTTGGTGTTCGTGAAGTAAAAGGAGTATGGAATACACATACCCAAAGCCGCGAGATACAGGTGAACGGGCAAAAAATATTTATCAAAGGCGGCAACCGCATACTCTCAGACGAAATGCTGCGCTTCTCCCCGGAGCGGTATGATGCAGAGGTGCGCTATCACAGAGATATGAATCTGAACCTGATAAGGGTATGGGGCGGTGGTATTACAGAGCGGCCCGAATTTTATGATGCCTGCGATAAATATGGCCTGCTGGTAATGCAGGATTTCTGGGTATCCGGTGACTGCAATGGCAGGTGGGGCGATGATACGTTTAAACTGGAAGACACCATTGCACGCAGAAACTACCCGGATGACCATCGCCTGTTTGTTACCTCACTTGCTGACCAAATCAAAATGCTGCGCAATCATCCATCTTTAGCCATCTGGTGCGGAGGCAATGAGATGCGCCCACCTGCCGATGTGCTTGTGCCGCTCCGTGATTCTTTATTACCACAACTGGATGGTACACGTATTTTCTTTGAATATTCCAATGACGACGGCATGTCGTACCAGGCGTCCGATGGGCCTTACACCATACAGCCGGATTCGTTTTTCTGGAGCCATCGTTCTTACGGATTTAATTCAGAAGTAGGTTCGGTGGGTATTGGAGATTATGAGTCTTTGCAGCGATTTATTCCTGACCAAAATATGGTGGTGCCATGGTACGATACTTCGGCTCATAAATGGCAGATAGATTCTATGTGGAAGTACCATAAATACTCGGGCTATGACTCAGCTATCGAAGCCTATGGTCATCCTAAGGATGTAAGGGACTTTGCCATGAAAGCACAACTGGTGAACTACAACCAGTACCGCGCGCTCATGGAAGGCGCGTCGGCCCATATGTGGGACTGGTACACTGGCATAATAGAATGGAAAACACAAAATCCCTGGACGGCCATGGTGGGCCAGATGTATGATGTGTATCTTGACCCCAATGCCTGTATGTACGGGATGCAGGAAGGTGCAAAGCCGTTGCATATTATGTATGACCCGGTAGATAAGTCTATACTTGTAGTGAGTAACTTATTCGATTCTATAACTGCAGATATTTATGGAGGCATTTGTACATCCACCGATAAATACTTATTCGCGGGACACTCGCTGGTAGTTATCCCGCCACAAAAGTGTACTGAAATTACCCAACTCAAAATTCCGTTTGATGCTTTAATCAAACAAAACAGGGCAAACGGCGCGTTCCTCGTTCTTTATATTTCAGGAGGTAAATCAGACGAAAATATTTATGCCCTCCCTTCTGTCGATGGTAGTTACAGATGGCTTTCTGAGCTGCACACAGCAACTTCCGTTGCTTTTGCGCATTATATCGATGACAACACTATAAAAGTAACTATTGCCAATCGAGCAAGTTATACCATGTCATTTTTCAATCGTATTTCGCTCGTTGACAAAAATACAAAAGGCCGCATATTACCTGCTTTCTATAATAATAACTATATTTCAGTCACTCCCGGTGGAGGTAGTTCAGTGATCATATCTTTCACGCCACAAAAAGGTGTCGATCCTATGGTCTGTATCGAAGGCTGGAATGTGCCCAAACAATGCATTGAAATTAAAAAACGATGATTATGAAAAAAATAATTCAAATTCCAATGATTGCATTTTTTCTGCTGTTATCAACTGTCGTATTCGCACAAAACGATCCCTATATGGGGATTATACCCGCCCCGGTATCTGTAACCAAGGGTAAAGGTGAGTTTAGGCTAACACCGGAAACCATCATACTCGTTGATACCCCTGATAACCGGGCGGTAAAGTTCTTCAATAACTACCTGAAAAAGGCAGGTTATGTGAACACTGTAATTGACATGGGCCAGGTGGACAGGAAGAAATATTCTTTAAAGAACACCATTACGTTGTCGCTGAACTTTAAAAGCGAAATGCCTGCCGAAGGCTACCAGTTGCAGGTTTCCGAAAACCAGGTGATACTGGAGGGCAGGGGAGCGGGCATGTTCTATGGTATTCAGACACTCATCCAATTACTGCATAGCAGCAACCCCGGCTATGGCACTATTCCGTGCGCAGTGATCAAAGATCACCCGCGCTTTCCTTACCGCGGTATGCACCTGGATGTGGCCCGCCACTTTTTTGATGTTGACTTTATCAAGAAATACCTGGACCTCATGGCTATGTACAAGCTCAATAATTTTCACTGGCACCTGACAGATGACCAGGGCTGGCGCATAGAAATAAAAAAATATCCTAAGCTCACAGAAGTGGGCGGTATGCGTGCGCAGACCAAGATAGGGCGCGCTGCGGGGCCGGATTCTATGTTATACGATGGCACTCCTTACGGAGGTTTCTATACCCAAGAGCAGATAGCCGATGTGATCCATTATGCCGAAGACCGCTACATCAACATAGTACCGGAAATAGAGATGCCGGGTCATTCGCTGGCGGCCATTGCTGCGTACCCCGAGCTGAGCTGCGACCCCGAGAAGAGCTACAAGGTGGGCGAAAACTGGGGTGTGTCGAATGATGTGCTTTGCCCCACCGATGAAACCTTTAAAATGCTGGATGGCATTTTACTGGAAGTGATGGAGCTATTCCCCGGCAAGTATATACACATAGGCGGCGATGAGTGCCCGAAGATCGCATGGAAGAGTTCTGACTTCTGCCGCCGCCTCATCAGCGAGCAAGGCCTTAATGATGAGAATGGCCTGCAGAGCTACTTCGTGGGCAAGATAGAGAAATACGTGAACTCACAGGGGCGTACCATCATAGGCTGGGACGAAATATTGGAGGGAGGGCTGGCGCCTCACGCCACAGTGATGAGCTGGCGGGGTGAAGGCGGCGGCATAGCTGCTGCCCAGCTTGGCCATGATGTCATTATGACGCCCGGCAGCGGCGGCCTTTACTTCGACCATGCGCAGAGCAAGTCACCACAGGAGCCGCTTTCCATTGGCGGCAATGCCCCGGTATCTAAAACGTACGCTTATGAGCCGGTGCCGGCAGTGCTCAATGCCGAACAGCAAAAACATGTGATAGGTGTGCAAGCCAATGTCTGGACGGAGTACATAACCACGCCGGAAAAAGCAGAATATATGGCGCTGCCCCGCATGATGGCGCTTGCTGAAGTAGGGTGGACTCCTGCTGCTAACAAAGACTACCGTAATTTCTCACAGGAACGGTTGCCCGGGCATTTAGGAAAGCTGGATGCGGCCGGTTTCGATTTCCGCGTACCTGTTGCCTATGGCGCTGAGGACACTACCATCAGCGGCGGCAATTTTAAGGTGGAGTTGAGAACCCCTGTCACGGGCGCTAAAATTTATTACACTTTGGACGGTTACGCACCCCGCGAAACCGATCTCGAATACAAATCGCCCCTGATGTTCACCATCCCTGAGCACCAGACAATGCACTTAAAAACCATCACTATTACTCCATCCGGTAAAAGGAGTATCGTAAGCGACATAAAGATGGAAAATTAATTTATTGTTGTTTCTTTTATTACACAGCTACAATTGTAAGTTTTTATGTATTTGAATTTTGGTTAATTGAAATTGGGGGGCATTCAAATTGCCCTTTACGCCACAACATTTCCATGATTGACAAAAAAATCTTCTATTATTATTCTTTTCTAAATCTGCAAATGTTATATTTACGGAATAAACCGGCATGTTAAATAGCGGTAAATGATATACTTGCAATAAATAAGTGTTACATCCCAACTTTTTTGCAGAAAATATCGTCTATACTATGACTATAGCCTTAATAATACTGACGTTTATGAAGCATTTTACAAAGTTACCCCAAATACTTACCCTCATATGCCTGTTTCTTTGCTCGGCATGTTTTGGCCAAGGCATTATGGGCGTTTATCCCTTGACTACTGTTGGAAGTACGGCTACTACTGCTACAGCATGGGCTCCTGTAAATAATACGCCCTCCATAATCAGGCCCGCCAGCAACTATGATGCGGTTCTGGCAAGGCGCAAACGGCTGGATAAAACCCCAAACTATAAGTCGTTTACCCCGGTAAAGAAAAACCTGAGTGCCGAAGCCATGACGGCAAATGCCGGTTATGAAAGCCATCCCGATTTTGGTGTGTTGTATGCAGGTGCTCCTTGCAATGATTGCTACGAGTTGCTCAGTGAGCGCACGGAAAATACCAAAACATTTGTAAGGGAAGGCATACATGAGGGCGGAAAAGAGAAGATGACCCAGACATCCACACAGCCGATGCACTACCGGGATGCGAATGGTAACTGGCTGACAATAAAAACGCAGCTACAGCCGGATGCTGCTGAAAAAGGCATATACACAATATCAACAGACATAACGCCCGTAATGATTAATACTAGGGAAGGAAATAGTTTTTCTTCTTTGGGTATCAAGGGTGAAAGAATAGAATTTAACCGCAACCTCGAATTAATTTATGTGCAGCCAAACGGCAAAGAGGTTTCATTAGGTTTGGCTGATTATACGCATCATACCGCAGGAGACGAAGGTGTTTATGTGCAAAACGCATGGCCTGGAATAGATATAGAAATGAGCATGATGCGCGGCGCCATAAAAACAAATTTCCATGTAAATCATGCATTGCCGGATTACGCCAATGGTAAGATACTAATAAGGGACCATCTCCTTTTAGACCGGGGGCTGAACCTAAATACTGGCGGCAGAACCGAAGTGAGCGGCGAGCTCATTATCAATGATGATTCGGGAAATCCTAAATATGGTATAGGTGAAGCAAACGTGTACGAACAGGGCAATCATCAAAATACTATTGAGCAACTGAAATATGAAATTGGAGAAAACAGCGTTTTGGATATCGCCTTGCCTGGGAGCTATCTTAATAAACCTGAGTTATCTTATCCGATCATTATTGATCCGTTAGTGACTTTAGCAACAAGTACCACAGTAAATGGAAGCACGTATATGGCTGCTTTGACGGCGACATCTGGTTGTGCTTACCTGAATGCAGCAATGACCCCGGCAAATTGTACAGTTACTGACATCCAGTTTGCGTTCGAATATACTACTGTTGCTCCTAATGTAGCTGAATATGCCGGGTCGTTTTTTTATAAAGGTACTTGCAGGAGCCCAGGCACACTTGCAGCGGGATATGTATGGACATGTGGGCCGCCAGCTGGCGCTGCTGCAACGGTATGTGATGCCACTGGAGGTGCAACATATTCTATATGGGGTACCCCCGGTGCCTCAACATCAGGCTTAGGCCCGTGTATGCCTGCGCCTTCCTGTGTGTCTATCCCTTTAAATATTACAATGTATTTCTACCAGAGCTGGGCGACCACAGCAACTGGTTGTGTAACAACCTGGGCTTATGGTAGTCTGCCACTTGTTCTTACGGTTATTGGTCATACCGTAGAGCTCACCGCGGCTGGCGTTACCGGCACGCCGGCTACTATATGCGCCGGCCAGTCGGCTACGCTCAGCGCTACAGGTACTTATGGTGTACCGCCATATACTTACTCCTGGACGCCCGGGCCGGTTCTGGGATCTCCTGCTACGGTTACGCCGGGTAGTACTACTACTTATAACTTAACAGTAACTGATGCGTGCGGCATTACTACTACGGGCAGCACTACTATTACTGTAAATCCTACTACGCCTATCACAGGTACCTTGTCTATGTGCATAGGAAATACCACTACGCTTGCTGATGCAACCGCCGGTGGCACCTGGAGTTCCAGTACGCCAGCTGTGGCTACGATAGGGGCAGGCAGCGGGGTAGCAATGGGTGTAGGCTCCGGCACTTCAACTATCACTTATACTACCCCCGGCGGTTGCCAGGCTTTTGCCGTAGTCACCGTAACGCCGCTTCCTGTGGCTATTACCGGCACTCCTTTTATGTGTCAGGGTTCAACCACTACATTGAATGACGTTACTACGGGCGGTGCGTGGAGCAGCAGTAATACTGCGGTAGCTACAGTTACTGCCGGCGGAGGTGTTGTAACGGGTGTATCCGGTGGTACTGCAACAATCACTTATGGTACGCCTGGCTGTGTGGCAACAATTACTGTAACCGTTAACCCAACTCCCGATATCAGCGGCACTGCCTCAACCAACCCCACTACCTGTAATGGAACTGACGGAACAATTACCTTGTCGGGTCTTACAGCAGGTGATACCTACACAGTGCATTACACTGCACCTTCCGGGCCTGTTACGGCTACTATCGTAGCAAATGGTACTGGTAATGTGGTGATCACCGGGCTTGGTGGCGGTACTTATTCTGCCATTACGGTCACCAATTCTTTCGGTTGCGTTTCAAACAGTGTTGGGCCGGTAGTATTGGTTGCCTCCGGCAATCCGCCTGCGCCTGTTCTTACAAACAGTTCTCCTGTTTGCGATGGTGGAACGGTGAGTTTCACAGCAACTGATGCGGCAACAGGTGTTACTTATAATTGGTCTGGTCCGGGAGGGTTTACGTCTGCTTTGCAAAACCCGGTCATTAATCCTGCTACCCTTTCGGCTAATGGCACTTATACAGCTACTGTTACCTTGTTGGGCTGTACTTCAGCGCCAGCAACAACCGTTGTTACTGTGAACCCTGTACCGGTGATTGCTATCATTAATTCAAGCAACCCCTCAACATGTCTGGGTTCAGATGGCTCCATCACACTAAGCGTAACAGGATTGGCGGGAGGTGTAACTTACGGAGTAATATATACAGACAATGGCACGGCACTGGGGTATAGCTTTACATCTACCGCTACCGGAAACCTGGTAATACCAGGGCTAAGTGCAGGTACCTACGATGGTATTAATGTAACTTCTCCGGCGGGATGTACTTCCAACAATGCCGGGCCGGTAATATTAAGTGATCCCGGAGCTCCCCCAATACCAACTATTTCGGCCAACATACCATTGTGCGTGGGCCAAACGTTAATACTTCAGGGTAATGACTTGACCGCCGGAGGTACCTATTCGTGGACATTTGCCGATGGAACAACATCTTCGTTACAAAACCCAACGATCCCCATTACTACAGTTGCGGACATTGGTAACTACACCCTTAGCTATAATATAGCTAATTGCATCAGCTCTGCCACAGTGTCTATCCCGCTTTATCCTCCTATTATACTCACCAATATGACGCCAAATACGGCTATCAATTATGGATCGAGCATACAGTTGAATGTGGAGGGCGCTTTGTATTATTGGTGGAGGCCTGATGATGGCAGCCTTAACAACACTAATATCAATAACCCGATAGCAACTCCTAAAGATTCAACGGTATATACTGTAGTAGCTACCAGCCAATGGGGATGTACAGATTCTGCTCATGTTACTATTACAGTTAATAATGTTTCCCCGGTTATCATTCCTAGTGCGTTTACACCTAATGGCGACGGCCTCAACGACATCTTCAGGGTAGGTAACCTGAAGTATCAGAAACTGGTTGAGTTCAGTGTTTACAACCGCTGGGGCCAGCTTGTCTATCACAATACCTGGGATCCGAAAGAGGGCTGGGATGGCACATTTAATGGCGCACAGCAGGATATGGGTGTTTACAATTACATAATTATACTTGCTGATCCGAATGGCAATAATGTTGTTTACAAAGGAGATGTAACGCTTATCAGGTAATGGCTGAAATTCCTTACGAATAATCTAAAAAGAGATCGCCTGGCGGTCTCTTTTTTTGTGTACATTTCCTCCTATTTTTTCTCTTGTATAGATTGAGGCAACATGAGAGTGAACGGTAAAGCTTGGGTATAATCGAGCGTATCATATTCCAGTCCAAGCCTCCTGATGTTACTATAATAGGCCTGGTGCTGGTCGTAATAATTCTTTTCTGATTGTATGAACCATGCCTTCGGCCCCAGCTTTTGCGCTATAAACCACTTTTCAAGGAGGCGCGAGGTCCGGCCATTACCATCCTCAAACGGATGTATTTTTACAAACACAAGGTGGAGCATGGCAGCGTAAAAAAGAACCTCATTAAAGCTCAGTTCACTTTTCAGGAGGGTGGCTATATCCTGGTACAGGGCTTCCATTTCGGCCTTTACACGGTCTGGCGCTGCAGCTACATACTCTATTTTCCCATCCTGTGTGATCACAAACATATTTCCGGCGCGTATTTTTCCTTGCTGGCCTTTTTGTAAGATATTCCGGGTAAGCAACGCATGGGCATGAAGAAGGTTTGCCTTGTTTAGTTTATGCTGCTGTGCAAAAATGTAGGCCTCATACAGGTCGTCAATCTTACGGGTATAATCTGGCAGAAAATGTGCGCCCAGGCGTTTATGTTTTATATACGAGTCCAGGTCAATAGGCTCTCCTTCTATCTTTGATGAAAATACCGCAGATACCGAGGTGTAAAAGCTAAAGGTTGCCATACTTAATTCACTATCGCTCAGTGCCACAAACCGCTCTTGCACGCCCGTCTCCATTCGCTGGCTATACATGGCCAGCAACTCGTTGGGTACAATGTTCAGTTTTATGCTCAAGGCGATGAGTTTGCAGAATTACAGGATAAAGCAATATTTCTTTTAGGTGCAGTTTAGTTCATCCCATCAACCATCACATCCTTCACTATTTTCTTTACTAATCCCTGTAATACGTTGCCCGGCCCTACTTCTGTAAAATGTGTACAGCCGTTCTCTGTCATTTTCTGAACTGTCTGCGTCCAGCGCACTGGCGAGGTGAGTTGGTTGATAAGATTTTCCTTTATCATATTGGGGTCAATGTAAGGGCTTGCATCCACGTTCTGATACACTGGGCAGGTAGGGTTGCCAAAGTGCGTGGCTGCAATCGCGTCCTCCAGTTCCTGTCGTGCAGGCTCCATAAGTGGGGAGTGGAAGGCTCCGCCTACCGGTAGTATCAAAGCGCGTTTTGCACCCGCAGCTTTCATTTTTTTACAAGCCAGCCTTACTCCCTCATTGCTGCCGCTTATAACAAGCTGGCCAGGGCAGTTGTAATTGGCCGCTACCACCACTTCATCAGTAAACTCTTTACATATCTCTTCCACTTTTGCATCATCGAGCCCAAGCACCGCTGCCATAGTGGATGGGTTGATCTCGCAGGCTCGTTGCATGGCTGCTGCGCGCTTTGCTACGAGGCGCAGCCCATCTTCAAATGATAAAACCTTATTGGCGATAAGTGCGGAAAGCTCGCCCAGCGAATGCCCGGCCACCATGTCCGGCAACAAGTCAGGAGTGGTTTCAAACCGGATCACAGAATGAAGGAAAATAGCGGGCTGGGTTACATTAGTTTGTTTCAACTGATCTTCTGTGCCGCCAAACATAATGTCTGTTATCCGGAAGCCCAGTATTTCATTTGCCTGCTCAAAATATTCTTTCGCGAGTTGGCTTTGCTCATAGAGCGCCTTGCCCATACCAGGAAATTGTGCACCCTGTCCAGGGAAAATGTATGCGTGCTTCATTTAGGAAATTTAAGCTGCAAAGTAAATAAAAAGCGTGCAATATGCCTGCTCAACACCTCCTCTCCTTCGGAGAGGCCGGGAGGTCTTCAACCGATCAACTTTTCCCATGCACCTGCTCCTTCCCGTATCAACGTGGGTTCTCCGCCGGTACAGTCAATAACGGTTGACGAAAGTATATGCCCCATGCCGCCATCAATGACAATATCTACCAGCTTGCCAAAACGCTCATACATCTGCTCCGGGTCAGTGAAATATTCCACATCGCCATCCATTGGCAGCGATGCGCTCATGAGCGGGTGCCCAAGCTGGCTCACGATCATATTGCATATCTTATTGTCCGGGATACGGATACCAACGGTGTCTTTTTTTGTTTTGAGTTGTTTGGGCACTTGCTTGCTCGCCTGCAGGATAAACGTGTATGGCCCAGGCAGTGCGGCTTTTAGCAACCGGAAAACGGGCGTGTCAACGCTTTTGGCATAATCGCTGAGATGGCTCAGGTCGCTGCATATAAAGGAGAACTGGGCTTTCTTGACGTCAACGTTCTTTATACGTGCGATACGCGCAATCGCGTCTGCATTAAATATATTGCAGCCTATTCCGTAAATGGTATCTGTGGGATAAATAACCACACCGCCGCCAAGAAGGCAATCTACTACCATACTTATATAGCGCGGCTGCGGATCTACGGGATGTATCTGCAATAACATGCCTTGTGATTTACTTTTCTAAATATACGATGTTTAGCTGTGTTTTTAACTCGACAATGTTGCGGTCGCAAAAATCGAGTTTAAGTTTCTTACTTTTGGCATCGCCTCAAAACTTCCGGCATAATGTTCTCGATCATCATACCCACCTGGAATAATATTGATTTTGTAAAACTGTGCGTGGAGAGCATCCGGAAGAACTCGGCATTCAGCCACCAGGTGATACTGCACATTAATGATGGCAGCGATGGAACGCTGCAATGGGCAAAGGACGAAGGGCTTGATTTTTCGCATACCAAAGACAATGCAGGCATCTGTAAAGCTGTGAACGAGGCCGGGGGCCTCGCCACACAAGACTATATTGTGTATATGAATGATGATATGTATTTGTGCCCCGGCTGGGATACCTGCATAGCCGATGAAATAAAGAAGCTGGATACGGACAATTTCATGTTCTCCAGCACAATGATTGAACCTACAGACCATAATAACCCATGCGTTATAGTAAGGGATTATGGCAAGACCATCGAGACATTTAATGAAAGCCTGTTACTGAAAGAGTGTAACACATTTGACAAGCCCGACTGGACGGGCGCAACCTGGCCGCCAACTATAGTACATCGTAAATACTGGCTCATAACGGGAGGCTATAGCATAGAGCTGAGCCCCGGTGTAAGCAGCGACGACGATTTTGCCATGAAGATGTGGTATGCAGGGTGCCGCGTTTTTAAAGGCTTGGGCCAAAGCAGGGTATATCATTTTCAGTCCAAGTCAACGCTACGGATAAAAAAGAACAATGGCCGCAAGCAGTTCCTGATGAAGTGGGGTATCAATCAGTCGGCGTTTAGTAAATATTACATACGGCGTGGTACGCCATACACAGGCTTACTAAAAGATCCGGGGGATATGCCGTGGGAAACATTCCGCGCGTGGCTGAAAAGAAAAATAATGTAGCTTTTTGGTTAATCACGAATTAATCCTATTTTCGCACTCCCAAAACAAAGGGTGCGATAGCTCAGTTGGTAGAGCAAAGGACTGAAAATCCTTGTGTCGGGGGTTCAACTCCCTCTCGCACCACCAGCACGAATGAAAGCCTTCCGGCAGAACCGGAAGGCTTTTTCATTGTAATTGTTATCTGACTTCTTAGCGCCAATGCCCTGGTTTCCATACCCAGCCACGTGGTTTTTGAACCCAATGGCCTGGTACCCAGGCGGCACGTGGGTGTGGCGGCTCGGCCCAGTGGCCGCCAACAAATACATAGGCGCCGCCACGTGGTTCCCATTCCTCATCAATCCATACATGACGAGGGCTAGGGGCGGCAATGCGCTCCACATGCGGCCGTTCCGGCCTTACATTTACCACGATCTGGGCATTACTGGTGTAAGCGCTTGTGGTAAGCGCAATAGCCAGTACTAGCAGCGTTCTCTTAATGTTTCGCATAACATTTTTGTTTTTTGGTGATACATAAGTAAGATAAAAATGTCGTGCCATGGTTTAAATCCATCTATTAGAAAAATATTTTTAATATGGGTTTAACAGCCCGCTCGATGGGATTGCCCGGTAAATTCTATCAACTTTTCAGCTTATCTTGCTTTAGATTATGGCAGCAGTAAAGAAAAAGAAGAAGTCGCGTATAGGGCTATATATACTGATCGTTATAACGGCCGTACTGTTGTTTGCCGGCTCAAAAATTTTTGGCCCCAATACCGGGACCTTTAAGCAAGGAGAGTTTCTGTATATACATACCGGCTCAAATTATGACCGGCTAAAGTCAACCTTGCAGGATGACGGATTTATAAGCGATATGGCCAGCTTCAATATGCTGGCAGGATGGGCAAAACTCCCGGCGCATATTCATCCAGGCAAATACCATATCAAAGACGGCATGAGCAATTATGATATCATACGGCTGCTGAGGTCTGGCAGGCAAACGCCTGTGAAGCTGGTGATCAATAAATTGCGCACAAAGAAAGACTTTATTGCGCTGCTCTCTACCAATCTTGAAGCAGACTCAAACTCCCTGCAGCAGCTATTCCAGGATAAAGATTACCTGTCTCAATTCGGGGTGGATACGAATACGGTAATGTGTACAGTGATGCCGGATACTTATGACTTTTTCTGGAACATCACTGCGGATAAGGCATACCGGAAAATAGAGAAAAACTATGCCCGCTTCTGGGATGCCACCCGCAAAGATCAGGCACGCAACCAGGGTTTTACGCCCACACAAACTATAACCATAGCCTCGATAGTGGACGAGGAGACCAATATTAATGATGATAAGCCCAAAATAGCCAGTGTATATATAAACCGGCTGCACAAAGGCATGAAGCTGCAGGCAGACCCTACGGTGAAGTTTGCTGTTGGGGACTTTACCATTCGCAGGGTGGCAGGGGAGATGTTGCAGAATACCTCGCCTTACAATACATATCTATATGAAGGCCTGCCACCCGGCCCTATATGCACTCCTTCAACAAGCTCCATAGAGGCTGTGCTGCAGGCTCCCAAGACCACTTATCTCTACTTCTGCGCCAAGGAAGACTTTAGCGGGTATTCCAATTTCGCATCCACTTATGATGAGCAACTGAAGAATGCCCATGCCTATCAGCAGGCGCTGAATGCGAGGGGGATTCACTAAGAGGTGTTGAGTAGTTGCTGCCCCGCTTACTCACAGACTTATGACTTAAGACCTGCCTGCCGACAGGTTACGACTTATGACTAAAAAACTTACCTTTGCCACGTTTTTAAACCAAAAAACTTACAATTCCACAAAATGAGTACAGTAAAAGTTGCCATCAATGGTTTTGGCCGCATAGGCCGCTTAGCTTTCCGGCAGATATATAATATGGAAGGCATAGAAGTAGTAGCGATCAATGACCTCACAAAGCCAAACGTACTGGCGCACCTGCTAAAGTACGATACTGCGCAAGGCCGTTTCGGGCAGGACGTGACGCATACCGATAGCTCCATTGTTGTAAATGGCAAGGAGATAAAGATATACGCGCAAAAAGACCCCGCGCAAATACCCTGGGGCGCACATAATGTGGATGTGGTACTGGAATGTACCGGCTTCTTTACCGACAGGGAAAAGGCGGAAGGCCACATCACTGCTGGTGCTAAGCGCGTGGTTATCTCAGCGCCTGCTACCGGTGAGATGAAAACTGTTGTTTTCAACGTGAACCACCAAATACTAGACGGCAGCGAAACGGTGATCAGCTGCGCATCTTGCACTACCAATTGCCTGGCGCCAATGGCCAAGGTGCTGAACGATTCTTTTGGCATCGTGACCGGCCTCATGCTCACGGTACACGCCTATACCAACGACCAGAACACGCTCGATGCGCCGCACCCAAAAGGCGACCTTCGCCGTGCACGCGCAGCAGCAGAAAATATTGTGCCTAACTCTACCGGCGCCGCCAAGGCCATAGGCCTTGTGCTTCCGGAGTTGAAAGGCAAGCTGGATGGCTCTGCACAGCGCGTACCAACCGTTACCGGTTCTCTTACCGAGCTTACCGTGATCCTGGGTAAGAAAACTACTGCGGATGAAATAAATGCAGCAATGAAAGCAGCGGCAAACGAGAGCTTCGGTTACAATGTGGACGAGATCGTGAGCAGCGATATCATTGGTACTTCTTTTGGTTCCCTTTTTGATGCCACACAAACCAAGGTAATGACCGTTGGAGATACACAAATGGTGAAGACCGTAAGCTGGTACGACAACGAAATGAGCTATGTAAGCCAGCTCGTGCGCACTGTCCGTTATTTCGCGGGATTAATTAGCAAGTAAGTCACTAAGTTATATTCAGATAAAGCCCGCGTAGTAATGCGGGTTTTATTATTTTTACCCTGTAAATAGCAGACTACCGGAACCTATACTTTTTTATTTTCGACTTTTAACCTTAGTTTATATATATGTCCACCTTCTCCACACACGACTTCAAAGGCCAGAAAGCGCTGATACGCGTTGATTTTAATGTGCCCATTAAGAATGGCGAGATCACTGATGATACGCGCATACGCGGCGCATTGCCCACCATAAAAAAAGTGCTGGCCGATGGCGGCAGCGTGATACTGATGAGCCATTGGGGCCGCCCGCTGAAGGATATAGAAAAGAAGCCCAACCTTACCCTGGCAGATTTTTCTTTGAAGCCCATTGTTGCCCATCTTTCAACATTGTTAGGGTGCCCGGTTGAGTTTGCTGATGATTGTATCAGTGAAGGTGCCGCACAAAAGGCGAAAGACTTAAAGCCCGGCCAGGTGCTGCTGCTGGAGAACCTACGCTACTACAAGCAGGAAGAAAAGGGCGACAAGGATTTTGCTGAACAGCTGTCGACGCTGGGCGACGTATATGTGAACGACGCCTTTGGTACTGCTCACCGCGCACATGCTTCTACAGCCGTTATTGCCCAGTTTTTCCCCGGCGATAAAAAGATCTTTGGCTTGCTGATGGAAGGCGAAGTAAAAGCTGCCGAAGAAGTGATGCACAACAACAAACGGCCGTTTACTGCCATCATTGGCGGCGCCAAGGTATCTGATAAGATACTAATCATTGAGAACCTGCTGGATAAAGCTACCGACATCATCATAGGCGGCGGTATGGCATATACTTTCTTCAAGGCAGAAGGTGGCCAGATAGGTAATTCCCTTTGCGAAGACGACCGGCTGGATATGGCGCTGGACCTGCTGAAAAAGGCCGATGAAAAAGGCGTTTGCATCCACCTCCCTACCGATAGTATCATTGCCGATAAATTTGCAGCGGATGCAAATACTTCTTCCGCCGTCAGCAGCGAGATACCTGCGGGCTGGATGGGCCTGGACATTGGCCAGATGGCAATAGCCCATTTTAAAAAAGTTATCTGTGAATCAAAAACTATTCTCTGGAATGGCCCGATGGGCGTATTTGAAATGGATAAATTTCAGCATGGCACAAAGGCTATTGCTGAAGCTGTAGTGGAAGCTACTGCCCACGGAGCCTTCTCTCTTGTTGGTGGGGGAGACAGTGTGGCTGCAGTTAATAAGTTCCACCTGGCTGATAAGGTAAGTTATGTGTCCACCGGTGGCGGGGCCATGCTGGAATATTTTGAGGGGAAAGAACTTCCCGGGATCGCGGCTATTAAGTCGTGAGTCATAAGTCTTGAGTTCGCGAGTAATTAGTAGATAGTATTTAGTAGATAGTCGGGAGTTAATCTGTAAATGATTGGTTGGGGTAGGCTGGAGCGGCTATGCCCCAACTTTTTTTATTGTGTTAAAAATGGGGTATTCGATTTTTGATGAATTCTCTTGTCCGTTTATTGCAAAAAGCCGGTTTTGATGATGCCCCACTTACTGATAAATAAAAAATGAAGCAATATGGGGCATTTTAGAATTGCAAGTGATTTATTTCTAGTGGTTTATGTATTAGTCGATGTCCCGTTTGCGCCCCATGTGGGGCATCGCAGTCAGCAGTTTTCAGTCGGCAGTTGCTCGTGATATTGTTCAGCGTGTTCAACCGGCGTGGGAGATTTCATGCCCCAAAATGCCCCATCGTGCTCCACTTGTCTAAACCTCAGATTAGCCGTGATTTACCGATTTACTGTTTCTTCTCGTTATTCCCGCATTTTATTGGTTCACCCAGCATTTGCGGGGCAGGCGGTAAAGGGCGCAAAGTTAGGGAGTGAATGGCCTGAAAAGGCTTAATTTCGGCACAAAGGTACATTGTGATGTAATGCAAGCCAAGACGAATTGCTTATTGGGTTTATGGTAAAATCTATGTTGACCTTTTTTTGACAAAAATATTTTTGCTAAATGTTTTGGCAAATAAATTTTTGTCATTGCTTACAGCATTATTTCCATCCATCAGTTTTACGTGTATCCTTCTCGAGCAAAGTGTTCATGGTGCAAAATAAAAAAGAGACCTCTCGGTCTCTTCACCAATAAAGTTTTTTCCTTTTATCGAAGATCTACTGTCTCCACACCGGGGTGCTCTTTTGCGTTCCAGGTGAAATAAGTGTCTGGTACGTCTTTGTTGGTCACGCAGTTGGAGACAACGATCTGGTATTTGTTGCCGTTTTTCTCCCAGTAGCTGCCGCCTGCGATGAGCGATGTTGACTTGTCTATGGCAAGTTCTATTTTGCTGAACTGTTTCTTTGAGTCTGTGGGTACGAGTTCTATTATGTCGCAGTCTTTGCCGTTTTCTTTGCGGCTGCCTTTGTAGCTGTATTTGTATTCCTTGTCCCAGAAGTTGGTGAGCAACTTAGCGGGCGAAATGGTTTGCTCTGTCGGGTTGTAATTGTTTACTGATACCTCTTTTGTTTCTTTAGTGTAGGTCCATACTGTCTTGTTGTCGCAGATAACTTCCTGGCCGCTGATGAATACATGGTATTTTTGTCCTTTGAGGGTAAGGCTGCCTTTTTTTGAGTCGGTTGTTTTTCCGCCTTTTCCGCCGGTAAGGTTTATGGAGAAGTCTGCTTTCAGCGACTTCAGGGCAGTTACTTTTTTGCTTACCCCATCGAGCACTGTTTTTGCTTTGGCATCGTTCTGCGCTATGGCAGGCTGTGAGGCAAAACAAACTACTCCGAGCGCTACTATTGATAATAATTTTCTCATTGTTTCTGATACTTAAAATTACTACGGTATTTTTTTAGTGGCGCGAAGGTAAGGAAAGTTGATCGAATTGTATCGTAATGGCGCGATGATTGTAACGGGAGCAGCGGCCTGCTGTTATATTCACGAGCCAACCACCCCAGCTTGTCGCAGGCTCCAGGAATCCCTTCCTAAAAACAGGAGGGGAGGAGTTACGTGCTCATTTTGTAGCAAAAATATCAGTCCAGCGAATGCAAAAAACTGTCAAGTTCTGACTCGGTTTTGAAATAGACCTCTCTTGGTTTGCTGCCGTTGGCAGGGCCTACTATGCCGGCAGATTCCAATTGGTCCATGATACGGCCCGCGCGGTTGTAGCCGAGGTTGAGGCGGCGCTGGAGGTTGGATGTAGAACCTGATTGCATCTGCACAATAATGCGGGCACAGTCTTCAAATAGCTTATCCCTGTTGGTAAGATCAACCTCTTTTGCACCCTCGCCGTCTTCGCCTTCGTATTCGGGCAGCTCGAATGCAGAGGCATAGCCGCGTTGTTTGGCTATGAAGTCAACTACCTGTTCTACTTCAGGTGTATCCACAAATGCGCATTGCAGGCGCAGCAGCTCGCTACCATGTGAAACCAGCATATCGCCGCGACCTATCAATTGCTCCGCTCCACCGGCATCAAGGATGGTGCGCGAGTCCACTTTTGCAGAAACCTTGAACGCGATACGCGCAGGGAAGTTGGCTTTGATGGTGCCCGTAATTACATTCACAGACGGGCGCTGTGTGGCTATGATAAGATGTATGCCTATGGCGCGTGCAAGCTGCGCCAGGCGGGCTATGGGCATCTCCACTTCCTTGCCGGCGGTCATGATCAGATCGGCAAACTCATCTATTACCAGCACTATGAACGGCAGATATTTATGGCCACGCTCGGGGTTGAGGCGGCGGCTGATGAATTTCTCGTTGTACTCCTTAATATTACGTGCACCGGCCTCTTTCAGTAGTTCATAGCGGTTATCCATTTCAATGCACAATGCGTTGAGCGTATTGATCACTTTTTTAGTGTCGGTGATAATCGCTTCATCTTCATTGGGCAGTTTGGCCAGGAAGTGCTTTTCTATGGTGCGGTATATGGACAGCTCCACCTTCTTGGGATCCACCATAATGAACTTGAGCTGCGATGGGTGTTTTTTATACAGCAGTGATACCAGTATAGCATTGATGCCCACTGATTTTCCCTGGCCTGTTGCTCCCGCCATTAGCAGGTGGGGCATAGTGGCGAGGTCAACTATATAGTTCTCGTTGTCAATTTTCTTTCCGAGGGCGATAGGCAGGCTCATTTTATTGTTCACAAACTTATCGCTGGAGATAAGTGTGCGCATATTCACGATCTGCTTATTGGCATTTGGCACTTCTATCCCTATGGTACCCCTGCCGGGGATAGGCGCTATGATACGGATGCCGAGTGCGGCAAGATTGAGCGCTATATCATCTTCCAGGTTCCTGATCTTGGATATACGCACACCTTCGGAAGGTACGATCTCATAGAGTGTTACCGTGGGGCCTACGGTAGCGCTGATGCGCTGTATCTCAATACCAAAGCTGCGTAAAGTCTGGATGATCTGGTTCTTGTTTTTCTCCAGTTCTTCCTTGTCCAGGGATATGGTTTCCTGGGCGCGGTCTTCCAGCAGGCTGAGTATTGGGAACTTATAATCGGGCAGGTCAAGTTCGGGTGCGTAAGGTTCATTGCTGGCTATGGCGATATGAGAGCCATGCTTAATGGCAGGTTTCTCTGCCTGCTGTATTACCTCAAAAGAAAATTCCGGGTCGGCATGTTCGGCTGCTGCTTTTCCCGCTGCTGCTTTTTCTTCATTGAATTTTTGGTAAGCCTCGAAATCTTCGTCCTCTTCCTCCTCCTCCTCCTCATTCTCTTCGGTGCTGCTTAGTTCTTCGTCATTTTTTTTTTCTTTCTCGGTTAATGTCATCTCCCATTCTTTGTTATTGTTTTTGTCTTCGACAAGAACGGGGCCGCTGCCAGGATCTCCATTTAATTGATTGGCCGAAGGGTCAACAGGGAAGGGCGCAGTCTCTGCATCCCTGCTTATTTCACTTTCTTTTGCGGGTTCATTAAATACGGGTTGTGGCGCCAACTCAGCAGCCATTCTGCTGGTGCGCTGTTTGATACGGTTGAGCAAAGGCCTGATGTCGAGTGCAAAAATGACAAATACAAAGAACAAAACGGTAGAGAGCAGGAGCATTCCAGTGCCCCAATAGCCCAGGACGCCGTTGAGGTATTCGATGAAGAAATTGCCGAGTGCGCCGCCCAGCGGGAATGGGTTGTGGGGCATCAGGTAGGCCAGAATAGGCGCAGTAAGGAGGAGCAGCAAAGATATCCATCTCATGTACCGGAGTACAGGAATGGCCCTTTTTTCATACAAAAGATTAACCCCTATAGCCGCGATGCCTATGCCAACTGCGAGTGAAGCGATACCTGCGCCTTTCCAAACTAATACATGAGACAGGGCAGCACCCAGATTGCCTCCTGAATTGGCTATTGCAGGGGTATCTGCAGTATGGCGCTGAAATACGAAATGGAAGAAGCTCCCCAGGTTATGGATCTGCAGCACATTGCTCTGGTCGATGCTCCAGGTAAAAAAGTAGCTGATGATGGCAAAACAGGTGAAAATGCCGGAAAGCAGGAAAAAAATGCCAAATCCCAGCCTTACCTGGCGCTTCCGCTCTACATTGTTAATCGGTGATGCATCACTAACCGGTACCGGCTTGGGAACTACTTTTTTATTTTTTACGGTATTGGCCATTTTATGGGTCTGCCGAGCGTTATCGGGAATCGGGAGTTAAAAATACAATATTATAAAAGCAATAAAACTTATTTCGTGTTTCGGGGAAATTTATTTTGCGTATTATTGCGAAATATTTGATAAAATCTTTATTTTTGAGCCGATATTTTTGTGTAAAGCAAACGTTTTTATTTATTTAACCGTCTTTATTGTTAAAATAGTACATGCGCCGCCTTATTGCTTCATTCCGGATAAACCTCTGCGCTAAGGCGGTTTGCGCTTTTATAGCACTTTTTACCTTTTCTTTTACTGCTACTGCCCAGCTTGTATTGAGCGCCAACAAGACAGCAACCATATTATCTTCTGCGCTTGCCGGTGCTGGTGTCACCATACTTAGCCCTACGCTTACCTGCGCAGGCAATGCAAATGCCGTATTTACAACGGGCGCAATAAGCCCGTTGGGCATACCTACAGGGATTGTGCTCACTACGGGGAATGCAGTGGACAGTACCACCGCCAGCGGTTTTGGTTACGGGGTAGGCGATCCGTCTTCTGATTTTGCTAATACAGGCAATGGCACACCGGGCGATGCGCTATTGACGGCATTGGCCTCCAATCCAACGTACGATGCCTGTATCCTTGAATTTAACTTCAAACCTGCAGGTGATACCATTAAGTTCGATTATGTCTTCGGGTCGGAGGAATATACCGATTATACCTGCTCCACTTTTAATGATGTATTCGCGTTTTTTATTACCGGCGGAGCATATACAACTCCGACAAACCTAGCGTTGGTGCCGGGTACGAATATTCCGGTTGCGGTGAACAGTGTGAACTGCGGCCCCACCGGAGGATATACTATCGGCCCATGTACAGCAATGGGCCCGGGCTCGCCATTTTGCGCTTATTATGTAAACAATCTTATAGCTTCCAGCCCGGCATACAATTATGTTACATACGATGGACTTACTACCGTATTGCAGGTTGTGGCCCCGGTAAGCCCCTGCGACACCTACCACCTGAAGCTGGCAATAGCAGATGCGGGTGATGACGCCTTTGATTCTGGTGTGTTCATTGAAGGCGGAAGCCTTACCTCTGCTACCACTACTGCTGTAACAGCGACTGGTACCAGTGGCCTTCCTTATTGCATACGCGGGTGCGCACCGGGTGATTTTGTATTCACAACCCCTGTGCCCCAGGATACGGACATTGTTATCCACTACATCATTACCGGCAGCGCTGTGAACGGGTATGACTATACTACGATACCCGATAGCGCTACCATTGTAGCTGGGAGTACGTCAACTACGGTATTTATTAATACACTGCCCGTTCCTCCGATAGGGCCGGTCGTGGTAACGCTGGAAATTGAAGTGCCTAATCCTTGCAGCGCAGGTTATTCAATAGGCGCCGTTGCAAACCTTACCATACTCGATTCATTCAATTTCCACATTGTTACCCCTGATACTTCTATTTGCGACGGGGCTATTGTAAATATCATTGCGGTGGGGGATACTGTTTTTGACAGCATTCTTCATTATGAGTGGACCCCTCCCGGCACTTTGAGCAATGATACCACCTTGCTTACAACGGCAACGCCGACAGTGGCCACTACCTATACTCTTACAGGCACTACCCCTGTGGCGCTGGGCTGCGCGCCAGAGCATCGCGTGATCACTGTAACGGTATATAATCCTACGTTTGACAGTGTTACATTTACCAATCCAACTGTGTGCGGGTATTGTGACGGGACACTCACCTTGTGGGGCCTGCAATCAGGCTTCCCGGACACGCTGTATTATACCTATAATGGTACGGCACATGCGCCGCTGCCTATAGTTGTGGGCGGAAGCGGTACCTATATCCTTACCGGATTGTGTGCGGGTGTCTATTCCAACATTTATGTGAAGGTAGGGGAGTGCCTTACTGTGGTGAAAGGGCCTAAGACCCTTGTAAATCCGCCGCCACCCGTAGTTACCGTCGATTCCCCGCTGGTAAAGACCTGTGTGGGTGTGCCGGTACAGTTACATGCTTATGTTACACCTGGCGGCATAACGTATTTTTACACCTGGGCTCCTCCCGGAGGCCTGAGCAGTACAACTATTTCCAACCCGATAGTAACCCCGACAGTGCCGGGAGATGTAATTTACACTGTTACAGTGAACCCGGATGCCAACCCAGCCTGCGCGGCATTTGCAACGATCGACGTGCATACTGTGCCTAATAACTATGACCTGGTCAATAAGGATACCGTTATTTGTATCGGGCAGCAGGTGCAGGTTGTTATCACGGGTGGCAGCCCTGAGTTTACCTGGTTCTGGGCGCCGCCGGCAGGAGTATCAAATGTAAATATTGAGAACCCGATCATCACGCCAACGGTAAGCGGGGAGTATGTAGTGACCGCCTCTTACGCGCATTGCCCCAATATGGTGGACAGTTTTCATATAGAAGTGGATATTCCCGCGGCTACAGTTACTTATACCGATACGATCTGCCTCGGCGGATATGACAGTGTGAACCTTACTGTTCCCGGTGGTGGCTATTATCATTATCAATGGTCTCCTGCGACCTATGTAAGCAATGACACCATACCAAACCCGATCGTTACACCAACTGTTACTGGTAACCTTAGCTGGACGATAACGATACAACCCCATGCTGCAGCCTGTGCAATTACGGACGTACTTAACCTGCTGGTCATTCCAAATTCGTTCACCGTCACCCCTGTGGACACTGCAATTTGCAATGGCGCCTCTGTGCAGATATTGGGAACGCCATACCCGTTGTTCTCGTATAAATGGAGTCCCACTGAAGGCATTGCTAATCCTTACATCATTAATCCAATAATAAACACAGATACATCCACCACTTATATTGTAACGGCTACCTACGCAAAATGCCCTGACATGCACGACACCGTGCGGATAGATGTGCAGCCTAATCCTTTTGCTTATATAGGCGGCAACCGCTTTGTCTGTGCCAATGATACGCTTCACCTCACTGCATCAGTGACACCAACGTGGTATGAGCATTATGCGTATAGCTGGTCGCCGGCCTTGCACCTGGATAATGATAATGCAGTAACCGTGGTATTCAGTAATGATACGAATGCTACAGTGGTTACTTCCAGCACCATCGTCTTTACAGTGACAACTACTGCGGGCTGTTTCGCCATTGACTCGGCCACCATTACCGTTTACCCGGTAAATTTTGCCACCATTGCACCATCGCTCAAAGATTTTTGCCCGCACGATAGCGCGGTATTAGCGCCGACAGGCGGGGTAGGCTACCGGTGGTCGCCATCCATGTACCTGAGCGACAGCCTTTCCGGATTGCCGGTTATTAAACCAATTACTTCACAGACCTATACCATTATAGGCACCAGCCAGTACGGCTGCCTGGATACGATCAATTTTACCGCAGTAGTACACCCGACCGCGGTGATCTATTTGCCTGATTCGGTAACAATATATCCTCCGGAGACATACCAGATAACGCCGCAAACCAATTGCGTGAGCTTTATTTGGTCCCCGCCATCCGGCCTCAACGATGCGTATATATCCAACCCTGCTGCATCCCCTGTGATCAGCACAAAGTATGTGGTGGAAGCAAGCACGGAATGGGGTTGCAAGACGAAGGATTCTATAGAGATATATGTGGATGACGGATCGTTAATAGCGCTGCCAAATGCCTTTGCGCCGGGCACAGCACCAAATAATGAATTTAAAATTATTAATAGAGGTATTGCTAGTTTGAATTATTTCCGTATTTTCAACCGTTGGGGGAACCTTGTTTTTGAGACAACGGACATAGATAAAGGCTGGGATGGCGAATATCATGGCAGCCCGCAACCGACCGGTGTATTTGTGTACCAGGTACAAGCGGTGACGAGCGATGGAAAAATATTCGAAAAGCATGGAAACGTAACTTTAATAAGGTAATTTTACATCGATAATTTATACAAATGACCAGGAGAAATATGCTAACCCGTTTACGCCTAGCCGCAGCTATCGTGCTCACCGCGCCAGCAGCCTTTGCGCAGGATATTCACTTTACTCAATTTGACATGGCCCCTATGATCATCAACCCCGCATTGACCGGGATGTTTGATGGCAGGGTGCGTGTTTCTGCGATCTACAGGAACCAGTGGGCGAGTGTCACTGTTCCGTATGTGACTTATGGCGCAGCTATCGACATGCCGCTGATACTGGAAGGCAATGGAGACCGGCTTTCGGCTGGCCTGCAATTATATAAAGACCAGGCTGGAGACGGCAACCTTCAAAATTTTACAGGACTCGTTTCTATAGCATATCACAAGGCTTTCAGCGATTATTCTGAGCTTTCTGTGGGCCTGCAGGGCGGGTATGCGCAGAAAAGCATAGATCTTTCGAAGCTGTATTTTGGCGATGAGTGGCTGAATGGCGCATTCGTGCCGGCGACATCGCAGGAATATCACCTGGGTATCGGGAACTCGGTTAATTACTACCTGGTAAATGCAGGGCTTGCTTATTCGCACGTCAGCCATGACGGAAAGTTCAGCTTTACCTTGGGCGGCGCTGCCAATAACCTGAACCAGCCTAACGATGACATTGAAAAGAAACAAAACAGCCAGACAGGGCTGGATATGCGCTATACCGGTGAGCTTGGGCTGAACATTATTGCAGGCCAGCGCCTTACGTTGCGCCCGGCAGTACTGTATCAAAACCAGGCAACTGCTTCTGAGCTTATCGCAGGCAATGAATTCCTTTACCAGGTAGGCGGTATGCCCGGCTACTCTGATTTCTCGACCGCTGTATTCCTTGGCGGCTGGTGGCGTTCTGGTGATGCGGTAATGATCACTGCTGGTGTGGAATTTAAAGGCTTCCGTATAGGCGCGTCTTACGACTATAACATCTCTACCCTTAATACATCGAGCAACGGTAATGGAGGATTTGAAATAGGGATCAGGTATATTGCTCCTTATTCCGGCAAATTTGCAGGCAGAAGGACCATTCCTTGCTCACGTTTCTAGGGAAAACAATACATATTTTTGTGAAGGGCTAAAGTTTTTTTTAAAAGCCCTTCTTTTTTTTAAAACCAATTTATACTTTTATATCCATTAACAACGCTCACGCACATGAGAAAAAATTGGCTGTTACTTATTTTAGCGACGATACTCGTTACAATTCATTACGATTCAAATGCCCAATCGAAGAATGTACAGAAATACAAAAGCAGGCCGTTTGATCCGACCAACGGAATGTCTTACGGTAGAAAAATGGCCTATGCGAATCAACTATATATAGACGGTAGCTACTTTAACGCTATTGACTATTACCAGCAGTTAAAGGCCCAGGATGAGCGTAACCCCTATATCACTTACCAGCTTGCTGATTGCTACCGTTTTACCCGTGACTATGTACTTGCCGCGCACTATTATTCAGAAGTAACGCACTTGTCTAAGAAAGTATATCCGCTTGCCACTTATTACGCGGGCCTTATGCTGAAGCAGCAAGGTGAATACCAGGCGGCTATGGCTGAATTCAATGAGTTTCTGGGAGATAATAAAAAATCGGCACAACGGCCCGTTCCGACAGGGATAGACCTGATCGACAATAACCCGGACAGGGCTGTTGACCCGAAGGTGATGAAAGATCTTAAGAAGAGGGCCAAGATGGAAATTGATGGTTGCCTGATGGCGATAACAGATATGAAGACCCCGCAGCCGGTAACTATAATCAATGCAGGGCCAAACGTAAATACGGTACGCACAGAGCTTTCTCCTTATCCATTGGGTGATTCGGCACTTTTATTCTCTACATCAGGCCGCAACACCGGCAACGCGAGAAGCTCTGCGGATGTACGGTATGATGCCGATGAGGACCATAACCTGGAACAGTTTTTCTACACGCATAAACAAGCAGGTTTTGTGGATTCTTTCCAGTGGCCGATGCCGTTCTATGATGGTGGCTTCAATGACCCAAGGCAGCACACAGGTAACGGCTGTTATAGCCCTGGTGGCGATTACTTCTACTTTACACGTTGTTCAGAAGGCGATACAATGAAGATAATTTGTCATATATATATGTCCAAATTTTCATTGGTGGGCTGGGGTACTGCGGTGCAGGTAGCCGGTGGCGTTAATGACCTGGTTAGCTCCAGCACAATGCCAAATGTTGCTAAGGTGGGTAAAAAAGAGATCCTGTTTTTTGCATCTAACCGTAAGACACAAAGCCGCGGCGGTTATGATATCTGGTATTCAGTTATCGACCCCCGCAACCACAGCTTCCGCCGCCCGCAGAACTGCGGCAAGCAGATCAATACAAGCTCGGACGATATTACTCCCTATTATGACTCCCGTGTGCAGAAATTATATTTCGCCTCTAACGGTAAAAAATCCTTCGGTGGTTTCGACATTTACTCAGCCGATGGCGGTCCATCGCGCTACACTAATGTGCACAACATGGGCTACCCGATCAATACATCAGCCGATGAGCTTTACTACATCAAAGACCCTGTAGGTAAACCAGATGCTTATGTGGTGTCTAACCGTATCGGTTCTTACGCACTGAAAAACCCTACCTGCTGTAATGACATATGGCGCATACAGCAGGAGCCAAGGCTGGTAGTGATCGGCAAGGTGCTGAACAAAAAGACGCAGGAACTGGCTACGCAGACCGTTGTGAAAATGGTAGATCAGAAGGGTGAGATGAATACTTATAACTCAGAAGACGGCAATTTCCTGTTTAACATGGCACGCGGGCACTCTTATGTGATCACGGGCGACAAGCAGGGCTATACTTCCTCACGCGCTTCGGTGAGCACGATGGAGATCAAGCGCTCTGATCCGGATGATACTGTGATGGTGACTATATTCCTGGACAGCATCAAGAATAGCTTCAGCGTTAGTAATATTTATTACGATTACGACAAGGCGACGCTTCGCCCTGAGTCGGTAGCATCTTTGGATTCTGTCGTTCACTTCCTGACTGATAATCCGTCGATCACAGTAGAGATATACTCTTATACTGATTCTAAAGGTACGCCAGAGTATAATTTGGCACTGTCTCAGCGCCGCGCCCAGTCTGTGCTTGACTACCTGGAAAAGAATAACATTGACCGGGGCAGGCTGACCGCTAAAGGCTTCGGCCAGAAAAATGCAGCCGCACCAAACGACGTGGAAGGAAAAGACAATCCTGAAGGCCGCCAGTTGAACCGCCGTACAGAGTTCCGCATCATAGCTGACCTGCCTACCCGCCGTGTGCTTTACAACAGCGCAATGCCGGGCACAATGGACCAGCAGGAGAAAAACCTTCATGTAGAAGATGAGAGCACAGACGATGAGCCTGCAGCTCCGGGCGCGAAAAAGCCCGCTGCTGATAAAGACGACGATAATTAGTAGTTCATAAAAATGATTTTTGCAAAGGTTGTACGGTGTACAACCTTTGTAGTTTTAATGAAGAAAGTATTGTAGGGCAATGCCCTTTAGGAAAATGGTTTTAGTAGCCCGGTCTTCAGGCCGGTGGGGAAAGCGGATAGCTTACGGCTTTATCCAAACTATAGCAATCAATATACTTGTAGTGTAGTTTGGCTAAAGCCTGGAATTTGAGTTACTCGTTCTCCCGGCCTGAAGGCCGGGGCTATTGGAAGAATGAAATTGTGATCAGAATAGAAAGAAATATCCCATGCGATATATAAAAGTGAAGTTTACCGGGTTAACCGGCGAAGTGTCTGATATGCTTATAGCTATGCTATCTGATATTGGGTTTAATGGTTTTGAGGAAGGAGAAAACGAACTTCTGGCCTACGCTGACGAAGGCAACTATGATCCTGGAGAACTGGAGGATATTGCAGTCGCATTGGGGATAGCTTATGAAACAGAAACGCTGACCCACCAGAACTGGAATGCATTGTGGGAGTCCAACTTTCAGCCAGTGGTAGTGGATGATGTATGTACTATCCGCGCTCACTTCCATGATATTCAAACCAGTACACCGTATGAGATCATAATAACCCCGAAAATGTCTTTTGGCACCGGCCATCACGCCACCACCCAACTCATGGTGATGCAAATGAAGGATATGGACTTCAGGGGGAAATGTGTCCTGGACTTTGGGACAGGTACAGGTGTGCTGGCAATTTTTGCGGAGATGCTAGGGGCAGACGCAATACTGGCTATAGATAATGATGAATGGTCTGTGGAGAATGCCATAGAGAATGCAGCCCGTAATAATTGCAGCCATATTACCGTGAAGAAAGCCTCTATGGAAGATAGTCCGGAAATTAAGAGCGATATTATACTTGCAAATATTAACCGCCACATACTATTGCAGTATATGGGCGATATGTATGAGCGGCTGGCAGATGACGGCTTGATAGTAATGAGCGGCTTGCTGGATGCAGACCGGGATATTATCACCGAAAGCGCCGGCAATGCAGGTTTCGATCTGGTTAATGAGCGCGGAATAAATGGTTGGATAGCATTGCTTTTTAGCAAAAACAAAAAATAGAATCCATAGCCGAGCTGAACGGCTGAAACCAATAACCAAAATATGAAATGCCCTTTTTTTAATTTGTTAAATGTTATCACTATTATCTACTATGCCATTAGGATATTTGATAAAGAACGTTTAAATTTGTTTTTGCCATAATGAAATAATCTAATGACAATAGCATTTCTTCTTGTTTTAGCATATTTGATCGGGTCTATTCCTACGGCGGTTTGGGTGAGCAGATGGGTGTATGGAATTGATATACGTGAGCACGGCAGCGGCAACGCAGGCGCGACCAATGCATTCAGGATACTGGGTAAAAAAGCAGGCAGCGGCGTAATGCTGGTGGACATGCTGAAGGGGTCGCTCGCGGTAACACTCGCGCTATTTTCACCACTGGTTGTGAGGAGTGAACCATTTGTAAATCTCCAGATCTTTTTAGGCATAGCGGCAGTTCTTGGCCACATATTTCCCATTTGGGCGGAGTTCAGGGGAGGGAAGGGTATTGCTACATTGTTTGGTATGATACTGTCTATCCAGCCAATTGTTGCTGTAAGCCTGGTAGGCGTTTTTGTGCTGATGCTTTTTTTGACACGCTATGTGTCCTTAAGCTCTATTACCGCGAGCATTGCTTTTCCTTTGCTTATCATCTTTATCTTTAACAATGCCGAGGAGCCCGGTTATCGCTTGTTTGCTATAGCCACTGCATTTCTTGTGGTGCTGACCCATCACAAAAATATAGGCCGCCTCATCAGCGGTAATGAGAGCAAAGTGCCGTTATTCCGCAAACATAGGATGCGTGAGCGCAACTAAATAATCATCCAGAAACAAATTTCCATCATATCCGGATACCATTTTATAAAAAGCTGCTGAGCTTTCTTTATCCTGTTTCCGTCAGTCGGTCGGCTGGGGCAGTTAACGCCCACCTTGACCTGCTGTTATACCGAAATCAATACCAACTGGCTACAAGCGATGCTATCTACTCGGATGGAGACCGCTACAGGCCTGCCATTGCTGTAGCAGACCATTTTAAGCCTTTTCTGCCGGCGGTGAAGAAAGTGCTGGTACTTGGGGGCGGGCTGGCCAGCATGGTCTATGTATTGCGCGGCAAAGGTTATACCCCTGCATTTACCCTAGTGGAAAAAGATAAGGTAGTATTACGCATGGCGATGGAGTTGTTTGAGGCTACTAATACCCAGGCAAGCATTGACCCTGTATGCAGTGACGCGCAGGCATTTATGGAGCACAATAAGGCCGCGTATGACCTTGTATTCATCGATGTATTTATGGGCCGGGCCGTACCAGAGTTTGTAACAACCCGTGAATTCCTTTCGCTATGCAAAGCCAGTCTTTCACCGCATGGCCGACTGGCGTTTAATTACATCATTAATGACGAACAGGAGTGGGAAAATGTGCAGCAGGTGTTCACCAGTGTTTTCCCGGAGCATAAGGTACTGGATCATGGGATAAACAGGATAATGGTTGTTTGATGCCAGAGTAGGATCCCCCAAAGTAAACGCTGGTTTTCACGCAAAAGACCCAAGCCTGTCCGATGTATGAATTGGTATTAGGCCCTTTCAGGGCTTGTCACTATACCGGATGCTATCGAGGAGCTTTCTCCCCTGCTGATATATTTCGCTCTTTCAGAGCTGCGTGTAATCAGCAACTTAGCACTACAGCTCCAGCTTCGCGCTCTGTATGCGCAGCACCTTACGGTTCTTTTTCTGAACGCGCATTTTCTCCGGTACCAGCTTCAGTATCTCGTCCATGAGGCTTTGCAATACGCTCATGCGCACAAAGTGGCTGTTGGTGACCAGTGCTATTTCGCGTACCGGTTCAGGGGCTTCAAAATACCTGATGCGCTCTATTTGATCTTCCGTAAATTCAAGGGTAGCCAGCTCCGGCAGTATGGTCATGCCGCCGTTCTTCTCTACCATCCGGCGCAGTGTTTCCACATTGCTCGATTCGTAGCGGTAAGGGCGCTCAGCCTGCAGTTTCTGTATCTGGTCGCTGCAGAGGTTTATGATCTGGTTTCTCATGCAGTGGCCCTCATTAAGCAGCCAGATGCGGTCCAGTGCAATATCCGAAGGAACGATCATGCGCTTTTTCAGCGCCTTCTCGCCATCTGCGAAATAGCCCACAAATGGTTCGTAGAATAACGGGTATTCTTTTATGTCTTTTTCTTCAAGTGGGGTGCTGAGGATGGCGGCGTCTATCTCGTTATTACGAAGCGCGGAGATGATCTGGTTTGTTTCCATCTCCTTTACCTGTAGCTTCATATCCGGGTAGGTCTTGGAATAGTTTTCGAGCAGGCCGGGTAATATGTTTGGCGCAACCGTGGGTATGGCGGCAAATTTGAAAATGCCCGACAGTTTTTTCTGCTGACCCTGTATGAGCTCATGAATGCGCTCGCACTCTGCGAGGGCTACCTGCGACTGGTTTACTATGATGCTACCCATATCGGTGATAGCTATGGGGTGCTTATTGCGATCAAATATTCTCACGCCCAGCTCGTCTTCCAGCTTTTGTATCTGCATACTGAGCGTGGGCTGCGTAACAAAACATTTTTCGGCAGCGGCTACGAAACTTTTATAGGTAGCTACGGCTACAACGTATTCTAACTGAGTAATAGTCATAAGGTGGAATTAGGGCACAAACATACAATTAAACGATGATATAGTCAAAATCTATAGTGAAGTTGTAGTCGTAACTGGCAGGCAGGCAGAGGCAAGGTCGTGAGTCATAAGCCGTGAGTTGTAAGTCGCGATATCAAAGAACTTAAGATGTAACGTTTGATCCTGTAAGAAAGCGCTTGCTGCCCAAAAAATGAGCGGGCCATAAAAGCCCGCTCATTGAAGTTAAAGAATTCGCCCGAAGGTTTCAGTTATCTCGTTATAGTTACTTTTTGGGTAATTACTTTATCGTTTGCTGTGATGGTGGCTGCATAAGTGCCATTAGGCAAACCGCTTGCAGCAACGGATACTTTATTGTCATCAGTGCCGGTAAATTCATTTTTGTAAACTTCGCGGCCCAGCATGTCATAGAGTTTTACTGTAACCGCAGTATTTACGGCCTTGTCAAACACGACATCAAATGTTCCATCGTTGGGGTTAGGAACAATGCCTGCATTTAATGAAGCAGCAGTTACTTCCTTTATGCCTACGCCATGATTAACATGAATGGTGTCTGTGTATGTATTGCTGCAGCCGCCGCTCTCCACGGTGAGGGAGATGGTATATACTCCAGCGGTAGTCCAGTAAACAGAAACAGGCCCTGCACTGGTAGAGGTGGCTGGGGTGCCTCCGCCGAAAGTCCAGGAATAGGTAGTGCCTCCCGGCGCAGAACCAGTATAGCTGACGATGATCACTGTATGAGTGGTGGTTGTATAAGCTGACTCCACGAATGTTGCTGTTGGCGCCACAGTGGGTATGATGCTGTTTAGCGTAAAAGGGGTACCGTTGCCGCAGGCATTTACCGGCGTTACCGTTATCGTACCTGTGCCGGTGCCTATTGTTGCGGTTATAGAATTGGATGTGCTGGTACCGCTCCATCCCATGCCGCTTACGGTCCAGGTATAGCTTGAGGCGCCGGTAACCGCGGGTGTGGTGAATACACCTGTGCTGCCGGAACAAAGAGCTGAAGGAACATTAATGGTACTTGCTGCGCCGGGTGGAGTACCAGGTGTTACTGTAAACGTAGAAGCAGCTCCCGTGCCGCAGGCATTAGTGCCGGTTACACTTATTGTTCCGGTGCCAGTCCCTACAGCAGTGGTAATTGAAGAAGTGGTACTGGAGCCTGCCCAGCCTGTTCCTGATACGGTCCAGGAATAAGAGGTGGGGCTGCCCGTAGCTGTAGTGGTAAAAGTAGCGCTGGCTGCCCCTGCGCAGATCGTGCCGGTAGCAGCGATCACTTCAGTTGGCAACGGTAACGCAGAAACCGTAAAGGTATAAGCAGGCCCCGGGCCGCAGGTGTTATTTGCCTGCGCAGTGACAGTTACTGTGCCTGTACCTACGGTAATATCAATTGAGTTCGTCGTGCTTGTTCCACTCCAGCCACTGCCGGATGGTGTTATTGTCCAGGTGTAACCTGTGGCGCCGGTAACAGGGGCAACGGAATAGGTCTGTACAGTGCCCTCGCAGGGAGCGGCCAAGCCGGTACCAGTTGTCGGAGCCGGAAGATATGCGCAAACTTGTACATGTGCCCACCATGTATCCCACTTGCTGTTCGGTGCCGGGGAGCCGCCTGATGGTACACTTTCCTGTATGGTCCAGAAGTCCAGGTTATTGGTTGGATCTATGCAAGTTCCGGAATAATCACCCCATCTGTCTTCTCCACTGGTTCCGCCTGTAAAGTCCTGGTAATACGTTTGCTGTCCGTGCCGGTATGTATATACCGGCCTTGTAGAATCTGCAGGATCGGTGTTTGAATGCAGGGCATACGAGCAACTTGGATAAATTGAAGTGGAAGAATGGGCAAAACCAATAAGGGCGTCATTGTTCATATTTGGCGCGATACTTGGGAAAAAGTAGAAGTCATGGCCGGTGGGGTCATCTATCTTGCCCACCTGGAGCGGTGTTCCGGTGCTGTCTATCTCCCACCACATAGCGGATGCGCGGGTAGGGGTGCCGGTTCCAGGCAGGAATATGGTATGCGCGCACCAGAGATTACCGTTTCTCATTACGAGATTATTGGTACGGTCATCATTTGCCTGTAGCAAATAAGTAGAACCGCCTCCTAATTCCGGTACAAAATTACCACCGCCCGGAGAGGATTGCCAAAACACTCCTGTACCCGCCGCAGGATGTGCAACGGTAGTGAGGGTAAGCGCGCCGATATTCCCGGTAACCTTTGACAGCCTCAGTTGGCCTGAAGTGGCATCCCAGTTTTCAATACAGAACATATTTGATTCTGCCGCATCATAAGTCAGTGCAGGGCAAATGGTAAATGAGCCGAGGCCTGAAGGCAGAAGTGTTCCATAAGTCAATGTATCTCCTGCTTGCATGGCCACATAATCCAGGATATACAACACATCATTAGTAAACGAACCTGCAGAAGTAAAAAAGTTACCACTGATACCAATCCACCTGTTATTGAACCCAACACATGGAAAATCGAGCCATATGCCGCCTGTACCGGCAACATTCAATCTGTAAAAGTTCCAGGCACCTGTGGGGTCGCCTGTCGCCGATACCGCAATAAATAACTGGGAATAAGTAGTCTGGCCATAAGCATCGGCCATCAATATCCAGCGGCCGGCGTTGGGGTCATAATGCACCCTGGGGTCGTAAGCGCCAGTGCCATGCCCGCCCGAAGCGCTAGTTTCCAGGTGGGAAAAAAAGTTATCCAGGGTAACTGTGGGTATTGCGAGTGCATGAGTCGAGCGCAATTGAATGCTTACATGATCATTCAACGCGGATATTGCATACGTTGCATCTACCCCGCCGTGAGTATCCGGGGGAATATCATTGCCATCAGATGTATGCGCTAAAAATGTATCAGTGGGAGAAGGAGATACCGGTAAGTATGCAGAATGAAGACCGGCCTGAGGCTGATGGGTACGTATCAGGGATGGGTCGGCAATAGGGTGGGCGGGGCGTGTTTCGCCTTCGTCGCCTTCATCAAATGGTATTTGTTTAACATTAGGCTTCGGATGGGCTTTATAATAATTAGCGAGTTCGGTCAAATTAACGTCAGCGACCTTTTCAGTATGTGTAACGGTGTTAGATGTAACGGTGTTAGATGTAACTGTTTGAGCGGAAATTTTTATCGAAAACAATAACGCTGCCAGTGAAACTAAAGTATATCCCAATTTATGCATGAAAATAAAATTTTGCCAAAGGTATAGAAATTAGCATGAACATACGGAACTTTTTCAAAAAGGGCAAAATATCTTTGGGAAAGCCTGATTTTACTGGAACAAGGTTGAGTTTTTCCAGAAAATATCTTTTTGCAGGTCAGGCGGTTTAGGCTTTACCCTAAATACAATTGGCTG
>CAISPO010000051.1 GCA_903887415.1 uncultured Bacteroidota bacterium | reverse complement strand
GGTATTAAATCCAGAATTTGGCGCAGTAACGGTTTGTTATTATTTTTACTACGTTTGAATAGCCCCATATTTTTGTGTTTTGGTCGTTCTTAACCAAAGGTATGGCCGCTATTCAGGCAAAAAAGTTTCGGATAGTTGTGCAGTGCGGTATATAATAATATCAACGGCAATCTGAATGAGCATTTCGACCAGAAAATGCTGGATGGCCTGTTTGTGGTAAAGTAACCTACAAGGGTAGATGGTGGGGGATTTGTATTTACGGTTATCCTGTTATCTTTGCCGCCATTTAATTAATTACTTAACATACCTAAATGAGATTAGTATCTTTTCTGCCTGTAATAGGCATGGCAATTTCTTTATCGGCAAATGGCCAGGAAATGAAAAACATCAGCAGCACCGTGGATCCGAATAATCCTTTTTTCAGGGAAAGCACTATGCCTTTCCAGACAGCAGATTTTCCGAAGATCAAGGATGCTGACTTCAGCCCGGCTTTTACCGAGGGCATGAAGCAGCAGCTTGCAGAAGTGGAAGGCATAGCCAACAACACAGCCGCACCTACATTCGATAATACGCTTGCAGCGATAGAGAAGAGCGGTATTGTGCTGCGCCGTGTATCGGGTGTGTTTGGTTTGCTGAGCAGCGCTAATACAAACCCTACACTACAGGCGGTATCGGAAGCCATAGCGCCTGCCCTTGCTGCTAACACCGATGCTATATTCCTGAACACCAAATTGTTTAAGCGTGTAAAGACCGTTTATGAGCAGCGCAATAATCTGAAACTTGACGCCGAATCGAAAAGACTGGTGGAATACTATTACCAGAAATTTGAGATGTCTGGCGCCAACTTGTCGGATAAAGACAAGGAGGCCCTGAAAAAGATAAATGGCGAAGAGGCGACACTGATGGCGAAGTACACCAACCAACTGCTGGCTGCTGCAAAGGCAGGCGCACTGGTAGTGGATAGCAAGGCTGAACTGGCTGGCCTCAGCGATGGCGAAATAGAAGCAGCAGCCAAGGCAGCGGAAGCCGCAGGGCATCCCGGCAAGTGGATGTTATCACTACAGAATACCACGCAGCAGCCAGCATTGCAATCGCTCTCCAACCGTGAAACACGCAGGAAATTGTTTGATGCATCATGGAATCGTGCAGAGCGCAATGATTCAAATGATACCCGTGCAACAATATCACGCATAGCTGTGATCCGGTCGCAGAAGGCAAAACTGCTCGGTTTTCCTAATTATGCCTCCTGGACACTGCAAGACCAGATGGCCAAGAAGCCGGAAGCCGTAACGCAGTTTCTTGACCGGCTCATACCTGCTGCAACAGCGAAAGCCAAGACAGAAGCAAAAGACATACAAGATCTGATAGACAAGCAAAAAGGAGGCTTTAAACTGGAGCCATGGGATTGGGATTATTATGCAGAGCAGGTACGTAAGGCGAGATTCGATATTGATGAGAACGAGGTGAAACCTTATTTTGAGATCAACAATGTGCTGCAGAATGGTATCTTTTATGCCGCCAACCAGCTTTATGGCATCACATTCAAAGAGCGTAAAGACCTGCCGGTTTATAATCCGGATGTAAAGGTTTTTGAGGTGTTTGATAAGGACGGTACTTCTATGGCTTTGTTCTATTGCGACTACTTCAAGCGCGACAATAAGAACGGCGGTGCATGGATGGATAATATGGTGACTCAATCTAAACTGCTGGGCACAAAACCGGTTATCTACAATATCTGCAATTTTACAAAGCCGGCAGAGGGGCAGCCTGCGCTCATCAGTTTTGATGATGCTACGACTATGTTCCATGAGTTTGGGCATGGCCTGCATGGTATTTTTGCCAGCCAGCAGTACCCCAGTATCTCCGGGAGCGCTACCGCTCGTGACTTTGTGGAGTTCCCGTCGCAGTTCAACGAGCACTGGGCTTCAGAGCCAACTGTATTCAAGCATTACGCTACCCACTACAAAACCGGCGAGCCAATGCCGCAGGCGCTGGTGGATAAAATAAAGAAGGCTGGCAAATTCAACCAGGGTTATTCCCTCACGGAGATACTTGGCGCCGCCGACCTCGACATGCAATGGCACATGATACCTGCGGGCAGCCCCGCGCAGGATGTGGACAAATTTGAAACTGCGGCGCTGCATAAAACACATTTGGACCTGCACGAGGTGCCTACACGCTACCGTTCCAGCTACTTCCTGCACATCTGGAGCAATGGCTACTCCGCCGGCTACTATGCTTATCTATGGACAGAGATGCTGGATGATGACGCCTACGCATGGTTCAAAGAACATGGTGGCATGACCCGTGAGAACGGCCAGCGCTTCCGTGATATGATCCTTTCACGAGGCAACACAGAAGACCTTGCTACCATGTTCCGCAAATTCCGCGGAGCAGATCCCAAAATAGAGCCTATGCTGGAGAACAGGGGATTAGTGCCGGAGAAGAAGTAACGGTAGCTTTTGTTTCCCAAGATAGAGCACCATGCGTTGCAGATCAAGGGAAGATTATTCTTTCTTTGACTAGTGAGTTTATCTCAAGGGCCAATTGGTACAGCGTCCTTGCTTCCTCCGCATCCGGTGTCAAATTAAAGCCTGGATAACGTGCATCATTGACTGCAAATTCATTCAGGTTCAATATGTCAATCGCTTCGAAAATCGTATCAAATTGAGCGCATTGGTCTATAAGGAAACTTAGATCGTGTGTTCTTTTTGCTTCATTTCCTCTGAAAAACAGAAATGCTTTAAGGCTTTTTTCTGTAGCCTGTTGGCAATGAAAACAAGCGCTATTCAATATCATCGGCTCTATTTCAAGCAACCTTTGCGCGCTTGCCAAGTCGTCTGCTGCATTCTGCAGCCATGCTTTTATATATTCTTGCTGGCGTGGTGTCATAATACAACACCCTCTCTTAGTGCCGTGCGCACAATATGGCCCGGCAGTTCCTTGTTTTTGGCTACATCTTCCTCGCTATAAAGAAGCAGATCAATCGGAGCATGAATTGCTTTGACAATAGCTTTGTGGACTTGGCTGCTCCAGCTTAGTTTTTCAGTACGGGTCAGTGGATTTTGCGTAATGACCAGCAAGTCGTAATCGCTGTGTTCATCTGCGGTGCCACGCGCGCGCGACCCAAATAGCAGGATACGCGCGTCTGGCAGAAAAGACCGCACAGTTTTTTGGATTATCTGGTAGATGGCTTCGCTATCCATATAGCAAATATACGAAAAGTTTGAGGGCTGTCCGTAATTGAGAAAATAAAGGAGTGGTTTTATGGCCTAATTCTTATCCCTTTTCACTACCGAACCAAGCAGTGTAAGGTTAACAGCAGATGCTTTTGGGTCGCGGAAGGTAACGAGGCCTAGTTTTTTAAGCTCAGATAGCAGCGGCATAAGGCTGTCTGGCGTTACCAGCAGCTCACTGGCGAGCTCTGTGGTGTTAATTGCAGGCCTGGGGCGCATTTCGCGGGCGCTTATTTCCTTGATCTTCCTGAATACTAAATTTTCTGTTGGCATATTTGAAGTATAAAAAAGACTGTTTGTTTTATATCGTTCCCCTGCTTAGTTTGTTTAGCAAAGTCACATAGGCTGCTTTTGCTCCGGGCGGCAGGTCCCGGATTATTTCGGGTTGTATGTGCGGGTAAGACCTGTCGTCTTTCCACTCTATCAGCCCATCCCATTTTTTCCGCAGGTCGGGTGCTGTATGTTTCATTATTTTTATAAATGAACCATTAAATCTACTTTTTAGCTCAGCGGAGATGACCATATATAGAAACGGGGGATAAAGGTAGCTAAGAAAAAGCTACGAATGGTAAAGATAGCATATTTATTGCGTCTTTGCCTGCTTTTTTTGTTTTGGTATATATTTAATTTCCAGACTTATTTATCTCAAACCTTTCGGCTTGCATGATATCTGTGTAGGCCATATCTATGAACAGGGACGTGGCCATATTCCGACTGTTATTTACCTCGTTGAACAGCGGGGTGTACCTGTTTTTATCTTTTATGGATAACAGGTCAAACTTTTTGAGCTGCAGCCAAAGTGGAAAATGCTTTTCTTCCACGCAGCAGGCAATGGTTTGTACGTTTTCAGCTACTTCTATCTTGTAACTTACTTTTATATCCACCGGCGCATCACCGGGATAAGAGATAACAATGGAATGGCTCATACAGCACGATTTAATAAATGATGATCACAGATCAGTTTCGACTTGGGACTGCGGTGGAATAGATAATTGCGGAAATATAGAACCTCACTAAAATCCCAGGGATGCCGAGGGTGAAATGAAAATTGAAGATGCGCGATCTCTATGCTTTATTCTAAAGGTAACCCTTTTTGGCGAATTAAGAAGAATAATTATTTAACGACTATCTTGCTTTTCTTCTGTCAAAACTTGACAAGTAGATGGAATTGGACACCAGAGGGAAATGGTCATGAGACCATGGTCCGGTGATGGCAATGGTTTCATTAGCATGGGTTGCCCAGTTTTTTTATTTTGGAATACACGGACAACGGGGAATGTGCGATCTGGTTAAATTTCAATTTCGACAATATCATATAGCTTGGGAATGATACAATCCCAGTCGAATGTGTCTTTTATTTTGACACGGAAAGTATCTGCGGCTTGTTTCTCCCCATGTATGATAAACACTTTTTCTGGTTTATTTTTTATTTCACTCATCCAGTTGAGCAGGTCTTTTTGATCGCCGTGTGCAGATAGGCCATGAATAGCTTCTATACGGGCTTTTACATCATAATACTTTCCGTAGATCTTAATTTCATTTGCTCCTTCCATTAATTTCCTGCCCCTCGTTCCTTCGCCCTGGTAGCCAACAAACAATAATGTGGTCTGTGGTTTCCCGATATATTCCTGCAGGTAACTGAGCACACGCCCTCCAGTAACCATACCGCTGCCCGCAATTACAACTTTAGGATATGGGGTCGCAATTAACTCAAGTGTTTCTTTAAAATCCGTAACTATCTTAAATATTTTGCACATTTCGGTACAATCAGCCAACGACAGTTTATGCCATTCAAGATTCTTTTGAAACACTTCAAGTATATGAGCACCCATCGGGCTGTCCATTATAAACGGGACATCCGGCAATGCGCCCGATTTGCGCAATTGCCAGATCATGTACATAAGCGTCTGTGTGCGCTCAACAGCAAAACTTGGAATGATCACCGAGCCACCTTTGCCAATGGTTTCCAGAATAATTGTTTTCAGGTGCTCCTGAATGTCCTCCTTTTGATGCAGCCTATCGCCATAAGTGCTTTCCACAAATAAGACATCCGCTTCCTGCGGGCGTTTGGGAGGATACATCAATAGATCATTTTCCTGCCCCACATCACCGCTGAAAACAAATTTCTTCCCGGAAACATTTATTTCAATAAAAGTAGAGCCGAGAATATGACCATTTGTTTGGAACCTCGCCTTTATATTGTCTCCAAAACTGATCCATTCGTCAATTTTTACTTCACTGAAGTGCTCGAGTGTTTTTTCCACATCCTTTACTTCATACAAAGGCTTTGCTGGTTTATGCTTTGAATAGCCGTGTATATTAGCTTGTTCTGCTTCTTCTTCCTGTATCTTGGCGCTATCCAGCAAAATATATTTGGCTATATCGAGCGTGGGCGCTGTGCCATAAATTTTACCTTTAAACCCTGCTTTTATTAAACAAGGCAGGTAACCGGTATGGTCGAGATGCCCATGAGTGAGCAGAACAAAATCAATGTTTGAAACATCTATTGGCAGATGATCCCAATTCAATAGTCGCAGCTCCTTCAACCCCTGGAACAAGCCACAATCAACAAGAAACTTTTTATCGGGAGTATCAACCAGGTATTTTGAACCAGTTACAGTGCCCGCTGCTCCAAGAAAATGAATGAAAATACTGTGCCTCATATTTTATGTTTTTTATGCCTTTTAAGGGAAAATGACCAATTTTACTATTCCTTGTCTTTTAATGCCTTCCGCTCTTTCTTCGCCTGTTTGCGGAAATACCCCTTGGTAAGAAAGTTATGCTTCAGCGCTTCCATATCTTCATCCAGCCCTTTTGAAGCGCTTTTTATATTTATCATACTCTGTTGCACGGTGGCAGAAAAAGTAGTGTCTGTCAGCAGCATATTCAATGCGCCCTTGCCTGAATTCGCGTGTCCTATGGTTTTGGACAATTGGCCTGAAGCGGTATTCAATGCGTCTGATGTTTCTTTGAGTTTGCCCATCGTATAAGACAGATTCTTCGACAACGAACTGTCATTGATTATTTCACCAAGAGCACCATTACCATGCTGTATCTGCGAGGTAATATTTTGGAGGGACGAACTCACATTTAATACCTTATTTGTTATCGCATCAAGATTGCCGAATGACCGTTTCAGATTCTGCGCCATGGCTCCATCTTTATAAAGTAGCTGGACAGGGCCGTTATTTGAGTTAATATCTGCCGTAAGCGTTTTCAGGTTTTCCGTGATCACCCTTATGTTCTCATTCGATTGGCTCAATGTCAGCAATACCTTGTCAGTATTAAGCGGGTTGTTTGCCTGCAAAAGATCACCATTGCGCACTTCTGCTCCCGCTCCTTTACCGGCAGAAATATTCACGATCTTATCTCCCATCAGCCCGTCTGAGGCGATTGCTGCTATTGCAGTAGAGAGAATAAAGTGCCGCTTGCTTTCTTCTATCTGCATATCCACCTGCACCAGCGTATCATTGATCAGGTTCACTGACTTTACGATGCCCACCTTGACACCGTTATAGCGAATATTACTTCCGGGTTTGAGCCCTGTGGCATTTGTAAACTTTGCAGATATCGGGAACGTCTTACTGAACATTTCATTCTTTGATCCTACAAGAAATATCCCCGCGATAAAAAGGGTCATGCCCACAAGTACAAAAAAACCGAGTAAAATATTTTTCTTTAATGTTTTATCCATCTCTTTATAAATTATCGTTTGAAAAAATGCTTTATTTCCGGGTCATCACTATGAACAAGCTCATCATATGTGCCCTGTGTATAGGCTACACCTTTTGCCAAAAACACGATACGGTTGGCAGCTTCCCTTGCCAGGTCCACATCATGTGTAATGATGATGGAGGTTGTCTTATACTTTTGCTGAAGGCTTAGGATCAGTTGCGTTATTTCTTCGGATGTGATTGGATCCAGTCCCGTTGTTGGCTCATCATAAAGCACAATTTCCGGTTTCAGGATAAGGCCGCGTGCAATGCCGATACGCTTCCTCATGCCGCCCGACAACTCCGAAGGCATAAGATCAATAGCATTTTCAAGCCCAACATTTCTCAACGCTTCCCGCACAAGGTCATCAATATTTTCAGTGATCTTTTTGCGCCGGTCCCGCCTTAGCGGGAATTCAAGGTTCTCCCGGACAGTCATGGAGTCATAAAGTGCGCTACTCTGAAAGACAAATCCAACGCGCATGCGCAATTCATCAAGCTCGCGATGATCAAGTTTGGAAATATCTTTGCCAAATACAAACATCTGCCCGCCATCAGGTTTTATCAGGCCTATAATGCACTTGATCAGGATCGTCTTTCCAATGCCCGATCTCCCCATTACTACCACGGTCTCTCCGTTATTTATTGTCAGGTTGAAATCACTGAGCACAACCTTGCTTCCAAACGCCTTTTGCAAATGCGATATCTCAATTGCCGGCTGTGCAACCTGTTTGCCAGGCTCGATATGTGACATTGCGCCCATCATAAGTAGCCGAGCATTGAGGTTATTTGAGTAACAACCATATCAATAATGATGACACCGACCATGGAAACAACAACAGATATATTTGCGGCTTTACCTACACCTTCAGTTCCTTTTTTTGAGTTATACCCTTTTGTACAACCCACGAGGCCGATAGTGAACCCAAAAAAGAAGGTCTTTGTAAATGAAGGAATCACATCCGTATAATGCAGCGCTTCAAATACGCGGTTGAAATAGAAATGCACGTTCACATCATCTTTGATATTCGATCCTGTGAATGCGCCGATAAGAGAGATAAAATCAGCATATACAGTAAGTACCGGAATCATCAATGTGGTTGCCAGTATCCTTGTTGCCACCAGGTACTTAAAAGGATTCGTGCCGGATACTTCCATTGCGTCTATTTGCTCGGTCACTTTCATAGAGCCCAGTTCTGCGCTTATACCGGAGCCAATTTTACCGGCACAAATCAATGCCGTAACCAGTGGGCCGATCTCGCGGACAATAGAGATAGAAGACATAGCAGGCAAATAGGAACCAGCGCCAAATTCGATCATTGTCGGTCTTGATTGCATTACCAGCACTAAACCAAGAATGAATGCCGTGACACCAACGAGAACAAATGATTTTATACCTATTTCATAGCATTGATTCAAAACTTCCTTAAACTCATAAGGCGGCCTGATTCCCTCCCTGAAGACGTTAACTGAAAATTGCGCTAATTCAGCAATTCCGTAGAAAAAATCATCCAACGATTTTGAGAAAACTGTTTTTATTTTTGGAATGGACGCCATTGGCTATGGGTATGATGTCTGTTTTTCCAAAAGTATCTATTGCTGATCCTTAATATAATGACCATAATCATATTTTGCGCTAATGCTCATCAGCATTCCACATATGTCCGCCCCCTAATTTTAACAAAAATTATATCCGGTATATGCGTATCATTCTATGTCTCGACTACTCCCCCTTTACGGAAAAGGTACTTGCAGCTATGCAAGGTATCCTCCAAGCACTTAAAAGTTACGAGATCTCTGTTATCCATGTAATTGACGAAACGTTATTTTCAGCAGGTGCAGGATATGAAATGCAAATGAATGAAGATTTGAAAAGCGACAGTAAGCAGTTGAAAAAATTGTCAATTCAATACCTCGGAGAAAAGGTTAATTACATTGAAGAGTATGGTATTCCAAGGCAAAAAATTGATGAACTACTTGCAGCATCGAATTATGATATTCTTGCCGTTGGCAGCCATAGCAGAAGTATTCTTGGCACAAGGCTCTTAGGCGGGGTTGCAGAACATTTGTTACGGAACAGTCCTAAACCAGTTTTAGTGATACAATGATACCCTTTCTGAACGTCACAAGGTAAATACGCTTTAAAGATATTACTGCGGTAAATTGCCTAAAGATCATTTCCAAATATTAAAGTTCAATCTGAATTTCTTTTCCTGGAGCAACTTGTGCCAGTCAATAAACAGGAATATACATATAATGATGACACCCAACATCGTGCCTGAAATCGTTTGCCATGACAAAAAACCATTTGCAATAGCTGTAGCATTTTTAACAGCATAGCTCCCGGTTAACACCATAATCAGATCACTGGTAAACTTACCGGCAATGAAGGCAGGAATAATATGCATGGGCTTTATCTTTGCCATACCCGCCGCAGTGAATAAAGGAGTTGATGGCAGAGGCATCAACGTATAAAGTAAAACAAAGAGTTGCACCTCCCAGCCATTTTTTGCCAGTTTTTGGCCTATAAATTGAATATCCTCATTTTTCTTTGTCTTAATGACTTTTGCAGATAAAACCGGGATATAAAGACTGAGTACGTACCGACCTAAAGTTGAGCCTGCAACGCCAATCACCAATACAATCCATATATTAAGGTCATACCGTATTTGGAAAAAAACCATAACCGTCCATGCCGGTGGACCGAAAAATGGTACAAGATCAACTATAAATGCTGCAATAAAAACTATAAAGTAATACCACATTCGTACGCAAGGTATAGAAAATCATTGTTGAACAGTACGCCAGTTGTGCTCAGTGTTCTTATAAATAAAACCTTTAGTTGTTCGGCGTAGTCTCAGCCTACCATGTTTGGGTGCCTGTTTTCAGACTGGGTTGAACCTCATTACTCCAAATCTGTTAATTTTTCCGTGAAAGTCTGTAGCCTCTATCTACCAGTACCTATAATTTGTACATTCGCAATTACTTTTATAACAATGCAGATGAAAAAGACATTACTATTATTTGCCTTGATCGGGATGAGCCTGCGTGGTTTTTGCCAGGCCGACCTTAATTTCCAGATGGTAGCTGTAAAGGGCGGGTCTTTCTTTATGGGATGCGATGATGCAAAGTACCTTGCCAAGGAGTATGATGATGAGCGGCCTTACCACCGTGTTTCCGTGGCTCCTTTCTTAATAGGGAAGTATGAGGTGACTAATGGCCAGTGGCGCAAGCTGATGGGTATCTATCCGCCGTCATATAATGGGGTGAACTATGCGAATAAGGACTGCGACGACTGCCCCGTAGTGATGGTGAACTGGGACGATGCACAGGAGTTTATCAATAAGCTGAATGTGAAATATCCCGGCAAGCACTACCGTCTGCCTACAGAAACCGAGTGGGAATATGCTGCCAGGGGCGGCAAGTATGCCAGCGGCAATGCCTATCCAGGAAGCAACCGGCTAAAGGACGTGGCGTGGTATGGCAAGCCCGATGGCGCTGCGCACCCTATAGGTAAAAAAGACCCGAATGAACTGGGCATCTATGACCTGGCAGGCAATGTAAGTGAATGGCTGGCAGACTGGTATGGCGAAGACTACTACAAAAACACAATAGACGAAATAAACCCTAAGGGACCTAAGAGCGGCGACAAGCGTGTGGTGCGCGGCGGCTCCTATTATGACGATGATGTTACCTGCCGCAGTGTATATCGCAGCAAGCTGGACCCGGAAACCCGGAAATGGGACCTGGGCTTTAGGCTGGCGATGGATATGCCGGTAGAAGAACCGGCTAAATAGTTTGAAAATCTGCAAATTCGAAAATCTGCAAATTGGTTCATTTTTTAATTAGGCCGGGTAGCGTTTTGTGCCGGTGTATTAATGCACATTCGATTTTACAATTGCCATACCTTTGCACAGTTTTAAAAAATGGAAGAACAGGGAAGAGACAGGCAGAAGGTATGGATGCCGCTTTTATTTTCTATAGTACTGGCTACCGGCATGGTGTTCGGGTTCAACCTGCGCGATACGCTTCGGAATAAGCGCGACATTGCCACTGTTATAGAGCGGAACGACCGGCTGGAGGAGATCATAGACCTGATCCATGCAAAGTATGTAGATTCTGTAAACAATAATCTGCTCTACAAGAATGCCGTAACGGGCATATTAAACCCGCTGGACCCGCATACTGTGTATATACCTGCTGAAGAATTGCAGGGCGTAAATGACGATCTAGAAGGCGGATTCTCCGGTATAGGGGTCGAATTTTCTATCATTCGCGATACCATCCGCGTCACATCAGTAATAGAGAATGGTCCTGCGGGCCGTGCGGGTGTGGAGATAGGCGATCAGCTTATAAAAGTGGGCGACAGTGTGGTTGCCGGTACTGCTATCAATTCAGAGCGCATCGTCCATTTGCTGAAAGGCAAGCAGCACAGCAGCGTGTCCGTGACATTAAAGAGGATTGCCAACGGCCTTCCAAAAGAAGTATCCATCACCCGCGACATAGTGCCTATATATAGTGTGGATGCCAACCTGATGCTGGATTCCGTGACCGGCTTTATCAAGGTGAACCGGTTTAGCGCCACTACCTATGAGGAGTTTAGCGCTGCACTGAAGAAACTCCTTGCCGTAGGGGCAAAGCAGCTTATACTGGACCTGCGCGATAATCCCGGCGGCTACCTTGATGCAGCGACATCTATGTGCGATGATTTTCTTGACGACAAAAAACTGATCGTTTATACCAAGGGCATACATACCCAGAAAGCCGAATTCAGGGCGAATGGGGATAAGGGCTTGTTTGAAACAGGGAAGCTGGTGGTGCTTGTGGATGAAAGCTCTGCCTCGGCTAGCGAGATAGTGGCCGGTGCCATACAAGACTGGGACCGTGGCGTGATCATAGGCAGGCGCAGCTTCGGCAAGGGGCTGGTGCAGGAGCAGTACAGCCTGCCCGATGGTGCTGCACTGCGGCTGACTACTGCAAAGTATTACACCCCATCCGGACGCTGCATACAACGCTCGTTTGCCAAGGGGCGGGACGCCTACCTGCAGGATTATGAAAAGCGCTTTGAAACAGGTGAACTTACCGGAAAAGACACACTGGCACTTGGGGATACCACCCGCTTCTACACCTACAAAAACAGGATAGTATATGGCGGCGGCGGCATAAAGCCGGATGTGTTTGTGCCGTATGACACGACGAAGCTCTCACCGCCGCTGATGTCCATGATATACAGCCAGGAACTAAAAGCGGCTACATGGGATTACTTCATCCGCAATAAGGCAAAGCTGAACTATAAGAATATTGTTGATTTCAATGAATCATTTACGGCCGAAGACCAGGTCATTGGCACCTTCCTGGCTATGCTGAAACCGGATGCCCGTGTCGCTGCCAATAGGGTGATCGCCAACCATAAGAGCGGTGCATATTTTAAACTGCAGGTAAAAGCGCAGATCGCCCGCTTCCTGTTTCGCGATAATGGCTACTACGGCATTATTCTGCGTGATGATGAGGTAGTACATCAGGCGCTGGATGTACTGCGTAGCCCGGAATATTTAAGTATACTGGGGCAGTGAGTGCAACCATTTTATTTCTTCCACATTCCTCGCATCGGCACAAAAGGCCTGGTGGCCGTTGGTGAGCAGCCAGTAGCTGCTTTGTATGGTGCTTTGGTAGTTGAGCAACTGCCTTAGTGTACTTTCTGATACGGGGACTTCCGGCGCTTTGCACTCTGCGAGCAGCCATGGCTGGTGATCGCGGTTGTAGGCTACCACATCAAAACGCCTAGCCAGCTTGCCCACCATAATGTTTTTCTCTACAGCCAGCAGTACGGCAGGGTAGTGCATCACTTCAGTCAGATAACCGACAAGATATTGCCGCACATGCTCCTCGGGCGTGAGTACCACCCATTTTTTGCGGATGGGATCAAAGACGGTAGTCTTATCGCCGGCGGGGCGCAGCTTTAGTTTTATGTTTGAGTAGTCCAGGTGGATCAAGAAGCAGGTTATTAGTGCAAAAGTAAGGGTACAAGTAATAGCCAGTGAATAATGGCCACAGCATTTTATGCCTCAATTATCCAGCCTTATCTCAAACAATTTAGGCCAGTTTTTGCCGGTGATAAAAATGCGGTTGGTTGCTGCATCATAAGCTATGCCGTTGAGTACATCCGGACCATTTTTCCTTCCGGTAGGCTGGGGAATGCCTGCCCTCTGGCGCAGGCTGCCGAGGTCTGCCCGCCCGGTAACGCGCCCGGTAGCGGTATCTATTTTCAGGATATAATCCGTCTGCCATTGATTAGCATAGATGTACCCGTGTATCATTTCGGGTTCATTGATCTCATTTACCGGCCCGTGCTCATCGGTAACCGCAAGCTGTTTAACTTCTTTAAATGTATTAGGGTCCAGGTAATGCAGCACATTTGTGCCATCATCGTATATCAGGCACTGGCCATTGTTCGTCATGCCCCAGCCTTCAGAGGCCGAGAATGTAAATGTGCTGAGCAGTTTAAGCGAAGCAAGGTCATAAACAAAGCCCTTCCCTTCACGATACGTAAGCTGGTAAATTTTCCCATTCAGGATGGTAAGCCCTTCGCCAAAATACTGCGGCTCCATATTTTTAGACAGCAATACCTTCCCCGTTTTCAGCTCCACCTTCCGTAGATCTGAGTAACCATACTGGCCCGTGCTTTCATATAAAAAACCATCTCTGTACTCAAGGCCCTCTGTAAATGCCGTAGGGTCATGAGGGTATTCGTTGACAATGTCATAAGAAATCACCGGTGCTATAATTACCGGGTTTATTGTGATATTGTTATTGTCAGATCCAGTGGTCTCTGGCTTGTTTTCATTGTTACATGCGGCAATGAGCAGTAAGCCGAGCAGCAGGCAGCGCTTACTTAACTTCTTCTGTTGTTTCATGTAGTTTAAAACCGATTGGGTTGCGTGAATGTGGTACAGGCAACGGCTGGTCTGCGGCGTTTTCGCCCTGTTGTTGCTCGCCCATACCAGTGAAGCTGCTGTAAAAGGCAATTTGCATGCCCTTGGTGATAATTGCATCTGCTATTTCCATAGTAAGTTTTCCGGGTTCATCGATTATAGCGAGCGAAATATATTGAGGCGGCGTTTTGTTGAGTTCGCTCGTATGCGGTATCATAAACGCGATAACCTGCCCGGTAATAGTAGGGGTGAGGGTGATATGAAACCCTTCTTCGGTGTATTCTTTCTTTTCCCCCATGGTATTCCGGAATGTAACCAGCATCGGCATTGGGCCTGACCGCAAGGTTATAGATGGCATTGCGGCGCTGGTACCATTAATATTCTCATCAAACGCATGCAGCGTGTCAACAAAGAACCCTTGCTTGTAAGCAGCATTAGTATTCAGGTAATCGGCGACCTCTTTAAAATGATCCTTCAGTTCAGCATGTTTTTTCAGCCATTGATCTCTCCTGTCCTGTACATGTTTTACGCCATTAGCATAAAGATTGGCGGCGTTTAGAATATCAACCAGCATAGTCGTTTTTTTGTATCTTTAAATTAAATTCATGAACATACGGAACTTTTTCAAAAAGGGCAAAATATCTTTGGGAAAGCCTGATTTTACTGGAACAAGGTTGAGTTTTTCCAGAAAATATCTTTTTGCAGGTCAGGCGGTTTAGGCTTTACCCTAAATACAATTGGCT
>CAISPO010000050.1 GCA_903887415.1 uncultured Bacteroidota bacterium | reverse complement strand
TTGACCCATTACTTTCGTTATTAAGATTGAACGTTTGCTGTTTCTAAATTAGTGTTTGATGTTACCGCATTACGGCTGTCAACGATAAGCGTGACGTGGTTGCTGCGCTTGCGAACACGATATGCGCGGCCTTGTGGGGCAGGGCGCATCCGCTTCAGCACGCGGCCACCGTCAACGAAGATGGTTTTAATAACCAGGTTGGCTTCAGCCACATCCACGCCTTCATTTTTTACTCTCCAGTTGGCTACAGCGCTCAGCAGCAACTTTTCCAGCGGCACTGATGGATGTTTGGTGCTGAATTTCAAAGTATTCAGCGCATTTTCCACTTCCATACCACGAATCAGGTCCGCCAGCAGGCGCATCTTGCGTGGTGAAGTAGGTAAATTTCGTAAGCGAGCAACAGCTTCCATTTTGTTTTATTTTACCCCCAGCCCCTAAAGGGGAGCCGAGCATTTTTTATTCAATTTATTTTCAGTCCTTTATTTACAACCACCTCCCTTTAGGGGTCGGGGGTTACTGCTTAGTGCCACTGTGGCCCTTGAAGTTGCGGGTAGGTGAAAATTCACCCAGCTTATGGCCCACCATATACTCAGTAACATATACCGGTATAAACTTGTTGCCATTGTGCACAGCGAATGTCTGCCCTACAAAATCCGGCGTAATAGTGCTGCGGCGGCTCCAGGTCTTTATAACACCCTTCTTCGCTTTACCATCAGCAATAGCCGTAACCTTTTTGTCAAGGTTAGCATCTACATAAGGTCCTTTTTTTATCGAACGAGCCATTTCTTATTGACTTTATTATTTATTACTTTATTATCTTTTTTTGTTTCCCTCAGCAGGACTTATTATTTGAACCTTGCAGAAAGTTTCTTTCCGTCGCGGCGCTGAATGATCAGTTTATTCGACGCCTTGTTTGTGTTACGTGTGATCTCGCCCTTAGCATACTTACCCTTACGGCTACGTGGGTGGCCACCAGAAGAACGGCCTTCGCCACCACCCATCGGGTGATCTACAGGGTTCATCGCAACACCACGGTTACGTGGCTTGATGCCTTTCCAACGGTTGCGGCCTGCTTTACCCATTGACTGGAGCGCATGGTCGCTGTTAGAAACGATACCTACAGTAGCCATACAGGTACCGAGCACTTTACGGAGCTCGCCGCTTGGCATTTTCAGTACACAATATTTTTCTTCTTTCGCGTTAAGCTGTGCGTAAGTGCCTGCAGAGCGGGCAAGTGCGCCACCTTTACCAGGCTGCAGTTCGATGTTGTGAACAACAGTACCCAAAGGCATATTCTTAAGTAACAGCGCATTACCAACTTCCGGAGCAACCGCCGCACCGCTAACAATAACGGAACCAACCTGCAGCCCCTGGGGAGCAATGATATAACGCTTTTCACCGTCTGAATAATTCAGGAGTGCGATGAAAGCCGTACGGTTAGGATCATACTCAATGCTCTTAACAGTAGCCTTGATATCGCTTTTGTTGCGTTTGAAATCGATCAAACGATACTGGATCTTGTTACCGCCACCTATATAACGCATTGCCCTGCGGCCTTGTACGTTACGACCACCGGTACCGCTCTGATGCTCCAAAAGGCTCTTTTCAGGCACATTTGTAGTGATCTCCGCGTAAGCGTTACCTATTCTCCAGCGTGTTCCGGCTGTTACCGGTTTGTATTTACGTAATGCCATTTTAATAATTTTTAACCCCAAACCCCTAAAGGGGCTTATTCTTATTTTCTTTATCCTTTGCGCTCCACCTTCCCGCTGTGGCGGGACCGGGAGGGTCTATTATACAAACAGGTCAATTGTTTCGCCAGCAGCAAGTGTTACTATCGCTTTCTTATAAGAAGGCTTGCGGCCTGCCAGTAATCCTGCCTTAGTAAACCTTGTTTTGCTTTTAGCCGGAACCACTACTGTATTCACATCGGCCACCTTCACACCGTAAAAATCTTCTACAGCTTTCTTTATTTCCAGCTTATTGGCTTGCTTGCCCACTACGAATGTATAGCGGCCACTGCGCTCCATCTGGAGATTTACCTTTTCGGTGATCACCGGCCTTACCAACACTTCTGATAGTTTCATCGTTTTATTTTTTAGTGCCCGGACCCAATCTTGTAAACCGAATCCGTATTTTATTAAAATTCAATCCTAATTCCTAATGCCGAATTCCAAACCACAGAATTAAGCTGCTTCTACTTCTTCTTCCAACTCGTTAAACATCTTAGCTGCAGACTCCGTGAATATCAGCAGATGTGTGTGCGTAATATCGTACGTATTCATATCGCTGAGGACTACTGTTTTGTTGTCGCTCAGGTTACGGCCACTCAGATATACATTGGTGTCATACTCAGGTACTACGAGCATAGTCTTCCATTTGTCTCCGCGCAGTGTGTCCAGCATAGCTGCGAAACCCTTTGTTTTCGGAGCATCCATCTTCAGGTCTTCAACGATCACGATCTTGTTTTCACGTGCTTTGTAAACCAGGGCAGATATTTTAGCCAGGTCCTTTACCTTACGGTTCAGTTTGAAAGCATAGCCGTGAGGCAATGGGCCGTTGATTGTACCACCACCCTTGTACAAAGGGTTACGGATGTTGCCTTTACGGCTGCCACCGGTACCTTTCTGCTTGTGCAGCTTTTTAGAAGAGCCATGCACTTCTGCACGGGTCTTTGTCTTATGCGTGCCCTGGCGCTGTGCTGCGAGATATTGTTTTACCGCGAGGTAGATACAATGATCGTTTGGCTCAACATTGAAAATATCGTCCCGCAGTTCAACCGAACGGCCTGTCTTTTCACCTTTAGTATTTAAAACGTCAACTTGCATGACTATAATTAATTCTGAATTAAAACAATAGAACCGTTATGACCTGGTACAGAACCGCTGATCAAAATATAATTTTCCGCAGGGAATATTTTTACTACGCGCAGCGCCTTGATCTTTACACGATCAGTGCCCATGCGGCCGGCCATGCGCATTCCTTTGAATACACGGCTTGGGTATGATGAACCGCCGATAGAGCCCGGAGCACGCGAACGGTCATGCTGGCCATGGGTTGCTTCACCCACACCGCTAAAACCATGACGGCGCACAACACCCTGGAAACCTTTACCCTTGGTAGTGCCGATAACACTTACCTTTTCACCTTCGGTAAATATTTCACAGGTGATGCTTTCACCTACATTCTTATCAATGGAACAATTACGTAATTCTTTTACAACGCTCTTAGGAGTAGAGCCCGACTTTGCGAAGTGATTGATCATCGCCTTGGTGGTATTCTTTTCTTTAGCCTCACCAAAAGCTATCTGCAGGGAGTCGTAGCCGTCAGTAGTAACGGTCTTCTTCTGAGTAACCACACATGGGCCAGCTTCGATAATGGTACAAGCCGTCTGCTTGCCATTCGGTTCGAAAATGCTGGTCATACCGATTTTTTTACCAATAATACCTTTCATTATTATTATATTTTAGTTCAGCGCCCGGAGCCTGTTTGTGTGGCCGGGATAAACTGTTTTTCAATTTTTTAAAGAACTATGAACCAAAAACCAAAGATCAAAAACCAAATTCCAAGGAACCAATTCCTAATCCCCAATTCCAAATTCCACTGTTACGCTTTTATTTCTACTTCTACCCCACTTGGCAGATCGAGCTTGGAAAGAGCATCAACTGTACGCGAAGAAGAAGTATAGATGTCCAGCAGGCGCTTGTGTGTGCACAACTGAAACTGCTCACGGCTCTTCTTGTTAACGTGCGGAGAGCGCAATACGGTAAAGATCTTCTTCTCTGTAGGCAACGGAATAGGGCCTGTAACCACTGCTCCTGTATTGCGAACAGTCTTAACGATCTTATCTGCTGATTTGTCAACCAGGTTGTGGTCGTAAGATTTTAGCTTTATTCTGATACGCTGTGACATCTTTTCTTGCTTTTTATGTAAAGAGCTTTATACTCCAACTTTATTCTTACTCAGAGCTGCTTTTAATGGCATGCTCCATCTCCAAAAATTTGGGACTGCAAAGGTAATGAGTTGTTTTGATTCAGCAAACTTTTCTTTGAGAAATTTTAAATTCTTTTCTCTACCCCTCTAAAGTATTGCCAGTATTGAGATCAGCAACTTTTAAAGGGAGCGCAAAGGTAGGGGATTTTTCCGAATTGTGCATATGGATTGACCTGTTTATCCATATTATTGTATTTTGCGGAAATGAAAAACTGGGTTGTGCTTATTCTGCTTGCACTCTCTGCCTGTGTGGCCACTTATTGTTATACCGTAAAATTTGATAAGCCCACCGATGTGGACCGCATCCGCGGAGCAATGACCAGTATGAATAAGTACTTTCCACTGGGCGCCCGCCTTGTGTTGAAATGTGATGTGCCCGGTGCCGACCTGTTCCCTGAGTACGTAAGCTACTATCTTACACCAGTGAAACTTATAGCGCCAAACCCCGCCGGAAATGACACCACACTGCTGCTGACATCTTTGGGATCTCCCAACGGCACTACTGACACGATGTTTAAAAATTCGGCAGTGCTCTGTCAATATAAAGATGATAAATTTCAGTACGTATTAATACGCCGACTATAGACCATGCAGAAAAGCCTCTTCAGTATTATGTGGCTGCCCATACTGATGGGTTTTGCCAGTATGCTTTACTACCTCTCGCTGGTGGTGGGCCTGCCGTTTATAGTTACGGTATTGCTGGTCATCGTTTTTGGGTATTTCAGTTACAGATGGCCGTGCAAAAATATATCCAATGCGGAAACGACCGGGTTAGGTAAGGCCCGCATAGGCTGGTCGTATGCAATATTGGTTGCCGGGCTTATCATCATCACCAATAAAAGCTTTTACATAGAGCCGCAATACGGCTACTGGGACTCCTGGACCATATGGAACTACCACGCGAAATTCCTGCAACAACCTGATTACAGGAAATTCCTGTTTTCCATAAACCCCATGATGCATGCCGATTACCCACTTTATCTCTGTTCTTCCATAGCTTTTCTGCGCAGGCTTACCGGCTGCGACAACTTTGTGGTGCCGTTCGTGCTCGGTTATTGTATCATGCTGCTGGTACCGGTGAGCATATTCCTTGCGCTGTACCGCAGAAACCTGCCTGTTGCCGCCCTCATCTTTTTCCTCATCATTACAGACGATTTTTATCTTGAGCGCGGACTAGGGCAATATGCCGATGTGCCGCTGGCGTTTCTTTTTCTATGTGCCTTTATCTGCATCGAAGAGGCCGGGAAAAAGCCTGCCGCGGTTTTGGCAACTGCTGCTTTGCTGGGATGCTGCGCATGGGTAAAAAATGAGGGCAATATGCTGGCTGGTATTTTTATTCTGTTCAATTTCAAAACCTTGTTTGCTGATGGCCGCTGGAAATACTTTCTCGCAGGCATCGCCTTACCGGTACTTACGCTCATTGTCTTCAAAAGCGCGGCACCTGCCAATGATATTGTCGAAGGGCAGGGTACGAAAACGGGCGACCTGCTTATGGATGGCTCGCGTTACGCTTTAGTATGGGATTATCTTACCTACAACTTTAATCACTTTTACATACCTATTAAAATAGGCCTTATTATTTATCCCATCTTTTGCATTGCCGAAAAGCGGTGGCCGGATAGGAACATACTAGCGCTGCTATGCTGCTTGCTGGGTTATTTTTTTGTATATATAATCACTCCCAAAGGCCTTGACTGGCATGTGCATACATCGATGGACCGCGTGATCATTCAGCTCATGCCTGCCTTTATGTATATAATGGCATTGCGTTTTAGCCGCCTGCAATTTTCATTGGGAGACTAGCAATCGGACCAATAGCCTGTTATCCGCCTCTCCCATAGACAGCAATATCTAAGTAAACCCTTTATTGTACCTTAGCTTAATGAGTTCACTGGTTATTATAATGACTTTTTCAGACCTGCAAAACCTTTACATTGCTAAGGGCCGACTGGAAACAGAAGGTATAGAATGTGTTATACAGGATGAATATATGGTCCGGGAAAGACCTGAAATGGGTTACACCTGCCATGAAGCAAAATTACTAACCCGGGAAGAGGATGCAGAAAAAGCAATAGCCATTCTAAAGGAATATGGCGATCTCCAGAAAGAAAATAAAGAATTGCCAAAACTTACTGAGTCTTTAAATGACGCAAATGGCAGACTCCCTTTTTTGCATCAGTATCCCTTGCAGACAAAATTATTGGCGGTGGTATTTTTTATACTTTCTGTCGTAATAGTGGTGGCTGTCTACAGATATGGTGGATTAAAATAATGATCGTACTCATACGTCAAAATCATTCTTGCTTACCGAAATATTTACTATTTTTCTAAAAAAACAGGCCATCTGAAAAAATACACAATCATACTTCTCGCCGCTTTTATCACCACATCTGGCTACGCACAAACAAAGGCAGATATATTTGGCAATGCCCCTATAACATGGCTGGGGCTCGATCTGAGCCATTTAAAATTCGTCGGAAAAGCATCTCAATATAACAATGAAGGTCTTGTTTCTGACCACAACCTTCAGTCCGAATATTTCCCCTCATGGAACGACCTGATCTTTAACGAACAGTATAAATTCAACATTGCCCGTGCCGTTCACCGCGACTTTGTTGGTTATGCTATGGAGGCAACTCAAAATGAGAATAATAGGTCTGCCAGGACATACATTACCGATAATAAATCTGAATATCAATTACTTACGGCAGATAGTGTGTCCAGGTTTATTGCCGGATATAATTTCGGGAGAAATAAGGGCATCGGGCTGATCTTCTTCGTTGAAGGAATGGACAAGCCCAAAAGGGAAGCATCTGTTTGGGTGACCCTTGTTGATATGAGTACCAAAAAAGTGTTGATGACAGAGCGGATGACGGGTAAAGCCGGTGGAGCGGGGTTTCGGAATTTCTGGGCCGGAGCATTTTCCAATATACTTCGGAGTATGGAAAAAGATTTTTATAATTGGCAGTACAGCCCCAGGTTTTCAAATATTTAATAATTTAGCGGCTCTGATATATTTTTTCATGTCATAAAAACAATGCAAAATGAAAAAAACACTGCTTCTTTTCCTTTTAGTTATTAACGCCTCGTTTAACGGCTTTTGCCAGGCAAAATCCGACATCTTTGGCAGCGCCCCAATAACATGGCTGGGCCTTGATTTTACGCATCTGAAGTTCATTGGCAGCGCGGCGCAATTCAAGGACGCCGGCACGATCACCAACAATGATATGCGGTCAAAATATTTTCCTGCGTGGAATAATCTCTTCGTAGCTGAACAAAAGAAGTACAATGTTGCTGATGCAGTACACCGCGATAATGTGACCTATGCTACAGACGTAACGCAAGCAGCAAATGACAAATCAACAGCTGAATATTTTACAGAGAAAACAGATGCTTACCAGTTGCTGACTGCAGATATGATATCAACTATTGTGGCTGGTTACGACTTCAAAGGCAAAACCGGCATAGGCCTGTTGTTTTTTGTGGAGGGCATGAGCAAAGACAAAGTGGAGGCGTCTATGTGGGTCACATTTGTGGATATGGGCAGTAAAAAGGTATTGCTTACCAATCAAATGACCGGTGGCGCTGGTGGCTTTGGGTTCCGCAACTACTGGGCAAAGAGCTTTTACAATGTCTTAGGGGATATAGAGCATGATTTTAAAAAATGGGGTAAATAACAAATTCCAAAATATTCGTGCAATATGATGGGCGTATTTAAGTATCTTTGCACAATTAATTACCAAAAACCATATTATGTACAAAAAACTATTGCCCTCGCTAATCTTAATAGGATGCACTATCACGTCCTATGCGCAGTCAACGCTTACTGCTGCTAATTTTAACCCGCAAATCGGAGACGCTTTTGCGGTCGTCAATTGTGCGCCAGATACGGTAACGCCACGAAATGGCGGTCCGGCCCAGACCTGGGATTTCACATCTCTTGTTACCACGTCGCTCGATACAGGCAAGGCGGTATCGTGTTTGTCAACACCTCATTGCGCTATGTTCCCAGGCACAACCCTGGCCATTACTTCTCCTCAGTCCGACCTGGTACAATATATTCTTGCGGACTCTGCCAAATTATCACAGGTAGGTTATTACCAGGCGGCGGATACAAATCTCGTATTGTCAACGGATCCTATGGATGAGATCCGGTATCCATTTACCTATCTTGATTCATTTGATGACAGCTATTCCGGCACACTTACCTTCTCACTGGCTACCGCGAACGAAATTGGTTCGGTACATGTGGTATGCGACGGCTATGGCACCTTAAATCTGCCCACAGGTATCACATTTACGAATGCATTACGGGTACACAGCACACAGGTTTTCACAGATAGTACCGATCTGTTCGGAACGCCCACGATCGATACTTTTAACATCAGCACTTACGCGTGGTACGTTTCGGGCTATCATACTGCAATATTGACTATTAGTTTTGTAACTCAATTTGGAGCGTCGTCATCCAGTTATCAGTTGGTGTCCTATGCGCCTTACGAGGTGCAGGCTGCCGGGGTACCGCTCGTGAATGGTATAGCCTCGTCATTAAGTGTATATCCGAACCCAGTTCAAAACGAACTCAATGTTGACTATGATAATAAAACAAACGACAACGTCCGCATTACGCTGATAGATATGTTAGGTCGGCAGGTGGCCGTGATCGCTGATGGTTCCGGCCAGATTGCACAACACATAGCTTACAACACGACCGGCCTTGCGAAGGGACTATACATACTCCACCTGCAGTCTGGGGATGAATCAATCACCAGGAAAATTGAGGTAGAGTAACTTTTTTTAAAATCTTTGTAGCGTAGCGGTTCATTATCATGTGCCGCTACGCTTTTTTGTGCCTGGCCGCTGTGCCGTTTATGTATCGATAACATTGAATTCATTAACTTAACTAACTTTGCTTACTGGCAGTTCCAGGAATAAATTTTGTATTTGAATAATGAATAACAGTGTGTTGAGCGTCCTTATTGTTTTATTCTTGCTTTTTAGCATCGGGGCTACCGCTCAAAAAGCGAAAAGCGGAAAAAAGATCAGCAACAAACCTGCCATCGATACCAACAATACTCCAGAGCACAAGAAGAGGGTTGCTATAGAGCTATACAAAGCGGAGCTGGAGAAGCCGTCGCCCAAGGACCTGAATATACTTAACGACTTGCTCACCAAGGGCGCAAACATTACGGACGCAAGCAAACAAGGCTGGACTTTGCTCCACGAAGCAGCTTTCGAGGGCGATACAGCGCTCATTGGCCGCTGCCTTAGAGGCGGCATTCCTGTTAATGCTCTTTACATAACAGCAACATCCAAAAACACTCCGCTGTATTGGGCTATTCATAACAACCATACCGAGGCACAACAATTACTAACGCAACATGGCGGCACACTGGGAATAGCTGACGGATATGGTACGCAGACGTATGATAGCGGCAACAAATACTTCGGCAATTTCCTCAATGGCGATAAGTCGGGTCAGGGCATTTTTTATTATGCCGACAGCAGCCATTACGAAGGCGGCTGGGAAAAAGATGAAAAGTCAGGCAAGGGTATATTTTCCTGGAGCTGGGGCGACAGGTATGAAGGTGAGCTGGCACACGACAAATTATCAGGGCAAGGTGTTTTTTACTTTGCAAACGGCAACAAATATGAAGGCGGCTGGAAAAACAGCCTCAAGGATGGCATGGGCCACTTTTACTGGAAAAACGGCGATGAGTACGAAGGGCATTATGAAAAGGGTGAACGCTCGGGCGAGGGTGCTTTCAACTGGGCTAGCTGCGACAGATATGTAGGGCATTTTGAACATGACAAACAATCAGGGCAGGGCAGTTTTTACTTTGAGAATGGAGACATTTATAAAGGAGAATGGAAAGATGACCTTGAGAATGGTCCTGGTACATTCCAGTGGGCAGTAGGGCACAGTTATACGGGGCAGTTCCTCAATAACCAGCTAGACGGGCATGGCACCTGCTACTGGAAAAGCGGCGAAAAATATGACGGGCACTACGAGAAAAATATACGTACCGGGCAGGGCGCTTATTACTGGACCAATAAAGACAAATATATAGGCCACTTTGTAAACAACCTGCGCAGCGGCCATGGCAGCTATTATTACAACAATGGAGACGCCTATGAGGGCGAATGGCTCAATGACCAGAAAAACGGCGAGGGGATATTTTACTGGAAGACTGGTGATAAATACGAGGGGCACTTTGAAAATGACAGAAAGAACGGCTATGGCATCTACACTATAGGCACTAAAAAAGCCAAGAGGAGTATCAGCTACTGCAAGAAGTGCAAACTATATAAAGGCTACTGGAAAGACGGGGTGAAAAGCGGCAAGGGTGAATGTTATATGCAGGGCGGGAAGATGGTCTATTCGGGAAATTTTGAGAAAGACAAGCCCAAAGATGGCTATCCGGGGATCCACTGAGTCGAAATTCCAAAAACTAAAATCCAAATTCCAAAGTTGGGGCACCGGTTGCCTGCTATAGATAATAGCGGACCATTGGCCTATTCTTAGAGGTACGGTCGGCTATCTTAAAGCCCGCATCTTCAAATGACCGGTACAAGCCGATCCAGGCAAATGAATCTGGCAGCTTTTCCTGTGTGGGTATTGTTGGGTATGCTTCAATCACTTTTATTTTTTGCTTCCTGGCTATATCTATCACGCCTTTCAACATTGCTACCGATACGCCCATCCGCCGAAAATTCTTATCAATAAAGAAACAGGTAACGGACCAAACGGGCGTATCATCTATACGCTTGTGCACCCGCGAGTTTTCCAGCTTTAAGTGGTCTTCCCGTGGCGCAAAAGCACACCACCCTATTGCCTGCCCTTCATAGATGCCCAGTACGCCAGTAGGGTGGCCGGCCCATACCAGCTCTTTCATACTGTTCTTATTGCCATCGTTTTCTTTGCCCTGTATGAAGTCGCCTTTCTTCAGCCGGAAGTACATGCACCAGCAATTGCCACAGGCGCCGCGCTCGCCAAATAACTGAACAAATAATGGCCAGTTCTTTTTAGAGAGCGGCTCAAACGTCAGCTCGCTGAGTATGTCGCTATCTAGTATGGATGGTGTTTTCTTCATGGCCGAGTGCATTGTGATGATCAACTTTTCAGGCTCCTTTGCTGCACTTCTTCGGCTGTTAACCCAAATATAGGCGGAGTAGCAATGTCCAAAAGGTTCAGGTAAATATACAGTTCGCCCCGGTGGTGTATCTCGTGCTCTATCATTGCGCGGAGCCATTTCCAGGTAGTTATCTCACCACCAGGCGTTATGCATTTGCGCTGGAGCGCCCCGTTATCCAGCGTCCTAAATATTTCTATCGACTGCCAGTGCATCTCACTCATATACGCAAGTATCGCATCATAGCCATCTGCAAGCTCCTTACCGCAGCCATTATAACAACTTTGACTGCCGGCAACATTCTCGGCGAACATGTAGCGCTCTGTAGCAGCGATGTGCCGGATCACATCGGCTATGGTGAATTTGCCGGGCTTATAGGCCCAGTCCAGCACGGAAGGCGGGATAATAGCTATAACACGCAAGGTTCTTTCGCGTACGCGTTCATAATAGTCAAGGAAGGAAGCTACTGAAGTGATTTCCATACGGGTTGCATTAATGCCATTAGCAAAACTAACAAAACCCCGCATATGCAGGGTTTTGTTAGTTTGTATTTAGATCATTGAATTAAGCGATCTCGATCTCAGCGCCAGCTTCTTTCAGCTTGTTAGCTATGTCATCAGCTTCTGCTTTGCTCACGCCTTCTTTCACGTTCTTAGGAGCGCCGTCAACCAGTTCTTTCGCTTCTTTCAAGCCAAGGCCGGTAAGGTCTTTCACTGCTTTCACAACGTTCAGCTTAGAAGGGCCTGCGTTCTTCAGTATTACTGTGAATGCGGTCTTCTCAACCGGAGCAGCAGCAGCTTCGCCACCACCACCAGACATTACAACTGCAGCAGCAGCTGGCTCAATGCCATAATCAGATTTTAATACGTTTGCCAGCTCCTGTACGTCTTTTACAGTAAGGGCAACTAATTGTTCGGCTAATGCTTTTACGTCTGCCATTGTATGATTTTTTTAGTGTTGTTTTTAAAAATTGTTTACTTGTACTGTGTAACTATATATTGGACTTGGAAGCCTTGTTTAATTTGGCAATTTGATAATTCAACAATTAGTCAATGCCTTTAACTCTACTAACTCATTTAATTTGCCCGCAAAAAAACAATTGTCGAATTGTCAAATTGCCAAATTGGCTAATTAATTAAGCTTCTGCTGGTGCCTCTGCGCCTGCCTTTGATTCGTGGTGGTGCAACAGTGCAGCCAGAACGCGTTTTGCAGGTGACTGCAGCAAGCCGATAACTTCGCCGATAAGCTCGTTCTTCGTCTTGATGCTGGTAAGCGCTTTCAACTGGTTGTCGCCGGTGAATACATCGGTGCCGATGAGGGCGGCCTTCAATACCGGTTTTTCCTTGTTGGTCTTACGGAAAGAAGTCAGGATCATTGCCGGCTCCTTCGGAGACTCAGAGAACATGAGCGCAGTAACGCCATGCAAGGATTCGTAAATGCCTGCATATTTCTCATCATTAAAGCTTTCAAGAGCTTTCTTGATAAGAGTGTTCTTTGCAACCTTCATTTCCACATTCTTTTCAAAACAAAGCTTGCGGAGTGTGCCCACCTGTGCTACCGTCAACGATTCGGTATTGGTGATGTAAAAGTTGTCGTACTGGGTAAATTTACTTTTCAGTACTTCTATTGCTTCATTTTTTTGAGCAGGTGTCATGTTGTTTTAATTTGATAATTCGACAATTCGGCAATTCGATAATGATCTTTTACGCCTATTCTCAAATTAGTTAATCAATAATTTTAATTAAGGGCATTCGCTAATTATCAAATTACCGAATTGCCAAATTGATTTATGCAACAGTCTTAGTATCTATCATCAAACCTGGGCTCATTGTAGATGCCAGGCTAATACCTTTTAAGTATGCACCTTTTGCAGTAGCTGGTTTCAGGCGAACAAGGGTGTTGATCAACTCCTGTGCGTTTTCAGCGATCTTGTTAGGAGCAAAAGAAACACGGCCGATAGAAGCGTGGATGATACCTGCTTTGTCTATCTTGAACGCGATCTTACCGCCTTTTACTTCATTTACTGCATTGGCCACATCGTTAGTTACCGTACCTGTCTTAGGGTTTGGCATCAGGTTACGTGGACCAAGGATCTTACCAAGGCGGCCTATCTTAGGCATTACAGATGGTGTGGCAACAATAACGTCCACATCTGTCCATCCACCTTCTATCTTAGTTACAAATTCATCCAGGCCTACGAAGTCGGCGCCGGCTGCTTTTGCTTCTGCTTCTTTATCGGGAGTGCAAAGAACCAGTACGCGCTTTGTTTTACCGGTGCCGTGCGGCAGGGTAACCGTGCCACGTATAGCCTGGTCTGCCTTCTTAGGGTCAACCCCAAGGCGGACATGCACATCTACTGAGCTATCAAACTTGGTGAGGTTTATGGACTTCACCACATTAGCCGCTTCAGCCAGTGTGTATTGTTTATTTTTATCGAGCTTGGCTTCTATAGCCTTTCTTTTTTTAGTGATTGCCATGACTTAAGTCAAAGTTAAAAGTGAACCAAAAGTTTGTTTGTTCAGACCAGGAAGCTGATCTTATTTAACGGTGATGCCCTGCGGTGGGGTACCTTCTACAGTGAAGCCCATGCTGCGCGCAGTACCTGCCACCATGCTCATAGCGCTGGTAAGCGTAAAGCAGTTCAGGTCAGGCATTTTGTCTTTGGCAATTTCCTCCACCTGAGCCCAGGTTACCTTACCCACCTTCTGGCGGTTAGGTTCCTTAGAGCCAGTTGGCTGCTTGGCGAGCTCCATAAGCTGTATAGCAGCCGGAGGCGTCTTGATCACGAAATCGAAAGACTTATCTGTGTAAACGGTAAGTGTTACGGGAAGTACTTTACCTACTTTGTCCTGTGTGCGCGCGTTGAACTGCTTGCAGAACTCCATAATGTTGACGCCTTTAGAGCCGAGCGCCGGGCCGATTGGCGGGGCTGGGTTTGCAGCGCCACCTTTTACCTGCAGCTTTACGAAGCCGCTGATTTCTTTAGCCATTGTTTAATTTTTGGTGTTAACGAATTTTCGCCCGCCGTGGCGAGTTACTGTTTCTTCCAATTCAACCTTGTAAAAAGAGCTTTATTAGAATTTGGAGTGCAAAGGTAAAGGAATAATATGGAAATGTGCAAATTTTTCAATGTGCAAATAAAAAAAAGTTTGAACCTTGATTGAAGGATTTTCGGATTTGCCTGATTTTCCCTTTATGCCCCATGCCTCATGAATAAAAAAGCGCGGCATCATGTTTTACTAAAGCGTTGATTATTAATTTGTTAATTCGGTTTTCCATGCCCTATTCAGTTGGCAGTTTTCAGTTGGCAGTTCGCAGCTTATAGCCGGATCATGCTGTTTTGCTGCAAAAAAACTTCCGGTTTTCTTCCGGTCTTTCAGTCATCTGGAGTTGTTCGAGATCTGAAAGGCTGGGCCACACAGTTTGCTTGATGAAATATCACACTTTCCAAGAAAAAAAAGTTTTGTGGATATTAGGCGCTATTTTATTGGTTATGAGGGGTTTGGTTTTTTAAAAATGTCACAAACGTATCGCATTCGTATCACAGTTCGGCAAGCTCACTACAGCAAAAAAAGCAAATTTCAGGACAAATGTCCGTAATAAAGTGACAGGCCCCAAGACGAAAAATCTATAGGGTTATTGCGAGTTTGTGATGCACTGCTTTGTGTGGGCCTTTCTGTTTTTTGCTTACACCTGTCATTTACTGATTCCTTCGAGTGCAAATAGGAACGAATAATTCAGGGCGATATCTTTCAGGTAGTCGAACCGGCCGGAAGCCCCGCCATGGCCAAACTCCATATTGGTATGCAGCAACAGTATATTGCTGTCTGTTTTCATTGCCCGAAGCTTTGCCACCCACTTTGCCGGCTCAAAATATTGTACCTGGCTGTCGTGCAGGCCAGTTGTCACCAACAAGTTGGGGTATTTTTTCTTTTCCACGTTTTCATAGGGTGCGTAGCTTTTCATATAGTCGTAAGCATCCTTGTTCTTCGGGTTGCCCCATTCGTCAAACTCGTTTGTTGTCAGGGGTATGCTTTCATCGAGCATGGTATTTACAACGTCAACAAACGGTACTTGCGCGATCACTCCATGCCAAAGGTCCGGAGCCATATTTACAACGGCCCCCATCAGCAGGCCGCCAGCGCTGCCGCCCTGCGCATACAAATGCTCTTTGCTGGTATAGCCTGCGCTTACCAGGTATTTGCCACAGTCGATAAAGTCAGTGAACGTATTTTTCTTTTTCATGAGCTTGCCATCAAGGTACCATTGCCTGCCCATCTCCTGTCCGCCGCGAATGTGAGCTATCGCATATACGAAACCCCTGTTCAGCAAGGTAAGCCTGGTACTCGAAAAGTAGGTGTCCATAGAAGCGCCATAGGAGCCATAACCGTATAGCAGCAAAGGCGCCTTGCCGTTTTTTACCAGCCCTTTTTTATAGACTATTGAAACCGGTACTTTAGTGCCATCTGTTGCTGTTACATAAATTCGTTCGGTAACATATTGTTTTGGGTCATAGCCACCCACTACTTCCTGTTGCTTCATCAGTTTTTTTTCGCGGGTTGCCAAGTCATAATCAAAGGTGGAATTAGGGGTAGTCAGGGAGGTATAGCCATAACGCAAAATAGAGCTATTGTATTCCGGGTTTGTGCCAACCTCTGCGAAGTAAGCCGGCTCTCCGAAATCAATATAGTGCTCGGCACCATCCTTGAGGCTGCGCACTCGGAGCTTTACGAGGCCGTCTTTTCGTTCGGTGAGCACAATGTAGTTTTTAAACTCTTCTACGTCCGCCAGCAGCACGTCTTCGCGATGCGGAATTATCTCTTTCCAGTTGCTCATTTCGGTTTTGCCGATAGGGCATTCCATAAGCCTGAAATTTTTGGCATTCCAATTGGTCCTGATCAGGAATTTATCTTCCAGCGGCATAATAGAATAGAGCACGTCTTTCACACGCGGCTGAAATGAAACAAATGCAGACATTGGTTTATCTGCATCTATTATTTTCATTTCAGATGATAATGTAGCCTGTGAACTGATGATTATGTACTTTCTATTTTTAGATTTCCCGACACCGATGTAGTTGCTTTTGTCCTCTTCTTCATATACGGTAGCATCAGTGGCCGCATCTGTACCCATCGTGTGTCTTTTTATCTTTTCAGACAGCAGGGTTACCGGGTTTTTAGAAGTATAGAACAGCGTCTTATTGTCATTCGCCCATACCGAACCGCCCTCTGTGCGTGGGATAGCGTCCTTATATATCTCGCCGGTCTCCAGGTTTTTGATATAAATAGTGTATTCCCTCCGGGATACCTCGTCCACACCATAAGCCATCAGTTTATTATCCTCACTTACGTTAAATCCTGTTACCGCGAAATACGCATGGCCCTTCGCCATATCATCTACATCAAGCAATACTTCTTCCGGGGCCTGCAGGTTGCTTTTTTTACGGCAATACTTATAGTATTCCTTACCATCGTCGGTACGTGTGTAGTAGTAATAGCCATTATCAAAAACCGGGACACTCTCATCTTTTTCCTTAATCCTCGCTTTCATTTCTTTAAACAGATCTTCCTGCATTGCCTTTGTACCGCTCATCATGGTATCCAGATATTTATTCTCGGCCACGAGGTAGCCCACCACCTTGGTACTGTCCTTACCCTTCGTGAAATAATCTATCATCCAATAGTAATTGTCAGCCACCGAATCGTCATTGACAACACGGATATGCGGCTGGATCTCTGCCTTAGGAGGTTTGACATTTTCGGGCCATTTACGCGCATTGTTTGCTGTGTCCATATTGTTATTGCAAGAAATGAAAGTTATGATTACAAAGATTGAGAAAATTGATTTTGTCATAAAACATGTTTTGAGGGGGTAAGGAACGATGACAATAGTAACATTTTATTTATTGTCGTTATAGTAATTCTGCTAATGTTTGGAGTTTACTGCATTAAAAGATAAAAAACACCACAAATACTGTCCCAAACAAATAGAACACTAATTTTGATACTCTTCATTCTACATCCATGTTTAGAACGATCCGTTATATCAGCATCCTGATTTTGTGCCTGGGAGTAAATTGCTTTTGTACGGTTGCCCAATCTACAGATGCGGCACACCCGGAATGGTCGAAACCCTATACGCCTTTCCGCATAGCGGGTAACTTATATTATGTGGGCACTTACGATCTGGCCTGCTATCTCATTACTACCCCCGAAGGGCATATACTGATTAATACAGCGCTGGACAATACGGTAGATATGCTTCGCGCCAATGTGGAATCGCTTGGGTTTAAATTCAAGGATATCAAGATCATACTGATCTCGCAGGCACATTTCGATCACTGTGGTGGCATGGCGGCAATTCAGAAAATGACCGGGGCTAAGGTGATGATAGACGAAAAAGATGCACCGGTAGTAGCCGATGGCGGCAACTCAGATTACTTATACGGTGGCAAGGGCGTGGGTAGCCTGTTTACTCCGGTAAAAGTGGACCGGAAACTACACGATCATGAACTAATAGAACTTGGCGGCACGAAGCTCGAAATACTGCATCACCCAGGCCATACAAAGGGCTCCTGCAGCTACCTGCTGACTGTGAAGGATGAGCAACGCAGCTATCGTGTATTAATTGCAAATATCCCCACCATGCTATCGGAAGTAAAACTGCCTGGAATGCCCACTTACCCCGAGGTGGGTAAAGACTTTATGAATACCTACGCGGCCATGAAAAAGCTAAAGTTCGATATATGGGTAGCGGCACATGCCGGGCAATTCATGCTGCATGAAGTACGTAAAGAGACCGATGGCTATAACCCGGATGCATTCAGTAATGTGCAGAAATTCTACGCCACAATAGATGAGATGCAGGAGCAGTATAATGAGCGGGTGAAAGCGGAGAAATAGGTGCTGTTTTGCACAACCCGCTGAAACGCAAAGACTCGCCGAGGATGTAAAAACCTAAAAGAAAAGATATGAGAAAAGTAATCTTCGCAATCAACACCAGCCTGGATGGCTGCTGCGACCACACCAAATTTAACCCGGATGATGAACTACTTGAATACTTTACCCGCCTCGTGCAAGATGCAGGTCTATTTGCGTATGGCCGTAAAACTTACCAATTGATGGTGCCCTACTGGCCCGATGTGGCAAAGAACCATTTGAATGAAACAAAAGCAGATGTAGAATATGCACGGGCATTTAATGCCGTTAGCAAGATCGTTGTCTTCTCCCGGTCGCTGGAGAAATCTGAAGGGGATAATACAACCATTGTCGGCACCAACATCCAGGACACGATACTTAAACTGAAGCACGAAGAAGGCAAAAACATTATGGTTGGCGGTGTAGATGTTGCTTCGCAAATTATGGCGCTCGGCCTGGTTGATGAATATTATTTTATAGTTCACCCGATAATTGTCGGTGCAGGGCCACGCTTGTTTGAGGGTATCAACCTGCCTGAGCGGTTAGGGTTGAAACTTGTGGAATCAAAGGTTTTAAAATCCGGATGTGTTGCGATGCGGTATGTGAAAGAGTGAGATGCAAGTGAACCTGTGCGTATTAAGGGAATAACATCAGTTTGAAACACTTTCCCCTCACTTCTGCAGCTCGATCTTGCTGATATTGGCAAAATAGATGGGCGTTATCTGCGATTTGAAAAAATGCGTTTTGTCGCCCGTTATGGTGCTGTCTTTCAGCAGCAGGGTATTGATATAGAAGGTGGTATGCTTCCCGTTTTTTTGGGTGATCTTAATACCCATGCTACGTGTGACCGGAAAGGTGTGCTCCTGTTCTTTTTTATCAAGCACAGTTATTTTCCTAAGGTCGTTGCCCCTTACTATGCCGGGATGGCATACAAATGGCGGCACTATAAGCATGGTCACTTTTGTTTCGCCTTTTACACCGGCAAATTGCTCCAGCAGGCTTTGTGTAGAGAGGTGGTAGGTCTGGCAGCCGGTCAACAATAGCATTACCAGTACAGGAATCGTACATTTTTTCATCGGGTTGATTTTACGTTTTAAAGATAATATTTTACAGTGAGACCTTTTAAAGGCGGAGATATAGAAGAGGTAAATGTGTTGCGTAGTTCACCTGCCAGTCAGAGACTGGCATCCACCCGTATCTATAATATACGTGAACTACCTTTTGCAGTTTATAGCTATATCCGTATTTTACACAGCAACTGCTAGTGATGGATATACTTATACAACGGGCAACAGAACACGACAGTCGAATGATCGCTGACCTTGGCAGAATCGCCGTGAAGGAAGCTCACCAAAGCAGCTGTTCCCCGGAAGATATGGAAGCTTTTCTCAGCAGCTATTACAATGAGCAAGCAATAAGGAATGAGTTAACTGACCCTGCAAACATTTACCACCTGATCTATTACAGGGACTCAGTTGCCGGCTTCTCGAAGATCGTGCTGGACGCGACGCATCCAAACATCCCCCATAAAAATGTGACGAAATTAGACCGTATCTACCTATCCAGCAATTTCTACCATCTGGGACTTGGCGCCCAGCTGCTGCAACACAACATTGAATTGTCAGAACAGGCCCACCAGCGCGGCATGTGGCTGTTCACATGGATAAAAAACGAACGAGCCGTCAACTTTTACAAAAGGAACGGCTTCGTCATTATTGGCGACCATATGTTTAAGGTGTCTGATACGCACTACAATCCCAATTACCATATGCTCCTAGAATATTGATGGGAGCGACACCGTATTAACCAACTTTTGATCGCCCTCAGTTCTGCAATTCTCCCTGTTATCGCTAACAAAAAAGGATGAGCAACGCCCATCCTTTTTAACTTAACATCCCCCTAACCCCCTTCGCTTTCGCACAAGCCTACGCCGCAAGGGGGAATTCAATTATTAACTCTTCACCGGAACTTCATTCCGCATTACCACTACTCCATCGAACACATCTATCAGCACCGGCTTTGCTTTGTCTATTTCACCGCCGATTATTTTTTTGCTGAGCATGTTGATGATGTCCTTTTGTATCAGCCTCTTTAGCGGACGGGCGCCATATTGAGGATCGAAGCCGCGCTGAACAAGGTAGTCGAGCGCATAGTCGGTGAACTGGAGGTTGATGCCTTGCGTTTGTAACTGTTTCTGCAACTGCTCCAGTTGTATGCGTATAATGCCTTTTATCTCCTTCCTCATCAGCGGATGGAACATGATCACATCGTCTATCCTGTTTAGGAATTCCGGCCGCAGAGATTGGCGCAGTACGTCCATTACCTGCTCCTTGGTTGCGTCTATCACGGCTTCAATATCCTGTCCGTCCTTTATGTCGGCGAAATTCTCCTGTATGATGAGGCTGCCCATATTGCTGGTCATGATGATGATGGTATTCTTAAAGTTCACCACCCTACCCTTGTTATCGGTCAGGCGGCCATCATCGAGTACCTGCAACAAGATGTTGAATACATCGGGGTGCGCTTTTTCTATTTCGTCCAGCAGTATCACGGAGTATGGCTTACGGCGCACGGCTTCAGTGAGCTGGCCACCCTCGTCATAGCCCACATAGCCGGGAGGCGCTCCCACCAGGCGGCTAACGCTGTGCTTCTCCTGGTATTCGCTCATGTCTATGCGCGTCATCATGCTATCATCGTCGAAGAGTATTTCCGCAAGCGCCTTGGCCAGCTCTGTTTTACCGACACCGGTAGTACCGAGGAAGATGAACGAGCCAATAGGCTTCCGCGGATCCTGCAGACCTGCACGGCCACGGCGTATAGCATCTGATACCGCTATTATAGCTTCGCCCTGCCCTACTACGCGCTTGTGCAACTCATCTTCCAAGTTCAGGAGTTTTGCCCGCTCGCTGGTGAGCATGCGCTGCACCGGTATGCCCGTTGCCTTGGCTACATTCTCTGCAATGTCTTCCGCATCCACTTCCTCTTTCATCAGGCGCTTATGCTGGGTATCCATCTTGTCCAGTTGTTTCGACATATTGTCGATAATGGCTTCCTGCTCCTGCACCTTGCCGTAGCGTATCTCTGCTACACGACCATAGTTGCCTTCACGTTCCGCTTGTTCGGCTTCCAGCTTCAGGTGTTCTATCTCAGTCCGTGCCTTATTTATTTTGTCAACAATTTCTTTTTCTTCCAGCCATTTAGCTTTCAACGTATCGCGTTGCACGCTCATTACCGATATTTCCTGGTTCAGCTCCTTCAGCTTGTCTTTATCGTTCTCGCGTTTTATAGCTTCGCGCTCAATCTCCAGTTGGCGTATGCGGCGCTCCAGTTCATCCAGTTCTTCCGGCATGGAGTTCATCTCCAACTTCAGCTTAGCTGCGCTTTCGTCGATAAGGTCTATGGCCTTGTCGGGCAGAAAACGGTCTGTAATGTAACGGTGTGAAAGCTCCACAGCAGCAATTATTGCTTCGTCCTTGATGCGCACTTTGTGGTGGCTTTCGTAACGGTCCTTCAATCCGCGGAGGATGGATATAGCGTCTTCCGGCGAAGGCTCATCTACAAACACTTTCTGGAAGCGCCTTTCCAGCGCCTTGTCTTTCTCAAAGTACTTCTGGTATTCGTTCAGCGTTGTGGCACCTATTGCACGCAGCTCACCGCGGGCCAGTGCCGGCTTCAAAATATTGGCCGCATCCATAGCGCCTTCCATAGCACCAGCGCCTATGAGCGTGTGTATCTCATCTATAAAGAGGATCACGTTGCCATCACTTTCAGTTACTTCTTTTATTACTGCCTTGAGTCTTTCTTCAAACTCGCCGCGGTACTTAGCCCCTGCCATCAGCGAGCCCATATCCAGCGCGAAGATGATCTTCGATTTAAGTGTATCCGGCACATCGCCATTTATGATACGATGAGCAAGACCTTCCACGATAGCTGTTTTGCCTACACCGGGCTCGCCTACCAATATCGGATTGTTCTTAGACCTGCGGGAGAGGATGTGCAGTGTTCTGCGTATCTCTTCATCACGGCCTATGACAGGGTCCATCTTGCCGTTGCGGGCCATTTCGTTCAGGTTTTTTGCATAGCGCTGCAAAGCGTTGTATTGCTGTTCAGATGTTTGCGAGTTTACGGTATTGCCCTTACGCAGTTCCTTGATGGCGGCTACGAGGCCCTTTTCAGTAAGCCCTGCATCTTTCAACAGTTTGCCGGTATCATCGTTTACCTGCAGCAATGCTATAAGCAGATGCTCCGGAGTTACAAATTCATCGCCAAAAGTTTTTAAGATATTGGCGGTGCGCAAGATGGCATTATTCACCTCCCGGCTAATGTTCTGGGCAGGTTCGCTGCTTTGTATCTTGGGCATGCGGGCTATCTGCTCCTTCAGCTTGCCTTCTACAAAGCTGATGTTGACATTGTTCTTTTTGAGTAAGTAGGAAATGGGGCCATCAGCATCGTTGAGCAATGCCTGCAGCATGTGTGCTGTTTCGATGCTTGGGCTTTGGTTGTCGAAGGCCAGTTGTTGCGCCTGCTGCACGGTTTCCTGTGCCTTGATGGTAAAATTACTTAAGTTCATATGTTCGTTTTGTTAGGACTCTCAAATGTCTGTGATCAGCAAATATTAAAACATGATACAAATCACGAGGTCAATTAGTATCCATAAAAAGCGTTCCAAAACATAAACCCCTATAGAAATAAGAAATAATGTCATATAAAGTTAAGAATAAACGACAAGGTGTCGTAATTGTTGATAACCAACTGAAAATAAGTCGGATGGAGGAGGAGCGCTACGTCGCTGACGCGAGCAGCAAATCGTGCAGTTTCAGCACTTGTGGAAGTATAGCGTGTACATCGTCGTTTGTAATGACATGGTCGCAGCGGCTCATTTTTTCGTTCTCATTCATTTGCTGCGCCATTACAGAAAGGACTTTTTCCCGGGTCATGTTGCTACGCTTCGTAGCGCGTTCTATACGTAGTTCTGCAGGAGCGAACACGCCAATCATCATATCCATTTCTTTGTAGCTGCCGCCCTCAAAAAATATGGCGGCTTCTTTGATAACGTATGGCGCGGCTTGCCGGGCAAACCAGCCGTTCGCGTAACTGATCGTTGCAGGATGCACTAAGCTGTTTAACTGCTGCAGTTTCTGCGGTTCCCGGAAAATGATCTCAGATACTTTGGCGCGGTCTAGTTTACCATCGGAATAGACATCTTCTCCGAGAAGTGCCTTGATGTGATGCACCAGGTGCTCATCATTTTCCATCAGATAGCGGGCAGTATCATCGGCATTAAATACAGGTATGCCGAGTGTATGGAACACCCGGCATACAACTGACTTTCCTGAGCCAATACCGCCTGTGACGCCAACCTTTAGCATCGGAGCTGATTTTATTTTGTTGCCGTGGTAGTGATACCGGCCGCGGCATCTGCTTTCTTGCGGTAAGCGGCGGTCATTTCCATAGACACTGCTGAGCGCTCAATGGTCATAAACGTACTGCGGCTGATCTCTATCTGCAGCGTACCGTCATCATTAGCTTTGTTGATACGGCCATGTATGCCGGCTGTAGTCACGATCTGCTCGCCGGCGTTCATGCTGTCGGCAAATTTCTTTTGCTCTTTAGCACGCTTGGCCTGCGGGCGTATCATGAAGAAGTACATCACAACGAACATGCCAACCATTAAAAACATTGGCCCATATCCGCCTTGTCCGCCGAAAAGCCCGCCCGGTGCTGCGCCTGCGGCCTGTAACATTATTGTATTCAATTGCATTGTTTTTTAATTATTAAGATGAAAAAAAATGGAATTTGGAATTGGTTATTGGGTTCTTGGCGAGTTTCACTCCTTCACAGCCGTGAATGCTCAGAGAGAACATTTACTTATCCTTTGCTATATCGGCTTTTATATATAGCATATGGAGGCCGCGAACCGTGTTTGTATGTATGGTTACTGTTTTCTCCTGGTGTCCCTGTTTGCCTGCCGAGTTAAAGGTAACCTTCATGACAGCGGTCTTGCCTGGTGCTATAGGGTCGTGCGGATAAACCGGCACGGTGCACCCACAGGAACCTACTGCTGAGTTGATGATCAGTGGTGTTTTGCCATTATTGGTAAATGAAAATTCATGCTCCACTATCTCTTTTTCATGGATAGTGCCGAATTCGTGGAGTGTATCCGTAAAGTCCATTGTGGGCTTACGTGCCGCAGCAACCGTATCCATACCATTCGCAGTTGCCGGATTGTTTACTAACGAGACAGGTAGCTGTCCGGCAGGCGCTTTTGTATTGTTTTGGCTATTGCAAGCCGCCAGCGCCAGTATTGAAATAAAAAGTAAGCGTTTCATTCTTCAGTATTTTATTAGATAGTATTCAGTCGTTAATAGATCGTCAGTAAATAAGACGATTTGCACATTTCCAAATCCCCAAATTGTCAAACCTGCCACCGGCAGGCAAGTTACTTCCTGTCCGTTTTATTTATTTTATCCGCTTTCACCAAGTCCTTCAATATATTGTCCAGCACGCCATTTACAAACTGCCCGCTTTGCGGTGTACTGTATTGTTTTGCAATGTCTATGTATTCATTTATGGTCACCTTAGTGGGTATAGTAGGGAAGTAGGAGAATTCGCAAACTCCCATCCGCAGCAGCAGCAGGTCTATAAGCGCCACACGGTCTTTGTCCCAGTTCTTCAGCTTCGGCTCTATCAGCTCCATGCAGTAGGGCTCTTTCTCTATTACTGCCGTCAGCAGGTCGTGGGCATACTCCTTCTTTTCCCCGGAGAGCAGGTTCAGGAAGTTGATCTTTGAGTTGCCATTGAAGAAATTCTGCATCAGCATTATGATCAGCTCACTGTCATCCTCCCAACCCGGCAACTCATCCATAAAGTGGCTCATCAGCCCTTCATTTTCCAGCACCTGCTTTTCCCATATATACCGGATGATGTCTTTGTCTTCTGCTGGCGTATGCGCTTTCGCAGCAATATACTTAGCATATTCTTCGGTCTTATCCAGGATCTGGTACACTTTCTTTACCCAGTCCGCGTCAATAAACCGCTCCAGCTTATCTTTCTTTATTTTTTCGTTGAAAGATTCGTTGGCCAGCATTTTGAGCACAAATGCATTCGCGGCTATACTGATGTCCACATTCTGGTCTTCTGCCACTTTCAGGTACCTTGCAGACCGCTGCTGTGCATCTGTTTCGGCATACTGTGCAATACGCAGCGTGTATAAAACGGATACGGTAAAAATGTCCAGTACGTGGTCCAGTTTATCGTTCAGTATTTTGGTTGCGGCGGTCTTATTCCCCTGTGCCCCATCTGAAAGCGAAGCAAGCGTATATAGCGTTTGCATTACCTTGACCCGGATATTCCTTCGGCTGATCATTTAATTAAAGAACCCTCTTTTTGAGGCGCAAAGGTAATGGATTTAGAGGGAAAATCGGTTGGGCGTTAAAAGGCACGGAAAGTGTTTTGTAAAAATACCCCTCGCCAAGGCGCAAAGCCCGCTTATGCTCTCATTTTGTTTTTAAGGGCGCTAAGCGCGCGTACATTTTATACTATGCTAAATGTGATCAAAAATAATGCCCCGCTGCGGATGCAACGAGGCATTAATATCTAAAAATGATTTATCTCCGGCAAAGTACAAACTGCCCACTGAAAAATCTGCCTACTGGCTAATTAATTCTCGTATCCCTGCTGGTTACGGTAAATTTTGTAACCCTTATCTTCATAACTCGTGAATACTACACAGAAGTGTCCTAAAAGCAACAGAGACCATGCAGCCGTGGTCCAGGCTGGCCAGGGGTATGCCCAATGGCCGTTGTGCGGGTCATACATCATCCAGGAAAGCGCAGTACCAATAGCAAATATCACGGCATGCAGTAATAGCATTGATTTTTGTTTACCTGTTGATTTTATTTTTTTAGGCATCTCTTTTTTTATTTTGGGCAAAGATAGTATGCAGGTATGACAAAATAAAGCGGAAATTATTTTTCCGGCAAAACGTCTTATATTTATCCCGTTAAGATTGAAAACCGTTAATGATTTCAGAAAACAGCGGCACAGTTAAACTTTGGCCCCGCTAAATGCTCAAATAACAAAAAACATATGAAGATCCTGAAAAAAGCCATTCTCGCGCTCTTGATAACCGTTGGTTTCGCTTCCTGCATCGTGGTCGTGCCTCACCGTAGCTGGCACCGCCATCATCACTGGCACGGTTACTACCGTTAAGTATTATGAGTACGTTTGTTTTTATAACCCGGCGGTATCTCTGCCGGGTTTGCTTATATACCGCTCTTCAGTCTGTCTTTTATTGTTTCCGGTATTAAGTATATATTTACACTTAGTTTTTCCCGTTAAATCAATACACATCAAACAAATAATTATGACAAGAACATATAAGCAGGTGTTAAGTATTCTGTCTCTTATCTTGTTTTTTACGTTTGGCCTTCCTCCTGCAAAAGTTAGCGCACAGTATTATGCATATGTATCGTACAACGATTTTTACCAGGAACTTGCGCCATACGGACAGTGGATAGACGACCCGCAATATGGCTATGTATGGTCTCCCGACCAGGACGGCAGCTTTCGGCCGTATTATACTAATGGCCACTGGGTAATGACAGAATATGGTAATACCTGGGTATCGGACTATCCGTGGGGATGGGCCTGCTTTCACTATGGCCGCTGGACATTTGACAACTATTATGGCTGGATATGGATACCCGGTACCAACTGGGGGCCGGCCTGGGTGTGCTGGCGTTATGGCGAGGGCTATTATGGCTGGTCGCCGCTGGGCCCCGGCTATGACCTCAACTCATCAATGGATTACATGTGCCCTAATGACTGGTGGGTGTTTATACCTCCGCAATACCTTTTCAGCGGCGGTTACTACCGCTACTGGTATGGCCCTCATGGCAACAATAATATTGTACACCGCACCAGCATTGTAAATAGCAAATACACGGCTAATGGCGTATCCTATGTATCCGGCCCACATGTAAAGGATATAGAGAAAGTAACCGGCAAGCCAGTGCAGGTTTATGACCTAGCAAACGGCTCCAGCCGCACAACTACGGTGCATAATAATACGGTAAAAATGTTCCGCCCGGCAGAAGTGCGGCCTGCCGCAAATGTGAACGGACAGCGCCCTGCCCCGCCAAATGTAGTAACTGCCCCGCAGCCCATAAAAACGCCGCAGCCGATAAGTACCGCGCAGACATCTACACCGCCTTTCCGGGAAGATATTCCTAAAGCAGGCGCACATACAGACCAGGTTGGCAGCCATATAAACCAGACAGCAGAACCGGCACCTGTGAAAAAGAAAAATGACAGCCGGCCTTATGAGTGGGATGTGAACCGGTCTGTGCCGCAGCCGCCAAAGCCTGCCCCGGCACCGCCGCCGCCACCCGCTCCTGCGCCACCGCGGCCACAACCTCAGCAGCCACAGCCGAGGCCCCAACCGCAGCCGCAACAACCTAGACCACAACCTCAACCAAGGCCTGCTCCGGCACCTGCACCACAAGGAGGAAGAAGATAGATATTAATTGAACTTTACTAAAAATGCTCCGGATCCGGGGCATTTTTTATTTTGTTGCTTATAGCCCTTAACGCGTCGGGGCTATAGGCCGTACAGGCTATTTAAGGCTATAACTCTACACCCAACCCCACTACTAGCCTGCCATTTTTATCTGCATCAAACTCTTGCGTGATGTGGTAAAAATACCCGGCGTTGATAGTGACGTAATACAAATTGGCATAAACCAGCCTTACCAGGTTATTAAGCAGCAGCCCTGCTTCGTGATAGCCGTTTGATGGCACAGAGAAATTTACATATTGCTGCGCCTCGGGGTGGGCTAATGTACCATAGAGCATATTATATTGCAGGCAGACGTTTGGCGCAGAGCTAAGTTTGGTGTCCTTATTTTCTACTTTGTATAATTTCCAATCGAAATCGTGGCGGTAAATGACGTTTACGAACTGGTCTGTATAATAACCGTAAGGCAACATGGTCATCAGCCCCCCAAAAGTGTAAAAAGACAGGAATGACTTTGAATCGTAATTGTAGCCGTTGCCAGCAAACAGCTTGCTCAATGGCAGTCCGACACCTCCAGTGCTCCACGACTTGCCCCCCTCCACAAGAAAATGCTCAAACCCCATCCTGTTTATGTGTTTATGCCATACCAAAGCAGTTACCGCCTGTGTGTATGGAATCAGTAACGCATCGCTGGCCAGGCCGCCTGATGTGATCTTTCCGTACCAGATCGGATATTTACTGCCCAGGCTATAATAAGAGCCGAAGAACGGAGCTGTGCGTTCGGCATAGGCATACCTGAACGAGAGCGACGCCTCGGTTGCGGTAAATGTGGTGTGGCTTATCCCATCGTATAAGAAGCCATACTTGTATTGGGGAAGGATGGACTGCTGGCGCCCGGCAAGCTCAAGGCCAAGGTATCCGAATTTCTTTTTCACTGATGCTGTAAATGTCCTGGTCTCATCTACACGCTGCAGCAGGTAAGCATTGAGGTAATTCTTGTCCAGGTCATTGTTCATACGGATACGGCCCGGGTCGTTAATATCATCACTATAATCTGCTTTGAAGACGAACTCCTTATACCTGTCGGCATAAAACTCGGCAAACGCACCATACTTCCATTTTTTATCCGCAAAGCCGAAGCCGCCCCATCCGCCAACAGACAGCCATTTTATAACGCGTTCATTCGTTTGCAGGCCGAGGCCGAGCCTTACATTTTCATAATCGTTCCAGTTAAATAATCGTTTCAGATCGAGATCAAGGAAACCAATGGGCACTTTGCCGGAAGGCAGTTTGGATGCATAGGCGAGTGTTTTATCAAGATGAACTGCTTCACCCAGGCTATCTATAACCCGGTAGGTACGAACCTCTTTAGCATTAAGCGATTCCGGGCGAATGCTTTGCCATGAAGTCTCGCCCAGTTCATCGGCTTTGGGCTGTAGCTTTACAGTATGTGTTTTGTCAAAACGAAAATCCCGATCCTCATCCCATGATACAGAATCTATGCGCGAATAACCTTTCATGTGGATAGCAGAAATAGAACTCCCCGATCCTTGCTGCCAGTCGATGATATAATTCAGGTGCTTAGGGAACCAACGTTTTTTATTGCCTGATGCCGGAAGCTGCTCATATTGCTGCTCAATGCGCACATTCATATTCAGCATGGTATCTTTCGCCATGGCGATGATTTGGGATATAGCATACCCGCTTGAATTTATATAAACTGTCCCCTTGAGCCCATTGGCTTTGTGACCACGAGGCATGAAACTCAATATCCATATGGTGTCAGCTCCCTGCACGATCTCATCTGCGATATTGAATTTGTAGTATTGCTCATAGCCCCGGCTCACCGGATTGTGATAATCTTTGCCATTAAGGCTTATATAGTCGGCATAAGCATGAAACGGGAGCACATCTGTTACCAGCCCGGTAAACATAGACTTCTTAAACCCTGAGAAACGGGAAGCCAGCACCTCTTCCTGCAACTGTTGCGGCCTGCGCCATGTGCGTATGCTATACGTTTCGGACATGAGCAGATGCTGGTTTTCGAAAAAATCCCTTGCCTTGCTCCGCTTCACGCTGTCCGTATAGGCTGCCTGTTTTTTATTGTCTTTAACCTGCGCTTTTTTATTGCTATGGCTGTTTTTGAGCTTTACAGGTTCTACATCGGCTATCATTTTATAATACACATTGCATCGATACCAGTCGTATTTGTCCGGATCATTCTCGTTCTTACTGGCAATAACGTTATTGAGGATGCGGCGTATTTTTTCATAGGGGGGCTTTATTACCACATCCGTAAGTTTATGTTCTGCCGGCTGCATCCTTATGCTGAGATCCGGTGCAGGCAGCGTTATTTTTTGGGGCAGGTAGCCCAGGCAGGATACCTCGATCCAGGGGATGCCGTTTTCCGGCAAATCAAATCTTCCGTCGAGCCCAGCTACCACTCCCCTGCCTGTCTCCGCAAACTTAACTGTAGCAAATGGAATCGGTTCCCCGGACTTTGCGTCAAAAATGCGGCCGGAATGCACTGACTGCGCATATAATACGTTTTGTAAAAAAAACAGCAGGAGCAGTAAACCAGTCTTTTTGAGCATAGCCGGGATAAGGCGATAAAATTACCGAAAATAATATTTTGTAGTTTTACAATGCTTAGTATCTTTATGCGGCAAAAATATATTATGAAAAACCTTTTTTATTCTATCCTGTTGTTTGCAGCCGTTGGCTTTGCAGTTGCTTCATGCAATAAAGGCGCTTACAGTGCAAACACTGACAGCGCTGCTAATGGCGGCGTAAACCCTTTAACTCCGCTTACCGCAGCCCAGTTTGACTGGATAGGCAGCGGCAAAGACCCTATGAGCGCAAATATCAATGGCGCAGGCTGGACAGCAGGCTATGCCACATGGGCACTAGATACCGCGGGCGGGAATGTTATTATCGGGCACTTAGGCGGCCAAATGATGTACCTGTACCTGAACCAGGTATATGCAGGCAATGTATATAGCATGAGCTATCACGATTACGGCACTGCCGCCACATGGTCAGACAGCGTGGGCAGCGCCTACTACAGTTACTCCAGCTATCTTGGTAATTCGGGCGAGGTATATATCACCCATAATGACAGCGCCTACATACAAGGGCTGTTCTACTTTAAAGGGATAACCCCTACCGGGCAGATCGTATCAGTTACTGACGGTTATTTCAAATTGCTGAAATATTAATTTCACTGACCACAAAATCAAATTCAACCCAGGGCTTCCCCCTGGGCTTATATATTCGCTCCTTCAGAGGTTATTTCCTGAACCTTAAAATAAAAATGGTAAGCAATCCCCCGGGATTGCTTACCATTAAAATGTGCGTGCTCAGTAAAGTTTTACCCGTGAGCTATCAGGCAACTATTTCCCCATTTTGTCCTGCAGTTGTTTCATCATATCCAGGTGGGAATGCAGTGTGGGCAAGGCATCTGTGATCATGCTCTTGAGATCGGGGTCTTTCACCTTATCCTGGTATTTTTCAAAAAGGCTGATTGCGTCATTGTGCCCGTCCACCATTTTATCCACCCAAGCCTTGTCCCAATCCTTTCCTTTTGTGTTTTTGTTCAGCGCTGTCAGGTCATCATCCCCTTTGCCGCCGTCATTATCAGGCAGCGTGTAGCTCTTTTTTCCGGAGTAGTCCTTCACTTTCGCGCCTAGCTTTTTATGGTCGGCGATCATCATTTTAGCGTGTGCTTTAAGCTCCTTGTCTGTTCCATTGTCCCATCCTGCCTGCAGCACTTTGAGCTCTTCCATATTGGCAACTGTGGCCTTAACTACGAAGTTGGAATCGGGATTGCCATCAATAGCATTTTTTACATCGTTGGCAGCATTTTCAGCGCCTTGTTTTACGTCTTTCATAGCGGTGTCCATCCTGGCAGACACGGTGGATGAACTGTCTGTAGTACTGGTTGTGCTGCTGCCGGAATTGTTGCAGGCACCCGCTGTTAATAATGCAGCGACTAATAAAATGTGGTGTGGTTTGATGTTGATCTTTTTCATATAGCTTGTTTTTGGTAAGAGCCATATAAAAAACTGTGCCTAAAAATGCCCGGGACATACAAAACCGTGCTAACGGTATGAATACCAGCGTCAATTATTTTCTTTTCCCGGTGGGCAATCTTTAACGAGATCCCAGCAAACTGCCAATCACATTTTTCACATATTGATCGCCTCCGTTGCCGTAAATAAACCGGTGTCCACCAGCCTCAACTGTGGAGAAATGCCAGCCCGGCGCCTCGCCTTTATGGTCCTTAAATGCCACCTCCATGTCGGTATAGGGGAATACCGGGTCATCTTTTGCGTTCAGAGAGAAGAGCGGCTTTGAGTTTGTAATGTTGCTGTATTTTATTGCACCCTCCGGACTGTGTGGCGCGGCGGAAAATGTATAGAAACCTGCAAATATTTCTGGCTTATTGTTGATAAACCAGAAAGTGGCAATACCCCCCATGGAGATGCCGCCGATATATATACTGCTTGTATTGTAGGTTTCTTTTACGCGGCTCAAAATGTCCAGAACAGTACGGTAGGCGCCTGAGGTGCCTGCCCATTTGTAGTCGGCGCGGGCAAAAGGGAACACGACAATAGTATTCAGAGATTCTGCAATTGAAAAAACAGGCTCTTTGGCTATAGATGGGTCTTTGTATTGAAAGCTATCTTTCGCCAGTATTGCACCATGCAAAAACACTACCACCGGCGTTGGCTTCGAGGGTCTATAGGAAGCAGGAACATAAACAAGATAAGGAACGTCGATATTCCCAGCCCGTGCAAAATAAAGAGCGAACCCGTGCGAAATAAGACCGCCACTTTTATAATTATGATAACTATGCGGGGTGTTCAAACTGCCTGCATTGATGGTTGCCAGCCACTGGTCGCCCGATAAACTGCTCAATTCCGACTGTGCAGCAACTAATGTTGAAGCAAAAATGAAAAACGAAACAAGGACACGAAATTTCATCTGTTGCGGTTGTTACCGAATTTACAAAAAACGATTGAAACTACTCCACTTTCACGTATTCCTTGTAGTATTTATTATTCCTTTTTGCGAGTTCTCCGCTTACTTCCATTATGTCCTTTTGCCATTGTTTTTTCTTCGCAAATTGTTTCAGCTCATCTGCAGTGGAAGACCCCATATGCCCGCTGCTGCGGATATGCGCATAAGCCATCAGCACGGCCATTTCTTTCGCTACAGCATTAAATGAGCTAAAATCGGTACCGAAATCGGCAAGGGTCATTTTGTCGGATACCCGCTGAAGCTCCCGCACCATGAACCACTTACTGTCTATATTGACTGTAGCCATAAAAGCAGGCGAGTTGAACTGCATCATATAGGCTGCGCTGTTCACACGGTCTGCATCGTTTTTAAATTGCGGTTGTTTCATTTTTATCACCGGGCTAAAGCACGACTCCCTCGCTTCTTTTATGTCAATAAGGTAATGCTTACCTTTTTTCTTACTGTAGCACAGCACACAATAGCGCTCCAGCCCCAGGCTTCCGGTACCGGCAATTCGGAACGCAGCATCCTGGAAAACCAGGTGTTTGAATCGTTCATTGCTGTCCAGCAGTTTTTTAACACCCCTGTATATAGCAGACTTACGGGCGCTATCAAGTTCCATAAAATGCACATCATCTGCTTTAAGCAATAGCGCACCCTTCTCTTTATAGGTTCTCTTTTCGATAAATGTTTGTCGGTCGAATGAGCTTACCTGCTGAAAATATTTCTTGAATTCTCCGTGGGCAACTTCCTCTTCAAGCATAAACGCCTTACCCGCCTGCAACGTTGTTACATAAGTGGCCATAATATCGTGCAGCGCTTTGTGAAGGGCGATGCCCGCCACTTTCATTTGTCCTGCTGCGATGATGATGCTGGTAATAAACCTGCACACCTCAGGCTCGGGGCCGGCAAGTATAGATTCATCAAAATCATTAAGGTCGAAGTACACCAGGCCATTTTCTCCTTTATAAGACCCGAAATTCTCAAAATGAAGGTCGCCGCAGATCCAACTCTTTACTTTGGGCCGGTACTTATACGTCTTCACAAAATCTTCTGCGAACAAATGGCAGGTGCCCCTGTAAAAACTAAAAGGGCTTTCCTTCATCGCACGCCATTTAAGCTCATGCAATGCCGGTGGGATGCCGGCGTTATACTCATTTATTCTTTTTATTACAGAAGCCATGGTCTGAACCGTGATTAAAGGATTTTAGGATTTACCTGATTTTCGCTCCTGTAAATTTAATATTGTCTTATTGATAATTTCCTATTAATAATGAAATTGCCACCAACAATCATAAAAAAATAATATTGCCTGTATTAGTTGTATTTTGATCTTCACAATGAAATCTACATTCAACCACTATCGTGGTTACATATTTTCAGCTCTTTTCCACCGGATTTCATCCGGGGGTATTGACATTTAAGCCCTCCGGGCTTTTCACGAGCATCTTTTATCCGCAATCCATGTGCTTAACTATTCAATTCCCTGCTCCTCAATAAATACTTCCCGAGCACATCAAACTCCAGGTTTACTACCGTATCTTTTTCTATGACATTAAAGCTGGTGTGCGTGTACGTATATGGAATGATTGTAACGGTAAGTTCATCGGGCCCTACATTGAATGCCGTGAGGCTAACACCGTTTATGCAGATGGAGCCTTTTTCTATTACCAGTGCTGCATATTTTCCAGGAAACCGGAAACGGTATAGCCAACTGCCCTGCAACGTTTGTTTTTCGACGCAGGTGCCGGTAGCATCCACATGCCCTTGCACAAAGTGCCCATCGAGCCTGTCGCCGAGTTTCAGGGCGCGCTCCAGGTTTATTTTATCGCCAGTGTGCCAGGTGCCCAGGTTGGTTTTGGCAAGTGTTTCTGCAACAGCGGTCACCGTATATGCGTTCTCAGAAATGGAAACAACGGTGAGACATACCCCATTGTGCGCCACGCTCTGGTCTATTTTCAACTGATCTGCAAGGCTGCTTTCTATTGTGAAATGAATATTTGACCCGTCCTGCTTTACTTCTTTTACAGTAGCTACGGTTTCAATAATACCTGTGAACATGGGCTGTTACATTTTTTTGGCTGTGCCGTTGTGCGTAACAATGCCGGAGGTATCCATGGTTACGGAAAAGCTGATATGCAATACAGTGGGAGAATCCAGCCGGTCGCGGCTGATAATACCGTTAAGTGTATCTCTTGTCGCGCCCCCGCAGGGATAAATCTGTCCAGAGGTAGCGGTAGCCGTATCGCCAACCACCGTATCCACGGTGGCCTGGTAGCCGGGGAGTGCGGTAAGCGATATGTTATACCCAGGACAGTAACCACTCAGTAATATACGGGTATGCGATGTGTCTGTTCCTGAAATATTTATCATAAAGCTATCAGCGCCCAGGAAAAGCGTGTCCCGATACATCGAATCGTATAACATGTACTGCCCCAAGAAAAGGCTAGATGGGTAAAAACAAATAGAGTTGTCCGGCTTACCGGGAAAACCCCAGTTATAATTCACCGCCGCCGGGTCATTACAGTATGGGTTTGTTAGCCTGGGGTCATTTGTTGGCGCAGGGTCATGCCATTTGGCGCAGGAAAAAAAGACCGCACTGCCGACAAGTAATAAAAACAATATAGTTACTACGTATTTCAATTGAGTATCCGAGAATTTGATGCTTACCCTTTCTAACGCTATTTTTACAAAATTATTCGATTTACACCGGAAATAATGGAACAACAACATGAACATACGGAACTTTTTCAAAAAGGGCAAAATATCTTTGGGAAAGCCTGATTTTACTGGAACAAGGTTGAGTTTTTCCAGAAAATATCTTTTTGCAGGTCAGGCGGTTTAGGCTTTACCCTAAATACAATTGGCTG
>CAISPO010000049.1 GCA_903887415.1 uncultured Bacteroidota bacterium | reverse complement strand
TTACCAATTTACAGGAAGCAAAACTTCCATCTTTTTCCAGAATTTCAGCAGCTTCATAGCAAGTGTTTACATAACCCATTTGGTGTTTCATATCTGCTGAGCGGAACATATGTCTCAAGCCTTTTATCTTTTCTTTTAGCTCCTTGGGATCAATTCCGGTTTCGCAGCTTCTTGTAAGAAATTCGATCTGTTCCACTAACATTTGTTTTTGCACTTCTATTCTTGGTAGTTGCATAATTGGTTGGTTTTCGAGTTAAACTGCTGACTATCAGCTAAATACTTACCTTTACATCCTCACTCTAACGTAAAAGCTGGTCCATTTATTGTTCTATAATTCGTTAATATGTTGAATAGGTCTTTTCAATAGATTATTGAATAAATTGGTTAGTTCTATTTAGCATATTAACATTATGGAACAAAGCAGCGAAGCCCAATGACCTTGATACTGGCATGTTTGGTATGTGTTGAAATCTTAAATGTAGCTTGGACGAAGTAGAATGAGTATCCTCTTTATAAATCGTAGTTCACAATCATTATTCCAGTAGGAAAAATTATGTTGAGCAAGAAAATGGTTATGGCAGATTTTCATTTTCTGCTTAGCATAATTATTCTTACGACTTTAACTGATTTGTGAATGTAGATTTATGCTTGCGCATTGCATTTGTGATGGTTGAATTGTATGTTTGAGCAAACAGCCATTTATGGAATATCAATTGACCGAGCAGGATAGGAAAGACATTAATAATTCCCTATCTGCAATGACATTATGGACGGGTGAATTCATCATTATAACTAACGGGAGCAATAAAAAGAAAATAGAAGAATATTTAATCAACAAAGGTTTGGCTATTCGGGAATCATTATCCATATTGAGATTGGCTGGTCAATTTGGGGAATACCTTTTCAATAGAAAATCAATTGAACAATATCTATCGCAAAAACAAGCACGATTCGATAGATATAAGGCAGAAGAAAAAGAAAAGGAGGCAACAAAACAAGTGGATACCGAATTGAAAATATCCACAATTAATAAAAATGCACAGGATTTAAAGATAGGAGAGCATCTACTTCGCACGAAATGGTGGCCCCATTGGATAGCATTCATTTCAGTAGCTACTGCATTAGCTACATTTATTACATCTTCTATTTGGCATAATGCTGATAAAACACAAAACACAGAGCAGAAACAGACAATAGAAGCGATGCAGAAGCAATTACAAGCGACCAAAAGTGAAATCTATACTCACGTGGACAGTCTTTTGAAAAAAGAGCATAACGAAGACACGACAAAAAAGAAATAGCGTTTTTAGACATAACAGTTGTATATTTGTTATGTCATTAACGGAGTGATATAAGCCGCCTGCCAGGGCGGTTTTCTATTTTGTAAAGTTAGGATTTAATTCCGGCTCATTATATTGCTCAATAAACCTATCATACAATCTCAATGTATCGACCGTCATTCGCAGACATTCTTCATAAGCCGCTTTCTCCGCTTCATCTGTCTCGAAAATATCAATAATAATCCGGCGTGTAGCTAAAAAATCCCTTTCAAATGGTTTCCATTCACTTTCAGGAATACTACGCTCCAATGCCCATATAATAAGGTCTATTACCTTAATTAGCTTGGTAGTTGTTTCGCCGTTCACATAATCAACATACTCCGAACGGTGTAGCCATTCAATTAGCTTGTTTGCCCTTCTTGTGAGTGCTGCGCGTTTCTCAGGGATCATGCAACAAATGTAAAAAATAATTCGGGTAGGGTGTTGAGGTTCTTGATTGGCTAAATAGAAATCCCCCGCATGGCAGGGGATTTTTTCTTTACCTTCGTTTTGCGAACTAAAAATAAAGAATATGGATGAAAGAGCATTAGTTATGTTTTTAGGCCAAATAATGGCGCAACAGCACGCTACACAGCATTTTTTATCCGAGGCGTTTTGCGGCGGTTCTTTGGAAAAAAAGAAAGAGATATTGGCCAGTTTTGCTCAACAGAAGCAATTTTATTTAAACACGATATTGCCCGAATTATTGAAGGGTGCGAATTTGGACTGGGATGTAAATGACCTTCTGAAATAGTTAGTTTTTCCATACTCTCTATGCTTACAGCTTAATCCATTTACAGCTGATTTGTTCTATAATGTACAACCAATATGTTACCGAAGGCTTGAATATCAAGGTTTTACACCGCAGATATTTAACTATATTGGAAATTATAGAACAAAGATTGCCTAATAATTTGTAATTAGCTTATATGTAACAATATGAAAAGAGATGAAATAAGAAGTAAAATTTGTTCTAATATCTATAGTACTGGGATGATTGTAGAAGAGGCTGATATTACAGAAAAGTCAATAGATATATTACAGCAGCTTGATGGAAAAACTGCCGGAGAGATAAAAAAAATATGCAATTTAATATTAATGTTTACTGATAAGTCAGCTATTCTTCATATTTAATTATAGCTTGACAATATCTAATATGACCAATAGGATCAGTATTTGGTATGGGGCAATAACAAATATTAATTCCTCCAATGAGTTGCCAGTTGTCTGACAATTTTTGGTTAACTAATAATTTGAACTTATCAAGTGCATCTGAATAGATGATATCATATTGCATAGAATTGATTTTATGCAAATATAACAAAAGAAATAATAATTAGCACTAAGCCAATTATATATAATTTAGGAAAAGTAGAAGAATGGCGGGGAATTGCCGCCTAAAAATTTGAAAAATGTCAAAAAAACTAATGTTAGAAACAATAGGGGATTTAGAACCAGAGACATTTGAGGGAATGTCTGTTAATGATGTGATTAGTGGTGTACAAAAAAAATTGGAGCAGCTCGTTAAGAGTGCTCCAAAAGGTGACATAACCATATTTTTAAATACGGTTGCCCATCTAACTATAAGAAATATAACTGATGTTATTTAAACGATCCTAACAAACATTTTAGTTTGATCGTTTTTTAATTCATTATATTTATCATTAAGAATGGGTAAGAAAGTATCGTGGCCGCAGGCAACCGTAAGATTCATTTTGAGTGAATCAAACTCAACAAGTGCCGGAGGAGCACCACATTCAATACATCTTAATTCTCTTACTCTGTCTTCAATTATTTTGTAATCCACTACGTTTGCCATAAAATTTGAGTTTTTGAAGCGTTAAAATTATAGTTAAAATATGAAATAACTGTTTTAATATGAAATATTTTTTGTACCTTTGACTGTAGAAACAATCACAATAGCCAGTCCGTAGGCACAAGCAATCACTGAAAATATTATAATATAACCCCGACCATTACAGTCGGGGCTTTTTATTAGTCAGTATAGTATAATCGGTACATTGCAACAAAATTCTTATACAAAATAGACAGAACTGCCGGTGCATTACCAGTTTCCGAATAGTTCTTGGATATAACAAAAAGTATTTGAATATCATTTCCAAATTTATCAACTGCATTTTCATCATAAGTTATCTCAGTTGCATTTTCAGATCGACTATTTATTTTTGCTATATCTAGTTCTTGATAGCTACCTGTATATAATTTTATCTTGTCTTTACCCAAGACTATAAGTATGTTGCATTCCTGCCAAGATGCATTAGGCACTTCGTCATACGTAGCATTTATATAACTATGTGCGCGAAATTTCTGTATTTTTTCTTGGCAGTATCCAGCAGTAGTTATTAATAGCGAGAAAACTAGTAATATCTTTCGCATACACTAAGGCTTTATATAATCAAAACTTCCTGTAGCAGGATAATAGTTACCAGCTCCGTCATTGAGATTAACAGTGAACGTTCCTTTACATTCAGTCCCGTTGGAAATTGTTACTATTGCCTGGCTTGTAGTATCTGTTGCATCTGCGCGATATGCTGCACCACCTGACGCATAATCTGACAATGTGCATGGATTTGCACTATAATGGATACCGTTACTGATTCCACCTAATTTGTAGGTACCAATACCACTTGTTAGATTGAAGTAATTCCAGCCTTGAAAAATAAGAACTACGGTAGTAAGAGTTCCTCCATTGAAAGACAGCATCCAGCCACTAGAACCACCAGCTGTAGTGGCTACGGGTGTTGTAGATGTATAAGTATGTCCTCGGAAAGTTATGCTGAATGAAGATGCCGGAGTAACTGATGTACCGGAGCCAGAGCCACCTGATGTACAGGAATTGAAAATTGATAGCAGACTTACTGCAATGATGAGTTTTTTCATTTTTGTGGTAGTTTAGAACATAAGAAATAGAGGGTGTAACTGTAGTTCCTCTGCTGTCCTCGGCCTACCACGGCCCCCAAATACAAAAGACACAATTACACCCTCTGCAGGGTGCATTATATCTATAATTTGTATTTGGGTGCTGTTAAAGTGGTAGTTTAGGACAGCATATACAGTATAATGCGATTTATTTTCAGTTTTGATTTTACATAGGCGTTTTTAGATTTCGTGAACAAAAGTAATAATTTTATTTAATTTTATAGAAAATACACGGCTGTGCAATACATTCATTCAAAAATACATAATAACAAACAGCATAACTATAACAAAAACCACCTTTCACGTGGTCTAGTTTACTACTGCGTCAGATTGTTTGAATACTAAGAATGAGTGTATGAAAAATTGTATCCATCAAATGCAAACACAGCCGTGTATTTCAAAAGTAGGGTAGAGCTTACATCCTCATAGGTAGGTCTTCCTTAGGTACATATTCAGACTCGCAGTTTTCTGTATACTGATATCGTTCTATATAAGCCATTTCTACGTCTGTAGCCCGTCTATCAGCTAAGTCTATCAGACGCTGTCCAAGCAGCCTTATTTCGTCCGTATTGAGGTCACAGCACCATAGATACACATCTATGACACGATCAATTACTTTTACTTCATTTACAGGCAACAAATTTGAGTTTTTTTGCATGATTTGAGTTTTTAATTATTAGTTAATATAATGATATTTTAGGTATATTCCTATGTTTTTATGATATAAGTTGGCCCTTTTTCTGTAGGAATTTGCGTTCCAAGCCAGTTAGTATAGTCCAATTCGTTATCTATGTTTATAGTTTGGATCATTACTATATCATGTCTGCGCATACTTACTAATTCTTTGATTTTATAGGTACTGTGCAAGAACTGTACAAGCATATCATCAGTAGTAAGTCTATACCTGCCATGAGTTCTTTTTCCAGATTTTATATCGAGCATGAAGAAATAGTATTCCTGTGGGTTGTTAGTATGTGTATCGCTGAAGAATAGCTTATAACTATCATTATACCACAGAAGAGATTGCAGAAGCTTTAATAATACTGGTACAGATGAAATTTTTTCAGATTTACGCATATAATGAGGAGTTGGTGACATGAAAAAACCCTACACACAGTTAAGTATGTAGGGTAATGACTATATTTGTTGAAAACTAGCCTTATGAAAATTAATAGCACTAAGAAGGGTACACCAACTCCTATAGATATTTATCAATATGAAAATATTGGCAGGAAACTAGTTTCAGTATATGAGCAACAAAATAACATTGATACCTTCCTTTGTTTAGGCTTTGAATTATGTAATGTTATATGTAATACACCTTTCAATATTCTAGAACTGAAGGAAAAATATCCGACTATGACACATTATGCATTTGAAGATTTAGCACAAGCTAATCCTGATTATGAATCATTAATCGGGACAGTTATATCTACAATAACTGTTATTTAACCACACGGAATACTCTAGGATTTTCCATGTGTTTTGTGTTTTCATAGATATACACGATTATTTTACGTGTGTCTTCTGGTGTACGGCCAATCATTGTATTATTCAAAATCTCCACGGCAATTTCTTCTACTTCAGTTTCTGTTAGCATCTCAAAAGGTTTGCTATTCCCTTATAGTCAAGCAATTAGAATCATATACGAATAGATGATTGTTGTTCCATTTGTTCTATAATTAGTCAGCGTTATGTTGAGCAAGAAAGATTAGATACAAAATATTTGTTTTAATTTTTTTGAAGCCGCGGAGCGCACGGCACATGGAAAAAATATCTGCCATAAGGTTATGGCAAAAGGAATGAAAAAAAAGCCCGTAAAATTGAATTTAGGGAAGCCTACAGGGCCGATTTCGGTCTATGATAAGACTATTCTGCGAGCCGCAGGAATTAAGAGTTGATTTTTTGCAGCTGTGTCAAGAAACGCTGCTTTAATAATATCTATCGCAAACTAAAAAAATATTTATGGCAAAAGAGTTAATCAAGAAAAGCACATTTACCATTTTTGGAGAAAAAGAAGATGCTTTTAAAAAAGCGGTAGCTAAGTTAAGGAAATTTATTGACAGGCAGCCCAAAAGAGCTACCACCCTATGTATTGTAATTGGATCGGTAGGCGAAGAATCTACTTCTTAACGAATGGTATTTTATTCCTTTTAAGAGATTTTTCAAACTCTTTTTCAATCTTCTTTTTGACAACTTCTATTTCCCTCTTAGAAGAAGGTTTTTTATTTAAATCGCCATCTTCTGGCTCATCAAATGGCTTTCTTGTAAATAAGTTCATAATTTCCATTTTTACTCTCCATAATAAGAAGCCAAGCAAAAAATTAAAACAAATATTTTCTTCCGTAGTTTTCTTTCTGCTTAACTATAACGTCAAATTATAGCAACAAAATATTCCTTTGCCGCCTCAAAGATAGGGAGAAATTTTGATTAGTGGCGGATTCGCCAATAATTTCTCCCTATCTTTGAGGTGGCAGATAACCAAGGAGAACATTTTGTTCTATAATTTACATTATGTTAAGTACAACAATCGAAGAAAAAGCAATTAGGGCAACCGGGTTTCTCTACTTAACAGTAAGGATATTATAGGCCCAGATATTAGAGACTCATCCCCTGCTATCGTTTTGCAATAGCATAATTATTACCGGCCAGGGAATTTGGATTTGTACGTATGTCTCGAATCCTGGAGTTGAAATTATTACGCCGAAAATTCACATAGGGAAATCACTTTTGTAACAAATTTGAATTTTCCTGCGTCCCTAAGCGACGGCCAGGCTTTGCTGGGCATATATTTCACTTTATCCACTGCTAAGTATTAGTAATTAACTATTAAGTAACACGGCCTAAATTGTGCTAAACGGCAGAAAGACAATTATATGGCTCTGGATTATCCTTTCTTCTGCACACCACTCAATTTTGCTTATCCACATATCCACAACTACAATTACTTCCTAGCAAAGATGCATCATAGTTAGCTATTTTATTGTTTACCAGTATGATAGCGTCATATAGTCAAAAGGCATTCACCCCGCCTTTCTCACACTTTACCCACAAAATTTGGCTTCACTAAAATTTGGCATTAATTTTGTTGATAACAATTTAATAACGTATCGTACTCAAATGATTAACAAAATAAATTCCGACTAACCCAATTGTTAACTTTTAAATTGCTGTTTTATGATGATCGCAGCCGTAATATTCTTCGCATCAGTTTTGGTCTTCCCTAACCTGGGACTTTCTAAAAAGCCAAAGGGACAAGACAAGCACCGTTCGTACACGCAATGGGAGCGTGCCCGCCACGAGCACCAGCGCTACTCGCACTAGGAGCCCCTCCCCGGCCCTCCCCAAAAGGGGAAGGAAGGTGAGCCTGCCTGCCGGTAGGCAGGGCAGAATGAGTTACGACCTTCCCTAAACCCTTGCCTTTGTCCCAACTGAAAACTTCCGGGCCGCACCCGCTGCCTTAAATCATTTTTTTTGTAGTGCATGATATTTCGGTGGTCCCCCGCCGGAATACATGCTTTCCGACAAGCACTGCCTAAAAAGCTCCCTATCGATATATCAATAATTCGTCTTGGCGCGTATGATTATGCGCATTACCTTTGTACCATAAAATCTCTTTCTGAGCTATTTCGGCCAGGGAATTGCGCCGGTCACTACCCTTTTTTCAGTCAAAAGATCATATAGTATTTTACCTCAACTACCATTATTTGTCTGAGGGAGTAAAACCGGAAGTTGCTCTGCAATTAACCAGAAGTAACCGGAAGTTTTTTGCAGGCACGATCTGTGAAACCATGGAATCTGAAAAATCCGCGATTCAGAAGTGAGCAAGAAGTGAGCAAGAAGTGAGCAACTTTTGTAGCACATTTATCCATTAATTGTTTGATTATCAATTAAAATCTGTGCAATAATCTTTTTTAGGAAAATGAGCAATTTGCAGCCTTCCAAGCCGGAAAATCCTGAAAATTCTTAAATCTTGCAAATCCTGATCAACTTTTAATACATTTACAAAAAAGCCTTACAGATGAAGCGAACCTTATTTTTTTCACTCCTCGCGCTCCCCTTTCTTATTATTTGTTCCTTTAGGAGCCACGCACAGTGTGCGGTATATTATTGTCCTCAGATGGGAGCCGTTGGCTATTCCTACAGCGATGACGAGACCGGCCACAACCTGGATGCCATAAAACACAATGCCCTGAAGCAATGCCAGGATCTTGGCGGCAAGGGCTGCACCCTGCTTTATGCAACGCACAAAGTAGGTTGGGGTGGTTTTATCCGGGGGAAAGATGCGAATGGCAATTTATTGGTTTTTGCTGTGGGCCACCAGCTCTCTGATGCATTTGCCAAAAGCGAATTAAAGCGGAAATACCTGTTTGCAGGTGGCGTAGAATATAATGATGTGTTGGTGGTAACGTGGCAGGCGGAGTGATAAAAATTATTTCCTATTTGCATCTAGATGCGCAACCCATTGTGTCTCTATAAAATATGTGCTATTTGTTTATTTCACACTTAAACTATTGACTTTTAAGTAATTGAGACTGTTTATTAAACTAAACAGTTAATGTATAATTGAGCTTTTTAGCTTATTTTGATCATTTTAATCAAAATTTCATTTTTTTTGGATAAAAATTAATAGGTCAATTTGCTGATTATCAATATTATGTAACTATATAACTACAGTTATAATCCACTCTATTTATCTTCATATACATAGGTATTTTATGAATAAAGTTTATTTGCTTTTTTTATTTTCTGCGATCCCTTTTTTAGCGTTTGGCCAGGCCACTCCTGCAGAAGATTCTGCATGGCTCGTCACTCATTATACTAAGAAAGAAGTATATATAACCATGGGTGATGGCGTGAAACTTTTTACAGCTATCTACAAACCCATTGATTCAGAAACGGCTCACCCTATTCTGTTGAACCGAACGCCCTACTCCATTGGTCCATACGGGGAGGATAAGTTCAAAGCATTCTGGGCTACTCCTTATATGGCTTATTTCAGGGATAACTATATTATGGTGTTGCAGGATGTGCGCGGCAAATATATGAGTGAGGGCGAATTTAAGGACGTGCGCCCCTACCGCAAAGACAAAAACGGCATAGATGAAAGCACTGACACCTACGATGCTATAGACTGGCTGGTGAAAAACGTGACCGGCAACAACGGCCGTGTAGGCGCTTATGGTATCTCCTACCCCGGGTTTTATGCTACCATGGCAGCTATTTCCGGCCACCCGGCGCTGAAAGCGGTGAGCCCGCAGGCACCCGTGACCGAGTGGTTCCTGGGCGATGATTTTCACCACAATGGGGCATTTATGGAGATGGATGGGTTCAATTTTTACAGTTCCTTTGGCAAACCACGGCCGAAACCAACTACATCAAATCCTCCTGGTTTCCAATACTATACTAAGGACAATTACAAGTTTTATTTAGAAACCGGCACCCTTAAAAACCTGGCCAACCTGCTGGGCGACAGTATAAAGTTCTGGAACGAGCTATATGCCCACCCCAACTACGATTACTTCTGGAAAGAACGTAATACCCGCAACTTCGTGCAGCACATAAATGATAGTACAGCGACCCTGGTAGTGGGTGGCCTGTTTGATGCCGAGGATTGTTACGGTGCCTGGAACCTGTACCGCGCTATAGATGAAAAAGCGCATAACAGCAATAAACTGGTGATGGGGCCATGGAGCCACGGCGGGTGGTCGCGCGGCACGGGTGAATACCTTGGTAACGTCCGTTTCGGATCAAAAACCTCGGTATGGTACCACGAAAATATAGAAAAGCCGTTTTTTGACTACTACCTGCAAGGTAAAGGCAGTGTGGATAATATAAAAGCAGCTAATATATTCTTTAGTGGTGCCAATGAATGGCGCTCGTTTGAGAAATGGCCACCAGCCAGTGAGGAAAACAAAACGATATACCTGCATATGAATGGTTCGCTGAGCTGGGCAGCATCCCCTACTGCCGGCGATGATATATATAATAAATATACCAGCGACCCCGCCAAACCTGTGCCCTATGCTGATGGTGTGCATATGGCCCGCACCCGTGAGTATATGGACGATGACCAGCGGTTTGCCGAACGCCGCCCGGATGTACTGGCCTATAAAACAGATACCCTGGAGGAAGATATAACCCTGGCCGGCCCGGTGATCGCCGACCTTTATACATCCCTCACCACCACCGATGCTGACTTTATTGTGAAGTTGGTGGATGTATTCCCGGATAATTTCAGCTATAAAGAAAGTGATGGTAAAGGAAACGGCAAAGACTACCCTATGGGCGGATATGAAATGCTGGTGCGCGGCGAGGTAATGCGTGGCCGCTACCGCAAGAGCTTTTCGGAGCCGGAAGCCTTTGAGCCCGGAGAGATAACCGAAGTGAAGTACACCCTGCCCGATGTGGCGCATGTATTTAAGAAAGGCCACCGCATCATGGTGCAGGTGCAGAGTACCTGGTTCCCGCTCGTGGACCGCAACCCGCAGCAGTTTATAGACATCTATAAGTGCAACAAAACCGACTTTGTGCCCTGCGATATAAAGATATTCTGCAGTAAAGACCATCCGTCCGGGATCGTATTGCCGGTGGTAGCTAATTAATATATATATGAGGATAGTATTACTAAGTCTGCTTTTGATGCATTGCGTGTGCTATGCATCTACCTTTAACGGCACCCTGTTATGCAAGGAAACCGGAAAGCCCGTGGAATATGCCAACATAGGTATAGTGGGTAAGAATGTAGGTACCACCACCGATGCAAGCGGGAGATTCACCATTGCGCTGGACGAGGCAAATGATAATGAACAAATAAGGATATCGTCAATAGGGTTTGCGACACTCGACATGAAGGTTGCCGCCTTTAGAACTGCCTATCAGGCAACGGGCACTATCTATTTATCGCAACAGAACACCCAACTGAAAGAAGTAGTATTTAAACCTAAGAAATTTAAGCACAAGCGGCTGGGCGTCTCTGCAAACAGCGCGGGCATAGTGATCGGGTTCGATACAACAATGAAAGGAAATGAAGCTGGTGTGCTGATGAAGATAAGAAAAACACCTACGTTCATAGACAGTGTGGAGATCAATGTTTGCTTATGCGAATACGACAGTATTTTTTTCAGGCTGAATATCTATGAGCACAAGGATAGTGACTTTGTCAATGTTCTGCGGGAGCCGGTATATATTAATATGCCGGCATCGGCAATCAGGAATCACCACATCTCGGTCGATCTGTCCAAAATGAACGTAACGGTGTCAAATGATTTCCTGGTTTCAGTGGAATATGTGAGAAGCCTGGAGGGAAAACATAAAATGTTCTTTTGTGGTTCGCTATTGTCTGGCAAATGCTACGCCCGCAAAACCAGCCAGGCCGACTGGTATAAGGTGCCTGCGGCAGCACCCGGGATCAGTGCTTATGTTACGTACTAGTCTATTTCGGCAATCAGGGAACTGTAGCTGATGCATGCTATTCAAACGAGTATCGTCAAGCCTTGCAAAAAGCTTAGACTTTACGAGAACGTAAGTATGCCTATCCATGGAAGATGAAAAATAAAGAAGTAATTATATAAATAATTATTATTATTCATTGTGTATTAATAAGCTTTTTGTTGTAATCGGGCTCTTTTTGCTCACTCATAGTTTTAGATTATCTCGCATTTATTGAGTATAGATGTTGGTAAAATGCAAAGGAGAAAGCGCAGACTTTCCCCTTTGTGCATCAAATAACAATCCAAATTCCCAATTACATAAGACCAATTCCCAAATTACGCCAGTACCCCACCATACATTTCCGCTCTCAGCGCTTTCACGCGGTCGTTGGTCATGTATTCGTCGAACGGCATTTCGCGGTCTATGAGGCCGCTTGGGGTGAGTTCCAGTATGCGGGTCGCTACTGTATTGGCCAGTTCATGGTCACGGGAGGTGAACAGGATAGTGCCCCTGAAATCCTTCATGCCATTATTGAGAGCCGTGATACTTTCCAGGTCCAGGTGATTGGTAGGTTCGTCAAACATAAGGACGTTGCCCTTCAGCATCATCATGCGGCTCAGCATGCAGCGCATCTTTTCGCCCCCGCTGAGTACAGTTGATTTCTTCAAGGTCTCTTCGCCGGTGAACAACATCCTGCCCAGGAAACCGCGGATAAAAGTCTCGTCTTTCTCCTCCGAATACTGGCGCAGCCAGTCGATAAGGTTGTTATCGTTATCCGGGAAATATTTTGAATTATCAGATGGGAGATAGGTTGTTGTAGTGGTCACACCCCAACGGAATGTGCCTGTAAAATCTTTGTCTTCTCCTGCAAGTATCTCGTAAAACGCTCTTGTAGCCAATGAGTTAGAGGAAAGCACAGCAATCTTCTGTCCGCGCTTCAGGTCGAAGCTGATATCCTTGAACAGCACATCGCCATGAAACGTTTTAGTCAGGCCTTTTACTTCCAGTATCTGGTCGCCGGCCTCACGTACCTGGTTATTAAACAGTATTGCAGGGTACTTGCGGTTGGATGGGCGCATCTCATCCAGTTTTATCTTATCCAGCGCTTTCTTACGGCTGGTAGCCTGTTTCGATTTAGATGCATTGGCAGAGAAGCGGGCGATGAACTCTTTCAGCTCAGCGATCTTATCTTCTGCTTTCTTGTTCTGATCGCCTCTTTGTTTCAGCAGCAACTGGCTGCTCTCGTACCAGAAGGTGTAGTTACCGGTATAGGTATTGATCTTGCCAAAGTCTATATCAGCTACGTGAGTGCAAACGGTATCCAGGAAGTGACGATCGTGCGATACAACCAGTACGATCTTGTCATAATCAGCCAGGAAGTTTTCCAGCCAGATCACAGTTTCCAGGTCAAGGTCGTTTGTAGGCTCATCAAGCAGCAGAATGTCCGGGTGACCGAATAGTGCCTGTGCGAGCAGCACCCTTACCTTTTGGTTACCGTCAATATCTTTTACCAGTTTGCTGTGGTACTCTTCTTTTATGCCCAGGTTGCTGAGCATGGTAGCCGCATCGCTTTCTGCGTTCCAGCCGTCCATTTCCGCAAAAAGCCCTTCCAGCTCACCAGCTTTTATGCCGTCTTCTTCGCTGAAGTCTTCCTTAGCGTAGATGGCATCTTTGGCTTTCATTACCTCATACAAAGTAGTGTTACCGCGGATAACAGTATCCAGCACAGTAACATTATCATATTCGTTGTGGTGCTGTTTCAGCACGCTCATGCGCATCCCTTTAGAGATGTCCACCCTACCCGTTGTCGGGTCGATCTCGCCGGAGATGATCTTTAAAAAAGTAGATTTACCAGCGCCATTGGCCCCGATAATACCATAACAGTTGCCCTCGGTGAACTTGGTGTTCACATCTTCAAACAGCACACGCTTACCATAGCGAAGCGATAAATTATTAATTGAAATCATATTTTTTTAGTCGAAAGTATTTAGTAGTTCGCAACCGAAGGCAGTACTATTGGATCCCGATCCCAATTCCTGTTTCCCAATTACTAATTCCTCTATTTTCGGGCTGCAAAGGTACGGATAAAAAGTAATCTATGGACAGTCTCATGTTTGGATTTCAAAGATGGATAAGAAGATTAACAAGGAATTAATTGCACGCTAGAAAAACCTAGGGCAAACAGTCTTTTTATCCATGCCCATGCCATTTGGCGGGAACTGGCCGGATATGCTAATTGTGATTTCCAGGCCGCCCTGTGAGTTGCTGGCTTCTTTTAACGGAGATGAATTCACATCGTAGCTAACACCCATCGCCAGGCTTTTGTACCTGAGCTTCACTACCGGGATTATAGCATCGTTCAGGCGGTAAAGGGCTCCGGCATCCAGCTCGAAATCGGGCTTTGAAAACGGGTCGGCTATTCTCCAGCCTATGAGGCCGCCAAAAACAGATTCGTTATACGAGCCCTGCTGTGCGAAATTAGCGTGTATCTGAAATGCGAAAGACCTGCCAAGGTCGTGTACCATATCGGCATTTACATTCCAGCGGATATTTTGGGTGTAGCCCGGCGTTTTGTCGTAAGAGAAGGCCGGCTGCGAAAAGTGGTAGCCGGATACCCCCAAAATGTATGCACCGCTATTTTGCTCATCCGGGCTAAAATTGAAGTTTAGTCCCGAGCCAATGTCCACAAGACTCATTTTAGGGTTCGGAATATTTTCAAAGCTGGCATTGAACGGGCTATATAACCCACCCTGGAACTGGTTATTGAACGTAGCTTTAGACGGATCGAAGCTGTATTGCAGATAGCCGCAGGTGAAGCCCACGGACAGGTAAGCATTATAGTCGGCATCGATCAGCTTATTGAGGCAGAGTGCAGGGTAAGCGCCGGATATTTTCTGGTCAAGGTCGCCCGCCTCATCACTGTAGCCAAGCACCCCAACACTTAAAAAGTCCTGTGAAAAGCGGCCAAGTGGAAAGCGGTATTCCGCATCAATTAAAAGTGTCCGGTAGGGATTGGTAATGCTGCTCCACTGGCTCCTGTAGTAGGCAGATACTTTGTAGTTATCTGCGCTCACGCCTATCAATGCAGGGTTCCTTAGTATCGAGGTTTCATAAAACTGGGAGAAGTGAATATCGGCCTGGGCGAATATTGCACCCGGAACAAAGGTGATGAAGACAGCCATAACATAAAGTAATCTTGTTTTCATAAGCATGTTCTTACCTGATAATTGTTACACTCCCTTTCTTCGTTATCAATATCCCGTTCTCGCAGGTCGCATCCACCACCCATACATATACATCCGGCAGGGGTTTCTGGTTTTTATAGGTCCCGTCCCATGCGTTAGATGGATCGCTTGGATAGATATTTTCCCGGTCGAACATTAGTTCGCCCCAGCGGTCATAGACACGGAACGACTGGATGGTCTTTACGTCTGCACCGCTGCGTGGATAAAATATATCGTCCTGTCCATCGCCATTGGGGGTAAACGCATTGGGGACAAACAACGACTTGGTACACTCGCAATCTGTCCTCACGTCAAAACTGTCTGTACAGAACGATTTACAATCTAGGCTGCTTTTTACACAGTAAAGGCCGCTATCACTTACGGTATAAGTATTTCCCGTCTGGCCGTTGCTCCACGAGTAATTAGCATAGCCGGGAGTAGCGGTCAGCACATTGTTCTGCCCCAGGCAAAATGAAGTATAGGTATGTTTATTAACAATGGAGTTCTGGTCAATAGAAGCGAACTTAGCCACATACATCAGTTCCGTAGCACTGTCGGCATAGAGCGAATCGGAGCCAACGGTCAGCGTATCGCGCCAGTTGTCGCTGCACAGATATACATTGCCGGTAGCATCGCAGGCAATACCGTTCTGGTCATCGCCTCCACTGGGCAGCGCAGCGGAACCGATGTAGTTGCCCAGTTCATCATAACCGGCAATAAATATAGGATCAGGGCTGCTGGCTGGTGCAATTACGCTGTACCCATCCACATTCACAGAATCACCCTTCATGGCGCCACTCACCCATACAGAACCACACTTAGACATCGCAATGGAATACCCCCATGCCCCACCCTGCAATGATGGGCTAAAAGCAGACTCAGACCAGATCGTTTTTGCCCAGAGCACATTATTGGAAGGATCAAATTTTGCCAGGTACAAAGAGCGCCAGCCCGGCGTGGGGTTTGTGATAGTGGTACCATTAAATGCGATGCTGTTTTCCTTGAGCGAGCCGGTCATATATATATTGCCGGCTGCGTCGGAAGCTATACCTACCGCATCATCATTGTCCGTGCCGCCGCTGGAAGCTGCCCAAACCCCGTTACCAGAGCCATCCAGCCTGCCTATAAATGCGATCTGCGTGGTTCTGGCATTAGAGATAACGGAAGCGCCCAGCGTAATGGAAGGTGACGCAAAATTACCGGCAATATAAACGTCTCCGGCAGGAGTAACCGTGCATCCGTAAGCGTCATCATTTCCTGTGCCACCTATGCTTTTTGCCCAAACTACGGCTCCGGACGCATCATACTTTGCTACCATAATGTCATCGGTACTCCCTGAAGGGTCTGCATTATATAGCGTGAATCCCCCGACAGTTACCGATGGCTGGATAAAGTTTACTACCACATAGGCATTCCCGGAAACATCAGTTGCCAGGCCACCCAGGCCGAGCACTACTACATCTCCTGCGGTTGCGCCATACTCGGCATTGCCGGCATTAGTCGCCCATAGCACCGTTCCTGTTGGATCGACTTTCGCCAAAAAATATTGCTCGTATGTGGTCGTATTATTTAACGTGAACGGCCCTATCTGCAGGCTTGAGTTATCGAATGTGCCCAAAAGAAAACAATTGCCAAGGGCATCTGTGGCAATGCCGATGAGCCATGCACCGGTGTTTTTAGTAGAGATGGCCCACAGAAAATTTCCGTTGGTGGCATATTTTGCCAGGACCACCTGCGAGCCGGGGCTGTATGGAAGCGTATAGCCGCCCAGGGTAATGGGGCCGCCTGTGCCAAAAGTAACGCCCGCAACAAAAACATTCCCGGAAGGGTCTGCAGCAACCGGCCAGGAATCAATACCACCGCCTGTGCTGCCTTTTGCCCACTGCCAGCCTTGTGCCAACGTGGCGACGGGAAGACAAAAAAGTATTAAAAGAGATAGTAACAGGTTTTTCATCTCAGGGCTATTCTTTTACTAAGCTATGCAAAAATCGCACGCTAAACCGCCACTCCGCATCCAACCTGCTTCACCCTCATTGCCACAAAGAAAGGAAAAGGGCCGCTTTCGTGGAAAACAGCCCTGCATAAAATTATATTACGTTCCAATTATAAAACATAAGTCATTTTATTTTCTCTCCCGGATACTGAATAATAGACGGTTAATAATGAACAAATGGTTGGGTGAGGATGTGCCCGTAAAAAAACGTGGCTACTTCTCATTGAACAAATGCCTTACATTTTCAATGTAGTTTGTTCCCACGGGTATTTCCGTCTGGCCCAGATGTATGGTCTTATTTCTCAGGTATTTTACTTTGCTCAGAGATACAATGAACGAGCGGTGTACCCTGATAAATTCATCAGCCGGAAGTTTTTCTGATACGCTCTTAAGGCTCATGCGCACCAGTAAAGTTTTGTCATTATCAAAATGTATCTTGAAATAGTTGTCCAGGCCCTCTATGTAGAGTATGTCCGCCAGGGTCACTTTTACCAGGCTGTAGTCCACGCGCACAAATAGATATTGCTGCACCTCGCTTTCCTTTTTGTGCAGGTATTGGTTGTATTCTTTTACCTTTTCAACGGCTTTTTTGAAACGGTCGAATTCGAAAGGTTTTAGTAAATAGTCTATTGCATCGAGATTAAAACCTTCAACTGCATATTCCGTATAGGCAGTCGTGAAAATTACGAGGATGCTTTTGTCCAGTTTTTTATACAATTCAATACCGGATATAGAGGGCATATTGATGTCGAGGAACAATAAGTCAACCTTATTATCTTCCAGGTACTGCAGCGCGGGGCCTGTTTCGGTAAAGGTATTTTTCAACTCCAGGTAGTCGATCTGGCTGCAGAAAGTTTTTATTACTTCTAGCGCCAATGGTTCATCGTCGATGGCTATTGCTGTGATCATTTAAAAAGTAATGTTTAGTGATACGGCGAAATCGTTTTCTCCATCTCTTACCGTAATAATATGTTTCCCCGGGTACAGCAAATTTAAGCGTTGCCTTGTAGTTTTTATACCCAGGCTGGTACCCTTGTCAATATCTGGCCTAATATACACCTTAAAGTTATAAACATACAGATGCAGGTCATTTTCATGCAAATATATCTGGATGAGGATATCCGAATCATCGCTCGAGTTGACGCCGTATTTAAAAGCGTTTTCCACAAATGGTATCAGCAGGAACGGGGCAATGCGCTTATCTTCTTCTTTGCCTTCGCCCGTGATCTCATACCTGATCTTTACTTTATCAGATAGCCTTAACCGCTGCAACTCTATATAATTTGAAATGTACGAAAGTTCCTTCGACAGCGCCACATATCCCTGGTTGGCCTCACTTACAGCGTAGCGCATCATGCCGGATAGCTTCACAACAACGTCGGGCGCTTTATCAGATTTTGTCAGCGTTAGTGAATAAATGCTATTCAGGGTGTTGAACAAAAAGTGCGGGTTGATCTGCGCTTTTAAAAAAGAGATCTGGGTATTGAGCATTTGTTTTTTCGTTTGCTGCAACTGCTCATAAAGGATAAGGGCGAAGGAGGATGCATCAACTATAATAAACATGAACAGGTTAAAACCAGACAGCAAATGCGGACGCCCTCCATGAGATAGTGGCGCTTGCCCGCCCCCCTGGGCCATGTCATTCATATCCGGTGGCGGCAGGGTCTCCTGCGAGGGCAGTATCGCATAGTTGAGGATACAGAATACGGTAAAGCACCCTACCAGCGAGGCTATCCACGGAGGATATTTATGCTGCAGGTAGAGTTGCGGAATGGCAAAATAATAATTGAAATAGAAAACTGCGATCAGCAGCAGAGCATTATACCGGCGCGGCGCATCCCACAGATCTTCGAAAATGCCAGTAAGACTTACTCCATCCCTCCGCGGATTAAAGATAGCGGGTAGTGAAAGAAATATGAGCCAGCATATTACGTGGATTATTATTGTTAGTATCCGTCTTTGCTTAAGCGTCATCCGAATAAAGATAAAAATTCATTTTGAAAAAAAGCCACCTTATTTTCATAAGGCGGCCCTTCTCCCCTAATTACAACTATACTTATTCCCCCTCACAAACCATATCTGCCCGTTACCGCTAACTGCACTTTTGCAGCGTCATAGTAACAGCTGAATAATTACAAACCGATAAACCGGGCACTATTTTTAACAAAAATGTATCTATTAGTTCTGTTTGCCAGCTCAGCATGCTCTCGGCTTTATTGCCATATGCCAGCACCAGGTACTCACCAATATTGTCCACGAGGGTCATAATGTCGGTCATATAAGTAATCGCAACTTTATGGCGCGTTATATCTGTTATATCTGACTCAACAATATGGAACTGGCGGTTGATAAATTTTATCGGGTTACCTGCGTTATCAGAAAAAACCGGTATCCTGTTCTTCAAAGTATCGATATATGGCGATACCGGGAAGCCACATTTATAGTGCAGGGAATTTGCCCTTATATCACCGGCCACCATTTCACTGAATGTAGTGCATTTCATACCGGGATTATAAGCCTGTGATTTTACTAAAAATTCATTGTAGGAGGCATATAACACAGATTGCTCAAAACTGCCTGCTGAATCATCGTCTATATATTGCCGGAAACTGAGGTTTACGATTGCCTGTTGCATAAATTCAGTATTGGGGTTTTATCGGTGACAGTTTGCTTTCCTGTCAACAACATAAAATTAGAAACCCCAAAAAGAGATAACAAAAAAAAGAGGTGTATAAAGGAAATGCTGTGGTGTATCTTTTTACCAGCCACATACATAAAAATGCGGCAGCAAAATGAGCATCAGGCACAACCCGCGCCCCTGCATACAGGCAATAGCGTTATTATAAAAGCAACCCGATAACGCGCTTCTAAACCGTGACTATCCAGTTATGGGTGTCCTTCTTACGGCCATACCGTATGTCCGCAAGTTCCTGCTTTAGCCAGTTGGTTATCTCCCAATGTTCAATATCTGGCAGCGCCATTTTATCTTCATGGAAGGTAAGCTCACGTATAGGAGCTATAGAGGCCGCGGTGCCGGTACCAAAGGCTTCTTTTAATTTACCTGCGTGGAAGGCTTGTTCTATTTCATCAATACTTAGCGGGCGCTCTTCTACTTTCACACCTTTTTCACGCAGCAGGGTTAGCACACTTTCGCGGGTCACGCCTTCAAGTATAGTATCCTGGGTTACATCAGGTGTAATAACCGTATCGCCTATTACGAAAAACACATTCATGGTGCCTATCTCCTGCACATACTTATGTTCAAAACCATCCGTCCACAGTATCTGGTCGTAGCCCATTTTTTTGATTTGCATCGTTGGGTACATGCTCATGCCATAGTTGCCTGCAGCCTTGGTAAAACCTATGCCGCCAGGAAAGGCCCGGACATATTTGTCCTGCACATAAATTGACACCGGCTTGTTATAGTAGGGCCCTGCCGGACTGGTGATGATGATGAACATAAACTTCTCCGCAGGCCTTACACCTATAAACTCATCAACCGCGAGCATGAACGGGCGTATATAAAGGGAAGTGTCGGCGCCTGTAGGTACCCAATCTCGGTCCAGGTTCACCAGCTCACGCATACCGTCAATAAAAATATCCTGTGGCACACCAGGCATCGCCATACGCTCTGCAGAGCGGTTCATGCGCTTCCAGTTGTCGTAAGGGCGAAAGATGATTGGGCTGCCATGCGGGTCTTTGTATGCCTTAACTCCTTCAAAGATCGCCTGCCCATAATGTAAAAAAGTGGTTGCCGGGCTAAATGTCAGGTCGTGAAAGGGCATTATCCAGGGCTTTCCCCACTCCCCGTTCTCATAGTAGGCAACCAGCATATGATCAGAGTAGTTCTTGCCAAACTGGATGTTAGCCGGGTCTATCTCCCCTATCCTGCTCTTGTCTATTTTTTTGATGCTGATATCCAATGAAGAAACACTCATAATGCCCGAATTAATTTAATATTGTGTAACGATAATTTGCGCAAAGAAACAATTTTAAACCCTAAATCCCTAAAGAGGCGGCCTCTTATTTTTATTATGCTAATGAGATTAAAGGTAGAGATAATTTATCGGTAAAAACTATAAGGAAATGAACATTATTAATACAGATATAGTGAACCCGGAGTATGATGTATTGTGGGACGAGCTGGCAGAAGCAGTGAAAGATCTGCCAGCGAAAGATATACTCATTCTTGTAAACACGTTCACGCCCGGCGGCACTGAAGAAGCACAGTTGCAAAAAATGCTGCTGGCATGTAAGCTGTTGCCAGAGAGCTACAATATACTGCAACTGGAAAAGGATAAACTTATTGCCTGGCACCGCCTGCGGGAATGGATAGACCCGAAAATAGTTTTCCTTATTGGCATACTGCCTTCGCAGTTGGGCATATCATCTCTTTTCAAATTGAACGCTCCAAATCATTTTAATGACAGAACTTGGTTGGCGACTGTCTCTTTGAATGAACTGGAACTCAACCCTGAAGCAAAAAAACAATTGTGGAATGAGGGGATGAAGGTTGTGTTTGGAGCCTGACCTCTCCCCGGCTCTCTTCAATCACAGTGAAGAAGAATGTGCTGAGCCGGCATTTAGTATAGAAAAATACGGATTGATAACAATCCAAATTCCCAAATCCAATATTGCAGACGCCAGAGGAAATATTAAAACAATACTGGGGCTTTGATGCCTTCAGGCCGCTGCAAAGCGAGATCATAGGCAGTGTGCTTGAGGGTAAGGATACACTTGCATTGCTGCCTACAGGTGGCGGCAAGTCGCTTTGCTACCAGGTGCCTGCGCTTGCTAAGGAAGGTCTTTGCCTGGTTATTTCGCCGCTTATAGCATTGATGCAGGACCAGGTAAACCGGCTTAAGGAGCAGGACGTTCCTGCGACCTGTATCCATTCAGGCATGCAGTTTAATGAAGTAAAGCGCACGTTGGATAATGCCATGAACGGCACCTATAAGCTGCTGTATGTTTCTCCGGAAAGGTTGCAGACCCGGCTGTTTGGCGAGTACATGACTGAGTTCGACGTGAACCTCATTGCCGTTGACGAAGCGCATTGCATCTCGCAGTGGGGACATGACTTCAGGCCGAGCTACCTGAAGATAGCCAGCCTGCGAGATGTATTTCCTAAGACACCCATCCTGGCGCTGACTGCAACCGCAACCACAGATGTACAGGCAGACATAGTAAAGCAATTGCAGCTACGCGAGCCTGTATTGTTTAAGCAGAGCTTTGCAAGAGACAATATATTTTATGACGTACGGTATAGCGAGAATAAAAATGCAGATACAGTAAACAATGTAAACCAGCGTTGCAGCATCATATATTGCCGCAGCCGGAAACAGACTGAGAGCGTAGGCAAGTACCTTGCACAGACCGGCGTCAACACTGCCGTTTATCATGCGGGAATGAGTAAAGAAAAACGGGAAAATGCCCAGGAACTGTGGATGAGTGACCAAGTGCCGGTAATGGTCGCCACAACAGCATTCGGGATGGGCATAGATAAGCCGGGAGTGAGGATGGTATTGCACTATGATGCGCCGGAGCATCCCGAGGCCTACTACCAAGAGGCTGGGCGTGCAGGGCGCGATGGGAAAGCGTCACTCGCACTAATGGTATATAACAGCGCCGATATAAAGCGGCTCATAGAAAGTGTAGCACTGCAATATCCGCCCGAGGCGTATCTAAGGAAAGTCTATCAGGCGGTAGTTGAATACCTTCAAATTCCGATGGGCACAGAGCCCGACCAATACTACCCTTTCGACCTGGCTGACTTTTGTAAGAAATTCTCACTTCAGGCCAACGAGGCGATACATGCACTGAAGCTACTCGAACAGGAAGACCTGTGGACATTAAGCGAGTCCGTTTATCATCCGGCGACAATAGAGTTTACTGCCGACCGATATGCGCTGGATGGGCTGGCACGTGCCCACCCGGACCTGCATTATGTGACAGTTGGCCTGCTGCGGATGTATAATACCATCTTTCATTTCCCCACGCAAGTGAGAGAAAGCGCGGTAGCGAGACAGCTAAAAATGAACAAGGATGAGTTGCTGGCTAAGCTGGAAAGGCTGGACAATATGGAACTACTTAAGTACAACCGGCCTGGTGAAGGCCCGCAATTATTTTTCCACCACTACCGGGTGGACAGCCGCCACCTCATCATTGATCTTAACCGAATAGATATACTGCGGAAAAGGCACCAGGCAAGAACCGATGCCATGATCTCCTTCCTGGAAAATAACAAAGAATGCAGAGAACGTTTCCTGCTCACCTATTTTGGTGAAAAGCCATCTAAAGATTGCGGGCATTGTGATGTGTGCAGGGATAAGAATTTTGTGGCTAAGGGGGATAAGGAGATGAGAAAGGAACTGCTTCAAGCTATACAGGAACGAAAAAACATTTCTATACAAGACCTCGCGGCGCCCTACCCTGCTGTCGCAAAGAAACAGGTTTTAGGATTGGTTAGAGCGTTGGTGGATAACGGGGAAGTAGTCATTGAAAATAGCTTTCTTAGCGTAGTAAAAAGGTAATATAAAGTGAATCCTTTAAGAACTAGTCAAGCGTATATTTTCAATAGCCCCGATTTTTAGTTAGGGCTGGAAAAACGAAATAGGAGCGGCATCAGCCGAAATAAGTTACCATCGATTTGAAAAATGCACAGGACGAAGCATTTTTGTAAAAAGAAAGAGGCCCATCTCACAACGGGCCTCTCCTTTTTTAATCACACACAATTGAAAAAACTGATTCATTTCATAGTAACAGGATGTATTCTTTCACGTTTTTTCCACTGATAAGGTTATTAAAAAGAATGTGCCACCAAGAGTGAAAAGCACTACTCTGTGGTAAACCGCAAATAATAAAAGTGTTACATATTTAGTTTTTGCAGCAATGTTTTAACTACCCGAGGTGAGAATTGCAATAATTCAATACATTGGGGAAAAACATGCGCATGTCACGCAATCATTTTTTACTTTTTCATTCCGGGATACTTCATATGCAGCTCCTGTAATGTCTTTTGCAATGTACTTGCCACTATAAATGATTTATACCAGTTATCGTCAGCCGGAACTATATGCCAAGGTATGTCTTTGCAATGCTTGAAGACGTCTTCATAATACTTCATGTATTTTTCCCACAGCTTCGATTCCTTAAAATCGTTTGCATTGTACTTCCACATTTTTTGCGGGTCTTCCAGCCGTTCTTCCAGGCGCTTTAGTTGTTCTTTGTGCGAAACATGCAGGTAGAACTTGAGTATGTGCGTATCGTTATGCTCTGTGAGCAGATTTTCAAAATCATTGATCGCTTTCATCCGCTGGCGTGCAGTCTTATCGTCAGTCATGCCATGTACTCGTGTTATCAATACATCTTCGTAGTGCGACCGGTTAAATATCTGTATCATCCCTTTTGCGGGGGCATGCTGGTGTATGCGCCAGAGGAAATCGTGAGCCAGTTCCTCCTTCGTCGGCTCTTTAAAAGATTCCACGTTCACTCCTTGCGGGTTCATACTGGTGAACACATCACGGGTCAGCCCATCCTTGCCGCTGGCGTCCATGCCCTGTATCACAATGAGTATGCTATGCTTGCCTTCGGCATACAGCAGGTTCTGGAGCTTGTCGAGGTCTTTGAGAATTTCCTCAAGTTCCCCTTTCGTCTTATTCTTACTTACGTGTTCGGGCGCAGTTGTTGAGATGTCTTTTAGTTTCATGGCCGCAAATCCCACATGTGCGGGATTCCTCTTGTTTTATGTGATTAGTAAAAATAGTGCTGTTTGATGACTTTATTTGCACTCAACACTTGCGGTATTGTTTTAAATTGATTCTCTTTCTAAAACAAAAGTTTTACCTTGGGAAAAGTGCCTGTATTGCAGCGCTTTAAATTTTCGTGAGGGAATGAGCAAAACGATTCTTGTATTTTTTTCTCTTTTGTTTATCTTTTCCTGCACACGCAAGGAACAGGAAATTCATTCGGCAAAAGGTACTGGCCTTTACGGCCTCGCAGAACCCGCTCCTCCCAGGGTGACCCCATTGGCAAGCCTGCCGGATAGCTTACAACCAAAAACCATATCACTGTCCGTCACCCCAAAGCCGTTTACTGTGACCGTGCCTGCCAGGAAGGGCAGTTCTTATACCGATCATCTCGGGAACAAAATTAACCTGGAGCCACCAGTGAAAACATTGCTGCCGGTTTTGCTGGATGAAAAAGGTGAACCCGTCAAAGACGATAATGGCAACTCTTTTTTGATGGGTACCGGCGGCATCGCCAACTTCACCAACTTCACCACAGATAACGGGCTTGCATTGGATGCTGTGAGTTGTTCCATCACAGACAAGAAAGGCAATCTTTGGTTTGGTACCTACGGCGGTGGTGTAAGCCGGTATGATGGCAGGTCCTTCACAAATTATACTACCGCTCAGGGCCTGGCCAATAACACCGTCTGGAGCATTGCCGAAGATAAAGCGGGCAACTTATGGTTTGGCACAGATGGCGGTGGCGTGAGCCGGTATGATGGTAATGCTTTTTCTACATTTACAACAGTTGCAGGCCTGGCAAACAATGTGGTCTATAGCATAGCCGAAGACCGATCAGGAAAATTATGGTTCGGCACAAATGGCGGGGGTATAAGCCGTTATGACCCTTCGCCTTCAGTGGTCGGCTCAAAATCATTCACAACATTTACCACGGCACAAGGGCTCGCCGGAAATACAGTGCATAGCATCTTCCGCGACAGATCGGGCAATGTGTGGTTTGGCACAGGCGAAGGAGGCGTGAGTCGCTATGATGGGAGCACATTTACTACTTTTAGCATCACTCAAGGTTTAGCCAACAATGCAGTCTTTAGCATAGCCGAAGACCGATCAGGAAAATTATGGTTCGGCACAAATGGCGGTGGCGTGAGCCGGTACGCCCCCTCTGCCCCGCCCGGAAGCCCTGGATCATTTACAAGCTTTACTACTGCCCAGGGGCTTGCAAACAATGTGGTAAAAAGTATTATTGAGGATAAAGCCGGTAATATCTGGTTTGGTACGAATGGCGGCGGCATAAGCCGTTATGATGCGTCAGCTTCGCCGGGAGCTTCACCGGCAAAGAATAGCGGCGCGAAATTGATAACAACTTTTACTACGGCCCAGGGACTGGCAAACAACACAGTTTTCAGCATAGTAGAAGACAGGGCGGGCAATATCTGGTTTGGTACCGATGGCGGTGGATTGAGCCGCTACGACGGCCGTGCCTTTTCAACATTTTCCACCACCCAGGGGCTTGCCAATAATATCGTATTCAGCATCGCCGAAAGCAAAACCGGCAACTTATGGTTTGGCACTTATGGTGGTGGAGTGAGCTGTTATGATGGTAAGTCCTTTACAAATTTCACAACCGCACAGGGGCTGGCGCACAATGTAGTGTATGGCATAGCGGAAGACCACGCGGGCAACATCTGGTTTGGCACCAATGGCGGTGGCGTAACAGAGTATGATGGCAAAGCCTTCACCACCTTTACTACCGCTCAGGGAGTGGCGAACAATGCAGTGTACAGCATTGCCGAAGATAAGGCCGGATGCCTCTGGTTCGGCACAGGCGGCGGTGGGGTGAGCCGCTACAATGGCAACTCATTTACCACTTTTACAATGGCCCAGGGACTGGCAAACAATACGGTTTTGAGCATTACCGTTGACAAGACCGGTAATATTTGGTTTGGCACACAAGGCGGAGGAGTTAGCCTATATAACGGCAGATCCTTCACCACGCTTACCGCTACGCAAGGGCTGGCCAATAACACTGTATTCAGAATAGCGGAAGATAAGGCAGGCAATTTATGGTTTGGCACCCAGGAAGGGCTGAGCGTAATGAGCAATGACATTGCCGTGAAGCTAAGCGCAGGTACAAAAGCTATAACTGGCGATGGGCAGATCTTCCATACATTTAACACGGCAGATGGACTACCGGATAACCTTGTTACCCAGGTATTCCAGATGCCTGATGGAAGGATGGCTGCCGGTACTAACTTAGGCATCGCTATTTTTAAACCCACTGCCGATCTTACCACTCTTTCGGACATGGAGATATACAACTCGGTAACCGGCTATCCCGTGAAAGATATAAATGGCGGGCAGAACTGTATGTTGCCCGATAGCAAGGGCATTATATGGGCCGGCACAGGCAGTGAGAAAACAGCACTTGTGCGCTTTGACCCGTCGGCTTTGAACATGAACAACGAACCGCCTACGCTGGTCATTAAAAGCATAAAAGTGAATGAGGAGCAGGTATGCTGGCACGACATAGAGAGAGCGGTGAGCGGCGAGCGAAGAGCGGTGGACGCAAAAACAGACAGTAATGTAATACCCGCTTATATTACGGAAGAGATTACGACCACAGGCAGGAGGCTATCAGTAAAAGAGCGGGACGGCGTTAAGAAGCGCTATAAGCATATACGCTTCGACAGTATCTCCCGGTTTTATCCAATACCGGCAAACCTGGTCTTGCCGTACGACAAAAACCACATTACCATTGACTTTAACGCCATAGAAACCGGCAAGCCCAGCCACGTGCAATATCAGTACATGCTGGAAGGCTATGACAACGACTGGAGCCCGGCACAAAGGAAAACGAGCGCCACTTTTGGGAATATCCATGAGGGCACCTACACCTTTAAAGTAAAGGCACAGGGGCCCAATGGCGTGTGGTGCGAGCCCGTGCTTTACTCATTTAGCGTTTTGCCGCCGTGGTACAGAACATGGTGGGCATACCTGGCGGAGCTATTGATATTCCTGCTGGCATTACGCACATTCACCAAATATCGCGAGCGCAGGCTGCGCAGGGAAAAAGAAACCTTGGAGCATAAAGTAGAAGAGCGGACAGCCGTGATAGAACAGCAAAAAGAAGAATTAGTGCATAAGAATATGGTGGTGGAAGAACAGAAAACAGAAGTTGAAAAACAGAAACGGCGCAGCGATGAACTACTGTTCAACATACTGCCTAAAGAAGTAGCTGAAGAACTGAAAGATACCGGCACATCACAGGCCAAGCACTTCGACAACGTCACAGTTCTGTTTACCGACTTTATCAGCTTTACCAGCACCAGTGAGCGCATGAGCCCCCAGGGGCTGATAGATGAGCTGCATACTTGCTTCCAGGCGTTCGACGAGATAACGAGCAAACACAATATAGAGAAGATCAAAACTATTGGTGATGCCTACCTGGCAGTGGCCGGCCTGCCCATCCCCGACCCGAAACATGCCGAAAATGCGGTGCTGGCAGCTATAGAGATCAGTAACTTTATGCGCGACCGCGTAGCCCGGCTGGGTAAAGATACGTTCCATATCCGCATCGGTATTCATAGCGGCAGCGTCATTGCAGGCATTGTGGGGGTAAAGAAGTTTGCTTACGACATCTGGGGTGATACCGTAAACACCGCGGCCCGCATGGAGCAAAGCTGCGAATCCGGTAAGATCAATATATCACAGACTACTTACGAGCTCATAAAAAATGTCATACCCTGCACTTACCGCGGCGAGATACACGCCAAAGGCAAAGGGAACCTGAAGATGTATTATATCGCAGGCTAGCCGGAATCCCACATTTTAAAACCTCTGCTAGAAAAACTGAAAATAAAGCATAGCGACAGCGGCAACAGTCATGAGCACAAGTGTCAACGTGCCGAGAATATTAGATCGCTTGCCGTTCACATGCTCCTTCATTATTTTTTTATTATTACAGATATGCAATATGATGGCGATAATTACCGGGGCAGTAAGCCCATACAGGATAGCGGAATATAACAATGCTTTTATAGGCGTGATGCCCAGGTAATTCATAGAGAGGCCTGCCAGCAAGGATATACCTATGATCACATAAAAGCCCTTTGCTTCATGGAACTTTTTATCCAGCCCCATCTCCCAGCCAAAGGTTTCCGAAAAAATGTAAGATAGCGCCCCGCTTAATACTGGTATGGCCAGGAAACCCGTACCGACCACCCCAAGCGCAAATAAATAGTAAGCCCACTCTCCCGCCAAAGGCTTCAGAGCGCTGGCCGCCTGTTCCACCGTATCTATTTTGTGAACACCGCCTGCAGCCAGCACTGTGCCTGCCGTAAGTATGATGAAGAACATGACGACGTTGGAAAATAGCATCCCGATATTTACATCAGCCCGCATGTCCTGAAACATCCGCCTGCTTGCAATCAGGATATTTTTTTGTTTCTTTTGTTTTTCCTGCAGATCTTCTACTTCCATATCTGTCTGCCAGAAAAAAAGATAAGGTGATATTGTAGTGCCCAGAATGGCTACTAATATGCCAAGGAAGTCTTTATTGAATTCTACATGCGGTATAACTGTGGCTTTCAGCACCGCTACCCAGTCGGTTTTTGCAAGGAAAGGCACTATGAGATACACCAGCAGTATCATAGCCAGGTATTTAAGTATCGCAGCTATCTTATGATAAGGAAACAGGACTATGCAGATCAACAATACAACTGTAAAAAAAACACTAAAATATTCTGCTTCCACTTTGGGTATTATGAGATTTGCGACAGCGCCCATACCCGCTATATCTGCGCCAATATTCATCACGATGGCAGGGAAGCTGAACAGCACCATCAGGTACATGACCCATTTGGGATAATGCATTTTCAATATGGTAGTCAGCCCCTTCGAAGTAGCGAGCCCTATGCGTGCGCACATCTCTTGTATAGCGGCCATGAGCGGGAAGGTGATCCAGGCAGTCCATAGTGTTGATAATCCATATTGTGCGCCGGCCTGCGAGTAGGTAGCGATCCCAGAGGGATCATCGTCACTGGCGCCTGTGATAAGGCCAGGGCCAAGTATCTTCAGAATTTTCTTTATGATCAGGGTGCCTTTGTTGATCTTGGCCATAGTTAAAGATAATGGTTATCAGCAAGTTTTATCCGGCAGGCCATTTCTGTTAAATTACAAATACCGTACCGGCGCTGGCACAATCATATATCGTGCCATGTATTTTCCAGCTTTTAAGTACCATCAAAAATAGCTGTTTAAACTTTTTTTTACAACGAAGGTCTTATTTGCATAAAACAGAAGAACCATGAGACACCAGACAATTTTGAGAAAGAGCGCTATAATAATAGCAGCTTCCATGTTATCCCTTGCAGCCTGCAAGCGGGATAACAGCAACAACAGCAACCCTGCGCTTACCAGCGCAGATGATAATGGCGGCTACGCATCAGATGCTGCCAAATCGGAACAGACCAGTAACGATGTGATCTCTATTGCGGATGCGGCAGCCGCAACAAGCGGCTCCAACCTGCGAACAACCGGGACAACGATCGGGGGGTGCGCAACCGTTACCAACGATACCACGGTAACACCGCATGTACTAACCATCAATTTCGGCACAACAGATTGTACCTGCCTTGATTTTAAAAACAGGAGAGGTGAGATAATCGTGACCTACTCGGGTCATTACAAGGACAGCGGCAGTACGCACACCATTACCTACAGTAACTATTATGTAAATGACAACCAAGTAATGGGCAGTAAGACCGTGACAAATATGGGCACAAACAGCAGCGGGCAGGTGTATTACAATGTTACAGTAAATGACTCCCTGAATATTGGCGGAGACAGTGTTATTACTTGGGTAGGTAACCGAGTACGCACCTGGCAGGCTGGGTATTCTACCCCAGAACGTAGTGATGACCAGTACCTGATAACCGGCACTACCACCCTAACCCGTGCTAATGGGCATGTGTTCACTTTCGACATTACTTCGCCCCTGCAGGTAGCCAACAACTGTCCGTTTATAGAGGCAGGCACCGTGGATATTTCCAGCACTACTTTTGCATCCAGCCCACATATTCTTGACTATGGCACCGGCAACTGCGATGCAGAGGCCCAGCTCACAATAGGTACGCATACCTATAATATCAGTTTGTGGTAAAATATTTCATTTTGGTTAATTCAGCGGCGGGGATTATTCCCCGCCTTTTTTATGTCCTAAACGAATTATCACACTTAGCGCCAAACTGTTATCGTTCCGGGGCAAACGCATTAAAATCAAATAGCCCGAATGGGCTTAAATATGAATAGCCCGGAGTGCAACTCCGGGTAGAAAACAAATATGCAGAAACCCTGAGGGGTTTAACCTGTGAATTATTATTCAATCAGTTCCGACTTAGCTTGTCTTAATCATATTTTTCAACCGGCTTTGGCGATGGCTTTTCATATTTAAGCCCGATCGGGCTAACAGAATAACACAATCATTTTTAATGTATTTGCCTCGCGCAATACCTGGATAACGCCAGTTCGATACAAAAAATGCAGCAATGCACTGACCTCATTATCATCGAACTTCCATTAAAATAACAAACCGGCTGCTGGAGCCGGTTTGTATATGGATATCAATGAGTTCAGCTTACCACAATTTAGGGCAAGACCAGTTGTAACCCGGATTCCTTTCGTGCTTGTTGATACGGCCAAAATACATCAGCGTGATCTCGTAAGCGCCTACGCCGCTTGTAGCTGGTGTAAAGCTCGATACGTTAACATCATAGCTGAAACCTATGCGCATTTTAGACCATTCAATACCCACATATGGGGCAACAGCATCGCCGTAACGGTACCAGCCGCCAAGATAGAATATAGTATTTTTCTGGAACTCTGCATCATGACCGGGATTAAGCACGAAACCAACAGCAGCGCCTACCAATACTTCTGTAGCACCTGCCTGGCTCTGGTACAGGCCACTCGCATAAAGAACGGTATTAGGGTTCATCTCAACAGAAGCGCCCATATAACCCGTCTGGCGGGCATGTATCTGGTGGTCTTCGTTGCTTAAGAAAGTCTCCACCGGCTGTGTAAGGTGATAATAAGAATAGCCGAGATATGCAGTAACGTGGTCTGATACTTTGCCGGAATACATAAGGCCTGCATTAAAATCAGGGTAAGTAAGCGTAGAACTATTGAAATGCTCAGAGGTAGAGCCGATAAGGCCGGAACCGGGAACATTCATGTCTTCAAAGGTCAACTTGGAAAAATCGAGGCTCTTCTCTACGATGTTGGCTTGGGCGCCGAACGAAATGTGTTGTTGCCTGTCGTAGCCGAAAGCCTTGTGGTATGCAAGAGAAAGGCCAACGGTCGTATTAGTGAGGCCACCCGAGCCGGATTTATCATACAGCCCCAATAAACCAAAACCAAGCGCATCGCCCTCAGGCAGTTTGCCCTTCAGCATCGCCATATCGTAAGATACCGTGCCGGTCATGTATGGATTGGGCGATACAGAAGACCATTGTTCGCGAACATCGGCAGCAAAACGGAGGTCTTCGTCAACAAGGCCGGACATAGCCGGGTTCAAAGTGAGCGGTGATGTGAAATATTGAGTAAAGTGTACGTCCTGAGCCCTCACCTGTCCCGCCAATAATGCCGCTACACCCACTCCAAGTATTAATTTCTTCATGTTTTTAGTTTTATATAGAAAAACGTTAAAAAATTCCGACACCAAATTAAGATAAATATTCCTAACTATACAAGACAATAGCAAATATTATTTTGGTTGGGTAGATCTTGAAATTATTGCTGTTTGGTTAAAAAAATTTTCATGAGGTGGTTTTCTCTGTTTTAGCAGCCGCAATATACGTCGTTAAAACATAAATTAATTTCCTCGTTTTCCCCAGTTGTGGATAGTAAAGATAAAGGCTGCATTGAGCTTACTTTCCGCTTTGGCGTTTTTTATTATCTTTGACTACCTTATGGATATATCACATTTGCTGTTATACATTTTAGGCTGCATCCTGCTCATGGGCTTTTTTGCGGGAACGGAAATTGCTTTTATTTCCGCCAATAAGCTGAATATAGAGCTGCGTAAAAAGCAAGGGAAATTCTCAGGGCAGATACTTGCCCGCTTCATGGAGAACCCGGCCGAATTCATTGGCACCAGCCTCGTGGGCGTAAATGTATTACTGGTAGTTTACGGCCTGCTGGCGGCAGACGTCACGGCGCAGTTGCTGCACCGCTACCATTTTGACCTTTCTGAATATCCGAAGCTGGCGCTTGATACATTGCTGGCTACTATAGTGATTCTGATCTTCGCAGAGTTTCTCCCCAAGGCCATCTTCCGGTCGAAGGCGGAAACGGTACTGGCTATATTCGCCGTGCCCATGCTGTTCATGTACTGGATATTCTTCCCGGTAGCCAAGGTGTTTGTGTCCATTTCTGAGTTCATCCTGAAATATCTCTTCAATGTACGTTTCAAGGAAAACAAGCAGGTATTCAACCGGATAGACCTGGAACTGTTTGTGAAGCAGAGCATGCACGGGCACGAAAATGAATCGAGCGAGGTAAATGCAGAGCTTTTTGAGAATGCGTTGTACCTCGTAAATGTGAAGATACGCAAGTGCATGGTGCCACGGAATGAGATAGAAGCCATAGAGATAGTGGCGTCTGTGGCAGATGCACGGGCTAAATTTATTGAGACAAAATTATCGAAGATCCTTGTCTATGATGACAGCATTGATAATATTGTGGGGTACATACACCACCTTGACCTCAACCGCCGCCCTCAATCTATCAGGGAGATATTGCATACCATTACCCCGGTACCGGAAGCCATGAGCGCTGTTGACCTGATGAACCGGTTTACCAAGGAGCGCAAGAGCATTGCATGGGTGATCGATGAATTTGGCGGCACCGCAGGTATTGTGACTATGGAAGACGTGCTGGAAGAAATATTCGGGGATATTAATGACGAGTATGACGAACAGGAACATGTGGAAAAGCAGATAGCAGAGAACGAATACATTTTCTCAGGCCGGCTGGAGCTTGACTACCTGAATGAAAAATACGGGTTTACTTTCCCAACCGATGACTCCGAAACCCTCTCGGGCTACATCATCACCGAACACGAGACCATACCCAAAATAAAAGAGCGCATCATTCTGGGCAAGTACGAATTTGATATTCTCCTTGTGACGGACACAAGGATAGAAACGGTGAAAATGAAAATACTGAAGTGACCTTTCCGCCCCTCTCCGGGGGCGTGGGTGAGGTCGAATGAGCACAGCAACGCTTAAACTAATGAATATTTAATAAACAACCGCTCGCGCTTGCGCAACACCTCCCTCTCCTTCAGAGAGGGCTGGGGAGAGGTCTTAACCATTTTAACTCTTTAACTGATCAACATGCCAGTACAACGTCCTTTCAACCTGAACAAATGGATAGAAGAACACCGCCACTTACTGAAACCACCAGTAGGCAATCAAAGCGTTTACACAGAAGCGGGCGATTTTATAGTGATGGTAGTAGGCGGTCCCAACAGCCGTAAAGATTTTCACTTCAATGAAGGCGAGGAGCTTTTCTACCAATTGGAAGGTGATATTGTAGTGCGCATACAGGAGGACGGAAAGATCGTTGACATACCCATAAAAGCCGGGGATATGTTCCTACTGCCAGGCAGAACACCCCACTCACCGCAGAGAGGGTCAAATACCGTGGGCCTGGTAATAGAAATAAAACGTAAGACTGAGGAACTGGATGGCTTTATGTGGTTCTGCGAAAAGTGCGATGAAAAACTCTATGAGGAGTTTGCCAACATCACAGACATTGTAGCGCAGTTGCCGCCCATAATGAACCGCTTTTATGATGATGTTGAAAAGCGCACCTGCAAAAAGTGTGGTACGGTAATGTCACCTCCAGGCAAATAAATTACTTTTTCTCCACCAAATACATCAGCACAGGGAAGTGGTCGCTGTAACCGTTATCCCACAGATGGGCTGCCGTATATGAGCGGTGCGGCAGGCCCTTGTTGTAACCAAACTGGTAAGTAAGGAAACTCTTGTTGAAAATTTCGGCGTTATAGTATTTCCACCGCTTATTGTTGTTGGTAATAAATGAACCGGAAACCATGATCTGGTCTATAAGGTTCCATTCATGCTGGTAATTTTCTGTCCCGAGGCCCTTTTTGTACATTTTTATCCAGGGGTTATATATGCCGTTGAGCTCCACGTCTTTTATGTCCGCTTTGGCATTCAGTATATCTGCTATGCCTTCGCTCGTGGGGTTATCGTTGAAATCGCCCATGATGATGATCTTGATATCGGGGTCCCGGCTCATAAGCGAATCCACTACCCTTTTTGCCACCGTTGCGGCCAACTTGCGGCCCGGCGCACTCGCCGCCTCCCCACCCGATTTCGAAGGCCAGTGGTTTACCAGGATATGCACCGTATCTCCGGCAAGTACACCACATACATGCAATATATCCCGTGTTGGGCGCTTGCCAGGTAAAGTTTCTGTGGCCACATGCAATGGCTCTGATTTCAGCACCTTGAGGTACTTGGGGTTGTAGAGCAATGCGGTGCTTATACCACGCTCATCGGGCGTGTAAAACCATTCATACTTATAGTGGCGTTTTTTTAGTTCGGGCTGGGCTATAAGATCTTTAAGCACATTGTCATTCTCTACTTCGGCCAGGCCTACCATTGCGGCGCCATCTGGCGTCAAATCAGTACCGAGCTGCTCTATGACTGTGGCAATATTGTGCTGCTTTTCCAGGTAGTCTTTGCCGGTAGGGGTTGTTTCAAGGTCTTTTTTATTGGGGTCGTGGATGGTGTCGAAAAAATTCTCGCAATTATAAAAACCTATTGCAACTACTTTATATTCTTTTTGCGCCTTCGCATTGATAAATAGAAGAATAAACAACCCTGATAAAACCGCCTTATTCAGCATACTAAAATTTTCGCAAAGGAATTGCAATTGAATCTAAAAAAACGATTGGTCACAATTAAGTAACATAAAATTTATGTAGTGGTAACGATAACATAACCAACTAAATTGATTGTTCAATGGCTGCCTGCCTAATTTCGCAAACTCAATTACACGCTTAAACACATTTTTGTATCATGAGTAAGTTCATTGCGATCCTTGCATTATTTATTTCCATCTCGACATTCAGCATAGCTCAAAAAACAAAAAATACAGCGATAGTAAAAGGTAAAATTATCAATGCCACCAGTAAAGCGCCTTTCAATGATATTAAGGTTTCTATACCTGCACTGAATGTATTTACAACTACTGACGGAGATGGTAATTTCGTGATCAGCGAAGTGCCATTTGGCTCCCAGACTGTTGTGATCAGCAACTTTAATATCAATACTGAAACAAAGACAGTTACCGTTGACAAGCAGGAAGTGGATATGGGCGATATCCTGGTGACGCCAAATGGTGTTGACATGTCTGCCCAGGAAAATGCGGAAATACCAACAATAGTTATTGACGACAACGGCAATACCAGCACTGAAGACGATGGTGTTTCGGCCCAAAACATGGGCGGGGCAATGGCCGCTTCAAATACACGCGACCAGTTTTTAGGCGCCATGTACAGCCTGGTGGCGCTGTACAATTTTCATTATCGCGGGCTGCAGAGCGGCGAACATGACCAGAATATTAACGGGATCACCATTAATAACCTGGAAACAAATGCTGTGAGCTTTAACCAGTTCGGAAAGCTGTACGATGTCTTCCGCCTGCGCGACCAGGTTTATGGCCTTGGGCCGTCCAGCTATGCATTCGGGCAGAAAACCGGGACTGAATACCGCGATGCCAGTGCTGCAAACCAATATGCCGAAACAAAGGTAGCCTATGTGGAAACCGACCGAAATTACAACAAGGGCGTAACCCTGACGCACAGCAGCGGAATGAACGCTAACGGATGGGCTTATACCGCCTCGTTTGCAAAGCGCTGGGCAGATAAAGGCTACTTTCCCGGTACATCTTACAATGACTATGCATATTCTGCGGGCGTAAGCAAAAAACTGGGAAAAGGCCTGCTGAACCTTACCACTGTGAGCTCTCCTATAGACCATGCAAAAGCAGCATCGGCAACAAAAGAGGCTTATGCGCTCGATGGCTCAAATTACTATAACCATAACTGGGGATACGATAACGGCGATATACGCAACGCAAGGGTTCAAAAAGAGTTCAGGCCACTGACGATACTGAACTATGAATACAAGCCAAACGATAAGACCAGGTGGAATACCGCGGTAGGATATGAATTCGGCAAGGACAAAGAATCTTTCATCGATTATTATAACGCCTCAAGCCCATACGGAGATTACTACAAGAATATGCCCAGCTACTGGTACACTATGTCGCCGCCAGACTCTACCGTGGGCAACTCACTGAAGCAGGAAATATTGGCAGACCCGGCAGCAGCCATGCAAATTAACTGGGGCCGCATGTATCAGGCCAATTACCTGAACACACAAACCATGTATAATGTAAACGGTGTAGCTGGCAATAATTATACCGGCAAACAATCGTCCTACGTACTCAGCAATACGGTAGCTAACCTTAAAAAATACAGTTTCAATACAAATATTGAACACGTACTGACTGATAATATCACTTTTACGGGCGGCCTCACCGCAACCTCGCAAAGCACAGAAAATTATAACCAGCTTGCCGACCTCCTGGGTGGTGATTACTATGTAAACTATAATAATTTTGCCAGCCAGCAATATGTAGGCAGCCCTACTTACAATCAGAACAACCTTAACCAACCCAACGCCGTTATCAAAGTTGGTGATAAGTATGGGAATGACTATGCAATAAAAGTAAACAACGCACTTGTATGGGGCCAGGGAGTTTATACTTTAGATAAGTTCAGCTTTTTTGCAGCCGTTACCGCAGGTGACTATTCTTTTTCCCGCGATGGTTATTTCAGGAACGGGTTATTCCCGGACAATTCCTTTGGAAAAAGCCCTTCCCAAAATTTCCTGACTTACGCTGTAAAAGGTGGCGCTACCTATAAGATCGACCTGCGGAATACATTTTTTGTAAATGCAGCATACAGTGTCACCCCGCCCACTCCAACGAACACCTATATTTCGGCCCCCACACGGGACTTTACAGTAAGTAACCCTACGGTGCAAAACAATAAGACCGCAGAGGCAGGTTATTATCTGAACGCTAATAAGTGGGCAGTGAAAGTGCTTGGTTATGTGGCCGATGTTACCAACGCTACGGAAATAAAACGGTTCTACGATGACGACCCGGCCTATAACACTTCGGTGAACTACGTTATGACCAACGAAAACACCCGGAACATAGGAACAGAGCTGTCACTGATGTATAAAATATCCCGTCAGTTCACAGCACTGGGCATTGCATCTGTGGGGCAGGCTTTTTATACCAACAACCCCAACATCAACGTATATCTTGATAACCAGCCCACTACAACATCCACGCCCAGCACTACTTATATTAAGAACTATTACCTGTCCAGCGGCCCGCAGTCATCTTACATAGCAGCCCTCAATTATCACCCAAAAAGCTGGAACATAAATGTGTCCTTTAACTACTTCGACAGGAACTATGTGGAGATCAACCCTAACCGGAGAACAACTGCCGCAGGCGGGTTTTACACACAGGGAACACCGGAATGGGCCTCTGTAATGAACCAGGAAGAACTGCCCAGCGCTTTTACTATAGACATGCGCGCCGGCAAGAATTTCCAGCTATCAAAAATGTCGAAGAAAATAAACAGCATCTCCAGTAAAAGTGTACTGAACATCAGCGCAAGTATTGGCAACCTGCTCAACAACACAAATGTCATCAACAGCGGTTACGAACAGCTTAGGTATGACTTTACAAATTATAACTCTTCGAAATTTGCCAACAAATACATTTACGGGATGGGCATCAACTTTTCTATAAACGCGAGCTTGCGGTTTTAATAACGTTAAACAATAAAAATAAAATAATACAAATGAAGAATTTCCGACTTACACTTTTTGCAGCAGCCATGAGTATTTCTTTAAGCTCATGCCTTAAACAATCTTATGATAACCCACCGGACCTCACCACTTTTGACCCGGGGTTGACCGTAAATTTGAAGATCAGGGACCTGGTAAAACCTTTATGGGGCACAAATGGCGCATACAGGATACTGGGCGACAGCACCATCTATGGTATTGTGGTAGCTGACGACAGGTCGGGGAATTTTTATAAACAGATCGTTATCCAGGATTCCACTGCCGGCATCAACATCTCAATTGCGAATACCTATTTGTACAATGACTATCCTATTGGCCGTAAAGTGTACATTAAACTAAATGGATTGTATATCACGAGTTATAAGGGCAACCCTGAACTGGCTTACAATGTAACCGCGGGCGGCAACACTGTGACTGGTATCCCTCCCACCTTGCAAGATACTTTTATTGTAAAAGCATCTTATCCACATACTGTAACACCCCTTGAATGCAGGTTAACCGACCTTTCCTTCCCCGGCCCATACCAGAATACCCTGATAAAGCTCGATAATATGCAGTTCGACAGTGCATCCATGAACGTGGTTTACGCTCTGCCAAGCAGCGCAGCAGTCAGTACTTCACGTAACCTTGTAGAATGCAATAATGGTTCCGGAACTGCAGCTTCTATCACACTATACAACAGCAGCTACTCCAATTTCTTCAATGCCATTACGCCATCTGGCTATGGTACTATAACCGGCATATTTGCCCTCTATGGCAGCACTAACCAGTTTCAGATACGGGATACAACGGATGTGCAAATGACTCAACCCAGATGTCATTAACGTGACTCCATGGATATCAATATACTCTTAACAATTACTTAATCCTAAGGTAACATTTTAGACAGATTATAAAATGACTTTTACACGAACAAAATAAAAAGCAAAAAATGAAAAAAACATTACTACTGTTGACGTTATGTGCAGGTGCTGTAACTTCTTTCGCCCAGGTCACTCCATACTCCCTGACAGGCACTTCTTATTCGCAAAACTTCGATGGCATAGGCTCGGGCCTGCCAACAGGATGGGCGGGCTATATTAGCGCTACATCAACAAGCCCCGGTAATTTTTACATCGACTCTATCAGTGGCGCACCTGTAGCTTTCGGCTCGGTAGCTTATGGCCGTTATGCGGACTCTGCAGGCCTTGATACACTGGCAGGCGCTTGCACTACAGATATTTTCGGAGCAGGATTTAAGAATGTGCCATCTAATGATGCTGGTGCCGGAACGAATGCAATGAACTGCGGTGACGAAGAAGCTGTAACCAACCGGGCATTCGGTCTTCGCCAAAAAAGCAGCGGAGGTTATGATCCGGGGCCTGCATTTGTTTTCTGTGTAACTAATACTACCGGCCTTTCGGGCTTCATAGCAACATTTAACATGGAATCGCTGGACCAAACGTCTCCGCGTGTTACAACATGGGCTGTTGACTATGGTTTTGGAACAACGCCAACATTGTTTACCCCGGTACCTGTCGCTTCTGTAACTGCAACATCTATGACCACGGGCGGCTACAAGTTTTCAAATGTTCCGGTAACTGTAAACTTCGGCAATCTGCTCGATAACAACAGCCAGAATGTATGGATCCGTATAGCTACACTGAATTCTTCTTCGGGTTCTGGCTTGCGCACTACATCGGCTATCGATGACTTTCACCTGACTTACACCAACTCTGTGGGCGGCACAGGTGTAGTAAATGTTTCTACTCAGCCATCTGTTTCTTTAACAGCTATAGGCCAGGCTACTTCCGATAAAATAACTTTGGCTTACAGTACCAGCGAAGAAGGTACTTACGCACTAAACATTTATGACCTTGCAGGCCGTGTACTTCATACAGAGACGGTAAATGCAAAAAATGGCGGTGAAACGATCACAGTTAACGGCCTCCACTTAATGCCAGGTATGTATATTGCTAAAATCAACAATGGCAACAGCTCTTCTGTTGCAAGAATAGCAGTTCAGTAATTACAAACGATAAGTAATAATGGTTCAGCCTGCCGGGTTTTCCCGGCAGGCTTTTTTAGGCAGTCTGTCTTCAATTCGGTTCGCCGATTGCAACAATCCGCAATATCTTTTGGCGGTGCGGGCTATAATAGCCATATTCAATAGCATCTACCGTTTCGGCCGGCGTTGCACATCCCTCCGCTCACGCAGATCCATTTCGTTGAAGGCATCTTCGTCCATCTTGCTTATTTCCACTTTGTCTTTTACCACTTTCAGGATATAGTATTTTTTTACACCGGCTGCATCAAAGAACATTTTTTTTGTTTCCAGTTCCTTGCCTTCTATTTGCACAGTTATAAAGTAAGGGCCGCGCTCAAGTGGCTTGGTAGTATATATACCATCCTCCCCTGCCCTTACTTCCGTGAGCATATGTCCGTCCTTATTCACCCGGACTACGGCGCCCCATAGCGGCTTATTGCCGGCATCAACTACTTTACCGGTAAGAACACCGGCCTGTGCCAGTGCGCAATGGCCCTGAAATACCAAGGCAATTGACAGCAGATAATTTGCGATCTTTTTCATCGGCGTCTTTTTTTAATTGCGGTTGGTTTTTTCACCTCTATCACCGGCTGCGGCTCTGGCTCGACTTTAATGCTGGTGGTATCTTTCTTCAGCATAAACATATAGGTGCCGCCGGTAACCTCTGGGATGGCCGTCACCATATGGTTTTCCTTTTCTGAGACCTTCAGCTTGGTTTCCATAGCGGTATCCTTGTCAACTGCACTCACGGCAAATTTCCTGCTATGCACCTTTATCAGGAAAAACTTTTTTACCCCCATAGAGGTATCGATCGATAATTCGTTTTCCCCTCTGTACTTCCCGTCTGTGAACACATCCAGGTAATAACTTCCATCGGCTATTTGCCGGGTACAATACAGCCCGTCACTGTCCGAAACGGCCTCTATCGGCGGCATTTCCGGCCTGCTCACTTTAATAACCGCGCCAGGCACCGGCTTGTTGTTCTGATCCACTATTTTACCGGCAAATATGCTGTTCTGCGCACAGCAAACATGTGCGAAAAAAAACAATACAATAAGTAAAAGGTACGGTATTATTTTATTCATTCGCGATAAAGCTATTTGATTTGTGGCGTTTTTTCACCTACAGGTGCTGCATTTTCTTTTTTAATCAGCGAATCTTTCCTATGATAATAGAAACTGGCATTATCGTTCGGCAAACGATACGTGCCAACACGATTTCCCCCGTCCATATCATGCCTGCTGTTTATCCGGTCCAGCTTCACTGCCATAGCTGGATCTTTATCCACCGCACTAACATCAATACTGCCACCGCCCATTTTAATGAGGAAGAATTTCTTTGATCCCGAGGCCTCATCCAGCACCACGTTCTTTAGCCCGCGGCATTCACTGTTCAGGAACACAGCCAAATGATAATGCCCGGTAGCAATCGGCTTTGTACAATACAGTCCATCGGAATCCGACTTAGCTTCAACAGGCGAGGTAGTCTTGCTGCTTATCTTAATTATTGCACCCGGCACAGGTTTATTATTTTCATCCACAATTTTTCCTGCGAATATGCTATTTTGCGCATAGGAAATATGGCAGGCCAGCGATAACACCAAAAGAAATGGCAACGCAACGGTTTTCATAAATGGAATTTAATTCACAACTATCCGAAACTTTTTTGCCTGAATAGCGGCCATACCTTTGGTTAAGAACGACCAAAACACAAAAATATGGGGCTATTCAAACGTAGTAAAAATAATAACAAACCGTTACTGCGCCAAATTCTGGATTTAATA